>CAVOKZ010000001.1:0-73050 GCA_963696625.1 uncultured Solirubrobacterales bacterium
CCGCCCGCCCGGCAAGGGCAGTCGGGACAAGGGCGGCGGCGAGGGTGAGGACGGCGAGGCAGCCCCTCACGCCCATGCGCCGGGCCCGCGCCTCAGCCCGTGACCCCGCCGGCCACGAGCGGGCAGCTGATCTGCAGGCGCTCGCGGACGCTGCTGCCGGCGGCGTTGGAGCTGGTGCCGGTTGCGCGCGCGTTGAGCGGCCCGCAGGAGCCGGCGGCCGCGCGGGCCTTGATCCGAAGGCTGGCGCTCTCGCCGGGATCGAGGGACTTGAAGGTGTGGCAGTACTTGTCGCCTTCCTTCTTCAGCTTCGGCTTGCCGCCGGCGAAGCTGAGGCCGGGCGGAAGCTTCTGGCAGACCTTGACTTTGCGCAGCGTCGCGTTCGAGGTGTTGGTCACTTTCGGCCTGAGAGTCGTCTTCTGGCCCGGCTTCAGCTTCCGCTTGCTGATCGTCTGGGTGGTCTTCAGCTTCGGCTTCTTGGACGTGATCGTCGCCGGCGGCCCGGGCGGGTTGAGACCCGTGGTCTTCACGTTGGCGGCGCCGTTTGAGAGGTTGCCGGCCCTGGTCAGCACCACGTCGACCGACGCCGTGCACGATGCCTGACCGGTGTCGAGGTCGCCGACCACGGTGATCGTCTGGCCGGCGGGGCTGACCGCGCCGTTGGTGCAGGTGGTCGCGACGTTGGGGCCGGCGGCGACGCTCATCCCCGCGGGCAGGGTGTCGGTGAACGACCACCCCGGCTTCTGGGCGAGGTCGGTGGTGTTGGTGATCGTGAAGGTGAGGCGAACCCGGTCGCCGACGGTCGCCTGGGCGGCGCCGAAGGCCTTGTCGAGCTGCGGGGAGGCATCGAGCATGCGCACGTTGTCGATGGCGTAGTCGTTGCCGCTGCCGCTGGTCTGGTCGTTGGTGAGCTTCAGCCCGATCGCGCCGCTGGAGACGAGGATCGAGGTATCGCTCGGATACGAGCCGACCCGCACCGAGGCGACCGGCGCGCCGCGCGGATCGGTGCAGGGATCGACCGCCGTCTGGGTCGCCGGAATCTCGGTCACGCCGTCGAGGAGGAAGAAGCGCAGCAGCGGATGAGCGCCGCCGCAGGTGACGACTCCGACGTCGAGGGAGAAGTTGATGAAGCGGTTGGTCGAGGGAAGCGGGATCGGGGCTGCGGTCTGCAGGGTCGCCGCCGGAGTCGATGGTGCCGGAAAACCGCTGACAGTCACGTCGGACATGCCCTGGTTGTCCTCGCCGACACCGGCCCCGCCCCCCAGCGCCAGATAGATGGGGCGAACGAAGGTGTTATAGGTCCCCGCGGCGCAGCCGGTGGCGCCGGCACCGCTGTTGAAGGAGCCGATGAGGCCGTTGCAGGCCGGTCCGCTTACCCATGCGGGGTCGGCGGTGTAGGTCATCGCGAGCGGCGCCGGGCCGGTGTAGGCGGTCAGGAACTCCGCCATCGTCGTGTCGGCGACGTTCTCGAAGTTCTCCTCAAATACCACGGTCGGTGGCGCAGGCACGCCCGGCGCTGCCGATGCAGGCCCCGCGATCGCGAGCACGGCGACTGCCGCGAGCGCGAGCGCGACACCAATCCGCCGCCGCCGCCCTTCGGTCCCGCAACCACCACCCGCCATGTTCAGGCTCCCGTCTGTGGATTTCCGTTCCGTTCCGTGCCGCGCCCCCGCTGCGACATTGCGCCCGACGACGTTCAGCCACGGCAATCATATCCAGGGCGGAGGAGGAGCTACTCGATCTTGGCTATCGGGTCGCGTGAGTTGATCGCTTCGCCCTCTTACCGCCTCCGCCCGCCCGGCAAGGGCAGTCGGGACAAGGGCGGCGGCGAGGGTGAGGACGGCGAGGCAGCCCCTCACGCCCATGCGCCGGGCCCGCGCCTCAGCCCGTGACCCCGCCCGCTACCAGCGGGCAGCTGATCTGCAGGCGCTCGCGGACGCTGCTGCCGGCGGCGTTGGAGCTGGTGCCGGTTGCGCGCGCGTTGAGCGGCCCGCAGGAGCCGGCGGCCGCGCGGGCCTTGATCCGAAGGCTGGCGCTCTCGCCGGGATCGAGGGACTTGAAGGTGTGGCAGTACTTGCCGCCCTGCTTCTTCAGCTTCGGCTTGCCGCCGGCGAAGCTGAGGCCGGGCGGAAGCTTCTGGCAGACCTTGACTTTGCGCAGCGTCGCGTTCGAGGTGTTGGTCACTTTCGGCCTGAGAGTCGTCTTCTGGCCCGGCTTCAGCTTCCGCTTGCTGATCGTCTGGGTGGTCTTCAGCTTCGGCTTCTTGGACGTGATCGTCGCCGGCGGCCCGGGCGGGTTGAGACCCGTGGTCTTCACGTTGGCGGCGCCGTTTGAGAGGTTGCCGGCCCTGGTCAGCACCACGTCGACCGACGCCGTGCACGATGCCTGACCGGTGTCGAGGTCGCCGACCACGGTGATCGTCTGGCCGGCGGGGCTGACCGCGCCGTTGGTGCAGGTGGTCGCGACGTTGGGGCCGGCGGCGACGCTCATCCCCGCGGGCAGGGTGTCGGTGAACGACCACCCCGGCTTCTGGGCGAGGTCGGTGGTGTTGGTGATCGTGAAGGTGAGGCGAACCCGGTCGCCGACGGTCGCCTGGGCGGCGCCGAAGGCCTTGTCGAGCTGCGGGGAGGCATCGAGCATGCGCACGTTGTCGATGGCGTAGTCGTTGCCGCTGCCGCCGGTCTGGTCGTTGGTCAGCTTCAGCCCGATCTGGCTCGCGGAGACGAGGATCGAGCTGTCGCTCGGATAAGTCCCGACGCGCACGCTCCCCACCGCCGCCCCGCGGGGGTCGGTGCAGGGATTGACCGCGGCATTGGTAGCCGGAATCTCGCTCGGGCCATCGAGCAGGAACCAGCGGAGCAGCGGGTCGTCCGGGGCCGAACAGCTGACGACGCCGACGTCGACGGAGAAGGTGATGAAGCGGTTGGTCGACGGAAGCGGGATCTGACCGACGGTTTGCATGGTGGCGGCGGGCGTTGCCGCGGACCCCACGCCCGCGGTGACGTCGCCCATCGCCTGGTTGTCCTCGCCGACACCCGCCCCGCCGCCAAGCCCGAGAACGATCGGGCGCACAAACGAGTTGAAAGTTCCCGACGCGCAGGTGGCGTTCGGGGTGCTGTTCCACGATGCGATCGTTCCGTTGCAGAGGGGGGCGTCGATCCAGGTCGAATCGGCGGTGTAGGTCATCGCGAGCGGCGCCGGGCCCGTGTACGTGTTGAGGAACTGGGCCAAGACCGGATCGTCGACGTTCTCGAAGTTCTCCTCAAATACCACGGTCGGCGGCGCAGGCACGCCCGGCGCTGCCGATGCGGGCCCCGCGATCGCGAGCACGGCGACTGCCGCGAGCGCGACCGCGACACCAATCCGCCGCCGCCGCCCTTCGGTCCCGCGACCACTACCCGTCATGCTCACGCTCCCGTCTGTGGATTTCCGTTCCGTGCCGTGGCCGCGCTGCGACATTGCGCCCGACGACGTCCAGCCACGGCAATCATATCCAGGGCGGAGGAGGAGCTACTCGATCTTGGCTATCGGGTCGCCGGAGTTGATCGCTTCGCCCTCTTTGGTCATCAGCTCGGTGATCTTGCCGGCCTTGTGGGCGGTGATCTCGTTCTCCATCTTCATCGCCTCGATGATGCAGACGAGGTCGCCCTCGGAGACCTCGTCTCCCTTCTTGACCGGGAGCTTCCAGACGTTGCCCTGAAGCGGGGCGAAAACGGTGTCGCCGGTGTTGGCCGAGCCGCCGCCCGCTTTGCGCTCGCGCTTGGGCGGGCGCTTTGCCGTCGGCGCGGCCCCTCCCCCGCCGGCGCCGGCCTCGCCGATCACCTTGACATCGAAGAGCTTGCCGCCGACCTCCACGGAGTAGTCGCGGGTCACCTTCTCGCCGTCCTCGGCCATCTCGGCCTTCTCCGCGGTCTCTTCGGCGGCGAGCTGCTTCAGCCACTTCTTGTCGCCGACGAGGTCGCGGCAGGTCTCGCCCTTGGCCCACTGCTCGGTCGCGAGCAGCGCCTTGTGGAACCCGATCAGGGTGGTGATGCCGCCGACGTCGTACTCCTCCAGCGCCCGGATCATTCGCCGGGTCGCCGTCTCGCGGTCGACGTCGCAGACGATCAGCTTGGCGACCATCGGGTCGTACAGCGGAGTCACCTCGGTTCCGGGGCCAACCCCGGAATCGACCCGGACTCCCGGGCCGGCGGGCTCCTTGTAGCTCGTGATCGACCCCGGCGCCGGGGCGAAGTTCTTGGCGGCCGCCTCGGCGTTGATCCTGCACTCGATCGCGTGGCCGCGGAGCTCGACCTCGTCCTGCGTGATCGAGAGCTCCTCGCCGGCGGCGATCTTGAGCTGTTCGCGGACGATGTCTATGCCGGTGACCATCTCGGTCACGCAGTGCTCGACCTGGACCCGCGTGTTCATCTCGAGGAAGAAGTAGTCGTCGCCGACCTGCATGCCCTCGACCGTGCCGGCGCCGCGGTAGTCGACCGCTTGGGCGGCCTCGGTCGCGATCTTGCCGATTCGCTCGCGCATCTCGTCGTCGACCTGCGGGCCCGGCGCCTCCTCGATCAGCTTCTGGTGACGGCGCTGGACCGAGCAGTCACGCTCGCCGAGGTGGATCACGTTGCCATGGGAGTCGGCGAGGACCTGGACCTCTACGTGACGCGGATCCTCCAGATAGCGCTCGAGATAGACGGTCGGATCGCTGAAGAACTTCTCGCCCTCCCGCGCGGCGCCCTCGAACGCGTCGGACAGGCCCTCCTCGTCGACGGCGACGCGGAAGCCCTTGCCGCCACCACCGCCGGCCGCCTTGCAGGCAACCGGGTAGCCGATCTGCTTCGCCTCCTTCTTGGCGGCGGCGACGTTCTTCACCGGCGAGGTGCCGCCCGGAACGATCGGGACGCCCGCCTTCTCCATGATCTGCCGCGAGTTGGTCTTCGAGCCCATCGCCTCGATCGCGCTCGGCGGCGGGCCGATCCAGGTCAGGCCGGCCTTGTCGATCGCGGTCGCAAACGCCGCGTTCTCGGCGAGGAAGCCGTAGCCGGGGTGGATCGCCTCGGCGCCGGCCTCCTTGGCGACCTCGAGGATCTTCTCGATCTTGAGATAGCTCTCGGCGGGCACCGGCGGGCCCAGCAGGAACGCCTCGTCGGCGGCCTTCACGTGCAGGGCCCCGCGGTCGGCCTCCGAGTAGACGGCAACCGAGGAGATGCCCATCTCGCGAAGGGTGCGGATGACGCGGATCGCTATCTCGCCGCGGTTGGCGACGAGGACTTTCTCGAACATGAGGATCGGCAGTATTTCAGCCGTTCACGCTGAACGGTCGGCCGGTTTGGGCTCCGCCTGAGCCGCGAGGAAACCGGGCGAGACGCGGCGCGGCAGGTAGATCTGGGCGGCGAACAGCCCCACGATCATGACCGCGGCGACTACGAGCGCGTACGGCACGATCTCGCCGTTCGCCTTGTTCATGATCGTGACCCCGGCGGCGACCAGCACCACCCCGAGCACGGTTCGCAGAACTCCCTGGGGGAACCGGACCGAGAGGTTGCTGCCAACCCAGATCCCGGGTATCGAGCCGGCCAGGATGTTGGCCGCAAGCCCGTAGTCGACGTTGCCGCCGACCATGTGGGCCACCCCCGCGGCGGAAAGAAGAATCGCGGCGTGGACGATGTCGGTGCCGACCACGCGGCGGGGGCTGAGCCGATAGAGGGCGATCAGCATCACGCCGATCAGCGTGCCCGACCCCGCAGAGCTGATGCCGATGACGAATCCGGTCGAGGCGCCGATGGCGACCGCGGCGACCTTGTGGCGGCGCATCATCACGAAGTCGTCGCGCTCGGAGATCTTGTCCATCAGGAAGAAGCCGCGGACGAGGGTCGCGACGCCGACCACGAGCAGCGCCGCAGCGAGGATCGCGAAGATGTCCTTGTCGAGATCCTCGCCGTACCTGCTCTGGAGCACCTCGACCAGCCAGACGCCGGCGATCGCCGAGGGGACGCTGCCGAGCGCCATCCAGAGGACGAGGTCGAGCTTCACCGTCTTCAGCTTCAGGTGGCGCCAGGCGCCGACCATCTTCGTGATCGCCGCATAGAAGATGTCGGTGCCGATCGCGGTCACCGGCTTGATCCCGAAGACGAGAATCAGCAATGGGGTCATCAGCGAGCCGCCCCCCATGCCGGTGAGACCGACGAGGAAGCCGACGCCGAAGCCGAAGACGATGATTGCGGGGTCCATGAGGTTTGCGCCTTTGTTGACCGAACATCTCTTAAAAGGCCGCGGGATGATACCCGACTGAATCCGTCGGGAATCCTCACTTTCCCTGTAGGGAAGTAGGAAAGGTTGACTTTAGGCCCGGCTCGGTCCTAACGGGCGAGCCAGGCGCCTTCGTCGGCGATCAGCTCGCCGATCTCATCCGGCAGGTTGCCGTCGCGGAGGTCGGCGAGGGTGACCTGCTCGAGGACACGGCGGAGGCTGGCGCGGACCGCGATCCAGACGTCGCGCAGGGGCGCTGCGTTGCCGGGGTACTCGGTCTGCTCGGGGGCGAGGTCCTGGATGTTCGCCAGCGGGCCCTCGACCGCGCGGATCACGTCGGCGAGGGTGATCTCCTCCGCGGCCTTGGCGAGCCAGTAGCCGCCGCGGGCGCCGCGGCGGGCGCGGACGATGCGGGCGTGCTTGAGCTCGAGCAGGATGTGCTCTAGAAACTGGAGCGGGATCTGCTGCGACTCGGCGAGCTTCTCGCCCTTGACCGGTTCGTCGCCGGCAGAGGCCAGCTCGACCGCGGCTCTCACCGCGTAATCCGCCTTGGCAGAAATCCTCACACACCGACACCTCCTCCGCTTCGCGTCCGGGGGTGTCGGTCCAGGGCTCCAGCCGGGTGGACCGTATTAGCCGTAGGGTGTCGCGCGTGATCGACCTGCAAAGTCATTCCACAGTCTCCGACGGCGAGCTCGCGCCGGGCGCCGTGGTCGAGGCGGCGGCGAAGGCCGGGGTGACGACGCTGGCGCTGACCGACCACGACGCGATCGACGGGCTGGCCGAGGCCGACAGTGTTGCGCGCGAGGTCGGAATCGCACTGGTGCCGGCGGCGGAGATGTCGTGCGTGCACGAGGCGCTCGACGACCTGCACATGCTCGGCTACTGGATCGAGCCCTCGGCGATGGCGCCGGCCTGCGAGCGCGCCCAGCGCGAGCGGCGCGAGCGCGCCGAGGAGATCGTCGCCAGCCTCCGGGCCGCGGGATTCGAGCTGACCATGGACGACGTCATCCGCGAGGCCGGCTCCGCCGACTCGATCGGCCGACCCCACATCGCCAGGGCCGCCGGCGCCACGAAGGAGACGATGAACGCCTTCTTCGAGGAGTGGCTGGTGCCCAACGGCGGCAAGGCCTTCGTCTCGCGCAAGTGGCCCAAGGCGCCCGAGGCAGTCGACCTCATCCACGAGGCCGGTGGCGCCGCGGTCCTCGCCCATCCGTTCTGGGACATGGACGACCCCGGCGAAGTCGCGGCGCTGATCGCAGACCTCGACCTCGACGGCGTCGAGGTCTTCTATCCGTCTCACACCAAGGAGCAGACCGAGTTCCTGCTGCGCGTCTGCGCCGACAGGAATCTGGCGGCGACGGGCTCCTCCGACTTCCATGGGCCCTCGCACAAGCTCTTCTCCCGTTTCGGCTCCTACAAGACCTACGAGCTGGGCGAACCCGAGTTGCCGCCGACGCCTGCCGCCTGAGCGGCCGGAATCAGCTCGCGCTCCTCGAGGTAGGCGATGATCTTCGCCGCCGACTCCTCGGGGGTCTCGTTCTCGGTGTCGAGCGTCAGCTCCGGATCCAGCGGCGGCTCGTAGGGATCTGAGACGCCGGTGAACTCCTTGATCTCGCCCGAGAAGGCCTTCTCGTAGAGACCCTTCACGTCGCGCTCGGCGCAGACCTCGACCGAGGCGCTCACATAGGCCTCGATGAAGCGGTCGCCCATCATCTCGCGGGCCTCGTCGCGGATCTCGCGGTAGGGCGAGATCGCGGCGGTGATCACCGGGGTGCCGTTACGCGAGAGCAGGTCGGCAACGAAGGCGATGCGGCGGATGTTGGTGTCGCGATCCTCCTTGGAGAAGCCGAGCCCCTTGGAGAGGTTCTCGCGGATCACGTCGCCGTCGAGGATCTCGAGCTTCGAGCTGCGGGCCTTGAGCTCCTCCTCGAGCTTGTGCGAGATCGTCGTCTTGCCGGCTCCGGAGAGCCCGGTGAACCAGAGGGTGAAGCCTTGTTCGTCAGCCATAAGTCCTTGGATTCCTTTGGGTCGTTTAGCGTGCGCTTGCGTCGGCCTCGTAGGCCTCGATCAAGATCTGGGCGACCTCGGGGCGCGAGAACTCCGGCGGCGGCTTCTCGCCGTTGCCGAGCATCTCGCGGACCTTGGTGCCGCTGAGAAAGACGTGGTCGTCGGAGCCGTGGGGGCAGGTCTTGCCCGAGGCCATGCCCTCGCACTTGTTGCACCAGAAGGTGTGCTCGAAGAACAGGGGCTGGATCCCGAGCTTGTCGATGTCGAGGTCCTCAAAGATCTTCTGGGCGTCGTAGGTGCCGTAGTAGTCGCCGACGCCCGCGTGGTCGCGGCCGACGATGA
This sequence comes from uncultured Solirubrobacterales bacterium, assembly GCA_963696625.1. GTDB lineage: Bacteria > Actinomycetota > Thermoleophilia > Solirubrobacterales > 70-9 > JAWVFN01. The sequence goes on from CAVOKZ010000001.1 coordinate 8,587, forward strand.
AGTGGGTGGCGCCGTAGTTGCGGCGAGCGATCGCGTGCAGGACCGCCTCGCGCGGGCCCGCGTAGTGCATCTTCGAGGGGAAGACGTTGAGGATCACGCGGTCGTTGGGGTAGTAGTCGTCCATCAGCACCTCGTAGCAGCGCATCCGCGTCTCGGCCGGGATGTCGCCCTCCTTGGTCTTGCCGATCAGCGGGTGGATCATCAGGCCGTCGCAGATCTCGAGCGCGGTCTTGGTCACGTGCTCGTGGGCGCGGTGGATCGGGTTGCGGGTCTGGAAGGCGACGATCCGCTTCCAGCCGCGCTCGGAGAAGGCCTTCTTCGACTCGGCGGGGCTGAGCTGGCGCTTTGTGAACGCCTCCTCGTGGTCGGGCAGCGCCTCGACCTCGATCGGCCCAGCGATGCAGCGCGCGCCCTCCTCGTGGATGGCGGCGACGCCTGGATGCTCTGAGTCCTTGGTCAGGTAGACCTGCTCGGCCTCCCGATCGAGGTCGCGCTCGAAGATCTCGGAGACGGTGATCGTGCCGAGCTTCTTGCCCTCGTCGGAGCTGAGCTCGACCACGTCGCCGACCTCGCACTCGAGGTCGGTCGGCAGCACGATCGGGATCGGCCAGTACTCGCCGGCCGCGTCGCCGGTCGCGAGGGTCATGTTCTCGCAGACCGACTTCCAGTCCTCGGAGCCGAGGAAGCCGGTGAGGGGGGCGAAGCCGCCGTTGCCGATCATCTCGAAGTCGGCGGTGGAGCGCTCGGAAAGCTGGAGAGAGAGTTGGGTGGAGGTCGTCATGGGTTGGAGAGAGTAGGGAAGTTGATCAAGTTGTGTAGAGCGGTCAAGAAATTAGGGCGCTAGTCGCTGGACGCTGGTCGCTGGGGTCAGCGACTAACGACTAGCGGCGAGCGTCCAATCAGTGCAGCCCGCACTCGGTCTTCGTGGTGCCGGCCCAGCGGCCGGCGCGCTCGTCACCGCCGGGGGTGACGGGAGCGGTGCAGTGGGTGCAGCCGATCGACGGGTAGTTCTGGTCGTGCAGGGGGTTGTAGGGGACGTCGTTCTCGTGGATGTGCTTCCACACGTCCTTCTCCGACCAGTCCGCGATCGGATTCAGCTTCCAGAGGCCGAAGCGCTTGTCCCAGGTGAACTTGGGCGCGCTCGCGCGCGTCTGCGACTCCTGCCGGCGGATGCCCGAGACCCAGCAGTCGACCGAGGCGAGCGCGGTCTTCATCGGCTCGACCTTGCGGATCCCGCAGCAGGCGTCGGGGTCGCGGTTCCAGAGCTCGTCGCCGAACTGCGTCGCCTGTTCTTCGATCGAGATGTTGTGGTAGCGCTCGAAGCCGATGCCGTACTCCTCGGCGAAGCGGTCGCGGGTCGCGTAGGTCTCGTCGAAGAGCACGTCGGTGTCGAGGTAGAAGAAGCGCGTGCCCGGGTTGATCTTGAACGCCATGTCGATCAGCACCGAGTTGGTCTTCTGAAACGAGCAGGCGATGTAGAGCTTCGGGTGGAAGGTGTCGAGCGCCCAGCGAAGCGCCTCCTCGGCGGTGGCGTCTTCGAGATCGGTGGCTACGCCTTCGGGATCGAAGTCGACATCGGTCGGGGCGACGTGGGTCTCGGGGCCTGCGGCGAGCGGGTTCATACGGCGCATTCCCCCTCCCCGCGCTCGACCTTGTAGGGGTCGGAGCGATTCCAGTCGATGAACATGCCCATCGTCTGCAGCGAGAAGTCGACCGGCAGGGTCAGGTCGGAGACCTTCTCCTCGAAGCTGTCGGAGCCGATTCGCTCGGCGAACTCGTTGAAGGTCTCGCCGTCTGAGCGCTCGTCCTCGTACATCCGGACCCAGCGCTCGACCGCGTCGGGGACGCGCTTGGCGGGCAGCCGCGCCTTGAGGCGGTGGCCGTAGACGACCTCGCCGCCCTCGTAGTTGCCGCCGATGTGGGCGATGTAGGCCGGGACCGTCTTGTCGCCCACCTTGAGCGAGGCGCCGTAGAAGCCGATGTTTGCGATGTGGTGCTGGCTGCAGCCGTTCGGGCAGCCGCTCATCTTGATGTGCATCTGCTTGGTCAGCGGATCGGTGAGATTCATCTCGAACAGCCGCTGCTGGATCGCCTCGTTGAGGCCCATCGAGGCGGTGATCCCGAGCTTGCAGCTGTCGGTGCCCGGGCAGCTGACGACGTCGGTGATCTCGTCGGCGCCGACGCCCGAGAGGCCGAGCTCGTCGAGCGCCTTCCAGACCGAGTAGACCGACTCGTTGCGGACCCAGCGCAGGACGAAGTTCTGGTGCACCGTGGTGCGGGCATAGCCGCCGGTGAAGTCGCGCATGACCCGGGCGAGGCCCCGGAACTGCTCGGGCGTGAGGTCGCCGCGGGTGACCTTGACCTGGACGGCGGAGAAGCCCTCCTGGCGCTGGGCGGTGACGTTGCCCTCGCGGAAGGCCTCGAATTCGGGGGCGTCGCCCAAATTGGGAGGTCGGTTGCTGGGGTCGGTCTCGATCGGGCTAGGGGCGCCGGCCTCCTCGTCGTCGTCGAAGCGCAGGCGCTCGACGTCGTAGGAGCGCTCTTCGACCCAGTCGCCCTCGAGCTCGGCGTCGACCATCTTGCGGAACTCCTCGATGCCGACCTTGTCTACGAGGACCTTGATCCGGGCGCGGGCGCGGTTGACGCGCAGCCAGTCCTGGCGGTCGAAGATCCGCAGCGCCGCCTCGGTCCACTTCAGGTACTCGCCGTCGTCGGCGGTGACGAACTCGTTCAGGGTCGGCGCGACCCTAGGCATGATCGAGGTACCACCGCCCACCCTTATTTCAAAGCCTTTCACTCCGTTACGTACTCGGGGGATGAAGCCGACGTCGTGGATGCCGGTGATCGCGCGGTCGGCGTCGGAGACGCTGAACGCCGTCTTGATCTTGCGCGGCATCAGCTGCGTGGTCGGGTGGCGGACGAAGTAGCGGGCGTAGGCGGCGGCGTAGGGAGTCGGGTCGAAGATCTCGTCTTCGGCGATCCCGGCCCAGGGGTCGCCGGTCACGTTGCGGACGGTGTTGCCGCAGCCCTCGCGCGAGGAGAGCCCGACGGCGCTGATCTCGCGGATCAGCTCGGCCATCTCCCTGAGGGGGATGTGGTGGATCTGGATGTTCTGCCGGGTCGTGATGTGGCCCTTGTTGAGCGGAGCCCAGCGCTCGATGACCTCGGCGAGCTTGTCCATCTGCTCGGGGTTGACGCCGCCGAAGGGAAGCTTGATCCGGCACATCTGCACGTCGGGCTGGCGCTGGCCGTAGACGCCCTGCTTCAGCCGCGTGCCGATGTACTCGGCCTCGGGGGTCTCGCCGTTCAAGAACTTGCCGGCGCGCGTGTCGAAGTCGTCGAACTCCTGCTCGATGATCGGGATCACGTGCCCGGGCACGTTGTCGTAGACCTCGGGGTTCTCGAGCGAGCCGACGCGGCCCTTGCCGGGCTGCTCCTTGCCTACGTGCTCTTCGAGCCCGTGCTCGTTCTTGGTCGGTGCGCTTACCGGTTCCACAGGGCCAGAGATAATACACAAATCCCGACCGGGTTAAGGGTAATTACCGATAGGGATACTCGACAAGGACCGCTGAGGGCCATTCATGACGAGCCGGGACCGCCGCCCCCGGACGCGAAGCGGAGGAGGCGGCGGTTGGTGCTAGTTGGAGGTTTCTTCAGGCGGGTCGACCTTGTCCACCGGAAAGCGGCCTTCGGACTCGAGGATCGCGGCCGCCTCGCCCGACTCGGCGACGTAGCCATCCTCGGGGTCGATCGGCAGGTCGGCCTGCTTCCAGGCGGTGATCCCGCCCTCCATCGCGACTGCGTCGAACCCACCGGAGCGCAGCGCCTCCGAGGCCATCCCCGAGCGGTTGCCGGTGCGGCAGTAGACGACGATCTTCTGGTCTTTGCCGAGGCGCTCGGCCTCCGCGGTCAGGTCGTTGAGCTCGATGTGGCGGGCGCCGGGGATGTGGCCGGAGTCCCACTCGTGGTCGGTGCGCACGTCGAGCAGCTCGATCTCGCCGGAGTCGAGCAACTCTTTGACCCGGCTCGGCGCCGGTTGGTCTGCCGCGTTCTCTTCAGTCATCGCTAGTCGATGTCGGTGCCCTCGACGAGGAAGGCGACCCGCACGTGGGCACGCCACTCGTCGAGGTTGTCGCCGCGCAGCCCGGTCGAGACGACGTCCACGGCGCGGACGTTGCGCAACGAGCTCTGCGCCTGCTTGAGCGCCTGCTGGCAGGCGTCATCCGAGGACTTCTTCGAGCTGCCAACGAGTTCGATGATCTTGACTACCGCCAAGGTCGCTGCTCCTTTCGGTTTGGTGTGAACTGAGCCTAGCTCTCCGCAGGCGCCCGGCACAGGGCCGCGATCGAGACCCCCGCCGGCAGCCGCACGCCGCGGCGGATCAGCGCGGCCTCGGCGCGCATCGGAAGCGCGAGCAGCCCGTTGAGCCGGCCGGTGCCGAGCTCCTCGTCGGCGCCCTCGCCGGGAAACAGCCGCTGCCCGAGGCGCACGGCGGCGATCGGCGGCAGCAGCAACGAGTTGAAGTAGCTCAGCGCCTCCGGCTCCCAGCCCGACCCGGCGACCAGGCCCCGCAGGGCGCGCAAGGTGTAGCGGCGCCGGTGGTGGTGGCGATCGTCGTGGCGGCTCCAGAGCCAGCGGTACGCGGGCGTGGTGACGATCAGCACCGCCCCGGGAGCCGCGACGCGGCCCAGCTCGGCGAGCACGGCCTCGTCGTCGTCGACGTGCTCGATCACGTCGGCGAGCAGGATCAGATCAAACGATCCGGCTTCGAACGGGAGCCGCTCGAGCGGCGAGACGCGAACCTGGGCCAGGCCGCGTGCGTTGCAGTAGTCGACGGCGCGCTGGGAGGAGTCGACCCCCAGCGCGGGGCCGAGCCCGGCGAGGTCGGCGAGGTTGCGCCCGGTGCCGCAGCCGGCGTCGAGAATCCGCGGCTCCGGAGCCGGGCGGGCACGCTCGATCAGCGCCGAGATCACGGCGCGGCGGCCGCGAAACCACCAGTGGTGGTCCTCGGCCGAGTAGAGGCGGTCGTAGACCTCGTCCTCCATCTCTACATTGTCGGCTGTGGAGACCACGGAGGCACGGGCGTTCATCTCGATCGCGGCTCCGGCCCGCGATGAGATCGGCGCGATAGGAGAGCTGCACCGCCGGCTTGAGGCCGTGATGACACCGCTCGGGCTCGACTGGGAGCTGGTGGTCGCCGACGACGGCTCGACCGACGGAACCCGCGAGCACCTGCGCGAGCTGGCCGCCCGCGACCCGCGCGTTCGCGCCGTGTTCCTCAGCCGCAACTTCGGCCATACGCCGGCCTACATGGCGGCGCTCGAGCACAGCTCCGGAACCTGGACCGTGCTCATGGACTCCGACCTCCAGGACGAGCCCGAGGTGATCGCAGAGATGCTCGCCGCCGCCGAGCAAGGCGCCGACGTCGTCTACGCGGTCAAGGAGAAACGCCCCGAGGGGTGGCTGCTGCGAGCGGCGTTCGGCCTCTACTACCGGCTCGCGGGGCGGGTTTCCGACGTCGAGCAACCGCCCAACGCGGGCCCGTTCTGCATGATGAGCCGCCGAGCCGTCGCCGCGGTGCTCGAGATGCCCGAGCGCAGCCTCTTCTTTCCCGGCGTCCGCGCCTGGGTCGGCTTCCGCCAGGTCGGCATCCCGGTCCAGCGGCCCGAACGCGCCGGCGGGCGCTCGCGAATCAGCGCCCGGAGGCGAATCAGCGGCGCGCTCGACGGCATCTTCGCCTTCTCGACGGCGCCGCTGCGGTTTGCCGTCTGGCTCGGCTTCGCGATCGCGGCGATCGCCGGCCTGTCGGAGTTCTTCTTCCTCTACTTCCGGCTCTTCACCGACGTCCCGGTTCCGGGTCTGACGACGGTGATCACGCTGCTGCTCTTCCTCGGAGGGGTGCAGCTGCTGACCCTGGGAGTGATCGGGGAGTACCTCGGGCGGGTCTATGACGAGGTCAAGCGGCGCCCGCGCTATGTGGTCGAGGAGCGGCTCAACCTCGACGCCCCGGCGCACGCCGAAGACACCGAGCAGAGCCTCGTGCCGCCGGCCCGATGACGAAGCGAGAGCCGATCTGGCCCAAGCGGTTGCCGGTGCTGAGCGACGAGCAGCAGCGAATCCGCGAGGACTTCTACCAGGTGTGGCTCGAGACCCTGCCTCGCAAGTACAAGCTGCTCGAGTGGTTCGACCACAGCTACCCGGCGCGCCGCCACCGCTCGGGCGAGCGCACCCTCGACATCGGCGCCGGGATCGGCACCCAGCTCGAGTGGGAGGACCTCGACGACCAGGAGTACGTGACCGTCGACGTCCGCGAGGACCTCGCAGCCCAGCTGCTCGAGCGCTTCCCGCAGGCGACGGCGGTCACCGCCGACGCCCAGGAGGGCCTGCCGTTCCCCGACGCCCACTTCGACCGGGTCAACGCGATCCACGTGCTCGAGCACATGCCGAACCTGCCGCCGGTGCTCGAGGAGATCCGCCGGGTGCTGAAGCCCGACGGCCGGCTCGTGGTCGTGATTCCCTGCGAGCAGGGCAAGATGCACCTGCTGGCCCGCGCGGTCAGCGCCCGGCCGCTGTTCGAGAAGCGCTACGGCACCAGCTATGACTGGTTCGTGGCCACCGAGCATTGCAACGTGCCCTGGGAGATAGAGCATGAGCTGCGGCGCAGGTTCCGAGTCGGCCGCCGCGCCTTCTTCCCCCTGCTCGTTCCCTCGGTCAACCTCAACCTCGCGATCGGAATGACCTGCACCCCCGCGCCCGGCGATGGCGGCTGAGCAGGAAAACCGAACCGCCGCCCGCAACGCCGAGTTCTTCGCGCGCGAGGGCTACGCCGAGCACGTCGCGAGGCTCGACAGCTACCAGCTGATCCGCGAGGCCCTGACCGGGGAGCTGGACGGCGTCGCCCGCCTGCTCGACGTCGGCAACGGCGGCGTCTTCGAGTACGACACCGCGCGGGTGGGAGAGATCGTCGCCGTCGACCTGTTCCTCGAGGAGGTTCCCGCCGAGCGCTTTCCCGAGAACGTCACGGCGCGCAGCGGCGACGCTCTCACCCTGGACGAGCCGGACGGCGCCTACGACGCCGTCCTCGAGGCGTTCGTCTTCCACCACATCGTCGGCCCCGCGCCCGGGGCGCTGCTCGACAACGTGCGCCGCGCCCTGAGCGAGGCCGCGCGGGTGCTGCGGCCCGGCGGGATGCTGGTCGTCCCCGAGTCGGTCGTGCCCCGCTGGTTCTACGGTGTCGAGCGGGTCATGTTCAGGCCGCTGCTGCTCGCGGCGCGGACACCGCTGCTGGGCGGGCACCCGGCGACGATGCAGCTGCATCGTCGCCTGCTCGAGCAGCTTGTCGCCGAGCGCTTTGAGATCGAGCGTTCGTATCCGATCCCGGTCGGGCGCTGGCTGACCCAGTTCGGCCGCAAGTGGCCGTCGGCGCTGACACCCGCGCGGCCGCAGATGGTCGTCGCCCGCAAGCCGGGCTGAGAGTTACGCCAGAGCGCAGACCCGCAGTGGGGCGCTCGGCGCGACCAGCGCCTTCCAGGGCACGTTCGCGTCGTCGGGGGGAATCGAAAGCGTCGCCGCCGATCCGGCGCTGACGCTGCCGGCGGCTGCGTAGATGCCCTCGGCGAAGCGGCCGAGGTTGACCGACGCCGCCGGCGTGCCCGGCGCCGCCCCGGCCGGCGCCTCGAAGCCGAGCCCGGACGCGGGAACGCCGATTGCGAGATGCGAGCCCGGCCGCCCCGGCCGCAACCCGAGGCAGCCCCCGCTCGCGATGCTCTCGACCCCGGTGTTGACCAGCACCGGCGGCGGCTTGGCCGCCGCCGGTGGCAGCGCCGGCACGGACTCGAGCGCGAGCGCGAGGCCGGACGCGAGGACGACGTCGGCGCGCTTGCGCACCGTCTCGCCCTCGCCGGTGAGCTCGGCGACGCTGTACGACGGCGTGCCGAACTCGTCCTCGTGCGCGTAGTAGGACCCCGCGGTGAGGATCGTTATCCCCGCCTGGCCGTAGGCGTCGCGAATCGCCGGGCCGTCGGGCTCGAACGAGTCGGGGATGCGGCCGCGACCCAGATCGAGCGCGGTGAGGTCGGCCCGGACCAGCGCCGAGAGCTGGCCCACATAGCGGGCCGAGTAGTGGTACTGGAAGAGGTTCGCGACCAGCGCCGAGACGAGCACGATCCCGAGCACGACCCAGGCGCGGGAAGAAAGGCGCGGCGGGCGGGCGACGACCGCTGCCCCGGCCATCAGCAGCAGGACGACGCCGGGGTAGAAGTAGCGCGGCGCCGTGGCGAGATCGGGGCGGGCGGGGCCGAGCACCATCGCCACCGCAACCCAGAAGGCGAAGTAGGTCGCGATCACGGCCCAGGCGCGGCGCTCGACACGGAAGCCCTTGACGAACCAGTAGGCGCAGAAGGCGAGCAGGCCGATGGCCATCGGCTCGCCGATGTCGAGCCGGAACACGTTGCCGCCGATCTGCCCCGGGGTCCGAAACAGCCCGGTGATCGCCGCCAGCGAGCCGCCGAGGGAGTCGACCAGCAGCGACGGCACGTTCGGCAGGTTCTGCCAGTTGAAGAAGCTCGAGTCCTCGAACTCGGCGCTCGCCCAGGCCCGCCAGGCCAGGTAGGCGACGACCGGAATCGCCCAGGCCCAGTTGCGGCGCCGCCGCCAGGGGCTGTCGCAGTTGACGAGGATCACTGCGGCGACGATGAACGGAACCCCGGTGCCGAACGACGCGAGGCTGACCGCGAGGAGCACACCCGCCCAGACGTCACCGCGGCGATCGCCGCGGTCGAGCATCAGCATCATCCCGAGGCCGGCGGAGATCGAGATCAGCGCGGCAACCCCGTCAGTGGTGGCAACAACCTCCCATCCCGACCCGAGCACGCAGACCAGCGACGCGGCGCCGGCGGCGATCCACGACCCGACCCGCCGCTCGAGCCAGACGAAGAGCAGGATCGAGGCCAGCAGGTCGAAGAAGATCAGCGCCAGCCTCAGCGGCACGTCGGTGCCGATCCCGAACAGGTCCCAGGCGCCGCGGTAGAGGATCAGCGGGAACAGCAGCAGATGCCCGTACTCGGGCTCGAGCAGGCCGTCGACGGTGAATCCGTCGCGCCGAACGAGGAATCCCCACTCGTCGAGGAACAGGGTGTGATCGCGGGTCTCGACCCAGATGAAGACCGCGGCGGCAACCATCGCGATCGCAAACGCGAGGCGGGCGCCGGAGCCGTCGTTGAGGCGCTCGACCAGCCGGTCAAGGCGGTAAGAGGCCCACGGCCCCCAGCCAGGCGTGGAGGGGTCGGGCGCTCCGCTCAGAGTGGGATGTTCCCGTGCTTGCGCTTGGGCTGTTCGACTCGCTTGGTCTCGAGCGTGTGCAGCGCCTTGATCAGCCTCGGGCGAGTCAGGTGGGGGACGATCACGTCGTCGATGTAGCCGCGCTCGGCCGCCGAGTAGGGGTTGGCGAAGTGGGCCTTGTAGTCCTCGATCAGCTTCGCCCGCCGCTCCTCGGGGGTCGGCGACTGGGCGATGTCGCGGCGGTAGATGATGTTGACCGCGCCCTCGGGGCCCATGACCGCGATCTCGGCGGTCGGCCAGGCGAAGTTGAAGTCGGCGAGGTGGTGCTTGGAGTTCATCACGTCATAGGCGCCGCCGTAGGCCTTGCGGGTGACGACGTTCACCTTCGGCACCGTCGCCTCGACGAACGCGTAGAGCAGCTTGGCGCCGTGGCGGATGATCCCGTTCCACTCCTGGGAGGTGCCGGGCAGGAAGCCGGGGACGTCGGTGAGGCTGACCAGCGGCACGTTGAAGGCGTCGCAGGTGCGCACGAAGCGAGCGGCCTTCTCGGAGGCCTCGATGTCGAGAACGCCGGCGAGGTGCTTGGGCTGGTTGCCGACGATGCCGACCGGCATCCCGTCGAGGCGCGAGAAGCCGCAGATGATGTTCTGGGCGAAGTGCTCGTGGACCTCGAAGAACTCGCCGTCGTCGACGATAAGCGAGAGCACGTCGCGCATGTCATAGGGCTTCGACGGGTCGTCGGGAACGAGCGTGTCGAGCGCCTCTTCGGTGCGCTCGGGGTCGTCGTAGGGCTCGACACGGGGCGGCAGCTCGAGGTTGTTCGAGGGCAAGAAGCCGACCAGGTGACGCACGTCCTCGAGACACGCGTCCTCGTCCTCGGAGGCGAAGTGGGCCACGCCCGACTTGGTGTTGTGGCTCATCGCCCCGCCGAGCTCCTCGAACTCGACCTCCTCGCCGGTCACGGTCTTGATCACGTCGGGCCCCGTGATGAACATGTGCGAGGTCTCCTTGACCATGAAGATGAAGTCGGTCATCGCCGGGGAGTAGACGGCGCCGCCGGCGCAGGGGCCCATGATCACGCTGATCTGGGGGATCACCCCGGAGCACTGGACGTTGCGGACGAACACGTCGCCGTAGGCGCCCAGCGAGACGACCCCCTCCTGGATCCGGGCGCCGCCCGAGTCGTTGAGGCCGATCACCGGCGCCCCGACCTTGGCGGCGAGGTCCATGATCTTGCCCATCTTCTCCGCCATCACCTCGCCCAGCGAGCCGCCGAACACGGTGAAGTCCTGGCTGAAGACGAAGACCGTGCGGCCGTCGATCGTGCCGTACCCGGTTACAACCGCGTCGCCGTAGGGCCGGTTCTTGTCCATGTCGAAGTCGTGGGTGCGGTGGCGGACGAAGGTGTCGAGCTCCTCAAAGCTGCCCGGATCGAGCAGCTTCTCGATCCGCTCGCGGGCGGTCATCTTGCCCTTCGCGTGCTGCTTGTCGACGGCCTCCTCTGAGGCGCTGTGGACCGCCTGCTCGCGCAGCTCCATCAGCTGGGCGAGCTTCTCTTCGTGGGTCTCGGGGTACTTCTCGCGCATGGGGCTGGCGATTCTAGGGCCGGGAGCCCCAGATATCGGCGCGCGGGGAGCGCTCGACGCCTTCGAGCAGCGCGGCACGCCCCCAGCGGCCGGCGGCTTCGGACGCGGCGGGTGCCGGCGCGGTGTCGTCGAGGAAGCGCTCAAGCGCAGCGGCGATCGCGGCGGCCTCCTCCAGGGTCGCGCTGGCGGAGACCATCTCGATACGGGGCCGCGGCGGGCGGCGGGTTCCGTTACCGGCCATCGCCATGAGTCTAGGTGTGGGGCGCTCTTATCGGCTTGGAGCCGACAAATCCACGCCGCCGGGCTAGACCAGGCCCTGGAAGGGGCGCTTCTCGGGCTCGGCGAGCTCGTCGAGGACGGCGTCGAGCCAGCCCTCGAGCTCGGTCGCCGTGGCGCCCTCGCGATCGGCGGCGATCGCCACGGTCGTCCCCCAGCCGTCCTGCTCGAGCGCGATCTCGATGCTCGCGACCACCTCCGCGGCGGACGCCGCCCATGCGAGCCTGGCCTCGGGATCGCGCTCGGTCACGGCGACCTCGGCCGCGTGGCCGAGCAACCCCGAGCTCCAGCCCTGAATGCGCTCGTGCTGGTCGACGAGCTGCCAGAGCTCAGGCTGCGACTTGACCAGTGTGCGCTCGGCTGTTGCCATCGAGGAGACGTTCGCCCGCGCCGATCCGCTTCCTTCCCTCGCGGACGGCCTCGATCCCGATGCAGCCCGGGTTGCGCCCCGGCTACTGCGAGCCGGGGCGCCGAGCGCGCGCCACCAGGCTCAGACCCCAGCGGGGCCTCAACAGCCGCTCGAGCGGGCGCCAGACGCGCACGGCATGCTCGTAGAGCGCCAGCGAGACTCGCCCGATGCGCGCGTCGGGGCGGTGGTTCTTGAGCCACCAGCCGAGGATCCCGAGGGTGTTGAAGGGCTTGGCCTCGATCAGCTCGAGCCCCGTGAGCTCGATCAGCTCGAGCAGGCGCTCGGGCGTGTAACGCCGGTAGTGGCCGTAAGCCTCGTCGAGCGCTCCGAATAGGCGTGGATGGGCGGGGACGAGCAAGGCCAGCTCGCCGCCGGGCTTGAGCGCGGCACCCATCGCTGCGACCGCGGCGGCGTCGTCCTCGATGTGCTCGAGCACGTTTTGGCAGACGACGAGGTCGAAGGCGCCGTCGCTCAGCGAGGGTGCCTGCGGCAGGCCCTCGGCGACTACCTGGACCCGGGGGTCGGCGCCGAAGCGGCGACGGAGCACCGCGGAGCAGGACTCGTCCGGCTCCAGGGCGAGCAGTCGCCCGGCGCCTTTCCCGAGGATGCGCTCGCTGAAGGTGCCTATCCCGGCGCCGACCTCGGCTACCGCGGCGTCGACCGAGCCCGAGTACTGATCGAACATCCAATCGCAGAGCCGCCGCGAATGGGCCAGCGCCTGCAGCTCCTCGAGAATCGCCGTATCGACCGGCGCCGGCCGCTTGGCGATACGGGGCGCCCGCACCGGGCCGGCGGTCGATGGCGTGAGCGGGCCCTCGTCGCCGACCCGGCGCGCGTAGAGGCAGAACTTGGCGCGCGGGTCGAGCTCGAAGCGCCGGTGCCCGGTCTTGGTGCGCGCCAGCAGGTCGTGGGCGATGCGGCTCGCGGTCGGCGCCACCGGGCTGAGATCGCCGACCAGGGTCTCCAGCGAGGACCGCTTGCCGACCCAGTGCCAGCCGACCGGAGCGAAGCCGTGGCGGCGGAGGACCTCGGAGAGTCCGTCGACCGAGAAGAGGACCATGTGCTCGGGAACCCGTTGGACCTCGGGCCAGCGGGCCCCCACCAGTCGTGTCGTCAGCGAGCCGGCGTCCGGCGTCAGCACCACGAGCAGACCGCCGTGCCTCGTCACACGCGCCGCTTCCGCGATCAGCCGGTCGGGATCGTCGAGGTGCTCGATCAGGTCCAGCATCGTCACCACGTCGAAGGCGTCCTCGCCGATGCCGGCTTCCTCGAGCGTGCCCCGCTTGACCTCGACCCCAAGCTCGCGCCGGGCATAGTCTGCCGCCCAGGGATTGACGTCGAGCCCCGAGGCATTCCAGCCCCGCTCGCGCGCGACTCCGACGAGAAAGCCGGGCCCCGCACCGACGTCGAGCAGTTCTCCGGGTGGGTGGCGGCGCTCGACCTGGGCGAGCAGCAGGTCGAACTTCTCTTCGATCTCGCGGCGATCGGAGAGGTAGTCGCGGTAGCCGGGGACGCCGGTGACCCCGTCGCTGCGGTTGCCGAAGTAGGTCTCGTCGGCGTAGAGGGTGGGATCGGGATCGGGCCGCACCTCGAGGAAGAGGCTGCGGCAGTGGCGGCAGCGGCGAAAATGCGCGCCGTTTCGCTCGAACCTGCGACGCGCGCCCCCCTCCAGACAGGCGGGACAGACGTCGGGGGCTAGCGCCACGCGGAGGCCGCGGGTCGGCGCCGGGGCGCTCATCGGAACCGGCAGCGAAGCAGGGTCCAGAACATCCGCAATCCGTCCAGCACGGTGATCTTCTTGCCCGCTTCCCGGCTTCGCGCGGAGTAGTTGACCGGCACCTCGTAGATCACGGCCCCCGACCGCAGCAGGCGGGCGCCGATCTCGGCCTCGATCGTGTAGCCGTCCTCGCGCAGCCGCAACGAGCGCATGCGCTCGGTTGCCATCGCCTTGTGACAGCTCGAGAGGTCGGAGAGCCAGGTGTTGTACAGCGCGTTGGCGGCGACGTTGACGGCGCGGCCGCCCAGCACGTACCAGAACCCGAAGGTCGAGTGGGCGTGAAAGAGGCGGGTCCCGAACACCGCGTCGGCCGTCCCCTCGCGCAGCGGCTCGATGAGCTTGGCGATGTCGGCGGGGTCGTACTCGAGGTCGGCGTCGAGGATCGCCGAGTAGGTGCCCGAGGCGACGGCGAGCGCGTGGCGCACGCCGTCCCCCTTGCCCTTGTTGCGGTCGACCTCGACGATCCGGACCTGCTCGGGCCATTGGCGCCCGGCAAGGACACTGCGGGTCGAGTCGGTGGAGCCGTTCTCGACGACGATCAGCTCGAAGGACTCCACCCCGAGCGGCGCCTCGAGCACGCGCTCGATCGCGAGCTCGATCGTCGCTTCCTCGTTGTATGCGGGCATCAGAATCGAGAGCTCGGTCATGGGCCTTCCTGGCTGACGAGAACTGGCTACGGGAGCAGCGGGCAGATCTTCAACGGACGGGTGGCGCCGACCGCCAACCGCCACGGAGCGGCCGCGCGGTCGCGGGGAAGCCTAACCGCCTGGGGCCCTTCCGTCGCCGGCGGGCCCAGGGGGCTGAACTGATCGCCGAAGCGCCGCAGCGCCAGGGCGGGTGGAGCGCCGGGCGGCGCCTCGAAGCTGAATCCCCCCACAGGCAGCACGAACGCCGTGGTCGCGGTCGTTCCCTCGACCGGCGTAAGCCGCACGCACTGGCCTTCGCTGCTGAGCTCACCGCTCGTCACCGGCCCCGCCTCCAGGGTTCCCCCGTTGCGCGACTCGGCCGAGGCCGGCCGCGGCCGAATGCCCTCGGCGAGGATCAGCTCGCGGTCGGCGGCCTGGCGCACGGACTCGCTGCTGTCCTTGAGCTCCTCCAGCGTCATCGCCGGCGTCCCGTGCGCGTCCGCGGCGGCGTAGTACTCGGATGCCGGGATCACCATGTCGGCGAGCAGCCCGCTCGTGATCCCGCCCGCCTCGATTACGAGACCGGGGACAGCCTGGTCGCGGGCGATCTCGAGCGCGGTCAGCTCGGCCCGGTTCTCCTCGGAGTTCGCGCGATAGAAGGCGCCGAAGTCGCGCAGAGCGTCGAGGTTGGGGAGCAGGGCGAGGAAGCTGACGGCAAGCACCCCGATGATCGCTCTCGGCGAGGGGCGGACCCCCTCGAACAGCTGGGCGAAGAGCAGGACCAGGAAGATCGTCGCCAGCAGCTGGTAGCGAGCCGCCTCGGGTGGCCGCGCCGATTCGGCGACCGCGCCGACCGCCGCCCAGTAGGCGAGCGGCATGGCCCCGTACACCCAGAGCCAGCCGTTGATCGTCGTTCCCCGCCGCCACCTGACCGCGACCAAAGCGCCCGCGGCGACCAGGGGCACGAGCACCCGGCCCCACTCGAGCGGCACGACCGACTCTGCCTTGGTGCCGAACAGCCCCGAGGCCGCGCTCAGCACCGCCGCGGCCGAGTCGAGCATCGAGTTCGGAAGATGGAGGAGGTTGTCGAAGGTGACCTCCGCCCCGTCGCCGGGCGAGGCCCAGACGCGCCAGATCACGTAGAGCCCGATCGGGATCGCGAAGACCCACGATTTCCGCCAGCCCTCCCGGCCGCGGGCGAAGAGAACCGCGACCACTGCTCCGGCGGCGAACGCGAGCGCCGGCCCGTAGGTGGCGAGCCCGATCACCAGCAGCACGGATGCTGCGACGTCGCCCGCCCGGTCGCCGCGCTCGAGGCACAGCAGCATCGCCAGCCCGGTGACGATAGGGATCATGACCCCGACCCCGAGCGTGGTCGAGTAGACCTCGCCCGCCGAGCCGAAGCCGAGCACCAGGATCACCGGGCCGAGGGCCAGCCAGTCGCCGACCCGCCGCCTGACCAGCTCGAAGAGGAGGGCGGCTGCGGCGAGCACCTCGGCGGCGAGCAAGATGCGAAACGCCACCCGGCTGGGCCCGAACAGCTCGACCATGCCCTTGTAGAGCAAGATCACGACGATCTGCAGATGGCCAACCCGGGGCTGGAGCATGTCGTGCAGGCTGAATCCGGGGTAGCTCGCGAAGAGGCCCCATTCGTCGCCGAGAAAGCTCTGACCGCGCGTCACGACCATGATCGCGAGCGCCGAGCACGCCATCGCCGCGGCGAGAACCAGCAGCGGCAGCCACGGCGAAGAGAGGACGCCGCCGATCCGGTTCAGCGGCAACGGAGGCCGCGCCGGCGGCGCCTGTGGGCTGGAAGCGGTCTCCACCGGCCTGAATCTAGCGGGCCGGGCCAGCGCTCACAGCTACGATCTGCGCCGAGATGCTGGCGGAGGCCAGACACCACACTGGCCTGCGGGCGCAACTCGAGGCCGAGCTTCCCGATCGGCTCTGCATCGGCCGCGGCAACAGCCTCTTCCTCCATGGCTGGGCATTCGACCCGGAATCGCGCATCCGCAGGCTGCGGATCGGCGTCGGCGGCGAGCTGCACGACATCGGCGCACACTCGATGCCGCGCGCCGACGTCCACGGGGTGGTCGGCCGCGAGCTCGACCCCCGTGGGCTGAGCTACTGGAGCGGCTTCTGGGGGGCGGTCGACCTCGCCCGGGTGCGGGTGCCGAAGCGGGTGGCCTTGAGCATCGAGGCCGAGCTCCACGACGGGCGCCGCGAGAGCGCCCCGCTGGGCGATCTCGAGCTCGCCCCCGCCATCCCCTACGACATGGACCCCGACGCCTGGATCCGGCGTCCGCCGATGCGCGGGCCGCGGCTCTACATCTGCATGCCGACCTACAATCCGAAGCCCGAGCTGCTCGAGATCCAGATCGACTCGATCCGCCGCCAGAGCTTCGAGAGCTGGAACTGCATGATCTTCGACGACGCCTCCGACGATCGGCGGTTCGAGCGGATCCTCGAGCTGGTCGGCGGCGACGATCGCTTCGCGATCTACCGTGGCGCCCGGCGCCTGGGCTACTACCGCAACACCGAGCGAGCGCTTGCCCATGTTCCCTACGCGGCCGAGCTTGTCGCCCTCGCCGACCAGGACGACCACTGGCACCCCGACAAGCTCGCGCGCCTGGTCGACAGGCTCGACGGCGGCGCCCTGCTCGCCTACTGCAACAGCCGCGTCGACACCTGGGAGCCGGGGCTCGGGCGCACGACCCGCGGGCTCTCCTACTGGGAAGAATCCGGGAGGGCCAACGAGTACCGGCGACTGGGATCGCTGATCCTCGCCAACTCGGTTACCGGGGCCGCGTCCGCCTTTCACCGCCACCTGCTCAGCTACCTGCTGCCGTTTCCCGCCTCTCCGGGAATCGAGCTCCACGACCAATGGCTCGCCACCACCGCTCGCTCGCTCGGGCGGATCGAGTTCGTCGAGGACATCCTCCACGACTGGGTCATGCACTACACGAACGTGACGCTGACGATCGACGTCTCGCACCGCACCCCCCGTGCGCCCGGGCGAACGCTCTACGCCAAGGAGGTGCTGCGACCGCAGATTCACGCCCGAGTGCTGGCGATCCGCACCCACGGACTGGCCGACCGCCGCCGGCGTCGCGCGATCGCCCGCGCGGCCGGACTCGAGCGACCGCGAGGGTTCGCCTGGCTTTTGCGCCGCTGGCTGATCCCGCGGCCGTGGCGGACCGAGACCGTCGGGCTCGAGTCGCTGCTGATGCGCGGGGTGCTCTGGAGGTGGGCGACGGGCCGGCGCGCGCGCAGGCGACGCAAGGCGGCCGAGCCCGCGGCCGACACGGGCTCGATCCTGGCGGCGGCGAACGAGGCGGCGCCGCTGCAGGCCCCGTAGTCTGGCGGCGTGTCCAGCGAACCTCGAGACGCGCCCGGCCCGCCGGCCTCGACCGCCGACCTCGGAGGAGGCGCCGCCGAGCAGGCCGGGCGCGAGTTCGTGCGCCGCTTCTACGAGCTGGGCGAGAGCACGTTCGAGACCACCCGCTGGTTCGGGGTCCGCGCCCGCAAGATGCCGCTCGACCTCTGGATGCTGCAGGAGATCGTCTTCGAGACCAAGCCGGACCTGATCGTCGAGGCCGGGGTGCACGAGGGCGGCAGCACGCTCTTCTTCGCCAACCTCCTCGATCTGCTCGGCCGCGGCGAGGTGATCGCGATCGACCCCGACCTCTCCTGCGTCGACGAGAGGGTCGGCCTCCATCCGCGGATCACCCTGGTCCAGGGCACCTCGACCGACGACGACGTGCTCGCCCGGATCCGGGCAGCCGCCGACGGGCGCCGGGTGATGGTCGACCTCGACTCCGACCACGCCGCGGTAAATGTGCTCGAGGAGCTGCGTCGCCTCGCCGGCCTGGTCACGCCCGGCTGCTACCTCGTGGTCGAGGACACGGTGGTCAACGGCAACCCCGTCGAGGAGGCCCATGGCCCCGGTCCCGCCGAGGCCCTCGCCAGGTGGCTGGAGGACAAGCCCCCGTTTGAGCTCGACCCCTCGCGCGAGCGGCTGCTCGCGTCGTTCAACACCGGCGGCTATCTGCGCCGCAGCGGGGAGGGCGCCCCGCCGACCGCTGCCGCGGCGGCCGGCCCGCTGCTCGGCGGTGCCGAGGCGGAGCTGCTGCGCCGCCGCCGGCTCGAATCCGAGACCGAGGCGCTGCGCAGCGCGCTCGCCGCCCGCACGGCCGAGATCAAGAGCATGCAGGCGGCGACGGCGCGATCCTCGCGGCGCTTTCGCGAGCTCGAAGACGAGCTCGCGCGCCAGGTTGAGCTCGCCGGCCGCCTGCGCTGGCGCATCTCCGAGCTCGAGCGCGACCGGGACGAGGCCGACGGCCCCTCGGTACGCGCCGAGCTCGCCGAGCGCGAGCAGCGCCTGCAGGAGGCGACCTTGCGCCTCGAGCGGATCCAGCAGGCGCTGCCGATGCGCTTCCTGGCCCGGATCCGGCGGCTGCCGCTGCTGCGCCGCGTCTTCGCCCGCCGCGCCGAGGACTACTGGGCCGAGCTCGGGCGCCGGCGGCAGGGCTGAGCGGCGATGATCGCCTTCGCCTGCGTCGTCGGCGACGAGGAGCAGTTCAACCGCTGGGCGGTTGCCGGGATCGACACGGTTCGCGAGCCGGACACCGTGATCGCCGTGCGACGAGACCAGACCAGCATCTTCAGCGCCTACAACGAGATGCTCGCCGAGCTCGGCGCCCGCGATGACCTCGAGGCGGTGGTGCTGCTGCACCAGGACGTCGAGATCGTCGATGCCGACTTCATGAGCAAGCTGCGCGCGGCGGTCGCGCGTCCGCGGGTGGCCGTCGTCGGCGTAGTCGGCGGCCGCGAGCCGACCGATCGCGGCGGTCCCTGGTGGCAATCGCAGGAGGTGGTCGGCTGCTTCGGCTGGGACTGGCTGATGGACCCCGAACGCGAGCAGCTCTATGACCCGGGTTCGTTCTGGGTCGAGTACGGCCGCCGTGAGGGCGAAGTCGACGGCGTCGACGGCTGCCTGATCGCCATGCCCGCCTGGGCGGCGCGCGAGCTGCGCTTCGACGAGCAGCTCGCGCCCGGTTTTCACGGCTACGACATCGACATCTGCCTGCAGGCGCTCGAGGCCGGGCACAAGGTGTGGGTCGCCGACATCCACGTCATGCACCACAACGACGCCGCCCTTCCGGATGCGGCCGAGTTCGAAGCCGCCTATAAGGCCCTGCGGATGAAGTGGGCCGAGCCTGTGGGCTAGCGCCGCAGCCCGCGCTTGAGCTTCAGGTGCTCGAGCTCCTCGACCGCGTGGTCGCGCTCGAAGTAGATTTGCTGCACCGAGGTCGCCGTCCGCTGCACAACGGCCTCCGCCTCGATCGCCCGCTCGCGCCAGCTCGCCGCCGAATGGGTCCAGGCGAGCATGCTCTGGCCCTCGGTCAGCATCACCGTGTTCGGCACCTCGGGCAGCGGGCGGTCGCCGGCGATCGCCACGCTGAAGATCTCCTCGCCGGGGGCGCCGGGTGCGAGGCGCCGCAACTCGGCTTCGTGGGCGACACCCGGGCCCTCGGCGCCGAGCGCCTCGTCGTCGACGATCGCCGTCGCGAGGTGCATGTGCTGACGCAGCATCCGCACGTTCTCGAAGCGCGAGGAGAGAAGCAGCTCGAACTCGCCGCTCGTCATCTCGTTGAGGTGGAAGCGGTTGCCCTCGGTGTAGCGACCGCGGTTGGGCGAGGAGATCGCCAGCAGGCCGTCCTCGGTCAGCACCCGCTTGATCTGGTCGAGGGCAAGCTCGGGGTCGCTGACGTGCTCGATCGCCTCGAAGCAGGCGACGAAGTCGAAGAACCGCTGCTCGAAGGGCAGGGCCAGCATGTCGGCGACGTAGAAGTCGGCGAGCTCGCCGTAGGTCTCGGTCGCCCAGGCGATCGTCTCGGCGTCGAGGTCGATGCCGACCACGAACTGGGCGCCGGCGCGCTTGATCATCGCGGCTCCGTAGCCGACGCCGCAGCCGTCGTCGAGCACGCGGCGCCCGGGCGCAAGACGAGCGGCGAGCTCGTAGCGGGCGAGGTGCTGAGCGTCGTTGATGCTGTCGGGGTGGACCCCCGGGATCAAGCGCTCGCCGGTGTCGACCGGCCTCTTAGACCCAGCAGAGGAACTGTCCACGGTCACCTTTTATGTAGACGTCGTCGGCGAGGTCCGGCGGCTCGCAGAGCTCGACCTTGCCGAAGCCGGCGGCGAGCCCCATCTCCTGCACCGCGGCCCGGTTCGGGATCAGGCTGAGAATCCCCTCGGCCGAGGCGACCGGGTTCACGTTCGCGTCGGGCTCGATGTAGGCGGCGAAGCTGGCCGGCTGCTGGTGGCGGTGCGGGCCCATGCCCCACTCGATCGGCTCGTCCTGGGTCGTGAGCTGTGCCTCGATCACGCAGAGGCGCCGGGTGCAGGCGCGGGCGATGCGGATCGCGCCCATCGGGTTCTCGACGTGGTAGATCAACCCGAGCAGGAGGACCACGTCGAACTGGCCGATCTCGGCCGGATCGAGCTCGAAGACGTCGGCCTGGCGGAATTCGAGCTGCTCGGGGCTGTAGCCCAGCCGGCGCGCGACCAGCTCGGCGCGGCGCACGTTGACCTCGCGGATGTCGAGGCCGAGGACCCGCGAGGCGCCGAGCTCGAGCATCCGGTGGCTGAACCAGCCCTCGTTGCAGGCGAGGTCGAGGACGCTGGCGCCGGGGCCGGCCTCGCCGAGCGCCCAGCCGACCTCCTTCTCGAGCATCTCGAGCCGCGTCTCGTGGATGCGCGGCAGGACGTCGCTGAGCAGCGGCGTGACCACGCCGGGCGCCAGCTCCCACGGGTACATCCAGGCCGGCTCGGCCTCGACCTCGGCCATCAGCTCGGCGTCGAGGCCGCCGTTGCGGGCGGGCGGGACGCGCCGCACGAGCTCGCGCGCAGACCTCAAAAGAAGGCGCCGCCGCGGTACTCGCCGAACACCGCGCGCATCGCATTGCAGACCTCGCCGATCGAGGCGCCGGCGCGCAGCGCCTCCTTGATCGGCGGCAGCAGGTTGGCGTCGCCCTCGGCGACCGTGCGCAGCTCGGCGAGGCGCGCGTCGACCTTGGCCTGGTCGCGGCCCGCCTTCCACTTGCCGAGCCGGTCGAGCTGGCGCTTCTCGGCCTCGGGATCGACCTTCAGGATGTCGACGTCGTCGACCTGATCGGTGACGTACCTGTTGACTCCGACCACGACGTCCTGGCCGCTGCGGTAGCGCTCGTGGTAGGAGGCCGCCGACTCTTCGATCTCGCGCTGGATGAACTCGAGCGCCTCGACCGAGCCGCCGAGCTGCTCGACCTTGTCCATCAGCTCCCAGGAACGGGCCTCGATCTCGTCGGTGAGGCTCTCGACGAAGTAGGAGCCGGCGAAGGGATCGACGGTGTCGGCGACACCCGACTCGTGTGCAAGAACCTGTTGGGTTCTCAACGCGATTCGCGCCGAGCGCTCGGTCGGCAGCGCCAGCGCCTCGTCGAAGCCGTTGGTGTGCAGCGACTGGGTGCCGCCGGCTACCGCGGCGAAGCCCTGGAGCGCGACGCGGATGATGTTGACCTCGGGCTGCTGGGCCTGGAGCGTGACGCCGCCGGTCTGCGTGTGGAAGCGGATCATCTTCGCCTTCTCCTCGGTGGCGCCGAATCGGTCCTCCATGATCCGCGCCCACATCCGCCGGGCGGCGCGGAACTTGGCGATCTCCTGGAAGACGTTGTTGTGGCAGTTGAAGAAGAACGCGAGCCGCTGGCCGAAGCGGTTGACGTCGAGCCCGGCTGCGATGCCACCCTCGACGTAGGCGATCGCGTTGGCGAGGGTGAAGGCGACCTCCTGGACCGCCGAACAGCCCTTCTCGCGCATGTGGTAGCCGGAGATCGAGATCGTGTTCCACTTGGGGACGTGCTCGTCGCAGTAGGCGAAGATGTCGGTCGTCAGCCGCATGGTCGGCTCCGGGGGGTAGATGAAGTTGCCGCGCGCCGCGTACTCCTTCAAGACGTCGTTCTGGACGGTGCCGCGGAGCTCGGTCGAGGGCACGCCCTGCTCGGAGCCGACGAGCTCGTAGAGCAGCAGCAGGATCGCCGCCGGCGCGTTGATCGTCATCGAAGTCGAGACGTCGGCGAGGGAGATCTGATCGAAGCAGATCCGCATGTCCTCGAGCGTGTCGATCGGGACTCCGGTCCGGCCCACCTCACCGCGGCAGAGTGGATCGTCGGAATCCCGGCCCAGCTGGGTCGGCAGGTCGAAGGCCATCGAGAGGCCGGTCGAGCCGTGCTCGGTCAGGTAGCGGTAGCGCTCGTTGGTGTCCTCGGGGCTGGCGAAGCCGGCGTACTGGCGCATCGTCCACAGCCGGTCGCGGTACATGCGCTCGTGGATGCCGCGGGTGAACGGCGGGTGGCCGGGCTCGCCGAGGCGCTCGGGCAACTCGGGGGCGACGTCGGTCTCGTCGTAGAGCGGCTCGATCTCGATCCCCGAGTCGGTGAACACGCGCTCGTCGTCGGGGCCGACGAGCGGCGCGATGTAGCGCTCGAGATCCTCGGATGAAGGCTCGGCTCCGTTTCCCTTCGTGCCTGCGGGCGTCTGTTTCGGCCGGGTCGCCATCGGGGCAAGAATAGGGCTGATCAGTCGCGGAGCATCGAGCGGACTTTGCCGCGCGCGCGGTACCAGAAGGCCTTGGCCGCTCCCGGTTCGGACCCGTCGGCGGCCGGATCCGGCGCCTGTGCGGGGGCCGGAGGCTGCGGTGGCATCTGCGCCGCGTTGGCGGGTGTCATCCGCAGCGTGGTCGCGCCAGGCTCCGTTGGCGTGTGGAGGACCCGCCCGCGGTAGACGTGGGGGACCATCTCGCCGCTGCGCAGGTCGCGGACGTCACGAAGCTGCAGCGTGCCGGCCACGAGATCGGTCCCCTGGGGCGAGTAGTAGACGCAGTCGGAGAAGTAGTAGTGGGTGACCTGGCTCTGCCGCGTACGCGACTCGTCGACCACGGCGCTGCCGCCGTGGTGGAGGTTCGCGGCCCAGACCATCCCCTGGCCCTTGCTGATGTGGAGCGTCTCGGCCTCGAGGCCGTGGGCACCCATCAGCGCATCGAGGGCCGCGACGTAGGGCGGGTAGCTGTCGGTGTGCGCGGCAAGCCCGAGGTCGGGCATCTCGTAGATCGGCAACCGGTGGCTCCCCGGGTAGTAGAAGAGCGGCCCGTTCTCGTCGTCGATGTCCTCGAGCGCGATCCAGACCCCACACATGAACCGGTGCGGGATCGCGTGGAAGTGGATCGCGTCGTTGTGGATCGGTTGCTGGGTGCCGACGTGGAAGTTGAGCGTCTGAAACGGGATCGGGTCGCGCCGGTAAAGGATCTCGAGCAGCTCGAGCACCTTCGGCCAGGTCGCGATCTCGAGCACCGCCGGGGCTTCGGAGTCAGGGACCCTCGTGTCGTAGTACTCGCCCTTGACGAAGCTGCCGGCGAGCTGGGAGTTCGCTGCGTCGATTGTCGCCTCTCCGATCTCGGGGTCGAAGACGAGGAAGCCGTCCCTGGCGAAGCTGCGCGCCATCTCGCGCTGCTCCTCGCTCAGATCCGAGGCGGCGAGCTCCTGCTCGAAGAACGGCGACTCGGTCCAGGGCACGTTCATCTGGCTCGGGCGCCATTCGGTTCCGGTGTTCACCGCCACTGCCGGGAAACTAGCGGCTTCGGCCGCCGGCTTCCTCGAAGAGCCGCGGCGAGCGCTCGGCGAGCGCTCGGCGAGCACCGTCGTCGGAGATGTTGGTGAGCGAGATCATCGAGCCCTCGCGGACACGGTAGCGGGCGACGATCTCGGGGACGTGGGCGCCGTGCATGCCGCGCTCGGCGATCCGGCACCAGAGGTCGTAGTCCTCCCAGCCGTGGAGGCGGCGGTCGGTCGTGTAGCCGCCGAGGCTCGGAGAGCACCTCGCGGCGGATCAGCGCCAGCGCGTCGATGTAGTTGTCCTTCGCGAGGCGCTCGGGCTCCCAGCCCCAGTAGCCCTCGAGCCCCTCGGGACCGCGCTCTGAGAACGACGCGAGGATTCCGTAGGCGAAGGCGGCCTCTGGGTCTGCATCGAGCGCGGCGAGCAGGCGCTGGGCGGCGCTCGGGAACAGCGCGTTGTCGGCGTCGAGCGGCAGGATCGCCTCGCCGCGCGCCAGCGCGACCCCGGCGTTGCGGGCGACCGGCAGACCGCGGTTGACAGGGTGGCGGGCGAGCAGCGCCGGCAGCCCGTCGTGGGCGGCGATCCAGTCGCGGGCGAGCTCGAGGCTGCCGTCCGTGGAGGCATCATCGATCACGATCAGCTCGAATCCGACGTCGCGGAGGTTGGCGACCGAGTCGAGCGCCTCTGCGAGGTGGGCCGACTGGTTGAACGAGGGAACGATCACGCTGACCCGCGGCGATGCGGCCGCCCAGGTACGGCTCTCGAGCTCGGTTTCAATCGCCGTCAGAGTCCCCTCGTGCTCGGCCCGGGCGGCGATCTCGTCGATCCGGCGGCGCAGGTGGAGCATCTCGATGCGCGCGTCCTTGAACGCCGCGAGCAACGCTCGGCTCTGCGGGTCGCGGTCACGGCGGGCGAGCAGCGAGCGCAGCGCCGGCTCGGGCTCGACCGGGCCGGTCCGCACCGGCAGCCTGGGAACGCGGGGCCGACGGCGGCCCAGCAGCCCCTCGGCCCCCTCCGCGATCCGCTCGGCGGCGGTGCGCATCGGCAGCTGCTCGCGGATGAACTCGAGCGCGCGCACCGCGATCGCGTCACGCTCATCGGGGCGGTCGACCAGCTCGGCGCTCAGCAGGTGCAGGCTCTCGGCGCGGCCGAGCAGGAAGTGCTCGCCAGGGACCAGTGGCTGGAAGTCGGTCGAATGCTCGCTGACGACCGCTGCGCCGCAGTGGATCGCCTCAAGCACCCGCTGCCACTCGAAGTAGGCGCGGTCGTCACGGTGAACGTTGAGCAGCACGCGCGAGCGCGCGAGCAGCCCGAGCTTGCGCGGCCCGGCGGTGAAGCTCGGCCCCTCGGCGTCGTTCGGACGCGAGTTGTCGCCGAGTCGCAGCTGGCAGCGGCGGCGCCAGAGCTCCGGCGCATAGGACGAGAGGTAGCGCTCGCGGCGGGGGGTGACTCCGCCGAGGAAGCAGACGTCGACATCGCGCTCGTGCTCGGTCGGGGGCAGCCAGCGTTCGGTGTAGCCGAGCTGCAGGCGCTCGGCCCGGACGCCGCCCTCGCGCAGGGCGCGAACCCCGCGCTCGTTGATGTCGAAGGCAATGCCTGCGAGACCCGCGATCCGCGCCCCGCGCTCGTGCCAGGGCGTGCCGGGCTGCTCGGTGCAGATCGCGACCGTGCGCTGAAGCTGTGAGCCGGTCAGGCGCCGAGCGGGTGGGCCGAGTGCTGCGAACTCGTGAGGCCCCACGATCACCGCCGCGCTGCCCTCGCTCGGCGGCGGCAGCTCGCCGATGCTCGCCGAGGTCCCCACGCCGAGCGCCTCGAGCTCGTGGCGCAGCGCGTCGGCGAGCTCGCTGAAGTAGAGGTTCTGGCCCCGGGCTGAAACGAAGACCAACTCTCGCAGGGAGGCCATGGCGACGCGTAAGGTTAGACCGTGGACGAAACGCTGAAGACGGGCCCCCCCGCGGGCGCGGCGGGCGCTGAGGACCTCGGTGGGCACCGCGAGGGCCACCCCGAGCGCCTCGACCGATCAGAGCACGCCGAAACCCTGATCGAGGCCGAGCATCTCGCGCGCTACTCGTGGATCGCTCAGCACGCAGCCGGGCGCAACGTCCTCGACGCCGGCTGCGGCACCGCTTACGGAACGGCACTGCTGGCCGAGGCCGGCGCCAGCTCGGTGACCGGCGTGGACCGCGCCGGGCACGTCCTCGACGCCGCCCGCGGGAGGATGCCCCGCGGCGTCGCGCTCCAGGCCGCCGACCTCGAGGAGCTGCCGTTCGAGGACGGCAGCTTCGGGCTGATCGCCTGCTTCGAGGTGCTCGAGCACCTCGAGAACCCCGAGGCAGGCATCGACGAGCTGGCCAGGGTACTCGCCGCCGACGGGCTGCTCGCGATCTCCTCGCCCAACCGCGACGTCTTCCCTCCCGGAAACCCGCACCACCTCCACGAGTACACCCCGGCCGAGCTCTCGGAGTCGCTGGCGCGGCGCTTCGCCAACGTGCGGCTTCTGCGCCAGCACGGCTGGTTTGCCACCGCGATCCTCTCCGAGACCGCGCTCGGCGCGTCCGATGGAGCCGAGCTCGAGGCGCGAGTCGCCAAGACCGCCGCGATCGAGCCGGGGGCGGAGATCTTCACCCTGGCGCTCGCGGGGGACGCCGCCCTGCCCGAGACCGGCGAGGCGGTCGTGCTCGGCCCCGAGATCGACCAGCGGGCAATGGCCGCCGCGGCGAGCGCTTCCGCCGAGCAGGCACGGCTGCTGGGCGAGCGCAGCGCCGAGCTGCACGAACGCAGCGCCCAGCTCGAAGACGCCCGGCGGCGGCTGGTCGAGGCCGAGCAGGGCCTGGCCGAGCTGCCGGCGCTGCGCGGGTCGCAGATCGAGCTCGCCGCGGTCAAGGCTTCGCTCAGCTGGCGGCTGACCGCGCCGCTGCGACGGCTGCGGCGACCGCTGCGGGGCGGGAAGCTCGCGATCCGGGTCCAGACCAAGCGGCTGCTGGCCGCCGTAATCCAGCGGTTGCGGAGTTAAAGCGGACAGTTGCGCCGCCTCGGCCCCCAGACGGCCGCAGCGGTCGGCCTCTGCCTGCTGGGGGTCCTTTGCGCTTACGTCTGGTTTGCGCCCGGACGGTTCGCCGACGACCACTACTGGGCCTACCTGTGGCGGTTTGAGGTCTCGGACCCGGGCTCGCTCTCCAGCCTCCTCGACGTCGCGTTCTCGGCTGACCGCGTCGCGGGCTGGCGACCGGGCCAGCGAGCCACCCAGGCTCTCGTACAGTGGATCGGCGGCGGCGGGCCCGAGGCGCGGCTGATCGCGGCGCTGCTCCTGGCCCTGGTCCAGGCGGGTCTGCTGTTCGTCGTCCTGCGGCTGCTGCGCCTCGACTTCGCCCCCGCGGCTTCCGCGGCGCTGCTGCTTGCAACCGCCCCGTGGATCGACACGACGAGGCTCTGGTTCAGCTCGACCTACCTGACCCTGGCCTCTTGCTTCTACCTCGCGGGTCTCGCCGCCGCCCTCGCCGGCCTGCGCGCGGCGCGCGCGGCCCCCCAGATCGGCTGGCATTCAGTTGCCTTGGTGTTCTACGCGGCGGCCTGCACGACCGTGCTGTTCGTCGGCGTGGTCGTTGTCAGCGCCGTTCTCTACTGGGTTGCCGCCGGGCGCCGGGCGGCGGCGCTTCGCTGGCCCGCGGACCTGCTCGTGGCGATCGCCGTCGCCGTGCCCTCGGGCGTGGCGCTCAACGAGAGCCGCCACGGGGACTTCTCGATCGCACATCTGTGGGATCGCCTCTGGGAAGCCCTGGAGGCGCTCGCCGGCGTCCTCGTCGACGCCCTGCCGGGGGACCGAGTGCTCGAGTTTCCCTTCGGCCTGATCGTCGTCGGCATGGTCGCCTGGGGGCTGATGCTGGCGGTCCGCCGCGGCCCGCCGCTCGCACCCGAGGTCCGCAGGTGGCTCGCCGTCGCGGCGGTCGCGGCGTTCTTCTCGATCGTCGGGATTCTCCCGATCCTCCCCGAGATCGACGGGTTCAAGCCGGTTACCTCGGGGATTGCCAACCGCCTCGCCGCCGGTGCCGCCCCGGGTCTCGTCGTTGTGATCGTCGCCTTGATCTGGCTGGCGGCGCTGGCCGTGACGGCGATCCTGAAGAGGCCGCAGGTGGCGCTGCCGCTCGCCTGCGCGCTGGTCGCGCTGGACGCGATCGGGTACGCGATGCGCGTCCGCGACGACGGCGACGCCTGGGAATCGGCGGCCGCCGACCAGGAACAGGTGCTCGACGCGATCGGCGGCGCCGGCGTCGCGCCTGGGGACTCGGTGGTCACATTCGGCGCTCCGCTGCTGATCACGGGCGGTTTCCTCCCCGTCTTCGGCGCGATCGACCTCGAATACGCCGCCGCGGTCCGATTCGACGATCGCGATCTGCGGGCGCGGCCGTTCGCACCCCCGCCGATCCTCAGCCTCGTGTGCGGTGAGGCAGGTGCCGTCCTCTACGACGGCCTCGAGAAGAAGCGGCTCGACTACCCCTACGGGCGCCTGGTCTTCGTCAATGTCCCGGCCGCGACGTCGACGCGAATCGCAACCCGCGATCAGTGCGCCGGGGCGCTCGCCGCGCCCGGCGCGCGCTAGATCTGCTCGGCGAGGCGGGGGCGCACCCGCTGGTACATGAAGACGCCGGCGACGAAGGCGACGACGACGATCAGCGCGGCGCCGATCAGCTGGGCGGGGCCGGCGGCGCCGAGAGCGCTCGGCTGGCTCTGATCGATGATCGCGTGGTGCATCTGGACCATGATCAGGGCGAGGGGGTTGAACAGGATCACGTCGCGCAGGGGCTCGTCGATGGTCTGGATCGGGTAGAGCACCGCCGAGCCCCAGAAGAAGACCTGCGACAACACCTCCCAGATCTGGCCGGTGTCGCGAAACGGGACGTAGAGGTTGGCGAGCAGCGCTGAGAACGAGACGGTGACGACGAACAGGGCGAGAAGGATCAGCGGCGCTTGCAGCCAGTCCGTGGTAGCCGGGACACCCCCGATCACGAAAAAGACCGCGACCGCAATCAGGTTGAGCGAGAGCGTGAACAGCGCCTGGAGCACCGTCGCCATCGGGATCGCCAGCGTCGGGACCGGCATCTTGCGCAGCAGCGAGCCGCTGGCGACGAGGCTGGTGGTCGCGCCGCCCGTCCCCTCGGCGAAGAAGTTGAACAGGACGATGCCGCAGATCAGCATCGCCGGGTAGTGGGCGACGTCGGTCTCGACCTTGAGGATCTCGGTGAACGCGACGTAGATCACCGCGAAGGTCATCAGCGGCTTGGCCAGCGACCAGAAATAGCCCAGCGCGCTCCCGTAGTAGCGCAGCTTGAAGGTGTTGACCGCGAGCGTCACGGTCAGCTCGGCGAAGCGCCGCAGGTCGCCGTTGCCGGAGCTGCGGCCCGTCATGACGCTTGCCGCCTGACCGCGATCTCGTAGGGAAGGTCCGCGATCGCCCCGGTCCAGCGCTTGCCGTCGACGCGGAAGCTGGCCGCGTTGAAGCGCAGGTCGGCGAGGTGGGTCCCGTCCTGATTGGCGACGCCGGGGCAGAGCGAGAAGGTGCCGACGCCGAGGTGGTTATCGATCTCGATCCGCAGCTCGCCGTGGTCTCCGGGCGCGTAGTCATCGGTCTCGAGGTCGGCCCAGATCGTGTTGATCGCGATCACGTCGGGGCCCGATGGTGGCTTGACCTGGATCCCGAAGGTCGGCTGCCGCATCTCCTCGTGGAACTCGAAGCTCGCGCAGAGGGCGATTCGCTCGCCCTGCTCGACGACCTCGGTGCGGGTCCCCGCGGAGTCCTCGACCCAGCAGTCGACGACCTCGGCGGAGCGGTCGCCGAAGCGCTCGGGCTCGAAGCTCGCGACCTCGGCCGTCTCGTCCTCGCCGGCGATCTCGCGATAGCGCTCCGCGATCGCGTCGGGCTCGCCCAGCTCGAGCACCTCGCCCTTCTCGATGATCATCGCCCGGTCACAGAAGCGGCGCACGGTGTCCATCGCGTGGGTGACGAGCACCAGCGTGCGCCCCTCGTGCTTGATCCGCCGGAACTCCTCGAAGCACTTCTCCTGGAAGGCAGCGTCGCCGACCGCCAGCACCTCGTCCAGCAGCAGCACGTCGGCGTCGACCTGGATCGCGGTGGAGAAGGCGAGGCGGACGAGCATCCCCGACGAGTAGTTCTTCAGCTTCAGGTCCTCGAACTCCTGGAGCCCGGCGAACTCGACGATCCTCGGATAGCGGCGGGCGATCTCGCTGCGCCGCAGCCCCATCAGCGTGCCGTTGACGATCACGTTGTCGCGCGCGGTCAGCTCGGTGTTGAACCCGACGCCGAGCTCGATGAACGGCGAGACTCTGCCGCGGACTTCGATCTCGCCCGAGTCTGGCGTGTAGATGCCGGCGAGCATCTTCAGCAGGCTGCTCTTGCCGCTGCCATTGCGGCCGACGATGCCGAAGGTCTCGCCGGCGGACACCTCGAAGCTGACATCGCGGGCGGCCTCGAGCGTCGCTTCGGGGATCACCCGGAAGGGATGCAGGGCGCGCTCCTTGAGCGTTGACGGTCGGTGACGGGGGATGCGGAAGGTCTTGCTGACCGACCGGACCGAGATCGCGGGCGGCCCGGCGCGACCGCGATCGCTCGCCACCTGCTTGAAAGCCGGAACGCTCCCGGCCCGCTTGGTTTGCGGCGACACGCGCACGAGGGTATCGATACCCGCGGGCCTAGAATCGCCGCCAGGTGCCCGGCAATGTCCCGACCCGCTCCGTTCTCGGCACGGAGATCTCCGTGGTGGACTACGACGCCGCCCTCGACCGCATCGACGCGATGGTGGAAGGCGACGAGCGCGGCTTCGTCTGCACCGTCTCGGCCCACGGGCTGGTCGAGGCCCAGAGCGACCCCGAGCTTCTCGATCGCCTTCGCCTCGGCCGAGATGTGCGTTCCCGACGGGATGCCGGTGGTCTGGGCGCTGCGGGCTCTGGGCGAGGAGATCCACGACCGCGTCTACGGGCCGACGCTGATGGAGCTCTGCTGCGCGCGGCTCGCCAACCGCGGGCGGCGAGTCTGGCTCTACGGAGGCAAGGACGATCAGGTCCAGGCCGCCTTGCGCTCAGAGCTCGAGCGGCGCTTTCCGGGACTGACCGTCGCCGGCGGCTGGGTGCCCCCGTTTCGCGACCTCTCCGACGTCGAGCTCGGCGAGGTCGCCGAGCGGATCGACGCCGACGAGCCCGACGTCGTCTGGATCGGGATCTCGACCCCGCGCCAGGAGAAGCTGATGGCCCGGATCCGGCCGCGGCTCTACGCACCGGTGATGATCAGCGTCGGCGCCGCCTTCGACTTCATCCCCGGGCTGGTGTCGCAGGCGCCGGGGTGGATGCAGGAGCGCGGCCTCGAGTGGCTGTACCGGGCGAGCCGCGAGCCGCGGCGGCTCGGCCCCCGCTACGCGCGGGTCACCCCCCGGTTTGCCGCGGGCGTGATGCGACAATTGGCGGCGGAAAGACGAGCGCGGTGAGCTTCCTCTCGAGCAGCCGGCCGCGGGCACGGCGACGATCGCAACGGTCGAGGCCTGCTCGGCTCCTCCTAACCGCTGACGTGCGCTGCCGCCGCTGACTACGCCGCGCCACGGGCTCGCGGTGATCGCCCGGGGCGAGCGGGTGTTCGCGCTCGAGGGCGGCCCGATGCCGGGACTGAGCTTCTCTCGGCGGCGGAGCTCCTCGACCTGCCCCAGGCAGTCAGGGGCGGACGGCCTGGGTCTCCAGCTTGGGCGGGCGCTCCTTCTTCGGCTTGCTGGGCGGGCGCGGGTGGCGGCGGGTGAACAGCCGCTGCCAGACGCGGACGATGCGCAGCCGCCAGAGAATGTAGCCGGTCCAGCCGGGGAGAATCGAGAAGTCCATCACCCGCAGATGGTTGAGCACCCGCTTGCTCAGATAGAGGCCGCGGAGCACCAGCCCGATCCGGGGGTAGAGCTTCTGCGGCTCGCCGCTGGCGCGGACCCGCTTCAGCAGCCGCTCCCATAGCCAGCGCGGAGGGCGGAAGAGGGCGACCAGATAGAGCAGCAGGTTCGCCACCCGCGGCGGAATCGCCATGTAGTTGGCGTCGATCCCGTCGAGGTCGACGCCGAGCTCCTCCATCGACGTCGCCATGTCGGTGTTGGGGATCACCCGCAGGCTGTAGATGTTGAGCGTGAACGGCCTGTCCATCTTGTAGAGCAGCTCGAGGGTGTCGACCACGTCCTGCCGAGTCTCGATCGGGTTGTCGGTGATGATGTCGTAGGTGGGGGGCAGGTGGTACTTGGGGGAGAACGACGCGTTGACCTCGCCCGCGGCGAGGATCTTGTGCGGCGGGCTCGGGCGCTTGTAGAAGTCGAGGATGCGCTGGCTGCCCGACTGGATCCCCATGCGGATGCGGTTCATCCCCGCCCAGGTGAGGAGCTCGAACTTGTCGCGCTTGACGTAGTTGGGGATCACCCCGTACACGGCGAAGGGCAGGTTGAGCTCGCTGTGCCAGAGCTCGGCGAACTCCTCGAGGTCCTCGTAGGAGATCGCCATGAAGCTGTCGTCATGGAAGCTGACCTGGCTCACGTGGGGAAAACGCTCGCGTGCCGCTTTCACCTCGTCGACGATGTAGCGGGCGCTGGTGTGGCGGATTCGCTTGTACTTGGGGTCGTTGGCGATGAACGTCGTGTTGGCGCAGTAGGTGCAGTGGAAGGGGCAGCCGATCGACCACAGCGTCGTGTAGCCGAGACCCTCGTGGGAGACGTAGTCGCTGACGCCCATCGGCGTGAAGCCCTTGCCGGGGCCTGCGTAGATCTTCTCGCCCTCGCCGTACTGGGGGAAGGGCAGCGTCTCCATCTCGTGCCGGTTCATCAACGGGCGCAAGCCGTTGCGGATCACCTCGCCGTTCTTGGGCTTGAACCAGAAGTTGAGCGTGCCGGTGTAGTCGCGGTCCTCCTGGCGCAGCGACATGAACTCCTCGAATGCGAACTCGCCCTCGCCGGTGCAGATCGCGTCGACGTCCGCGAGGATCGCGTCCTCCGGCTGGATGATCGGATGGATGCCGCCCCAGATCTGGTACGCGTCGGGGTTGATCTCGCGCACGCGGCGGATGATCTTGTGGGTGAGCGGGGCGTAGCCGGTCATCGACGAGTAGCCGATCAGGTCGGAGCCGGCGAGCTCGTGGGCGACCTCGTCCACGGCCTCGTCGGACAGCTCGCCGCTGTCGCCCTGGGTCCCGGTCAGCCCGTTGACCACGCTGAGGTAGCGACTGGTCGAGATGTACATCGACTCGGACTCGGGGTCGAGCCGGCGCGCGAACGCAGCCATCTTGCGAAAACCGCAAGAAGTGATCCCATCCTCCAGCGAAACCATTTTGATCTTCATCGGACCGCTCCTTCGGCGTTGGTCGGCGCCGTCCTTGGCGCCCCTGGCAACCTGACGGGTCAGGGCCCGGTTCGGCGAACCGGGGAATCTTAGCGAGCGGAGCCGGCGGCGAGTGCATCGAGTGCGTCGGCGAGGGCCGGGACGACCCGCTCGCGTGCGTAGGGGGCAAGCAGCTCGCCTGCACGGCGCGCGTAGTCGGCGCGCCGCGCAGGCGGCATCGCCAGCGCCGCCGCGATCGCCGAAGCCAGGCCCTGCGGCTCGGCGCAGAGCTCCGGCGCCAGACGGCGGGCAAGCGGCTCGGCCTCGTAGGCGCCGCGCGAGCTCGTCGTCACCAGCGGCACGCCGGCGGCGAGCGCCTCGAGTTGGGCCAGGCCGTAGCCCTCTATCCGCGAGGCGGAGATGAACGCGCTCGCTCCTCTGAGCAGCTCGTCGTACTCGCCGCGCGGGAGCAGACCGGCCCAGCGCACACCCTCGGTGTCCTCGATGCCCTGCCGGCGCAGGTAGCGGCGCGCGACCTCGGGCTCGACTCCGGTCACGGTGAGGGTCGCCTCGCCCCGCCCCGCCCCGAGCCCCGCCCAGGCCTCGAGCACGAGATCGAGGCCCTTGAACTTCGGCTGTCCGGCGTAGGTGAGCAGCGCCGGCGGCGCGGCGACCGCCGCCGGGGTCCGCCGCTCGACGCTCAGCGGGACCTCCGCGCAGCGGCGGGCCAGCGGCTCGACGCTCGCGGTCGAGCGCGGCCCCATCGTCAGAGCCAGGTCGGCTTCGGCCAGGGCCCAGGCCTCGCGCCGGCGGTGCAGGGCGTGGGCCGCGCCGGGGAACTGGGCGCCGGCGGGACAGTCGATGCGAATCGCCGTCCGCACGTGCAGCTCGCGCAGGCGGGCGAAGGGGAAGAGCATCGCCGCGGTCGAGTTGACGGCGATAACGGCGTCGGGGCGGCCCTCGGCGAGCGCCCGCGCCAGCTCGCGGCGCGCCGCGGCGGCGACGAACCAGGCGCCGCTCGCCCACGGGTTGCGCAGGCGCTCGAGGCGACCGAGGCCGACGCGCCTCACCTCGTGCTCGACGCCGAGCTCGGCAAGCGAGCCGGTTAGCCCAGCCTCGTTCGCCTTCCAGCCGCCGGTGCCGGCGGGGCTGATCAGGAGCACCCTCACCCGGGCCACCCGGCCTTGCGCAGCCGCCGGCGCCACAGCGGCGCGGCGGCGACGCCGAGCTCGCGCGCGAGGCGGCCACGGCGCTCGCCGACGAGCGGCTGGTTGCGGGTCAGCGCCGCGGCCGCGAGGCCGGCGGCGGCCTTGAACGCCCTCGGCACCCCGCTGGGAGGCGAGCGCCGGCCGGAGACGACCGAGGAGACGCCGCGCCAGCGCTCGCGCCGCGCGAGCTCGCGCAGGGTGAGGCGCTCGGGGTCGATCAGGTGCTCGACCCTGACGTCGCCCGCGTAGAGGACTCGCTTGCCGGCGGCCTCGAGCCGCCGCTCGGCGTCGGATTCGTCGCCGAACATCGGCACGCCGGGCCAGGGGCCGCGCGCGGGATCAAAGCCGCCGGCGCGGCGCAGCGGCCCGGCGCGGAAGCTGACGTTCGCACCCCAGACGTCCTCGCCCTCGGACGGCGCCAGCTCGACCAACCCGGGGCCGAGGTCGAGCAGCGAGAACGAGACCCAGATCCGGCTGCTGATCCAGGCCGGCGGCTCGGCGAGCCAGCGCGGCACGATCGCGCCGCCGATGCAGGCGACGCTGTGGTCGGCCTCGGCCCAGCGCTCCGCCAGCCGCGCGAGCCAGTCGGGCTGCGGGATCGCATCGTCGTCGATGAAGGCGACTACGTCGTTCTCGCCCGCCTGGGCGACGGCGCGGTTGCGGGCGACCGAGAGCCCGGGCCCGGCGTGGACGACTCCGACTCCGAGCTCGGCGCCGAGCCGCTCGTGCGCCTCGCGCTGCTGCGCTTCGAGGCCGCTGGTGACGAGCAGGGCCGCGGCCGCGTCGCTCGCCTTCGCCTGCGCGGCGATCGCGCTCAGCGGCGTCCGCACCTGCTCGGCGTCGCGGGCGGTACAGATCGTCGCCAGCAGGGCCGGGGCGGTCATGACGGGCTAGATGAGCGAACGCGTGGCCGCGTGCGTCTGGTGGCGTTCGTGGTCGAGCAGATCGAGGGCGCAGGGCGCAGCCTTTGCCGGCGGCAAAGGCAAGTCCGAGGACGAAGAGCTGCAAGGCGCCATCGACGTCATCCAGGCGTGCGGGGCCGCGGGTTCACCCATCAAGGTTAAGTTCCAGGCGTGACCGACGAAGAGCTGCTCGACGCGCTGCCCCCCGATTCGGGCTACCGCCGCCGCCGCGACCGCCTCGCGGGGCGGGTGGCCGACGCCGCCCTCACCCTGCGCCAACTCGCGATGGGAGTCGGCCGCGAGATCGATCGCGCCGCCGGGGAGATGCCGCGCCGCAACATCCTCGCGCTCGGCGTCTACGGCGAGGCCGAGCCGATCGCCGCCGCCGTCTCCCGCCTGCGCGACACCCGCCACGACCTGCGGATCTCGCTCGGGGCCCTGAGCGCCGCGGGCTCCGGGCTCGAGGCGATCACCGCCGCGACCGCGATGGAAGGCGGCAAGTTCGCCAACCTCAACCGCCTCGCCGAGTCCGCCGGCCCACTCGCCGCCGACTGGATCCTGCTGATCGACGACGACGTCGCGCTGCCGAAGAAGTTCCTCGATCGCTTGGTCTGCGTCGCCGAGGTCCTGGGTCTCGAGCTCGCGCAGCCGGCGCTGAGCCGCGCCAGCCACGGCGCCTGGCAGGTCAACCGCCGTCGGCCGGCGATGGCGCACCGGACCAACTTCGTCGAGATCGGCCCGATCGTGCTGCTCTCGCGGCGAGCGTGGAAGGCGCTGACTCCGTTTCCGGAAGCCGGCATGGGCTGGGGCCTCTGCCTGCACTGGGCGGCGGTCGCCCGGCGCGAGGGCTGGAAGGTCGGCGTCGTCGACGCCGTGCCGATCCGCAACGAATCGCGCCCGCCGGCCGCCGGCTACGACCGCCGCGAGGCCAAGCGCGCCGCGGCCGAGCTGCTCGCCTCGAGCGAGCACATCTCGCGCGAGGAGGCCGAGCTCGTGCTCGCCAGCCACCCGGGCCTGCCGTGAGCGGCGCGCTGCCGGCAGCGTCGGTGATCGTCCCGACGCGCGAGCGCCCCGAGCTGCTCGCGCGCTGCCTCGCGGCGATCGAAGCGCTCGACTATCCCAAGGAGCTGGTCGAGGTCGTCGTCGTCGAGGACACCCAGGGCAAGGGCCCGGCGGCGGCGCGCAACCTCGGCATCGCCCGCTCCTCCGGCGAGCTCCTCGCCTTCACCGACGACGACTGCGTGCCCGCCCCGAAGTGGCTCGAGCTGCTCGCGCGCACGGTCGGCGACCGCGAGCGGCTCGCCGGCGGCCAGACGGTCAACGCGCTGACATCGAACCCCTACTCGGCGGCGAGCCAGGCGATCACCGACGCGGTCTACGACCACTACAACGCCGAGCCGGCACACGCCGCGTTTCTCGCCTCCAACAACCTCGCCGGCCCGCGGATCGCCTTCGAGCGGCTCGGCGGGTTCGACGAGCGCTTCAGCCTCGCAGCCGGCGAGGACCGCGACCTCTGCAGCCGCTGGCTCGAGCAGGGCGGCGAGCTGGTCTACGTCCCCGGCGCGATCGCCGGCCACACTCATGACCTCGGCCTCGGCGGCTTCTGGCGCCAGCACTACGGCTACGGACGCGGCACCTACCTCCAGCGCAAGCTCCGCGCGGAGCGCGGCGGCGACTTCGAGCTCGCCCCCGCGGCGACCTCGGGAATCCTCTCCTCCGCGGCCCGCTCCGCCATCACCGACCGCCGCCCCTCCCGCCTGGCCCTTCTCGCCGTCTGGCAGCTAGCCAACCTGGCCGGCTTCGCCCGCCAGTCCCTGGCCCGAAGCAGCCGCCAAATCTAGCCAAATCTAAGCCGCACTCACTAAAGGGGTCAGACCCCTTTAGTGGTGGTCGCTTAGATCTGGCGGGTCGTAGGCGGTGGGGGTCTGAATCAGGGTCTTGTATTGCTCGCGGGCCGTTTCGTCGGAGTGTCCGAAATGTGACAGGAGGCGGTCGGTGGCCAGCCACGGCGGGGCCGGAGCGCCCGTGATCGCGGTGTGGCTGCTCCACGGCCAGGCCTCGGGCGTCTTGCAGAGGCCTGCCGAGACGGGGTTGTGTGCGATGTACGCGGTGGCGGCGCTGAGCTGCCTGTCCGACGTCACTCGGACGGCCCCGTAGCGGCCCTGGAAGAGATGGCCGTTTCGGTCGTGCCGCGCATTGAACACCTGTGCGTAGACGCCGTGGAGTTGCTGCATGCCGAGGCTCAGGTTGGCGTCCGGGGTCTGGATCAGCAGATGCAGGTGGTTGGTCATCAGGCAGTACGCGAGGCAATCCCACCTTCGCCGCACGACCACTCGGCCGAGGAACCTCAGATACAGCCGGCGGTCGAGATCGTCGCGGTAGATATCCGCTTTGTCATTGCCACGCGCGAAGACGTGGTAGATGCCGTCTTCGAGGTTCTCCCTGGGCGGGCGGGGCACACCCGTTAGACGTGCGCAGCGGGATCAACTCGCCCCTCGAGCAACGACATCAAGGCCGCGCCCTGGCGGTTGAGGTCGTGGAGCCGCTCGACCTTTGCCTGGCCGGCGAGGCCGAGACGGAGGCGCTCGGCGGGATCGGCGGCGAGGCGCTCGAGCGCGGCGCGCAGCGCGGCCGGGTCGCCGGGCTCGCAGAGCAGCCCATCCTCACCGTCGGCGATCAGCTCTCCGACGCCGTCGATGCGGGTCGCGACGACCGGGACCGCGCAGGCCATCGCCTCGATCAGCACCGTCGGCAGGCCCTCGGCGAGGCTCGGCAGACAGAAGACGTCGGCGTCGCGATAGAGGCGCAGCGCCTCGTCCTGGCCGACGACGCCGGTGAACTCGACCCGGTCGGCGACGCCGTGCTCAATGGCAAGCCGCTCGAGCCCGACGCGCTCGGGCCCCTCGCCGGCGATCACCAGCCGGGCCCGCTCGAGGCCGGCGCACGCCTCGATCAGGAACCGGTGGCCCTTGCGCTCGACCAGCCGGCCGAGGCAGAGCACGGTGAGCTCGTCGCCGGTGGCCCGCTCCGGGCCCGGCGAGAAGCGCTCGAGGTCGACGCCCATGCGGATCGTGTGGATCTTCTCCGGCTCGCCGGGCTCGAGCAGCGCGGCGGCCTTTGCAGCGGCGTCGTCGGAGACGGCGACGACCAGCTCGGCCGCGGCGAGCTTCTCGCCGAGGCGGTTGGTCGCGGCCTCGGCGAACTCGTCGGGCCCGTGGACGGAGATGCTCCAGCGCCACTCCGGCTCGAAGCGGGTCGCGAGCAGCGCCGAGTCGCTGGCGGTGTCGGCGAAGTGGGCGTGCAGGCGGGTCAGCCCGAGCCGCCGGCAGTGGCGGCGGACGACGATCGCCTCGGCGAAGTAGAAGAGCTGCCAGAGGCGGCCGCGGACGCCGCGCCCGAGGCCGAGCGCATAGCCGAGCGTGCGCAGGTAGCGGACCGGATGCGAGGCGAACGCCGGCACGTGAGCACCGAGCAGCTTCAACGGCCCGGCGGGGAGCACGCGGTAGGTCGTGCGGGCCGCCTCGCGGTCGGCCTCGGTCAGCAGCTCCTCGCGGTGGGGCGAGCGGATGGTGATCGTCTCGAGCTCGGCGCCGGCGCGGCGCAGCGCGCCGACCTCGCGCAGCAGAAAGGCGTGCGATGCGGCCGGGTAGCGCCCGACGAGGTATGCGATCCGGATCACCAGATGAGCGAAGTCATGGCCGCGTGCCCCTGGGGGCGTCCGTGGTCGAGCAGATCGAGGACGCAGGGCGCAGCCTTTGCCGGCGGCAAAGGCAAGCCCGAGGACGAAGAGATGCGAAGCGCCACGGGCGTCATCCAGGGGTGCGGGGCCATGGCTTCACTGATCTAAGAAGTCGAGAACGGCGCGGGCGGCGCGTGGCCCCGACTTGCCGTCCCAGAGCGGGATCTGCGGGGGCGAGTCGGGCGTCGAAGCAGCGAGCGTCTCGGCGATCGCCGACTCCAGCGCGTCGGGATCGACGCCGACCAGCCGGTTCGTCCCCTGCTCGACGGTGATCGGCCTCTCGGTCGAGTCGCGGTAGGTGAGGCAGGGCACGCCGAGAACCGAGGTCTCCTCCTGGACGCCGCCCGAGTCGGTGATCACCAGCCGCGCCTCGGCTTCGAGCGCGATGAACTCCGCGTAGTCCATCGGCTCGAGCAGGCGGATCCCTTCGGGCACGGCCAGGCCGGCGGCCTCGATCCGCGCCGTCGTCCGCGGGTGGGCGGGGAAGACGACGGGCATCTCGACCGCGAGCGCGCCGAGGATCTCGATCACCGGCCGCAGCTGCTCGGGGTCGTCGACGAGCGCCGGCCGGTGCAGCGTGATCAGGGCGTAGTCGACGTCCTCGAGGCCCTTCCCAACGACCACCGCCTCGCGGTCGACACCCCCGAGGATGCGCAGCAATGAGTCGATCATCGTGTTCCCGACGAGCTTCGCACCGCCGGCGATGCCCTCCGCCGCGAGGTTCTCGACCGCGTCCTCTGACGTGCACAGCAGGACGTCGGCGACGCGGTCGGTGACGACGCGGTTGATCTCCTCGGGCATGCGCCGGTCGCGCGAGCGCAGGCCGGACTCGACGTGGACCACGGGAACGTGGAGCTTCGCCGCCGCCAGCGCCGCCGCCATGGTCGAATTGACGTCGCCGGCGACGAGCACGGCGACGGCGGGATTCTCGGAGAGGTCGTTCTCGACGCCGACGAGCACATCGGCGGTCTGCTGGGCATGGGTTCCCGAGCCGACCCCGAGATTGGCGTCGGGCTGCTTCATCCCGAGACGCTCGATGAAACCGTCTGAGAGCGCCTTGTCGTAGTGCTGGCCGGTGTGCAACAGCCGCACCTCGGCCTCGCCCTCGAGCGCATCGAGCACGGGCGCCATCTTCACGAAGTTGGGCCGCGCACCGACCACCGCCAAGAGACCGCTCATTCCGAGGAACCTAGCGGACGATACGGGCCATTCATGGAGAGCCCGGGACCGCCGCCCCCGGACGCGAAGCGGAGGCGGCGGCGGTTGATGGCGAAGCCGGATCGCCGCCCGTTAGTACGCGCCGCGGCG
Organism: uncultured Solirubrobacterales bacterium; assembly: GCA_963696625.1. Classification (GTDB taxonomy): domain Bacteria; phylum Actinomycetota; class Thermoleophilia; order Solirubrobacterales; family 70-9; genus JAWVFN01. Next base: position 48,684 of record CAVOKZ010000001.1, read on the forward strand.
GCGCAATACGGCGGGGATCGTCCTAAGCAAGATCGAGAGGTCGAGGAACGGCGACCAGCGCTCGATGTAGAGGAAGTCGAGCTTGACGAGGTCGTCGAAGCCGAGATCGGACCGTCCCGAGACCTGCCAGAGGCCGGTCATCCCGGGCAGCACCAGGTAACGCCGCCGGTGCCAGTCCTCGAGCTTGTTGAAGTCGCGGACCGGCAGCGGCCTGGGCCCGACCAGGCTCATCTCGCCGCGCAGGACGTTGAACAGCTGCGGCAGCTCGTCGATCGAGAAGCGGCGCAGCACGCGGCCGACCGGCGTCACGCGGGGGTCGTCGCGGAGCTTGAAGATCGCGCCGCTCTTCTCGTTGTGGGGCTCGAGGCTCGCCTGCTCCTGCTCGGCGCCGAGGTGCATCGTGCGGAACTTGAAGCAGTTGAAGGGCCGCTCGTGCATCCCGGGGCGCACGCCGCGGTGGAGCACCGGCCCGCGGCTCGTGATCTTGACCAACACGGCCGTGATCAGCAGCAGGGGCGAGAGGAGGATGGTCAACAGCGCGGCGGCGGCGAGGTCGAGACTCCGCTTGCCGAGGTAGTCGAGCCCCTCGAACACCGGCGGGCGCAGCTCGAACAGCGGCACGCCCTCCCCGGGGACGAACTCGGCGCGTTGGGCGAGGACCTCCATCGTCGTCGGCGCGATCCGCACCGTGACCCCGGCGTCGTGGCAATAGTCGATCAGCTCGACGGCCTTGTCCTGGGGGAAATCCGGGTCGGCGATGATCACCTCGTCGACCGCGTGCTCGCGGAAGCGCTTCGGCAGGTCCTCGAGCGTGCCGAGGCTGCGCAGCCCGTTCTCGGGCCGCGGCTGGGGCGAGACGAAACCGACCGGCTCCCAGGGCGAGCGCGGGCTCGCCTGCAGCGCCTTCGCCACACGCTCGATCTGATTGCCGGTGCCGACCAGCACCGCGCGACGGCGATAGCCGACCGAGCGCAGCACCGGCAGCGTCAGCCACTCGAACGCGAGCCGGAAGCCGACGATGTAGATCGCGGCGAAGGCGAGTGAGCCGTAGAAGATGTAGTAGCTGGTGAACTCGTCGCCGGAGACGAGGGCGAAGATCAGGCAGATGATCGTCGCCTGGAACAGGGCGCCGAGGATCTTCGAAGAGCCCGGGCGCGACTCGCGGCGGCCGTAGAGCCCGCGGCCGGCGAAGAGGAGGATCACCACCGTGCAGGCGAGGGGCGCGAAATCCGCCGTCGTGCGGGCGATCTCATTGGACGAGAACTCGCCGCGGACCAGGGCCTTGAAGGCGAGCCCGGAGAACATGCCCAGGTAGACGCCGGATATGTCGAGGACGAGCAGCGTGAACAGACGCGCCGCGCGCCGGTAGATGTCGCGGTTGAGCAGAGTCCTCAGCAGGTAGGGCCGCGAGGCGCGGATGTCGCGCAGCGGTGGGTCCTCGGCCGCGCGGAGACTCCCCCTCTGAGGCGGGGCGTCGGTGGGCGCGTCCTGCGCCACTTTCGCTGTAGGCAATGCATCTGGCACTGGCACTGGACTCGTCTCTACCCGGCCGGGCTCCCCACCCAACGTACCGGCTACGGGGGCAGAACGCGCCTCCGCGCGGAATCGCTTAGGCGGATACGCGGGAAACCTTACGCGCCGGGCCGACGGCAATCAATGATTTGGTCAAACCGCCGAGACGCTCACGCACGATCACTGCGTCGGGGAATAGGCGCCTGAGCTCGCCCGCGTCGAGCAGGCGGATGTCGGCGAACTCGTCCTTCGAGGCTCCGAGGCGCCAGAGCCGCCTGCGGGCGCCCTTTGGGAGGAACTGAAACCCCGGCAGCAGCACGTGGGGCTCAACCGGGAACCAGCGGTTGGGGGTCTGGACCAGATAGCGCCCGGCGACGCGGCCGATCTCGCCGGCGAAGCGCTCGCGGTCGCCCGGGTCGAGGTGCTCGATCACCGAGTTCGAATAGGCGATGTCGAAGCTGCCGTCGTCGAACGGCAGCGCGCGCGCGTCGGCCTCGACGAAGCTGCGGGGGCCCGACGCGTAGCCGGGCCTGTTGACTTCGTCGACCCCGGTGATCGGCGCCTCGGGCTCGAGCGCCGCGAGGCCGGTACCGGCCGGGCCGCAGCCGACGTCGACGATCGACTCGCCGGGCTTCGGGTCGAGCATGCGCCAGAGCAGCGCGTGGCGGCGGCGGCGCGCCCGGGCTGCGATCGGGTCCGCGACCCGGGTCAGCGGATTGCGGCGCGCCTCGGCATAAACACTCTGCTCATCGGCCACGGCGGCGAGTGTGCCAGGGTTGACCGCACAAACGAGCGAAGGCGATCGGGATGGCGAAGAGCGGTGGTTTGCGGTCGTTCAACCTCGTAGCCCTCGAGCTTCAGCGCCCGCTCTAACGCGCGGCGGAACTGGGGCTCGTCGTCGTCGACAAGGACGAGCTAGCGCGGCGAGCCGACGAGGCGCTCGATGCCGGCCTGCTCGATCGTCATCCGCAGCCCGTCGGCGAGGCCGACCTGGGGCTCCCAGCCGATCAGCTGTTTGGCGCGGGTGATGTCGGGCTGGCGGATCCGGGGATCGTCCACGGGCAGCGCCTCGTGGACGATCTCCGAGCGCGAGTCGGTCGCCTCGATCACGGCTTCGGCGAGCTCGAGCAGGGTCATCTCGACCGGGTTACCGATGTTGACCGGCTCGTGGACATCGGACTCGCAGAGCGCGACGAGGCCGCGGATCTGGTCGTCGACGTAACAGAAGCTGCGGGTCTGGCTGCCGTCGCCGAACACGGTGAGCGGCTTGTCCTGGAGCGCCTGGCGCAAGAACGTCGGGATCGCGCGGCCGTCGTGGGGGCGCATGCGGGCACCGTAGGTGTTGAAGGTCCGCGAGATGCAGGTGTTGACGCCCTGCTGGCGGTGGTAGGCCATGGTCAGCGCCTCGGCGTAGCGCTTGGCCTCGTCGTAGACGCCGCGCGGGCCGATCGGGTTGACGTGGCCCCAGTACTCCTCGGGCTGCGGGTGGACCTGGGGGTCGCCGTAGACCTCCGAGGTCGAGGCGACGAGGATCCGCGCCCGCTTGAACTTGGCGAGCCCGAGCATGTGATGGGTGCCGTAGGAGCCGACCTTGAGTGTGTGCAGCGGCAGCCGCGCGTAGTCGATCGGGCTCGCCGGCGAAGCCAGGTGGTAGATGAAGTCGACCTCGCCCTCGACCTCGACCTTCTCGGTGATGTCGCAGTTGCGGAAGTCGAACTTCGGGTCGCGGATCTGGTCGATGTTCTCGAGCGAGCCGGTGTCGAGGTTGTCGAGGCAGATGACGTTGTGCCCCTTGCCGAGAAGGTGCTCGCAGAGATGGGACCCGAGGAATCCGGCCCCGCCGGTGACGACGACGGTGCTCATCGCGCGGCGATGCTAGCCGAGAGCGAGCCGGCGGTCTACAACGCTTCAGTCAGCGCACGCGGCGTCCGATTCCCCTTCAATGGAGTTGATGTACCGGCGTCTGACAGCCGCGATCTGTTCGGCGGGGCTCGCCCTGGCGCTGCTCGCGCCTGCCGCCTCGGGCGAGCTCGTCTGGAAGATCGACGGTGCCGGCTTCGGCCATGGCGTCGGCATGAGCCAGTACGGGGCCGGGGGTTTCGCCAACCACGGCTACACCTGGCAGCAGATCCTCGGCCACTACTACCCGGGAACGGATATCCGCTCGGTCACCCCGGGCGGCGTGCGCGTGCTGCTGCTCTCCGGCGAGGGCACGGTCAACTTCGCCGGCGTCTCGGCGGGTTGCGGCTACCGGCTCTTTCCGGGCAAGGACTACGGCGCCCGCGTCGGCCCCAAGGGCATCGAGCTGCTCAACGCCGCCGGCAAGAAGGTGGCCGACTGCGGCGACGCGCTCGAGGCCGGCGGCGGCCCGAGCTTCCTGCTCGGCGGCAAGGGGGAGTACCGGGGCACGCTTGAGCTGACGCCGTCGGCGGCGGGCGGGCTCGACGCCGTCAACGCGGTTCAGATCGACGACTACGTGCGCGGGGTGGTCGCCGCCGAGATGCCCTCGCGCTTCCCGCGCGAGGCGCTCCGCGCCCAGGCGGTCACCGCGCGCTCCTACGCGCTCGCCGAGATGATCAACGGCGGCGACGGCTACACGCTCCACGACGACACCCGCAGCCAGGTCTACGGCGGGGTCGGCGCCGAGACCGCGGTCACCGACAAGGCGGTCGCCGACACCGTGCTCCAGGTCGTCGCCTACGGCGAGGAGATCGCGACGACCTATTTCTCCTCGACCTCCGGCGGCCACACCGAGGACGTCGAGAACGTCTTCGGCGGCGACGCGATCCCCTACCTGCGCGGCGTGCCCGACCCCTACGACTCCGCCTCGCCCCAGCACCGCTGGACCGAGACGATGACGCCGGCCGAGATGGACGCGGCGCTCAGCGGCCTCGTCGACGGCACGCTCAAGAAGATCGTCGTCACCGAGCGCGGCGCCTCCCCGCGGATCGTCGGCGTCGACCTCGTCGGCTCCGACGGCACCACGAGCGTCAGCGGCGAGACCCTGGCCTCGCGCCTGGGCCTGCGCGACCGCTGGGCCAGCTTCGACGAGGTCCACGTCGGGCCCGAGGCGAAGCCGGCCCGTTTCAAGACGCCCTGGCGGCCGCTCTAGGACTGGGGCTCGGGCGGCTTCTCGACGGCGCAGGCCGGCGTGCCGCCCGGTAGGCGATAGCGGTTGCGGGCGATCAGCCGGTAGACCCTCGCGGCGATCCACGAGACGCCGGGCAGGGTCAGCGTGCGCCCGGCGATTCTCCAGAAGCGGCCGGCCGTGCCGAGCGCCGCGGCGATCGCCTCGTGCCCGGAGCGGACTTCGCCACCGGCGCCGACCCACCGGACGGCCTCCGTGGCCTGCTCCTCGGTGACGCCGAGCACGCTGAGGTCGGTCATCTGCCAGGCGATGACGTCTGCCCGCGGCCCGATCCGCTCGAGCAGATGGGCGCTGTTGGTGCAGAACGCGCAGTCGCCGTCGAAGAGCAGGACGCCCCGGTCGCTCATGCGAGGAGCCCCTCGCGCCGCCACTCGGTCCTGCGCCGATCGATGCGGCGCAGCCTCCTGGCGAGACCCTTGTCGCGGCCCGCCCAGTCGCGGATCGCGAGCTCGACCGAGAAGTCGGCCGAGGGGGCAAGCTCGAACAGCAACCGCAGCTTGGCTCGGCCGTCGCCAGGCTCGTCCTCGATGCGCGCAATCACGTCGTCGACCATCGCCGTTTCCCAGCCGTCGAGCATCTCCCCGAGAAACTGGTCGCGGTTGGAGAAGTACCAGTAGAAGCCATACGGCACCGTATTGACGTTGGGGCTGATCAGGCCGTTCCGCTACCTGATCGTCTACCCGGCGCTGATGCGCCAGGTCGAGCGAACCTGGAACCGGCGCCAGTCCTAACCGTCGGGATACGGCTGCAGCGGGATCCCGTGATCGAGGTCGCGGGTGCCGAACTCATACGCCGCGGCGCCACTCACGGTGAGGCGCTCGATCTGGCGGCCTTCGCGCTCAACCTCGAGCGCTCGAGGTCGGAGATCGAGCAGTTGAGGGTGTTGTGCTCGGGGCCGACCGGGTCGGCGTAGACCCAGCCGACGAAATTCTTCGGCTCCGAGGAGACAGTCCCCGAGACGCGGACGCCCTTGCCCTTGAGCTCGAAGCGGCAGTGGGTCGGCTCCTCCTGGACCCTGGTGCTGGGGACGTGGCCGAAGCCGCCGAGCCGGTGGGACTCGCCGTCGAGGACGAGGTTGGCGTTGCCGACCCACGGCGTCTTCAGGCCGGCGATCTTGATCCGGCCGACCGCCATGTCGAAGTAGTCGCCGTCGGAGTGGCCCTCGAAGGCCGCGCCCTGGACCCAGACCCAGCGCTCGGCGTGCTCGGCGCCCCAGTTGTGGCCGACCATGCCGCGCCAGCCGTCGAGCTCGAGCACTGAATCACTTGGGCCTCCCACCAGCTTCACCTCCCCGTCGAAGGTGGCGTTCGGATATGGGCTGAGGAACTTGGTCTTCGGCAGCTTCGCGTCGTACATCGACTCGCGCGGCAGGTGGTGGAAGGGCTCGTGCTCGTCGGAGAAGCGCAGGTTCCAGCTCGCTTCGAAGGCGTCCGTCGCGATCTTGCCGGCGGCGGTGCCGTCTCCGACCTCGGCGTCGGCGATGCGGATGTAGGCGCCCTCGGGCACCGAGAGCCGGTCCTGCCCGTACTGGGCCTTGGTCGCCCGCGGCCCCTCCGCGTCGGCGTCGAAGAGCACGAACCAGATCGCGCAGGTCGCCTCCTCGCCCGGGCGCTTGTGGACCGTGTGGCGGATCCACACGCCCTGGCCCCCGCCCGGCCGGCAGGCCTTGATGTAGAAGCTCTCGTAGTGGCCGTCCTTGGTCCCCGGGTGCTCGGGAAACCGCGCCCTCGTCCTCAGCACGCCGGACAACCTACCCGGTGAGCTTCTTTGCCCGCTCTCGCACCTGGTGGACGGCCTCATCGGCGCCGGACACCTGGCGCCCGCGCATCAGCACCCGGCCGGCGACGACCGTGGTGTCGACGATCGCCCCCGAGGCCGCGTAAACGAGGTCGGCGTCGAGGTCGCCGGCGGAGAAGCTCGGGAACCTCGCGGCGCAGGAGCAGGAAGTCGGCCGGCATTCCCGGCTCGAGCGGCATTCCGCGCATCATCTGCGAGCGCTCGCCGCGGGCGATCGCGAGGGCCTCCGCCGCCGGCAGCACCGCGGGATTCGCGGCGCTGTGCTTCTGCACCAGCGCCAGCAGCTTCGCCTCCTCGAACAGGTCGAGGTTGTTGTTCGAGGAGACGCCGTCGGTGCCGAGCCCGATCGAGACCCCGGCGGCGGTCGCCTCCGAGTAGGGAAAGACGCCGCCGACCGCGAGCTTCATGTTCGCCGCCGGGCAGGTAACGACGGTGGCGCCGCGCTCGGCGACCAGCTCGAGCTCGGCGCCGTCGAGGAAGACGCCGTGGGCGAGCACCGTTTGCCGGCCGAGCAGCCCGAGCTCGTCGAGGTAGTGGGCGGGGCGCTTTCCGTGCGCCTCGAGGCAGTCGCTGACCTCCTGCTCGGTCTCGGAGAGGTGGATCTGGACCGGGGCCTCGCGCTCGCGGGCCTGCTCGGCGAGCCACGTGAGCGACTCGCGGCTGACGGTGTAGATCGCGTGCGGCCCAAAGCTCGGCGTGACCAGCGGGCCGAGCGCCGAGAGCTCGTCGATCCAGGCCGAGGCCTGATCGCGCAGCCGCGCGTGGTCGCCGTCGGGCGGGTCGAAGTAGACGGCGCTGGCGACGCAGCGCAGTCCCGCGTCGACCGCCGCCCGCGCGGCGTCCGGCGAATGCCAGTACATGTCGAAGAACCTCGAGGTCCCCGAGCGGATCATCTCGACCGCCGCCAGCCGCGCGCCCCAGTAGACGTCTTCGCGCTCGAGCTTCGCCTCGGCCGGCCAGATCTTGGTCTCGAGCCACTCCATCAGCGGCAGGTCGTCGCCGAACCCGCGAAACAGGGTCATCGCCGCGTGTGTGTGGCCGTTGACCATCGGCGGCGCCAGCACCATCCCAGCGGCGTCGATCGGCTCGTCGCCCGGCTCCGCGACCACCTCCGGACCGAGCGCGGCGATCTCGCCGTCGACGGCGCGAAGCCCGACGATCTCCCCGTCGAGCTCGGCGCCGGTGACCGCGAGCGCGCTCACCCGATCTCTCCCAGCACGCGGCCGAGATCCGCGAGCAGCCGCGGCGCGAACGATGCCCGGAACGCCCGGTACTCCTCCACCGACAGCGGGTCCTCTTCGAGCCCGTTGGCGAGGTTGTCGACGGTGCAGATCACCGCGTAGGCGAGGCCCGCCTCGCGGGCGAGGATCGCCTCGGAGGCGATCGTCATTCCGACGACCTGGGCGACCAGGGCGAGCGCGCGGACCTCGGCCGGGGTCTCGAAGCGCGGACCGCGGACCTGGGCGTAGACACCGCCGTCTTCGAGCGGCAGCTCCGCCGCCTCGCCCCAGGCGTCGATCACCCGGCGCCGCCAATCGGCGTCGAACCCCGGCACGCTGTGGCCGCGCGTGTCCTCGAAGAAGCTCGGCGCGACCCACGGCGCGAAGAAGTCATCGGGGCAGACGAGGGTGCCGGCGGGCCAATCGGTACGCAGGCTGCCGACCGAGCCCAGCGCGATCACGCGGTCACAGCCGGCCTCGCAGATCGCCCTGATGTTGGCGTCGTGGTCGAGCATGTGGGCCGGGACCTCGTGGTCGAGGCCGTGGCGCGGGACGGGCACGATCCCCGGGTTCTCCACCGTCATCCCCGGCGGCAGGCTGTGGCCGTGGACGATGGCGAGCTTGCTGCCGGTGACGGTCGGGGCCTTGGTCACGTTTTTATGTGTACGACATCCCCGTCGGCGACGACGTAGTCGCGGCCCTCGGTCCGGATCAGGCCCTTGTCGGCGGCGGCGACGTAGCCGCCGGTCTCGACCAGGTCCTTCCAGCCGATGATTTCGGCCCGGACAAACGCCTGCTGGATCTCGCCGTGGACGCGGCCGGCGGCGTCCCAGGCGCTGCCGCCGCGGGGCAGGCTGCGGGCGACCGCCTCCTTGTCCTTGTCGGCGGTGAAGAAGGTGATCAGGTCGAGCAGCTCATAGGCGGCGTGGACGAGGCGCGTCAGCCCGGTCTCGCCGACGCCGAGCTCGGCCCGCATCTCGGCCGCCTCTTCGCCGGAGAGCTCGGCGAGCTCGGACTCGATCCGGGCGCTGACCGCGACGGTGCCGGCGCCGACGGCGGCCGCGTGATCGGCGAGCGCCTGCGGCACCTCGATATCGCCCTCGGTGACGTTGGCTACGTAGAGCACCGGCTTTGAGGTGAGCGCCTGGAGCTTCCTGGGCGCGTCGGCGGCGGCCGCGGGCGGGGGGACCGAGCGCACCGGCTTGCCTTCGGCCAGTGCGTCGCGCACCTGCTCGAGCCAGTCGCGCTCGGCGATCGCCGACTTCTCCTGCGAGCGGGCTTCCTTGGTCACCTTCTCGAGCCGGCGCTCGGCCGTGTCGAGGTCGGCGAGCAGCAGCTCGGCGTCGATCGTCTCCGCGTCGCGGACGGGATCGACGCTGCCGTCGGGATGCGGCACGCCGCTGTCGCCGTGGCAGCGGACGACGTGGCAGATCGCGTCGGTCTCGCGGATCGCGGCGAGGAACTGGTTGCCGAGGCCTTCGCCCTCGGCGGCGCCCTTGACCAGCCCGGCGATGTCGGAGAACTCGATCGTCTCGGGGATCATCTCGCTCGAGCCGAGCGTCTCGTGGATCTGAACGAGGCGCTCGTCGGCGACGGGGGCGATGGCGACGTTCGGGTCGATCGTGGTGAACGGGTAGTCGCCGGTCTCGGCGCCGCCGCTGGTCAGCGCGTTGAAGAGCGTGGACTTGCCGGCGTTGGGCAGGCCGACGATGCCGACCTTCATGGGCGGCTCCTCCGCTTCGCCTCGGGGGCCGCCCGGGTCACGAGAACAGCCCGAGCGGGAAGGCGAGCCCGAGGCCGACCCCGAGCAGCGCCCCGCCGAGCACGTCGGAGGGGTAGTGCATGCCGAGGTAGGGGCGGCAGAGCCCGATCGCCAGCGCCAGCCCGAACAGCGCCGCACAGGCCGGCTCGATCTGGGTCATCACCGTCGAGCATGCGAACCCCGACGTGGTGTGAGCGGAGGGAAAGCTGAGCGAGCTCGGCGCTCCGCCGAGCGGCGGCAGCCCCTCGAGCACCGGGCGCTGACGGCGAGCGAGCAGCTTGACCAGATAGTTGACCCCGATCGTGACCGGGCCGAAGAAGCCGGCCGCGAGGAACTCGCCGCGATGGTCGGGGACGGCGATCGCGAGCACCCCGCCGATCACTACCCAGACGGCCGCGTACTCGCCGATCCGGCCGAGGAGCTTGGCGAACGACTCCATCGCCGGGCCGTGAAAGCGGGTCCGCATGGCGTAGAGCAGCCGGTTGTCCAGCCCCTGAAACATCGGCGCAGAATACGGTTCGCGCCGGGATGACCTCTTCACGCGGAAACAGACCGGGGACAGGCTCGAGCAGCCTGTCCCCGGATACGCAATTGCGCCTCGCCGAGTACGAGCGCTCGTTCCGGAAACCCGGGCTGCCGCTGTTCAGCGAGGAGTTCAGCGCCGGCAAGGACATCTTCAATCGCGCCCTGCCGCTGCTCGGGATCGTCTTCATCGGCGAGCTGCTCGGCGCCGGCCAGCTCGACTGGAGCTGGTGGCAGAACCTGCTCGCGATCGTCGGCGCGCTGGCGCTCGTCCTCGTCGCGGTCGGGCTCATGAACCGCGCCCGCGGGCGGCCGTTCTCGACGATCCCGAGCTCGATCGACGCGCCGGAGCTGACCGGCTTCGTCGTGATCCCGGCGCTGCTGCCGCTGATCTTCGGCGGCCAGATCGGCAGCGCGGTCGTCACCGCGCTCGCCAACCTGGCGCTGCTCGCGGTGATCCTCGGCATCGGCGCCTACGGGCTGCCGTCGATCCTGCGCTGGATCCCGGGGCGGATCGCCTCGCAGCTGCGCGCCTCGCTGGGCCTGATCGCGAAGGCGCTGCCGCTGCTGGCGATCTTCATCCTCCTCGCCTTCCCGACCCAGGAGCTGTGGGCGATCTTCTCCCACCCGACCCGCGGCGTCTACGTGCTGATCGTCGGGCTGTTCGCCTTCCTAGCCGTGCGCCTGTCGCGCGAGGCGCAGCGGCTCGAGGCCGAGGTCGCCGAAGGCCCGCCGCTCAGCCGCAGCCAGCGGATCAACGTCGGCCTGGTGATGTTCGTCAGCCAGGCGCTGCAGGTGCTGATCGTCAGCCTCACGGTCTTCATCTTCCTCGCCGCCTTCGGCGTCCTCGCCGTCGATGACTCGTTGCGGATTCAGTGGCTGGACTCACCCGGCCACGAGCTGTTTTACTTCACGCTCTTCGACGAACGCTTGGAGCTGACAAGCGAGCTGCTGCGCGTCGCCGCCGGCCTCGCCGCCTTCTCCGGCTTCTACTTCGCGATCGCGATGCTCACCGACGACACCTACCGCTCCGAGTTCCTCGAGGAGCTGACCTCCGAGATGAAGTCAAGCTTCACCGCGCGCGCCGAATACCTCAAGCTCCGAAAGCAGGCGGGCGTGACATGACGAAGGTCATGGTCGAGGGCTACACCCACACGCCCGGCAACCACTGCGGCTCGACCGCGCTTCGAAACATGCTCGCCTTCCACGGCGTCGACATCTCCGAGGAGATGGCGTTCGGCCTCGGCGCCGGCGCCAGCTTCTTCTACATAGTTCTCGACGACCAGTCGCCGTCCAGGTTCACCAACGGGCGCACTTCACGCCTGGAGGAGACATTTGTCGAGCTGCACAGGCGCGCCCCTTGCGGTCGAGACCGCTGAGGACGAGGGGAGAGCGTGGGGAATCGCGCGGGCCGCCGTCGACGCCGGGCGGCCCGCGTTGCTTTTGACCGACCTCTACTACCTCGACCACTACGGCAACTCGGCCCACTTCCCGGGCCACGCCGTGGTCCTCGCCGGATATGACGACGAGGTCGCCTACCTCTCCGACACCGGATTCGAGGAGCTGCAGACGACCAAGCTCGAGAACCTCGCCAAGGCTCGTCATTCCAAGCAGCCGTGGTTCCCGCTCGAGGGCCACATGCTCGAGCTGCCCGAAGGCGAGGAGATCGGCGACCTCAGTGGTGCCGTCCCCGCGGCCGTGGCGCGCGCCGCGAAGGAGATGATCGAGCCGGCGCTGGGCGACCACCAGGGGCTCCCGGCCTTGCGCCGGCTCGCCGAGGAGGTCGGCGACTGGCCGCAGGCGGCCGAGGACTGGCAGTGGTGCGCGCGCTTCCTCTACCAGGTGATCGAGCGCCGGGGGACCGGCGGCGGCAACTTCCGCCGCATGTACTCGCGCTTCCTGGAAGAGGCCGGGTATGAGGAGGCGGGGCTGGCGGCCGAGGCGGCGGAGGACTGGACGCGGCTGGCCCTCGCGGCGAAGGAGGCGAGCGAGTCGGATGAACCCGAACCCCGTCTTTGGAAGCCGGTCGGGTCGGAGGCTAGGCGCGTGCTCGAGGCGGAGGAGCGGCTTTGGGGGGCGCTCTCCTAGCTAATTGGCGAGTTTGTCTCGCATAGCGAGACCAAGTCGCCAACTGGGGCTAGTTGCCGAAGCCGACGCGCTGCTCGGGGCTGTCGGAGCGGATGAAGTCGAGCTGGGCGAGGTTGATCGACGCATCGCCTTCTTCGGTGCTGATGTCATGCCAGCCCTCGCCCGCCGCAGCCGCCTTCTTCAGCTCGGCGAGCTGCTTGGATTCGAGGCGCACGGCGATCACCTGACCTCCGTTGAATCCGATTTCGACCCGGGCGGGCTTGGCGGCGGGTTTCTTCTCAGCCATGGGCGGGCTCCACGATCTCGGTCAGGACCCCGCCGGTGGAGCGAGGGTGAAGGAAGGCGACGCGGCTGTCGCGGATGCCGATCCGCGGCTCGGCGTCGATCAGCTCGAGCCCGGCGTCCTTGATCTGGGCCAGGGTCGCGTCGATGTCCTCGACCGCGTAGGCGACGTGGTGCATGCCGCCGCCCTTCTTGGCGACGAACTTGCCGACCGGCGTGTCCTCGCCGAGAGGCCGCAGCAGCTCGATGTGGCCCTCGCCGACGTCGAGCAGTACCGCCTCGACGCCTTGGTCGGTGACCGTCTCGCGGTGGGCGAGCGGCATACCGAGGGAGTCCTGGTAGAGGGCGATCGCGGCGTCCAGATCCTCAACGGCGACGCCGACGTGATCAATTCGTCCCAGTCCGACCTGACTGTTCGCGCGAGCGCTCACGAACGTGCAGTGTATTCGCGTTACTTCTTCTTACGCTTCTTCTTTTTCTTCTTCTTGACGCACGCAGAGCGCTTCTTCTTCTTTTTCTTCTTCTTGGCGCTCTGCGCGACCGCCTTCACGGCGCCCGAGCATGCGGTCCAATCGGCGTTGAAGAGGATGGTCGCGCCGCCGCCGCCCCAGGAGTCGACCCGCTCCTGACCCAGCGACCAGGCCGGGGTACGGCCGCCGAAGACCGCGGCGGAATCTGTACTCGCCGGGATCGCCACGTTGGGGGCCAGCACCGAGAGCACCAGGTGCTGATCGACGTAGAGGCCGCTGGCCGGGTCGGGGGCAATGTCCTGGCGCACCGAGAGATTGACCGGGACCTCGGTGATCGTGTTCGGGTTGGGCGTGAAGACCGGGCTCAGCTGGACCGCCTTACAGCAGGCGTAGGTGGGATGGCCCGGATCGGAGGGGTTGTCGGCGCGCAGCGCCTCCTCGACCACGATCTGCATCGGGCCGGTCGACGGCCCGGCCTTGACCCGGACTTTGGTGACGACGCCGCGGCCCGCCGGGGGAAATCCGGTCTCGCCGGTCTGGATGTTCTGGGACCCGAAGCTGCAACTGGGCGAGTCGACCGTGCCGAACGAGTTGACATAGAAGAAGTCGAAGCAGGTGGTCGTGTTGTCCGCCGGCCGGGAGAGGTTGGCTCCGAATGTGGTCACCGCCCAGCTCTGCGCCGGCATCGCCAGCGCCAGGGCCAGCGCCGCAAGGATGCCCAGTCGCACTCCCCGCCTGCGTCCACACAGGTTCATGCTGCGTTCATCGGCCCCGGCGGGCGCGTAGCCCTCCGGGGAGACTACGGATCCTGCTCCCGGTACTCCTCGACCCGCAGGATCTCCGCCATCGCCGCCTCGCCGACCTCGATCTGCTCCTCGGTCGGCTCCTTGGTCGCGACGAAGCGCTGGATCTCGTGGCCGGGCCGGCGATAGGCGCGGGCGAGGGCCTTCTCGGAGTTGCGCTCCGACCAGGCGAAGAGCTCGGCCGCGAGGCTGATGCTGCCGGCGCCGACCGCTGCACGCGCGACCGGGCCCGGCTTCTCGAGCGTGCGGTCGATCAGCAGCTGGCCGAGCGCGGTGAACAGCAGCAGCGGCGCGACGAGGTTCGATCCGCAGCGGTCGTGCTCCTTGGTCGCGTCGCGGGGATCGAGCGAGCCCTGCTCGTAGGCGCCGATCGCCTTGTGCTCGACCCCGTGGTAGGAGGCGAGGTTGCGGTCCGAGAGCGCCGTCATGGCCGGGATCAGGCCAATCGCCGCGGCGAGCGCCTCGCGCTGCGGCGTGGGCTCGGCGCGCTCGCGGATCAGGCGCCCGGCGATGCCCGAGGCGGCCATCGCCAAGATCACCCGCGGCGTCTCGAACGGAAGCCGCGCCTGGGGAAGCTGGGCGCGGACGATCGGGATCACGGCGAAGGCCTCGGCAAGCCGCAACGGCCCGCGCAGCAGCGGGATGCGGCTGGTCAGCCCCGGGGCGAGGACGGGCTTCGGGCCCGAGGCGACATGGACCTCGCCGTCTGCACCGCGGGCGGCTGCCGCCCAGTGGGTCGGGCCGTGGACGAGGAGGCCGTTTCGCAGCGCCATGCCGCCGAGGCGGATCGGATCCTCGGCGCTGGCCCCGTTGGAGCCGCTCATGCGTTCGCTCCGAGCACCCGTTGGGGAAGCTGCCAGAAGAAGCCCGCCATCAGGTGGACGTCGGCGACCGCGATCCGCTCGTCGGGGGCGTGAATCAGCGGCTCGGCATCGGCGAAGCTCATCGCGTTCTGGGGACAGAAGCCGTAGACGGTCGAGCCGAAGGCCTTGCGGAACCAGTGGCTGTCGGAGAAGCCCGGCATCACGCCGGGCAGGACCTCGGCGCCGGGATCGATGTCCGAGACCCAGCCCTCGATCGCCTCCGCCAGCGGCCCGCCGTAGTCGGAGCGGTTGCCGACGACGTGCTCGACGAACTCGATCTCGTGTTCGCCGTCGCCCAGCACCTCGTCGATTCGCTCGCGGACCTCGGCCTCCCCCATCTCGGGCGGCACGCGGCAGTCAACGAAGACCTCGGCCTGGGACGGAATCACGTTCTGTTTGCCGGTGGTGTCGACCATCGTCGGCGCGAAGGTGACGCCGAGCTGCGGCTCGGCGAGGAGGTCGGCGAGCTCCGGGTTCTCGGTGCGGATCCTCTCGACGGCGCCTTCGAGGTCGGCCGGGACCTCGCCGAGCAGCCGCTCGAGGAAGAGCTCGGTGTCGGCCGTCGTCTCGCGCTCGGGCTGCTCGCGCAGCTTCTCGAGGATCGGCGCCAGCTTCAGCAAGGCGTTGTCGCCCACCCGCGGCAGCGAGCCGTGGCCGGCCTCGCCGAGCGCCCGCACCTTGAAGCGGAAGACGCCCTTCTCGCCGACGGCGAGCGTGTAGAGGCGGCGGCCCTCGAAGTCGACGGCGAGGCCGGCGCCCTCGTTGACCACCATGTCGGCGCGGACCGTGTCGGGGTGCTCGGCGCAGACCCACTGGGCGCCGATGTCGGCGCCGGTCTCCTCGTCGGCGGTGACGACGAGCAGCAGCTCGCCGGATGCGGGCCGCCAGCCGCTGCGGCCGAGCTCGAGGCAGGCCGCGACCTCGGATGCGACCTGGTCCTTCATGTCGAGCGCGCCGCGCCCCCAGACGTAGTCATCCTCGAGGTCCCCCGAGAACGGCCCGTGGGTCCACTCCTCGGGCACCGCCGGGACCACGTCGACGTGGCTGATCATCGCCAGCGTCGGCCCATCTGCTTCACCACGCAAGCGGGCGACGAGGTTCGGGCGCTCGGGCTCGGCGGCGAGCAGCTCGCACTCCCAGCCTGCCTCGGTCAGCAGCCCGAGCAGCAGCTCCTGGGCCTCGCGCTCGTTGCCGGGCGGGTTGACCGTGTTGAAGCGGATCAGGCGCTGAAGCAGGCCGACGGCCTCGGGACCGAGATCGGTCGGCACGGCTGCGGTGGCGGCTTCCGCCATGACCACACGCTACTGCGGCGGTGGAGGCGGCTCAGCCGACCGCGGCGTTTATCGCCATCGAGGTGCCGCTGATCACGAGTACGGCGGCGATGGCGCGCATCAGCGTCTTCTCGTTGAGGCGACCGGTGTAGTGAGCGCCGAGATAGGCGGCGGGGACCGCGCCGAGGATGCCGACCGCCATCAGGTCCCAGTCGACGCCGCTTGGCAAGTGGCCGAGGAGGCCGCCGACTCCGACCACCGCGCCGACAGCGGCGTTGGTCCCGACCGCGGCGTACGGGTTGACCCCGAGGTAGCGGACCATCGCCGGCAGCCGCAGCGTGCCGAGGATGAGGCCGACGAATCCGCCGAGCAGCCCCACACCGAAGCCGACGCCGACGGCGCTGAGAAGGGCGTCGCGGCGGCTCGGGGCCTCCGGCTCGGGATCGGATTCCTTGCGCGGCTCCCACTTGAGCACCTCCCAGGCGCCGTAGAAGATCACCACCGAGATCGCCGCGAGCAGGATCCGGTTCGGCAGCTCGCCGGCGACGAAACCGCCGATCAGCGCTCCGAGCAGCGAGGGCAGCGCCATCAGCTTGAACAGCCGCCAGCTCACCCGCCCGCCGCGGACGTGGGCGACGGTCGAGCTGACCGCCGCCGCGCCGCTGATCGCGACGTTGGCGCCGCCGGCGGCGGCGGCGGAGGACCCGAGTAAGACGACGAGCGGCAGCCGAAGGTTGCCGAGAACCATCCCGACCAGCCCCCCGGCGAAGGAGACGATGAACGACCAGACCGCGAGGGCTATGAGTCCGAGGGCGTCCATCGGGTCCGGGACCGTCTCATACTTGTCGGGTGGCCGATGTAACAGAGTCGTTGTTCGCCCCGGAGCCGGGAGAGCCCGTCGGCGCCGCCGCCCCCCACGCGCCGCTCGCCGCCCGCATGCGCCCGCGGTCGCTCGAGGAGCTGAGTGGCCAGGGGCACCTGCTCGAGCCCGGATCGACGCTGCGCACGGCGATCGAATCCGGTCAGCCCCACTCGATGGTGTTCTACGGCCCGCCGGGCTCGGGCAAGACGACGCTGGCGCGGATCGTCGCCGCCAGCTCCGCTGCTGCCTTCGAGGAGCTCTCGGCCGTCAACGCCGGGCGCCCCGAGGTCCGCGAGGTGATCGCCCGCGCTCGCGAGCGAGAGAACGCCGGCCGCGCCACCGTCTTCTTCCTCGACGAGATCCACCGCTTCAACAAGGGCCAGCAGGACGCGCTGCTGCCGGCGGTCGAGGAGGGGCTGGTGACGCTGATCGGCGCCACCACCGAGAACCCCTACTTCGAGGTCAACTCGGCGCTGCTCTCGCGCTGTCAGATCTACGAGTTCCAGCCGCTCGAGCCGGCCGACGTCGAGGCGCTGATCCGGCGGGCGCTGGCGGATCCCGAGCACGGGGTCGCCGAACCGCCGCCGGTCTCCGATGAGGCGATCGAGCTGCTCGCGACCCGCTCGGGCGGCGACGCCCGGGTCGGGCTCTCGGCGCTCGAGCGGGCCGTCGAGAGGACCCGCGCCGCCGGCGCCGCCGAGGTCGACCTCGCCGCCGCCGAGGATGCGCTGCAGCGCAAGGCGCTCCTCTACGACCGCGACGGCGACAGGCACTACGACTACATCTCCGCCTGGATCAAGGCCACGCGCGGCTCCGACCCCGACGCCTCCCTCTACTACCTGGCAGCGATGCTCGAGGGCGGCGAGGACCCGCGCTTCATCGCCCGGCGGATGGTGATCCTCGCCTCCGAGGATGTCGGCAACGCCGACCCCCAGGCGCTGGTGGTCGCCACCGCGGCGGCCCAGGCGGTCGACCGCGTCGGCCTTCCCGAGTGCGCCATCAACCTCGCCCAGGCGGCCACCTATCTGGCGACGGCGCCGAAGTCGAACGCCTCCTACCTCGGCATCTCGCGCGCACGGGCCCACGTCCGCGAGCAGGGCGCCTATCCGCCGCCTCCCTACCTCCAGGACGCCCACTACCCGGGCGCCAAGGAGCTCGGCCGCGGCGAGGGCTACCGCTACCCGCACGACGAGGGCGGCGGGCCGACCGGTCAGCCGCTGGCGCCGGAGGAGGTCCGGGGAGAGACCTTCTACGAGCCGACCGACAACGGCTTCGAGGCCGAGCTGCGGCGCCGAAAATCGTCGTCCTAACCGACCCAAAGGACCGCAACTCAAGCCCTTTCTGCGGGTTTCATCAGCCGGTTGACGCTCCGGAAGCGTCGTCGGGTTCCCACCGGGGCCCAATGCGCGAAAGAGCCGGGGAGTGGATCACCGAGGCCGGGAGCACGAGGGAGCTCCCGGCCTCTTCATTTCTGGGTTTCTGGGATCGGGCCGGCACGGCCGTGGTGGTTTCGAGTCGATGGTCACGGGAAGGAAGACCGCCCTCGTCCTGGCGATATTCGCCACCGCGGCCCTGCTCGCGGCGCCCGCTGCGGCCAAGACCAAGAAGAAGCCTCCGATCACCGAGATGAGCGCCTCGAGCCCGAGTGTCTTCGGCAACGGGGCAATCGCAACCGCGACCGCGGTCTGCCCGCCGAGCAGACGCGCCGTCGGCGGGGGTTTCCTCGAGTCGGTCCCGCAACTCGTCGCGAACACGTCCCAGGGTTCGGTCTACGAATCGTTCAAGGTCGGACAGAACGCTTGGAGGGTCTCGTCGCAGCTCTTCGCCGACAGCGCCGACGACCGGCTCGACCTGACCGCGTTCGTCTACTGCCGTCGCGGCGCCCCGGTGACGAGCACCACCACCGTGACGGCGCCGCAGCAAAACGGAATCGCGATCAGCCCACCGGTGACCGCGAGCTGCGTCGGCAAAAAGAGAAAGGCTCTTGCCGGAGGGTTTTCGACACCGCCGCCGTTCGCGACCCCGACCAGCTCGACGAGCGTGCTCGATTCGCTGCGTTCGGCCCCCCGCGCGTGGAGCGCCCGTCTGCTGGCGCTCGGGACCGCGAGCACACTGACCACCTACACCTATTGCGCAAAGGCAAAGAAGGCGCCCCCGGCTCCTTCGATCGCGAGCTCGCCGATCTCGACCAGCGGCACCACGGCCACGGCGGTCGCCCCTTGCACAGGCAGGACCAAGCGCCCGCTTGGCGGCGGTTTCTCCCAGCCCCAGGCGACGGCCAACATCCCGGCGTCGCAGCTCGGGCTGTTCGTCCCCTACGAATCGCGCAGGATCTCGACGGCGTGGCAGGTTTCCGGGGTGTTCGCCGGCTCTCCGCCCGGGACGATCGTCTCCACCGCCTACTGCGGGTAACGTAAGGAGCTATGGAAGTGCGTACGACCGGAGGCAAGAAGGCCTCGGCAGCAGGCGGCGCTCGCAACGGCGCAAAGGCGAACGGGGCCAAGGCCAATCTCCTCGATTCCCTGAGCCCTTCGACCGGCAAGAAGGTCGGCTCGGTCGAGACGATCACGCCGCGCCAGGTCCAGGGGATCGTCGACGAGGTCGCCGAGGTCCAGCCGTTCTGGGCGCAGCTCTCGCTCGACGACCGCGCTCGCTACCTGCGGCGCGCCGCCGACGTGCTGCTCGAGGAGCTCGACGAGCTGGCCGAGCTGCTGAGCAACGAGCAGGGCAAGCCCCGGGTCGAGAGCTACACGATGGAGCTGCTGCCGACCATCGACGCGCTGCGCTGGATCGCCGACAACGGTCCGGAGATCCTCCGTGAGGAGAAGCTCTCGATGCCGATGGTGATGGCGACCAAGAAGTCCCACTTCTCCTACGAGCCGATCGGCGTCGTCGGCGTAATCGCGCCCTGGAACTACCCCTGGTCGATTCCCTTCGGCGAGGTCGCGATCGCGCTGATGGCCGGCAACGGCGTCGTGCTCAAGCCCGCGAGCTTGACGCCGCTGATCGGCGAGCGGATCCAGCAGCTTTTCGAGAAGGCCGGCCTGCCCGAGGGCCTGGTGCGCACGGTCCACGGCGGCGGCAAGATCGGCGACGCGCTGACCAAGTCCTCAGCCGGGAAGATCTTCTTCACCGGCTCGGTGGAGGTCGGCTACAAGGTCGGCCAGGCCGCGGCGAAGCTGATGAAGGGCACGGTGCTCGAGCTCGGCGGCAAGGACCCGATGATCGTCTGCGCCGACACCGACCTCGCCAACGCGGTCTCCGGCGCCGTCTGGGGCGGCTTCGCCAACGCCGGCCAGACCTGCTCCGGCATCGAGCGGGTTTACGTCCATCGCGACGTCGCCGATGAGTTCGTCGCCGGCGTCGTCCGCGAGACCGAGCGCCTCAAGGTCGGCGACCCGCTCGGCTGGGACACCGAGATCGGCCCGATGGTCTCCGAAGACCAGGCCGACATCGTCGAGGAGCTGGTCTCCGACGCCGTCGCCAACGGCGCCAAGAAGCTGACCGGCGGGCCGCTGAAGCCGGCCGACCTGCCGAAGGGCCTCAAGGGCCGCTTCATCGCGCCGGTCGTGCTCACCGGCGTCACCCACGAGATGCGGATCATGAAGGAGGAGGTCTTCGGCCCCGTTCTGCCGATCGTCGTCGTCGATTCCGAGGAGGAGGCGGTCAAGCTCGCCAACGACTCCGAGTTCGGCCTCGGCTCCTCGGTCTGGACCAAGGACCGCGACAAGGGCGAGCGGATCGCGAAGGAGATCGAGGCGGGGATGGTCTGGATCAACGACCACTCCTTCTCCCACGGCGCCTGCCAGTGCTCGTGGGGCGGCGTCAAGGACTCGGGCCTGGGCCGCAGCCACTCCAAGTTCGGCTTCTACGAGTGCGTCAACATCAAACTCGTCGCCTACGAGCCGGGCCGCACCCGCGACTTCTGGTGGCAGCCGTACGACCGCACCCTCGGCCAGGCCGTCCAGGCCTCGGCGAAGCTCCTCTACGGCCGCAACGGCGGCCGCTTCAAGGCGCTGCGCGAAGGCATCGGTCCGCTGCTCACGGTCACGCGGCGGATGCTGCAGAAGGGGAAGTAGCTCAACCGGCAGGCGGCGGCGCGAGCGGGAACGGTTTCGTGCCGGGCGCCGGCGGCGGCGGCTTGGTCACCAGCGGGCGGCGGAATCGCACGTGCAGGTGGTCGTCGTGCCCGACGAGCTTCACCACCACGCCCTTGGGCCCGGCCAGATGGAGATGGGGGCCGACGAAGACGTACTTGGCGCCGAGCGCGACGAAGCGGCTGACCAGATCCTGAGCCAGGAACTGGTCGACCTGGGCCGGCTTCAGCGGCGCCGCCTCGATCCGGTCGAGGCGCGGGTAGAGGATGTCGACGTCGAGGCCGTTCTGGTGGGAGGCGTGGCCCTCGCCGCCGAATTGGGGGCCGAACTTGCCGCCGCGGGTGCGGGCGATGTCGGCGACCCCGATCCGCGGCGCGCCGGGGTGGGCGAGGCGGAACTCGCAGAGCACGGTGAGGATCTCGCGGATCGTCCCGTCGACGCCCCAGCGGCGCCAGCCCTGGTTCGGAAAGATCGAAAGCGGGAAGTCCCAGGTGAAGAAGAAGTCGCCCTCGGCGGGGAGCTGGACGCCGTTGACGAGGCGGCCCTTCTTGAAGGGCCTGCCCTTCGGGATCGAGTTGCGCCAGCCGATCGAAGCGGTCTGACAGGGAACGGCGGGGTCCTCGGTCCAGGTCAAGCCCGCGTAGCCGTCGGTCGAATCGCCCCGCCCGAGCCCGGGCAGCACGAAGAGGAGGCCGATCGCCCCGATCGCTGCCGCGACGCGCATCGTTCGTCCCATCGATTCCCTCCGAGGTCAAGCTAGCGAACCGGTCGTCTAGATTCGGCCGCACGGATGCAGGAAGCCGACACAAGCTGGGCAATCGAGTTGCAGCACGTGCGCCGCGAGTTCGGCGAGCGGGTCGTATTGCGCGACGTGTCGCTCACGCTCGGCGCCGGCCAGACCCTCGCCGTACTGGGGCCGAACGGAGCCGGAAAGACGACGCTGCTGCGGATCCTCGCCGGGCTTCTGCGCCCGACCGAGGGCACTGCGGTCGTCCTCGGCGCCGACCTGCCGAAAGCGAGCTGGGAGCTGCGCGGCAAGGTCGGCTGGCTCGGCCACGATCCGCTGCTCTACCGCGACCTCACGGCGCGCGAGAACCTGCGCTTCGCCGCCCAGCTCCACGGTTTCGATTCGCCGGCCACAGACACGCGGATCGATTCCCTGTTCGATGCGGTCGGCCTCAGCCGCCGCGCAGACGACCGCGTCCGCAACTTCTCGGCGGGGATGGTGCAGCGCACCGCCGTCTGCCGCGCCGTTCTCCACAGGCCCGAGCTGCTGCTGCTCGACGAGCCGCACTCCCACCTCGATGCTGAGGCGCGTGAGGCGGTCGACGAGCTGATCGGGCCCCGCAGCGGAACCCGGGTGATCGTCAGCCACGAGGCTGCGTTTGCGGAGGCGCAGGCGGACCAAGTGCTGAAGCTCGACGCTACCGGCAAGCCGCTGGAGACCGTGACCGCATGACGTCCTCCCGACAGGCGTTCCGCGCGATCCTCGTCAAGGACCTGCGGATCGAGCTGCGCACGCTGCGCTCGGTGCCGGCGATGGCGCTGTTCGCCGTCACGACGTTCGTGCTCTTCCACTACACGCTCGGGGGCCTGTCCGACGCGCGTCTCAGTGGCTCGGGCGTCCTGCTGATGACCGTGATCTTTGCGGCGATCCTCTCGATCAACCGCCTCTTTCTCGCCGAGCGAGAGGAGGGCGGGTTTGAGCTGATGCGGCTCGCCCCGATCGACCGCAGCGTCATCTTTGCTGCCAAGTTCGCCTCGCTGCTGGTTTTCCTCGGCGTCTTCGAGCTGGTCGCCGTGCCGATCTTCGGCCTCTTCTTCATCGACTCGATCGAGGCGCAGGACATCGCGATCCTCGCGCTTGTCCTGGCGCTGCTCGATCTCGGCCTGGCCGCAACCGGGACGCTCGTGTCCTCGATCGCCACCAATTCGAGCGCGCGAGACCTCCTTGTACCCCTGATCCTGCTGCCGCTGCTGATCCCCCTCGTGATCGCCGCGGCCGAGCTTGCGACGCCGGCGCTCGAGTCCCTCGGATTCAACGGCGACAAGCCCGGAACCTGGCTGGCGGTGCTCGGCCTTTACGATGCGATCTTCATCCTCATCGGCTATGCCGTCTTCGACTTCCTGCTCGAGGACTAGGTCATGCAGGCGCTCAACACGAGAAACCTTGCGATCGCCACGGTGCTGATTCTCGGCGCCGGCTACGCGCTGGCCTTCTTCTATGCGCCCGAGGACGCCGACCAGGGCTTCATCCAGAAGATCTTCTATCTGCACGTGCCGCTCGCGATCTGCTCGCTGATCGGCTTCGTCGTCGCAGGGGTGCTCGCGATCCAGCACCTCCGCACGGGGGACTCGAAGTGGGACGCGCGCTCCTACGTCTCGATCCACATGTCGGTGATCTTCGGCGTCGCGGTGCTGATCACCGGCGCGATCTGGGCCAAGGGCGCCTGGGGCGTGTGGTGGGAGTGGCGTGAGCCGACGCTGGTCAGCTTCCTGATCGTCTTCCTGCTCTACGCGACCTACTACCCGCTGCGCTACGCGATCGAGGATCGCGACCAGCAGGGCCGCTACGCGTCGGTGTTCGCGATCATGGCCGGCGCCTTCGTGCCGCTCAACTTCATGGCGGTTCGGCTCGCCGAGCCGCTGATCCACCCGCGCACCTTCTCCTCCTCGGGCGGCCTGCCCGGCGACATGATGTTCGCCTTTCTCGTCTGCCTCGCCGGGATGGCGCTGCTCTGGCTGACGCTGGTCCGCTTCGAGCTCGCGTCGAAGGGCACCCGCGGAGACCTGCGGCGCATCCGGCGCGCCCTCGAGGGCGACGATGGCGCGACCGGGACCCCCTCGTCGATCGCCCCGGTCGTTTCCGGGAGCTCCCGATGACGCCGCTGCTCGCGATCGAGACCGCCGACAAGTACGTCGGCGGCGCCTACCTCGTCTTCCTCCTGTTGCTGCTGATCTACGTCGCGATCATGGCGACCAGGCTCCAGCGCATCCAGAGCGACCTCTCCGAACTGGCGGAGCTGGCGGAGCTGGCGGAGGAGCGCGGACGTATGTCGAGGGGCCGTCAGGCCCCGAGTCCGACAAGTGGGGTCGAGGTGAGTGATTCATGAGCGGCCTGATCGCGCTCGGCATCTCGCACAAGACCGCGTCGCTCGAGCTGCGCGAGCAGTGCGCGCTGACCGAGGGACGCGCCGCGGGCGTCGTTCGCGGCCTGATCGAGTTCGACTCGGTCAGCGAGGCCGCCGCGCTGTCGACCTGCAACCGCACCGAGCTCTACCTGCTGGCCGAGGACCCGGTCGTCGCCGAAACGGACGTCCTCGGGCAGCTGGCGCACTCATCGGGCATCCGGCTCCAGGAGCTGCTCGGCCCGCTCTACTCCCTGCACGGCACAGACGCCGCCCGCCACCTCTATGAGGTGACCGCCGGACTCGACTCGATGATCGTCGGCGAGGCCGAGATCCAGGGCCAGGTCAAGCGCGCGTACGAGCTGGCACTGGTCGAGAACGCGACCGGCCCGGTGCTCAACCGGCTCTTCCGCGGCGCCCTGGCCGCCGGCAAGCGCGTCCGCACCGAGACCGCGATCGGCGAGAAGAGCGTCTCGATCCCCTCGGTGGCGGTCGAGCTGGCCCAGCGCAACCTCGGCGACCTGTCCGAGCGCCGCGTGCTG
>CAVOKZ010000002.1:0-15611 GCA_963696625.1 uncultured Solirubrobacterales bacterium
GCGCGAGTCGCGCCTCGCCGAGCGTGGCGACGCCGGCCTCGAGGGCCGCGAGGAGCGCCAGCTCCACCAGGACGAGAAGGCGAAGCGCGCTCACCACGTGGTCCGCAACAACGGGACGATCGAGGAGTTGGAGCAGGAACTTGCCGCCATCCTCGCCAAGCAGTAGGGCGGTCGCGCGCTCGAGTGCACGCTCGAGGGCAGAGTCCCGCGTGAGGCGCCGCCGCCGCCCGCCGCGCCGCTCCCGTTCGGGCGGGCGCAAGCGCCGGATCGCCGTCGCCGCCGGCGCGCTGCTGGTCGGCCTCGCGGCGGCGCTGCTGATCTTCCGCGGCGACGTCGAGGACACGATCCGCAGCGTCACCCTGCCGCTCAACCATGAGGACATCATCCGCCAGCAGGCGCAGGACAAGGACGTGCCCGCCGACCTGATCGCCGCCGTCATCTACTCCGAGTCGCGCTTCCGCGACCAGACCTCCTCGGCCGGGGCCCGGGGCCTGATGCAGATCACGCCGCAGACGGCGAACATCATCGAGGAGAAGAGCGGCGGCTCCACCTTCACGCTCGAGGACCTCTCCGACCCCGATCTCAACATCCGCTACGGAACCTTCTATCTCCGTTACCTGCTCGATCGCTTCGAGGGCAACGAGGTCGCCGCGATCGCCGCCTACAACGCGGGCGAGACCGTGGTCGCGGAATGGGGAGGGTCGGAGCTGACCGAGAGCGACGTCCGCTTCGACGAGACGAGTCATTACGTCGACAGCGTGCTCAGCAAGCGCGCCGACTACCGCAAGAGCTATCGCTCAGAGCTCGGTCTCTAGTCGCGGGTCGCGCGCCAGACCCAGGCCATCATCAGGAACTGGAGCGGCAGCCGGGCCCAGAGCATCCAGGGCTTGACCTTCTCGGTGTCGAGGCCCTTGATCTCCTCCGGCTTCACCGCCATGTAGATGTTGGCGGGGAAGATCGCGAGCAGCAGGCCGAGCAGCCACCAGCGTGCGAATGGGCGGCTGCGCTCGTCGAGAACCGCGAGGCCGCCGGCGAGCTCGGCGACGCCCGAGATCTGGACCGCCTCCTTCGGGGGCACCGGGCTTTGCGGAGGCACGGTGGCCGCGTAGCTCTTCGGGATCACGAAGTGCATCACGCCGGCGAAGCTGAAGAAGGCGGCGAGGAGTCGTCTCGAGACCGTCATTACTGAGGCACGCTATTCGATCTCGATCGCCTCACCTCGGCGAGAGCGCCAGGTAGACCTGACGCTATCTTCGACAGGTGCCGAAGTTCAAGCTGAACCCCGCATATACGCCGACGGCTGACCAGCCGAAGGCGATCGAGGGGATCGCCGAGGGAGTCGAGCTCGACGAGCGCTTCATCACCCTGCTCGGGGCGACCGGGACCGGCAAGACGTTCACGATGGCGGCGGCGATCGAGAAGCTGCAGCGGCCGGCTCTCGTGATCGCCCACAACAAGACCCTGGCGGCGCAGCTCTGCAACGAGTTCCGCGAGTTCTTCCCCGACAACGCGGTCGAGTACTTCGTCAGCTACTACGACTACTACCAGCCCGAGGCCTACGTCCCGGCGCAGGACCTCTACATCGAGAAGGACTCGGCGGTCAACGACGAGATCGACCGGCTCAGGCACTCGGCGACGGCGGCGCTGCTCGCGCGCAAGGACGTGCTGATCGTCGCCTCGGTCTCGTGCATCTACGGGATCGGCTCGCCGCAGCTCTACCGCGACCAGATGCAGCTGTTCAGGGTCGGGGAGTCGATCGACCGCGACGTGCTCTTCCGCAAGCTGATCGGCATGCAGTACCGGCGCAACGACACCAACTTCGCCCGCGGGTCGTTCCGCGTGCGGGGCGAGGTGATCGAGATCTTCCCCGCCTACGCCGAGTCGGCGTACCGGATCACGACCTTCGGCGACGAGATCGAGGAGATCGACCACTTCGACCCGATCACCGGCGAGATCCTCGACCAGGGGCTCGGCCACGTCTCGGTCTGGCCCGCCACCCACTACGTCACCGCCGACGACGAGATGGAACGGACCGTCGACATGATCGGCCACGAGCTCGACGAGCAGACAAAGCTGTTCGAGGAGCAGGGCAAGCTGCTCGAAGCCCACCGGCTGCGCCAGCGCACCCGCTACGACATGGAGATGCTCAAGGAGCTCGGCTTCTGCTCCGGGATCGAGAACTACTCGCGGATCCTCGACAACCGCGGCGCCGGCACCGCGCCGCACACGCTGATCGACTACTTCCCCTCGGACTTCGTCACCTTCGTCGACGAGTCCCACCAGACGATCCCGCAGCTCGGCGGCATGTACGAGGGCGACCAGTCGCGCAAGCGCGCGCTCGTCGACTACGGCTTCCGCCTGCCGTCGGCGCTCGACAACCGCCCGCTGCAGTTCGACGAGTTCCTCGAGCGCGTGCCGCGGCTGGTGATGGTCTCGGCGACGCCCGGCCCGTTCGAGCGCGAGAAGGCCGAGCGCACGGTCGAGCAGATCGTGCGCCCGACCGGGATCGTCGACCCCGCGGTCGAGGTGCGCGAGACCAGGAACCAGATCGACGACCTGATGAACGAGGTCAAGGCGCGCGCCGACCGCAACGAGCGGGTGCTGGTCACGACGCTGACCAAGAAGATGGCCGAGGACCTGACCGAGTACCTGCTCGAGTACGGGTTCAAGGTCCGCTACCTGCACTCCGAGGTCGACACGCTCGAGCGGATCCAGATCATCCGCGAGCTGCGGCTCGGGGCCTACGACGTTCTGGTCGGGGTCAACCTGCTGCGCGAGGGCCTCGACCTGCCGGAGGTGTCGCTGGTCGCGATCCTCGACGCCGACAAGGAGGGCTTCCTCCGCGGCGAGACATCGCTGATCCAGACGATCGGCCGCGCCGCGCGGAATGTCGAGGGCAAGGTGCTGATGTACGCCGACAAGGAGACCGACGCGATGCGCAAGGCGATCTCCGAGACCGACCGCCGCCGCAAGATCCAGGTCGCCTACAACCTCGAGCACGACATCACGCCGGAGACGGTGAAGAAGGGCATCTCCGACATGGCCGAGTTCCTGGCGATGGAGTCGACGCCGAAGCGCCGCCGCCGCACCCGCATCGACAACGACGGCAAGACCCGCACCCCCGAGGAGCTGGAGAAGATCTGCGTCGAGCTCGAGGAGGAGATGCTCGCCGCCGCCGAGGACCTGCGCTTCGAGGAGGCGGCCCGGATCCGCGACGAGCTCAAGGAGCTGCGCCGCGACCTCGAGGCGATCCAGGCTTAGATGAGTAGTTCCACGGCCCCAGGATCTCGTCCAAGGTCTCCAGGATGCGGGTCGCTCACCAGGTAGTTGCGTTAACGACGCGACCAACGTTACAAGTCACACTGGCCGTGGTCACCGCTTTTCCGTCGCACGTCGAGGGGCCGTTCGAGATCGCATAGGCGCTGGCGCCCGTCGGCTGACCCCGCACTAAGATCCCCTTCGTGGAATCGAACCGCAAAGAGGTTCTCGCCGAACAGGCGGCCAAGCGCGTCCGCGAGGTGATCGACGAGGCCGAGCACGCCGCGGCGAAGATCCGCGAGGAGGCCGAGCACCTCGCCGCTGAAATCCGCAGGCACGCCGAAGCCGAGGCCACCTCGATCGCCGAGCGCGCCGAGGCCGACGCGCGCGAGCGAATGGAGATGATCAGGCGGGCGCTCGAAACCCCGGGCCCGCCGACCCCGGACCCGACGCCGCCGAGCCCGCCGCCGACTCCGGAACCGACACCGCCTCCGACCCCCGAGCCCGAGCCGCCGCCGGTCCCCGAGCCGACGCCGCCCGTCCCCGAGCCTCCGCCGACGCCGCCCGAGCCCGCGCCGCCGGTCGCCGCGTCCGACGGCGGCGCCGGTAACGACCAGGCCGCGCGCCTGGTCGCGATGAAGATGGCGATCGACGGATCCTCGAAGGACGAGATCGCCGCGGAGCTGACGGCGAGGTTCGGCTCAGCCGACCGCTCGGCGCTGCTCGACGAAGTCTTCTCGCGCGCCGGCCGCTAGTGGGCCGTCCCGAAACGTCGCACCCGAAACGGCGGCCCCAGATCACCGCCGGATCTGCGTCCTCGGTCGCCGAAATGGCGCTGCCATTCCGGCTCCCTGCGTCCTTGCCCGGCGGCGCCTGGGTCTCGCCGTTTCAGGCACGACGTTCCTGGACGACCCACTAGCGACGTCAGCCCGCCGTACTTCGTCGCGGCGGCTTGCCGCCGTGACTTGATGGCGGGCGGGCGCTACGGAGCGATCTAATGGCGAAGCCGGACTACAGCCCGTACGTCTTCGAAATGATCTCGCGCTGGATCTCCGACGTCCCGGCGAAGATCGTCGAGACGACCGTGGCGCGGACGTAGCGCTCCATGTCGTACTCGGTCGCGTAGCCGGCGCCGCCCATCATCTGCTGGCCCTCGAGCGCCATCTTCTTCGCGGTCTCGGTGACCTTCATCTTCACCATCGAGGCCTCGCGGGGGAGGGTGACCTCGGGGTTGGCGTCGGTGCGGCGGGCCACGTCGTAGACGAGCAGGCGGCAGCACTCGATCTCGGTCGCGAGGTCGGCGAGGCGGTGGCGGATCGTCTGGAACGAGCCGATCGGGCGGTCGAACTGCTTGCGCTCCTTGACGTAGGCGAGGGTGTCGTCGAAGGCGCGCTGGGCGATGCCGAGGAAGCTGGCGCCGGCGACGAGCCGCTCGTGGTTGAGGCCGGTCATCAGCTGCATCCAGGCCTTGCCCTCCTCGCCGACGACGGCGCTCTCGGGCAGCTCGCAGTCGGTGAAGAAGACGTCGTTGACCTCGTCGGGGCCGGCCATCGTCTCGATGCCGTTGATCTCGACTCCGTCGGTGCCGGCGGGGACGTTGAACATCGTCACGCCCTCGTGCTTCGATCCCTCGCGGCTCGTGCGGGCGACGAGCAGGATGTGGTCGGCCTCCTGGGCCGCCGAGATCCAGGTCTTCTGGCCGTTGATCACGTAGCCGCCGTTCTCGCGCTTGGCGAAGCACTGGAGGTTTCCGACGTCCGAGCCGGCCTCGGGCTCGGACATCGCGATCGACTCGACCGCGCCGTTGACGATGCCGCCGAGGATCTCCTGCTTCTGCTCCTCGGAGCCATAGCGCTGGTAAGCGCCGGCGGTGATCATCGAGAGGCCGAACGCGGATACGGGGATTTGGCCGCGGCCGATCTCCTCGAGCAGCAGGACCATGTCAAGCGCCCCGCCGCCGGCGCCACCGTATTCCTCGGGAATCGCGATCCCCAGCCAGCCGAGGTCGGCCATCTTCTTCGAGATCTCGGCGCTGTGGGCGCCGCTGCCGTTCGTCACCGCGGCGCGCTTCTCCCGGGTGCCGACCTCGCGGTCGGCGAAATCGCGGATCGCCTCGACGAAGGCGCTCTGCTCGTCGGTCAGATCGAGGACGCTCATTTTCGATTCCCTTCTTAGGCCGCGGCGGGCTTGTAGACGGTGACGACCGCGGCTCCGCCGAGGCCGATGTTGTGCTGGAGGGCCGTCTCGGCGCCGTCGACCTGGCGCTTGTCGGCGTCGCCGCGCAGCTGCCAGGTCAGCTCCGAGCACTGGGCGAGGCCGGTGGCGCCGAGCGGGTGGCCCTTGGAGATCAGGCCGCCCGAGGGGTTGACGACCGGGCCGTCGCCTCCGTAGGTCGTCGCCTCGGCCTCGACCAGCTTGTGGCCTTCACCTTCCTCGGCGAAGCCGAGCGCCTCGTAGGTGATCAGCTCGTTGGCCGAGAAGCAGTCGTGGAGCTCGCAGACGTCGACGTCGGACGCCGAGATCTCAGCCTCCTCGTACGCCTTGTCGGCCGCGGTCTTCGACATGTCGTAACCGACGATCTTGATGCAGTCGGTCTCGTCGTCGAACGAGGAGGAGAGGTCGGTGACCATCGCCTGGCCGGCGATCTCGACCGAGCGATCCCAGAGGTCGTTCTCGTCGACGAAGCGCTCCGAGGCGACGATCGCGGCGGCCGAGCCGTCCGAGGTCGGCGAGCACTGGAGCTTGGTCAGGGGGTCGTGGATCATCTTCGCCGCCTTGATCTCCTCCAGCGTGTACTCGTCCTGGAACTGGGCGTAGGGGTTGTTGACCGAGTGCTTGTGGTTCTTCCAGCCGATCCACACGTAGTGGTCGGGCTCGGAGCCGTACTTGTCCATGTGGTCGCGGCCGGCGTTGCCGAACATCTGCGGCGCGCCCGGCGAGGCCTCGGGGTCGCGGAGCTTGAACATCGCCGTCGCGTGGCGGTCGAGCGCGTTGGTGCGGTCGGTGTACTTGACCCCCAGCGAGCCCGGCTCCATCTTCTCGAAGCCGATCGCGAGCGCGCAGTCGACGAGCCCGCCGCGCACCGCCTGGCGCGCGAGGAACAGGGCGGAGGAGCCGGTCGAGCAGTTGTTGTTGACGTTGACGACGGGGATGCCGGTGAGCCCGAGCCCGTAGACCGAGCGCTGGCCGTAGGTCGAGTCGCCGTAGCAGTAGCCGGCGTAGGCCTGCTCGACCTTGTCGTAGGAGATCCCGGCGTCGTCGAGCGCCTTGCGCCCGGCCTCTTCGGCCCAGTCGGGGTAGTCGCCCTCCTTGGTGCCGGGCTTGTCGAACTTGGTCATGCCGACACCGATGACGAAGGTGCGGTTTCCGTTGGCGCTCACTGGTCTCTTGGCTCCTCTGTCGTTTGAAGTTACGTGCTGAGTGGCCGGTAAGTGTAGGGAAGCAGATCCGCTGGTGCAGCGTGCCCGTGAGGTCGAAGTCGTCGATCTCGGGCGCGGCGAGCATCTCACGGTGGCTGAGCGGGACATTCCACAATAAACAATCGAGCCGGTATGTTAATGTCGCGCGCCGTGGATCTGAACGACACGCCAGAGCGGGCCGAGTTCCGGGAGCGGGCGCGCCGGCGCCGGCGACCGGATCGCCGCCGAGGCGATCGCCGGCGTGACTGTTTCGCGACAACTGTTGAGTGCCTGACCCCGACGTGAAAAGACGAAAGGAAGAGACAAAGAGATGAGCACTGCCGCACAGGAGACGCCACAGTTCAAGCTCGACTCGGTCGGGCAGTGGGGCGACCCGATCGAGTTCAAGGTCGAGCGCGACCGGATCAAGGCCTACGCCGAGGCCACCAACGACCCGATCGCCCAGCACGCCTCGGGCGACATCGCCCCGCCGGTGTTCGCGATCGTCCCCGCCTTCCAGGCTCTGAGCACGGCGAGCATCACCGCGATCCCGCCGGAGCTGATCATGATGATCCTCCACGGCGAGCAGGACTTCCACTACCACGGCCCGATCCATCCCGAGAAGACGCTCTCGACTCGCGCGGCGGTCGTCGGCGTCCACGGCCGCTCCTCGGGAGTCACGGTCCTCAACAAGGCCGAGACCCGCGACGCGGCCAGCGACGAGCTGCTCGTCACCCAGTACATGAACGCCTTCGTCCGCGGCGCGAGCGTCGAGGAATCGGTCGGGGAGGAGGCGGCGCCCCACGGCTTCGACGAGGCGCTGCGCGAGCGCGACCCCGACGCCGAGGTCAGCCAGACCTTCGACTCCGACCAGACGTTCCGCTACTCCGAGGCCTCGGGCGACCCGATGCCGGTCCACCTCGACGAGGAGGTCGCCAAGGGCGCCGGGCTGCCGGGAATCATCATCCACGGCCTCTGCACCATGGCCTTCACCTCGGTCGGGCTGCTGCAGAGCTTCGCCCCCGACGACCCGTCCCGCCTGCAGCGGCTCGCGGTGCGGTTCTCGAAGGTCGTGCAGCCGAAGCAGACGATCACCACGCGCTACTGGGAGGCCGGCGAGAAGGACGGCGCCAAGAGCTACGCGTACGAGACCAGCTCCGACTCCGGCGACGTCGTGATCAAGGACGGCTTCGCGGAGATCAAGAACTAACGAACTCAACCGAAAGGAAGAAGGAAATGGGAATCCTCGACGGCCGTGTGGCCGCAATCACCGGCGCGGGTCGCGGTATCGGCCGCGAGCACGCGCTGCTCTTCGCCTCCGAAGGCGCCAAGGTCGTCGTCAACGACCTCGGCGGCGCCCCCGACGGCAGCGGATCCGACGCATCGGCGGCGCAGGCCGTCGTCGACGAGATCGAAGCCGCGGGCGGCGAGGCGGTCGCCAACACCAGCGACGTCTCCGATTTCGAGGGCGCCAAGGCGCTGATCGACCAGGCCGTGGAGTCCTACGGCCAGCTCGACATCCTCGTCAACAACGCCGGCATCCTCCGCGACGCCTTCATCACCGGCATGAGCGAGGCCGAGTTCGACGACGTGATCAAGGTCCACCTCAAGGGCCACTTCTCCTGCCTCAAGCACGCGGCCGACCACTGGCGCGAGCGCAGCAAGGCCGGCGAGGAGGTCTCCGGCTCGGTGATCAACACCGCCTCGGCCTCGGGCACCTACCTTCCCAACGCCGGCCAGGTCAACTACGGCTCGGCCAAGGCCGGGATCGCGGCGATGTCGCTGGTCGCGGGCCTGGAGCTCGAGCGCTACGGCGTCAGGGTCAACGCGATCGCGCCCGCGGCGCGCACGAGGCTGACCGAGGACGTGCCGATGATCGGCGAGCTGGTGAAGCCGCCCGAGGAGGACGACGCGTTCGACGCGTTCGACCCGGTTCACGTCTCACCCCTGGTTGCCTACCTGGCGAGCGCCGACTGCACGATCAGCGGCAAGCTCTACGCCGTCCAGGGCGGATCGATCATGGAGTGCGAGAACTGGAAGGTGGGCGACAAGCAGTTCACCACCGACGGCCCCTGGACCGTCGGTAACGTCGCCGAGCAGCTGGGCGGCGCCAAGGTCGCGGGCTAAAGAAGGCTCAGGGAGGGGAGTGGGCGCGGTCGCTAGGTGGCGGCTGCGTCCGCGACCCGTTCGATCAGCAGCTTGCGCATCACCGCCCAGCGGCGGTCGATGTCCATCTCGGGGTCGGCGAACGAGAGCAGCGCAAGGCCGCGCATCGCCGAGAGCGTGAGGTCGACGGAGTCGCGGAACTCGCGGCGCGCCGCCGACTCGGGCGCGAGGTCGAGCAGGCCCTTGGCAATCGTCCGGGTGACGTCGCGCTCGACCTCGGCCATTCGCTTGCGCAGGTCGGGGTCGGTACGCGAGGCGACGAAGAGCTCGATCGAGGCGGCGTAGAGCGGGCCCTTGTGCTGGGCCCACATCGTGTCCATCACGACCTCGAACCGCTTCGGGCCGGCGGGCGTGTCCTTGAGCAGGTCGAGCAGGTCCGCGGTCCGCCTGGTCGCCAGATGGCGCACGGCCTCGGCGACGAGGTCGGCCTTGGTGGGGTAGTGGTGGACCTGGGCGCCGCGCGAGACGCCGGCGCGCTCGACGATGCGGTTGGTCGTCGTGTTCGCGTAGCCGTACTCGACCAGGCAGTCGATCGTCGCGTCGAGCAGGGCGCCGCGAGTCGCCGCGCGCCGCTCGGCCTGGGTCCGTCGCTTCTTCGGTGCTGTCTTCGTGCCGGCCATTGGATTGCAAAATATACCAATGCAACTAACAAACAGGCTGGACTTCTTGTTATAGGGTTCTCGATTGCGGTGGGCGACCGTTGCGGCGGGCGGGCGCGTGCTAAGCGGCGACGACTGGAGCGATCAGGCGGCGGGCTACGTCGGCGGCCTGGTCGGGGTCGTCGAGGGGGAGGACGCTGTCCCGGACGAGGACGAAGCTGACGCAGAGGCGGACGAGGATCTCGGCGGCCTGCTCGACGTCGATCGCGTCGATGTCCCCGTCGATTTGGGCTTCGCGGAGGCGGGCGGCGAGGAATCCGCGGGCGAGGGCGAAGGCGGCGGCGCCGTCGGCGGTCAAGGCCGCGAGCACGGATTCAGGCTCGATCCGGGCGAGGCGGCTGAGAAGCGGGTGCTCGCGCGCGAGGCGGAGGCTGGTCACGAAGCCGGCCGCGATCCGGTCCTCGACCGGTTCGTCCTGCGGCACCTCGGCGTCGAGGATGGCGAACAGCCGTGCCGACTCGCGCACGGCGAGGGCGTCCATCAGCGCCTGCTTCGAGCCGAAGCGGCGGTAGACGGTGACGCGGCCGACCTCGGCCCGCGCGGCGACGTCCTCGACCGTGAGGCGGCGGACGCCGGATTCGGCCGCGAGGTCGAGTGTCGCGTCGAGGATCCGCCCGGAGAGCTCGTCATCGGGGATCTCGACGCCGCCCTCGAGCGCGCGGGTGAGGAGCCCGGTCATCGCCGTGGTCATGCGGCCTGCGCTTGGGCGCGGGCCTGTGCGCGCTCGGCGCTGCTCGTCGTCACATCGCCACGCTCGATCGCCTCGCGGCGCCAGCGCAGATAGGCGGGTCCCATGTGGCGGAGGTTCTTCGGCATCACGGGCGTCATCGCCCGCGATGCGCGCCCGATGGCGCGGAACTGAAACTGATTGGCGCCGCTCCAGGACAGCCCCAGCCGGTCGCGCGTTTCGGGAGTCAGCTGGCCGATCGTGGCAAGACTGGAAACGTGGGCGGCGGGCACACCGGCTACGCGCGCGGCGCCGCGGACCACGGCGGAGGCCGGGGGCGGGGTGGGATTGGCGAGCCCGTCGAGGACGTCGACCACCGCCTGCGTGCGCTCGAGCTTGCCGAGCATCTCGGAGAAGTAGACACGGAAGCCGTCCCAGTCCTCGGGCAGATCGCGCTCGCGCACGCCGAGCAGCCTGCCGAGCCCCCGCCACTCGATCCAGAACTCGGTGACCTCGCCCTGATCCAGGGGCCGGCCGAAGTGGCGGTGCCCGGAGATGATCGCCTCGCCGAGCGTCGCATGAACCCAGGCATAGGCCTCGGGCTCGAGCGCGTGGTAGCGCGAGCCGTCGGGCTTGGTCCCCTTGATCCGCTTGTGCATCTCCCGCACCCGGCGGCACATCTCGGCCGCCGCCTCGGGTCCGCCGTAGAGGGTGACGTTGACGAAATCGAGCGTGCGGAAGAGTCGTCCCCAGGGATCGCTCTGGAAGTCGGAGTGCTCGGTCACCCCGGCGCCGACGGTGGGGTGGGCGACCTGGAGCATCAGGGCATAGCCGGCGCTGAGGAAGCCGCGCGCGTCCGAGGCGCGGTCGCAGACGATCGTGCCCGGGCCGGGAACGAGTTGGGGGATCTCCTCCTCGCGCGGGTAGATCGGATCGCTCATTGAAACGATGATAGATAATGCGTTCCTTTGTGTCTTGGGGGGAACAACCGTTCGCCTGCGTAAACTCGTTTGGGATGGCAGTTTCGGAGCAGATCAGCATCCGCGGCGCCCGCGAGCACAACCTCAAGGGCGTCGATCTCGAGCTGCCCAGGAACTCGCTGATCGTCATAACCGGGCTCTCGGGCTCGGGAAAGTCGAGCCTCGCCTTCGACACGATCTACGCCGAGGGGCAGCGCCGCTACGTCGAATCGCTGTCGGCCTACGCGCGCCAGTTCCTCGGCCAGATGGAGAAGCCCGACCTCGACTCGATCGAGGGGCTCTCGCCGGCGATCTCTATCGACCAGAAGACGACCTCGCGCAACCCGCGGTCGACCGTCGGCACCGTGACCGAGATCTACGACTACCTGCGGCTGCTCTGGTCGCGGATCGGGCAGCCGTTCTGCTCGAACTGCGGCGAGCCGATCGAGGGCCAGTCGGTCGAGCAGATCGCCGACCGGGTGATGACGCTCGAGGATGAGACGAAGTTCATGGTCCTGGCGCCGGTCGTCCGCGGGCGCAAGGGCGAGTACGACAAGCTGCTCGACTCGATGCGCGCCGAGGGCTACTCGCGAGCGCGTATCGACGGCGAGGTCCGCAGGCTCGACGAGCTCGAGGGAGTCAAGCTCGACAAGAAGTACAAGCACGACATCTCGATCGTGGTCGACCGGCTGGTGATGAAGGAGGACCTTCGCAAGCGGCTGACCGACTCGATCGAGGCCGCCGCCGCCCTCGCCGACGGGATCATCGAGGTGGAAGTGCTGACATCAACCGACGCCTCCTCCGCTTCGCGTCCGGGGGCGTCGGAAAAGGGTTCCGATGAATGGCCCTCAGCCAAGGGGGTGAAGGGCGCCAAGGGCGCGGGTCAGTTGCCGCCCGACGTCGCCGAGCGACAGATCTACTCGGAGAAGTTCGCGTGTCTCAGTTGTGGTCAATCAATGCCGGAGCTGGAGCCCAGGATCTTCTCCTTCAACGCCCCGCACGGCGCCTGCGAGCGCTGCCACGGGCTCGGCTTCAAGAAGATCATCGACCCGGACCTGGTGGTCCCGGACCCGACTCTTTCCCTTGACGAGGGCGCGCTCCAGCCCTGGCGTCTCGGCCACTCGCGCTACTGGAGGCGGCTGGTCGAGTCGGTCGCCGAGGCCCATGGCATCGACCTCGAGACCCCGTGGCAGGACCTATCCGACGACGAGCGCGAGATCTTTCTCCACGGCACCGGCTCCGAGCGCCACAACGTCACCTACCGAAACCGCTTCAACCGCCGCCGCTCTTACTCGGTGCGGTTCGAGGGCATCGTCGACAACCTCGAGCGCCGCTACCAGGAGAGCGACTCCGACGCCGTGCGCGAGCGGATCGAGGCCTACATGGCCGAGCAGCCCTGCCCGGCGTGCCACGGCGCCCGCCTGCGGCCCGAGAGCCTCGCGGTCAAGCTCGGCGGGATCTCGATCGACGACTACACGCGCAAGTCGGCCACGGCGGCGCTCGAGTGGATCGAGGCGCTGCAGATGACCAAGACCGAGGAGGCGATCGCGCGGCTGATCGTGCGCGAGATCACCGAGCGCCTCTCGTTCCTCAACAACGTCGGCATCGGCTACCTCTCGCTCGCCCGCGCGGCGCGGACCCTGTCGGGCGGCGAGGCGCAGCGGATTCGGCTCGCGACCCAGATCGGCTCGAGCCTGGTCGGCGTCCTCTACATCCTCGACGAGCCCTCGATCGGCCTCCACCAGCGCGACAACGAGCGGCTGATCGCGACCCTCGAGCGCCTCCGCGACCTCGGCAACACCGTGATCGTGGTCGAGCACGACGAGGGCACGATCCGCGCCGCCGACCACGTCGTCGACCTCGGCCCGGGCGCCGGCGAGTACGGCGGCCACGTCGTCAGCGAGGGGACGCCGAAACAGGTCGAGGCGGACCCGGCGTCGCTGACCGGCCAGTACCTGAGCGGAGGGCGCGAGATCCCGACGCCCGAGCAGCGGCGCAAGCCGAGCGGCCGGCTGCTGGTCAAGGGCGCCAAGCAGCACAACCTCAAGAACATCGATGTCGCGTTCCCACTCGGTGTCTTCACCGCGGTGACCGGCGTCTCGGGCTCGGGCAAGTCGACTCTGGTCAACCAGATCCTCTACCCGGCGGTCGCCAACCGCCTGCACCAGGCCCGGATGCGGCCCGGAGAGCACAAGCGGGTCGAAGGGGTCGAGCAGGTCGACAAGATCATCAACATCGACCAGTCGCCGATCGGGCGCACG
Source organism: uncultured Solirubrobacterales bacterium (assembly GCA_963696625.1). GTDB lineage: Bacteria > Actinomycetota > Thermoleophilia > Solirubrobacterales > 70-9 > JAWVFN01. The sequence continues at coordinate 13,369 of CAVOKZ010000002.1, forward strand.
CCGCGCTCCAACCCCGCGACCTACACCGGGATCTTCGACCACATCCGCGAGCTCTACTCACAGACCAAGGAGGCGCGGGCGCGCGGCTACAAGCCGGGGCGCTTCAGCTTCAACGTCAAGGGCGGGCGCTGCGAGGTCTGCAAGGGCGACGGCCAGATCAAGATCGAGATGCACTTCCTGCCCGACGTCTACGTCCCCTGCGAGCAGTGCGGCGGCGCCCGCTACAACCGCGAGACGCTCGAGGTCCGCTTCAAGGCCAAGAACATCTCCGAGATCCTCGACATGCCGGTCGCCGAGGCGGTCGAGTTCTTCAAGGACATCCCCAAGATCCACCGCCGGCTGCAGACGCTGCACGACGTCGGCCTCGACTACATCCGCCTCGGTCAGCCCGCGACCGAGCTGTCAGGTGGAGAGGCTCAGCGGGTCAAGCTCGCGACCGAGCTGTCCAAGGTCGCCACCGGCGACACGCTCTACTTCCTCGACGAGCCGACCACCGGCCTGCACTTCGCCGACGTGCAGCGGCTGCTCGAGGTCCTCGACCGCCTGGTCGAGGCGGGCAACACCGTAGTCGTGATCGAGCACAACCTCGACGTGATCAAGACCGCCGACCACATCGTCGACCTCGGGCCCGAGGGCGGCGAGCAGGGGGGAGAGGTGGTGGCCACCGGCACCCCCGAGCGGGTCGCGGCGATCCAGACGTCGCACACCGGCCGCTTCCTCGCCGACCTCGTCGAGCCCGAGGTCAAGGTCAGCCGCGGTAAGCGCAAGGCCGACCCGGTCGCCGCTTATTAGCTCCTGCTCGCCGCCTCGCTCGAGTCGAAGTTGACCGAGAACGAAACGGCGGCGCGGCTGAGGATGCCCCCGGCGACGATGCCGATCGAGCCCGCGAGTGCGAGCCAGGCGCCTGTCGTCGGGTCGGGACCCTGGAATCCGGCCGGCTCGACCACGGGGGCGATCGAGGGCGGCGGGTCGAGGATCTGCGAGACGACGATCGCCAGCGCCGCGATCCCGAGCGGCAGGATCCAGCTGCGGCTCCAATCGACCCCGCCGGTCGCCTGGGCATAGGCGAGGTAGATCGTCGCGGCGCCGATCGCGGCGAGGATCAGGTCGAGCGACTCGAACACGTTCCAGGCGCTGCCGAGTGACGTGTCCGGGGTCGGCGCGACGCCGGGCGCGACGAACCAGTCGAGGAAGAGGCTGACGAGCAGTAGCGCTCCACCGATCACGGCGAAGACGATGCCCCCGTCGATTCTCTCGGGCATTCCATTACCTCCATCTGTGGGTTGGGCGGCCTCCATGGCGCCGCATTCGGCGGGGCTTACCCGCTTGGCAACCGCCTAATCCGCCGTCTGTCCGGAAACCGCGCAGCGAGCGGAGATGACCGGCTCGATCATCCCTTGATGAGCAGCGAGGCGCCGATCGCCCCGCCGAGGTCGCCGAGGCCGGCGACCTCGAACGCGGGCGGGTCGTCGTCGACGAACAGGTGCTTCTTCGCCTCGTCGAGGATCTCGGGCAGGAAGCGGTTGCCGAAGCGGCTGCCCATCCCGCCCCCGAGCACGACCGCCTCCGGGTCGACGACGTTGACGGCCGAGGCGATGCCGGTGCCGAGGGCGCCGATCGCGCGGTCGATCAGCGAGTTGGCGAGCTTGTCGTTGCGGTCGAGCGCCCGCTCCCAGATCCCGCTCGAGAGGCGGTCGCGGCCGTGCTTCTCCATCAGCTTGAAGAGGTCGGTCTTCTTGCCGTCCTTGACCTGCTGGCGGGCGTGGATCTCCATCGCCATGCGGCCCGCGTAGGCCTCCATGCAGCCGCGACGCCCGCAGGTGCACTTGGCGCCGCCGCGCTTGACCACGATGTGGCCGACCTCGGCCGCGGCGCCTCGCCCGAGCCACGCCTTGCCGTCGAGGATGAGGCCGCCGCCGACCCCGGTGCCCCACCAGATGCCGAGCAGCGAGCTGTAGGGCTTGCCGGCGCCGAGCGCGAACTCGGCGTCGACCGCGACCTGGACGTCGTTGCCGACCTTGACCGCCGGCCCGAGCTCCTTCTTGAGCCAGTCGGCGAGGGGGAAGCTGCCTCCCCAGCCCGGCAGGTTGCGGGCGCTCGAGACGACGCCGGTCTTCTCGTCGGCGTCGCCCGGGGAGCCGACGCCGATTCCCTTCAGGTCCTTGGTCTTGACATCCGCGGCCTCCGCCGCCTCGCGCATCGCGGTCGCGATCTCCTTGGCCACGTCCTCGGGCCCGCCTTCG
>CAVOKZ010000003.1:0-17050 GCA_963696625.1 uncultured Solirubrobacterales bacterium
GATGGACGGCCTATTTCGCGCTGGCCGACACCCCACGGCCTTTCGAGGACCTCGACGAGTGGCTCCGCCGCAGGTTGCGGCAGGTCCGTTGGAAGGAGTGGAAGCGCTACCGCACGCGGCGGCGCAACCTGCGAGCGCTGGGAATCCCTGAGCGAGCGGCCCGAGAGTGGGCCGGATCGCGTCGGGGCTACTGGCGCGTCTCGGGTTCTCCGATTCTCCAACGCGCCCTGCCCAACGCCTACTGGCGCGAGCAGGGGCTATCTGGATTCACCGATCCCTACCGCCGTTTCAGGGACGCGACGCGAGCCGCCCGGTGCGGACCCGCATGCCGGGTGGCGTGGGAGGGGCCGGGTTAAGCCCGGCCCCTACCCGATTGTGGGCGGGTAGGTTGAGGGGGAGCCCGCGAACCGAGCTGCTGGGCATCGGCGACAACGAGGCCTTTGACCTTGGCGGGCTGATCGGCTCGGTTATCGGCGTGATCATCCTCCTCTTCATCTACGAGCGGGTGGTGAAGCCGAAGCCGAAGGCCGCCTAGCGGTTCAGCGGCCACGCCGCCCAAAGCTGTGGGCAGGGGGCAGCGCTGCGGTCAGCTCGGCCGCGGCGCTGGCCCTTCGTTCTGCGAGGTCGACGATGCCCTCGTCGCACCCGGTCTCGCGACCTGGAGGCGGCTCGAGCTCGCGCACCTGCGCCGCCGGCAGGTCCGGTCGAGAGAGCGCCAGCAGGCGCTCGGCCACGAGGTTGACCACGCCCTCGCGGCGTTCGAGCTTGCCCGCGGCGCGCACGAAGCCCGCCGTGCGCAGTACCAGCCGATCCCGCCGCGCGACCGGCGGCGGGATCACCAGGTTGAGCACGCCCCACTCGTCCTCGAGCAGCATGAACACGACACCCTTGGCGGTCGCCGGCCGCTGGCGGGCGACGACCATTCCGGCGAGCTCGATCCGCGATCCGTCGGGGATCCGCTCGAGCTCGCGACTGGTCACGGTGCCGTCGAGGTCGCCGCGCAGCAGGCTCATCGGGTGCTCGTCGAGGGTCATCCCGGTCGAGCGGTAGTCGGCGGTCAGCCGCTGCCAGGGCTCGAGCTCGGGCAGGGCCGGGGGCTCGACGTCTCCGAGCGGGATCGCCAGCTGCGTGCCCTCGAGCCCACGCCGCCCGGTCGCCGCGGCGCCGACGGTCCACAACGGCGCCCGGCGCCCGGCGCCCTTGGCGGCGAGCTCGTCGCAGGCGCCCGCCCAGGCGAGCTTCTCGAGAGCGTTGGCGCCGGCGCCGCTGCGGGCGGCCAGGTCGGCGAGGCTCTCGTAGGGCCCGCCGCGCTCGCGCTCTACGACCAGCGCCTCGACTTCCTCCGAGCGCACCTCGGCCACGTATCCGAGGCCGACCCGTACAGCCCCGCCATCAACCGCCGCCTCCTCCGCTTCGCGTGCGGGGGCGGCGGGGGAGGGCTCTCCACGAATGGCCCTTATCGGCCGCTCCACATGGCATTCGACCTGGCTCGCGTTGACATCGGGCCTGCGGATCTCGATCTTCCGCCGCTGGGCCTCGTGGACGAGGGCATCGGGCGGGTAGAAGCCCATCGGCTGCTCGTTGAGCAGCGAGCAGAGGAACTCGGGGCCGTAGTGGAAGCGCAGCCAGGTCGACTGGTAGACGAGCAGGCCGAACGCCGCCGAGTGCGACTTGGGGAAGCCGAAGCCGGAAAAGCCCTGGATCTGGCCGAAGACGCGCTCGGCGACCTCGCGCTTGACACCGCGCTCGACGGCGCCCTCGATGAAGGACTCGCGATGGCGGGCCATCGCCGCCTCCGAGCGCTTGCGGCTCATCGCCCGCCGCAGGCCCTCGGCCTCGCCGGGGCTGAACCCGGCCATCGCCATCGAGACCTCGATCACCTGATCCTGGAAGACGATCGCCCCGAGGGTGTCCTTCAGCACGGGCTCGAGCGAGGGGTGCTCGTAGGGCACCTTGTACGAAGGGTCCGCGCGCAGCGCCTTGCGGCGCTCGATGTAGGGATGCACCGCGCCGCCCTGGATCGGGCCGGGCCTGACCAGCGCCACCTGCACCGTGAGGTCGTCGAGGTTCTCGGGAAGGGTGCGCGGCAGCATCTGCATCTGCGCCCGCGACTCGATCTGGAACACGCCGGTGGTCTCCGCCGCCCGGATCGACTTCCAGACTGGCTCGTCGTCGAGCGGGATCCGCGAGAGGTCGATGCGCTCGCCGCGCACTCGCGCGATCTCCTCGACGCAGCGCTCGACCGCCGAGAGCATCCCCAGCCCGAGCAGGTCGATCTTGAGGAAGCCCGCGTCGGCGCACGAGTCCTTGTCCCACTGGACGATCTGGCGCCCCTCCATCGCCGCCGGCTGCACCGGGCAGAGGTCGATCAGCTGACCGGTCGAGATCACCATGCCTCCCGGGTGCTGGGAGACGTGGCGCGGCAGTCCCTTGAGCTCGGAGACGAGCCGCGCCAGCGCCCGCCAGCGGGGAGAGGAGGCGCGCTTGCCGAGCGCGGTCTCGATCTCGTCCTCGACCCCGTCGGAGCCGTAGGTGTCGCTGTAGCGGGCGACCCGCTCGATCTCGCCCTGGGCGAGGCCGAGCGCCTTGCCGAGGTCCCGGATCGCCCCGCGCGAGCGGTAGGTCGCGAAGGCTGCGACCAGCGCCGAGCGCTCGGAGCCGTAGCGTTCGTGGACCCGCGGAATCAGCTTCTCGCGGATGTCGCGGGGGAAGTCGAGGTCGATGTCGGGGACGTCGCTCAGCTCCTCGTTGAGGAAGCGCCCGAGGAAGAGGTCGTTGCGGACCGGGTCGACGTGCGAGAGCCCGGTCAGGTAGCAGACGATCGAGCTGACGCTCGAGCCGCGCCCGCGCCCCGGAGGCAGCAGCCCCCGCGCCGTGTCCCGGCCGCGGACCTCGGCCGCGACCTCGCGCGCCAGCTCGAGCAGGTCCTGGTGCAGGAGGAAGAAGCCCGAGAGCTTGAGGCTGCGGATGAGGCGCAGCTCCTCCTCGAGCCGCAGCCTCGCCTCGCCGAGCTCGGGGGTGCCGAGATAGCGCTGCTCGAGCCGCACCCGGCAGAGCTCGCCGAGCTTGCCGTCGGCGGTCTCGTCCTCGGAGCCCGGATAGCGGTAGCCGAGGTCGGTGGTGAGGTCGAAGCGCAGCCGCTCGGCGAGCCGCGCCGCCTCCTCGACGGCGCCGGGGTGGTCGGCGAAGCGCTCGGCGAACGCGGCGGGCGGCGAGAGCACGAAGCTCGAGTTGCCGCGCCGCAGGCTCTCCGACTCGTCGAGGCTGGTCCCGAGACGGGCCGCGACCAGCGCGTCCTGCAGCGGCGCCCGTGAGCGGTGGTGGGCGTGGACGTTGCCGGTCGCGACGCAGGGCACCCCGAGCCGCTCGGCGAGGCCCGCCTGCCAGAGGTTGCGCGCGCGGTCATGACGCCACAGCGGCCGCTGCAGCTCGATCCGGAAGCGCTCGGGGCCGAAGGCCGCGAGCAGCCGGCGCGCGGCGGTCTCGGCGGCCGCCGGGTCGCCGCGCTCCCAGCTCCCGGCGACGGCGCCGCGGTCGGCGCAGCCCGAGAGGCAGACGAGACCCTCGGCGTGCTCGGAGAGGAAATCGAACGGCAGGGAGGGGGGAAGTGGATCGCGAGCCGGCCCGTCGCGTGTCCCGGCGTGGGCTTTTGTCACGAGACGGCACAGATTGCGCCACCCACGCGCGTTTTCGACCAGCAAGGTGACGTGGGGGCATCCGTCCTCGCCCGATGGATCGCCGAGGGTCATCTCGGCGCCGACGATTCCCCGGATCCCGGCGTCGCGGCAGGCGTGGGCGAACTCCATTGCGCCCCAGACGCCGTCGTGGTCGGTCAGCGCCAGCGCCTCGTAGCCGAGCCCGGCCGCCGCTTCGGCCAGCTCTGAGGGCAGCGAGGCGCCGTCTCCGAAGGAGTAGGCCGAGTGGGCGTGGAGCTCGGCCGCCCGGCATGAGATCGCCTCCTCCGCTTCGCGTCCGGGGGCGATCATGCCCGCTGCTTGAACCAGCCCTCCGAACGGGGCTCACGGAAGACGACGACGTCGCTGCCGTCCTCGAGCACCAGCTCGAAGTAGCGCCTGTGCAGCGAGCGGCCGGCCCACCAGCCGTCCTGCACCAGCCACTCCTCGCGCACCGCGCTGACCCGCTTCGCCGCCACCCGCAGCGGCCGGCCCTCGTCGTCGGCGAGGACCGCGATCTCCACGGGCATGTAGAGCTTGCGCATCACATCAAGCGGTGGCTCCTCGGGCTTCGCCCTGCGGGGCCACCGCGGTCGGAACGCAGAACGGAGTGAGAATTACGCGCCGCTCGGGCAGCCGCGATTCCGGGTCGACATCGAGCACGCGCAGCACCGACTCGCTTCCGGCCGCGGCGCGGACCTGGCGAACCGCCTCGCCGAGCCGGTTGCGCCGCTCCTCGTCGTCGCGGGTGAGGCTCAGCTGGTCGCCGGCGGGCGGGCCGAGCGAGGTCGCCTCGAGGCGCAGCACCTCCGCCGGGCCGGGCAGCTCCTCGATCGCGCCGTCGAGCACCAGCCTCAGCGTGCGCTGGGCGGCGCTCGCCCGGCGCATCACCCGCTCGCAGCGCCAGCCGCCGCCTCCCGCGAGCCGCGCCGAGAGGCGCAGGCGGCGTACCGTCCGGCCCCGGCGCTCGGGGGCGGCGAGCAGCCGGTCGATCAGCAGCTCGACCGCGCGCTGCAGGTGGGAGCCGTGGAGGACCTCGGGCAGCTCGATCTCGGCGGCGATCAGAACCGCCGGGCGGCGCGGTCTCAGCTTCTCGTCCTCGCAGCGCGCCAGCCGCAGCGCCTTGAGCCCCGGCTCGCCGAAGCGGTCGGCGATCGCGTCGGTGGAGAGCTTTGCCAGCTCGCCGAGCGTGCGGATCCCGAGCTGCTCGAGCCGTTCCGGCAGCTCGGCCCCGGTCCGGTGCAAGAGCAGCGAGACCGGCAGCGGCGCCAGGAAGCGCCGGCCTCGCCGGCGCTGGACCACGACGGGGCGCCCGGGGCGCGACCGATCGGCCGCCGCGTAGGCGCAGAAGGGGGAGGGGCCGGCCCCGAGCCGCACCGGCATCTCGACCGCCTGCCGGGCCCGCGAGAGGACCCCGGCGACATCGCCGCCCCAGAGCCCGCGCAATCCGTCGACCTCGAAGAAGGCCTCGCCGGCGTGCTCTGAGAAGACCGCGGCGCCGATCTGCTCGAGCCGCATCGTCACCTCCTCCCAGGCGCGCTCGGCGCACACCGGATCGGCGGGGACGAGGACGAGTTCCGGACAGCGCGCGAGCGCCTCGCCGAGCCGTACGCCCGCCCGGACCCCGTGCGCCTCGGCCGGCCCCGATGCCTCGCCGACGACAGCCGCCCCCGGCTCCGGGGCCAGCGCCACGGGCTTCCGCAACAGCTCGCGCCGGTCGCCGAGAGCGCTGCTCAGCTCGAAGCGGGGGATAAGGGCGCACGCCACCATCGAACGTATGTTCGTATATGGCGCGACAAAGGTCAAGTGATTCGGCCGCCCCTGAGAAGATCCCGGCCATGGCTCGCAGACTCTCGCTCTCGATCCTCGCCGCGGCGCTGCTGGCGCTCGCCGGCTGCGGCGGCTCCGGCTCGGACGAGACGTCGACCACCGCGACGGTCCCAGGCGGCGCCGGCACCGCCGACGTCGAGGTGATCCGCGGCTGGGTCGACGCGCTGCGCAGCGGCAACCCCGAGGCGGCAGCGAACTACTTCGCGCTGCCGAGCGTCGCCCAGAACGGGGGCGGGCCGGTCAAGCTCGACAGCGCCAGCGAGATCCTCGCCTTCAACCAGTCCCTGCCCTGCGGCGCCGAGCTCGTCTCGGCGAGCACCGAGGGCCAGGTGACGACCGCGACCTTCGAGCTCACCGACCGTCCCGGCGGCGACTGCGGCGACGGGGTCGGCCTGGAGGCGATCACCGCGTTCGTGATCGAGGACGGCAAGATCGTCCACTGGTCGCGGGTCCCGGGCCCCGACGACCAGCCGGGGGTGCCGGCTGATTCTCAGGTGTCCTGATGGCCGAGCGCTGCAGCTGGTGCGGAGCGGACGTCGAGGACGACGACGGCTTCCGCGCCTACGAGCCCGCCGGCGAGCGGAGGGCTGTCTTCTGCCGGCTCGAGCACCTGATCCCCTGGGAGATCCAGGGGCCGATGTGGGAGGCGGGCGAGCTCGACGAGGAGCCCGACCTCGACCACGAGGCGACCTGCGCGCATTGCGGCGAAGCCCTCATCGATATTCATGTGCTTCTCGTCCGCCGCCGCGGCGAGCACCGCATCGCCGACGCCTTCTGCAACGCCGACCACCTGGCCTCGTGGGCCAAAGCCGGAGGCCGATTCGGGTAACGACCCAACAACATTTGCCCAATTTGCGGGCTGCTCAACGCTTGTTGCTTGTGGACCCCAGGGGGCGGTGCTAGGTTTGTCACAACGGATTGATCGCAAGATTGATTCCAGGAAGGGCCCCGGCAACGGGGCTCTTCCGCTTTCTGGGACCTAGTTGGCGGCGCCGGACTTCTTGCGGTTCTTCTTCTTGTTTTGCTGCTTGTTCTTGTTCGGCGGCTTGAACTCCGGCTTGGCCGGGGCCGCCTCATCTCCAGGGTTCGCGGCGAACTCGAGGACCAGGGCCGCGGTCTCGTCGGGCTTTTCGACGTTGGGCGAGTGGCCGGCGCCCTCGACGATCGAGATCGTGGCGCCGGGGACGTCGCGGTAGGCGTCGGTCGATTCCTCGGCGTCGTAGATCTGGTCCTCGCTGCCGAAGATGACGAGCAGCGGGATCGGGGTGGAGAGGGCGGCGAGGCGTTCGTTCAGGGGCTCGTCGTCGGCGAAGCTTTCCTCGTCCTTGGCGGATTTCTTGTAGGAGCTGTAGGTCATCGCGCGGTAGTCATCGACCGGCTGGTCGGGGTTCTCGAAGCCCTGAGCCAGGTTGTAGCCGGGAGCGAAGGCGACCTTGGTCGTGTCGCGAACCGCGAAGTCGGGTGTGACGCGGTAAGTCGCCGGGCCGATCAGTGACCAGTACCCCAGCTCGGCGAGGAAAGGGAGGCCGCCGTAGCTCGAGTCAGGAGCCTGGTCGATGTCGACGAGCTTCGCTACCAGGCCCGGGCTCTTCTCGGCGAGCGCGGTGGCGACCGTAAAGCCGAGCGAGTGGCCGACGACGGTCGCGTCGCCAACGCCCATCTGGTTGAGCACGGCGGCCACCGTCGACGCCTGGTTCTCCATCGAGTAGCCCTCGGCGGGCTTGTCCGAGCCGCCGTGGCCGAGGAGGTCGATGCGAATGACCCGGTGGTCCTTCTCGAGCTCCGGCAGCATCCCGTCCCACCAGCGCAGCGAACACGTGTAGCAATGGAGTAGCACGATCGGCGATCCGTCCCGTTTGCCGGTGTCGGTGACCTGGAGCTCGCCCCCGAAGGCGTCGACGAGCTGGGCGCCCTCGACCGTGACCTCCGCGTCCTCGGTCTGGTTGGTGACGACGATCGAGTTGAGGACGAGCAGCACGACGATGCCCGCCACGACTCCGATCAGGATCTTCCAGCGGCGGCCCATGGCGGGCGTTACCCTAGCCCGTCTCATGGAGAAATTCGTGATCGAAGGCGGCGTCCCGCTGTCTGGCGAGATCGTCGCTGCCGGAAACAAGAATGCGGCTCTGCCGATCCTCGCCGCCTGCCTGCTCACCGAAGAGGAGGTGATCGTCAACAACGTCCCGAGGATCCGCGACGTCGAGGCGATGCTCGTGCTGCTCGAGCGGCTCGGGGTCAAGGTCGAGTGGCGCGGCGAGAACGAAGTCGCGCTCGAGGCCGATGCCATCAGCGGAACCGACGTCGACGAGGAGGCCTCGGCGCGGATTCGCGCGTCCTTCCTCGCCGCCGGCCCGCTGCTCGCCCGTTTCGGCGAGGCCAAGATGCCACCACCCGGGGGCGACACGATTGGCCGCCGCCGCCTCGACGCTCACCTCGACGCCTTCCGCGATCTGGGCGCCAAGATCGGCGGCAAGAACTGGGTTGAGCTCACGGCCCCCGCTGACGGCCTCAAGGCCACCCACATCTTCATGGACGAGCCCTCGGTGATGGGCACCGAGAACGCGCTGCTCGCCGCCGCCCTGACGCCCGGCCCGACGACGATCGGCAACGCCGCCTGCGAGCCGCACGTCCAGGACCTGGCCCGTCTGCTGAGCGCGATGGGGGCGACCGTCGACGGCATCGGCTCCAACGTGATGACCGTCCACGGCCGCGACAAGCTCGGCGGTGCCGAGCACACCGTCGCGCCGGACCACATCGAGATCGCGAGCTTCATGGCCCTGGCGGCCGTCACCGGCGGCGAGCTGCGGATTCGCGACACCGCGCCGCGGGACCTGGTGATGATCCGCCGCCAGTTCCGCCGCCTCGGGCTCTCGTCGATGGTCGAGGGCAACGACGTGCTGGTCACCCCCGAGCAGAAGCTCGCGGTGCGCGACGACATGGGCAACGCGATCCCCAAGATCGACGACGGCCCCTGGCCCGCGTTCCCCGCCGACCTCACGTCGATCGCGCTGGCGCTCGCCACCCAGGCCGAGGGCACGATCCTGATCTTCGAGAAGATGTTCGAGAACCGGCTGTTCTTCGTCGACAAGCTCGTCGCGATGGGCGCTCGGATCACGCTCTGCGATCCCCACAGGGCGATCGTCAGCGGTCCGAGCCGGCTTCACGGCGAGCGCCTCGAGAGCCCCGACATCCGGGCGGGCATGGCGATGCTCATCGCCGCTCTCGCGGCCGAGGGCACCTCGGAGATCGGCAACGTCGGTTCAGATCGACCGCGGTTACGAGCGCATCGACCAGCGCTTGCGTGACCTCGGCGCCAATATCGAGCGCGTCGAAACTGAAAAAGTCCCTGCGTAGGGCCACAAGACATGACTGACCTGCACCCGATACCCCCGGGTACCAGAGACATCCTGCCCGACGAGATGCGCGAGCTGCGCGCGCTCGAGAACGCCCTCTGCGAGGTGTTCGAGGCGCGTGGCTACGGCCAGGTCGCGACGCCGGCGATCGAGTACGACGAGGTCCTCGCCCGCGGCGACGCCCGGGTCTCTGCGGCCGCCTACCGCTTCTTCGACGAGCGCGGCGACCTGCTCGCGATGCGGACCGACATGACGATCCCGATCGCGCGACTGGTCTCGACCCGCTACGCGAACGCCGACCCGCCGCTGCGCTTCTTCTATCTCGGCGCCGCCTACCGCACGGTCCGCCCCCAGCGCGCCCAGCTGCGCGAGTTCATGCAGGCCGGGGTCGAGCTGATCGGCGCCGACGCCCCCGGCGGCACCGCCGAGGTGATCGAGGTGCTCTGCGCGGCGCTCGACGCCGCCGGCCTCTCCAGCGCGGTGATCGGCCTCGGCGACGCCGACCTCTACCGCCAGCTGCTGACCGAGCTCGAGGTCGGCGACGAGCAGCGGTCGCGGATCATCGACGCACTGGCCGCGCACGACCTGGTCGCGCTCGAGGCCGAGATCGAGGAAGTCGAATCGCTCGACGCCGCCCGGCGCTCGACCCTGATGCAGCTCCCCAACCTGCGCGGCGGTCGCGAGATCCTCGACCGGGCGCACGAGATCGGCGGCGACTCCGTCGAACGCGCGACGGCCCGTGTGCAGGCGACCTACGAAGAGCTCGAAAAGCGCGGCGTCGCCGACCGGGTCCAGCTCGACCTGGGTCTGCTTCGCGACCTCGGCTATTACACGGGGGCGATCCTCGAGGTCTATGACCCGGCGCTCGGCCACATCCTCGGCGGCGGCGGGCGCTACGACAGCCTGCTCGGCCGCTACGGCCGCGATCTGCCCGCGGTCGGCTTCGCGCTCTATCTCGAGCGCCTGCACCTCGCGCAGGCCGAGGAAGAGCGCATCCACGGGGAGAAGGGCTGATGGTCAGCGGCATCGAAGGCGCCACCCGCCGCAGCCCCGGCGAGGCGCTGAAGCTGGCGATCCCGCGCGGGGCGTTGTTCGAGGAAACCCTCGACGCCCTCGACCGCGTCGACATCCCGACGGCGGAGATGCGCTCGGACTCGCGTTCGCTGATCTTCGATGCCGGGGAGCTCACCGTCGTCACCATGCGTCCCTCGGACGTCCCGACCTACGTCGAGGCGGGCGCCGCCGATCTCGGCATCACCGGCAAGGACGTGATGCTCGAGCAGGCCGACCGCGATGTCTTCGAGCTCCTCGACCTCGGCTACGGCGCCTGTCGCATGGTGCTCGCCGCCCGCCGCGGTGACGACCGGATCGCCGAGGCCGAGCGCCGCTTCGGCACGGTGCGGATCGCGACCAAGTACCCGGCGATCACCGAGCGCTACTTCGAGCAGACCGGCCGCCGCGCCGAGGTGATCGAGGTCAAGGGCTCGGTCGAGCTGGCGCCCCTCGTCGCCCTCGCCGACGGAATCGTCGACCTCGTCGCCACCGGCCGGACGCTGGAGGAGAACGAGCTCGAGGTCCGCGAGGAGATCGCCACCTCGACCGCGCGCCTGGTCGCGAACCGGGTTTCGCACAAGCTGCGGGCCCAGGAGGTCGACCGTCTCGCCGAGCGCTTGCGCGAGGTGAAGAGATGACGGTCGAGCGTGCCAGGGAGACGCTCCGATGAGGATCGAGCGCCACAGCTGGGACGGCTCCGACGCCGGGCCCCTGGCCGCCGAGCTTCGCAACCTGGCGGCGCCGCTGGCCGAGGTCAGCGAGGCCGTCGCGTCGATTCTCGAGGACGTCGCCCGCGAGGGCGACGCCGCGCTGCTGCGGATCGAGGATCGCTTCGGCGGCGCTCCGAAGTCGATCCGGGTCCCGGCGGAAGACATCAAGGCGGCGCCCGAGCGGATCGAGGCCGAGTTGCTCGACGCCCTGCGGGTCGCCGAGGCCAACATCCGCGCGGTCGCCGAAGCCCAGGTCGGCGAGGAGCGGACCGTGTCGCTGCCCCAGGGACAGACGGTCGAGATCGCCGAGGCGCCGGTCGGATCGGCGGGCGTCTACGCGCCCGGCGGCAAGGCGGCCTACCCGTCCTCGGTGCTGATGGGCTGCATCCCGGCCCGGGTCGCGGGCGTCGAGCGGGTCGCCCTCGCGACCCCCGCGGGAGAGGGCGGAGTGGTGAGCGACCTGGTCCTCGCAGCGGCCGCGCTGGCCGGCGCCGACGAGGTCTACGCCGTGGGCGGCGCCCAGGCGATCGCCGCGCTGGTGCTAGGCACCGAGACGATCGCGCCCGTAGATGTGATCGCCGGCCCGGGCAACCGCTACGTCCAGGAGGCCAAGCGCCAGCTCCTCGGCCGCGTCGGCGTCGACGGCATCGCCGGGCCCTCGGAGCTGATGGTGATCGCCGGCGAGACCGCCGACGCCGAACAGGCGGCGCTCGACCTCTGCGCCCAGGCCGAGCACGGTGACGACGGGCTGCTCGTCGCCGCGGCCGTCGAGACGTCCTTCCTCGACCGTCTCGCCGAGCGAATCGAAGCGCTCGCCGCCGAGCGCCCGAGCGTCAGCGACGCGCCGCTGGCGCTGGTCGAAGTCCCCGGCACCGACGCCGCGGCGGCGCTCGCCGAGGCGATCGCCCCCGAGCACCTCGAGCTCGCCGTCGAGGATGCAGAGCTTCTCGCGCGCTCGATTCGCACCGCCGGCTGCGTGTTCGTCGGCGAGCGCGGCGCGACGGCATTCGGCGACTACGTGGCCGGCTCCAACCACGTGCTGCCCACCGGCGGGGCGGGCCGCTTCCAGGGGCCGCTCAGCCCCTCGAAGTTCCGCCGCCGCACCTCGATCGTCGACCTCCCAGCCGCCGCCGCCCGGGAACTGGCCCGGGCGGGCGCTACCCTGGCGCGCGCCGAAGGCTTCCCGGTGCACGCGGAGTCGATGGAGGCGCGAAGTGATAGACCGGAGCCGGGATGAATCCTGGCACCGACCAAGACGACATGAGAACCGCCGAGATAGACCGCAAGACGGGCGAGACCGAGGTCCAGGTCAGGATTGACCTGGATGGCGGCCCGGCGAGCGCCGACACCGGCGTCGGCTTCCTCGACCACATGCTCGACCTGCTCGCCCGCCACGGCCGCCTCGGGCTCGAGGTCCGCGCCAAGGGCGACCTCGAAACGGGCTCCCACCACACTGTCGAGGACGTCGGCATCGCGCTCGGGCAGGCGCTCGATGAGGCGCTCGCCGACCGCGCCGGCATCCGCCGCTATGGGGCGGCGCTGATCCCGATGGACGAGTCGCTCGCGGAGTGCGCGATCGACATCTCGGGGCGGCCGCTGTGCGTGTTCGAGGCCGAGATCCCGGCCGTGACCATCGCCGGCTACGAGGCCGAGCTGACCGAGGAGTTCTTCCGCGCCGTCTCCAACAACTCGAAGATGACGCTGCACCTCGCGGTTCGCAGCGGCTCCAACGCCCACCACATCATCGAGGCCGCCTTCAAGGCCTTCGCGCGCGCCCTGCGCCAGGCCGTGAGCATCGACCCAGACGAGAGCGGAGTCCCGTCGACCAAGGGAACCCTGACGGATTAGGCGCTAGGCGCTAGGCCCTAGGCGCTAGGGACCAGCGGCCAGCGGCCAGCGACCGCCATGACAACGATCGCCATCCTCGACTACGGAATGGGCAACCTGCGCTCTGTCGAGAAGGCACTGGAGCGCGTCGGCGCCACCGCGGACCGCACCTCCGACGCCGATCGCGCCGCCGATGCCGACGGGCTCGTGCTGCCCGGGGTCGGCGCCTTTCCCAGAGCGATGGCCAAGGTCCGCGAGCTCGGCTTCGAGGAGCTGATCTCCGCGCGCGCCTCCGAAGTCCCGGTGCTCGGCATCTGCCTCGGCATGCAGCTCCTGTTCGAGTCCTCGAGCGAGGGGGAGGGGGCGGCCGGCCTCGGGCTGCTCCCCGGAAGCGTCGAGCCGCTCAGCGCCGACGGGCTCAAGGTCCCGCACATCGGCTGGTCGCCGGTGCACTGGGAGAAGGCCGAGCCGATCGCCGCCGGGCTCGGGTCCGATCCGCCGTTCTACTTCGTCCATTCGTTCGCGCCGCGGCCGACGCAGAGCGGCGACGTGCTCGGCACCGCCGCCTATGGCGAGACGTTCGCGTGCGCGGTCTCGCGGGGGACCGTATTCGGCTTTCAGTTTCACCCCGAGAAGTCGAGCGGCGCCGGACTCGGCCTGCTCGAGAACTTCGCCCGGATCTGCGAGGGGGACAAGTGATCTTCTACCCGGCGATCGACATCCGCGACGGCCGCGCCGTCCGCCTCGCCCAGGGCGACTACGATCGCGAGACCGCCTACGACGACGATCCGGTCGACGCGGCGCTGCGCTGGCAGTCCGGGGGGGCGCGCTGGCTGCACGTCGTCGACCTCGACGGGGCACGGGAGGGGGAGCCGCGCAACCTCGACCAGGTGCAGCGGATCGTCACCGCGATCGACGGCCAGGTCCAGCTCGGCGGCGGCCTGCGCGACTCGGGCAAGGTCGAGGAGGCGATCTCGGCCGGCGTCGAGCGCGTCGTGCTGGGAACCGCCGCCATCGATGACCCCGACTTCGTCTCCGCCGTTGTCGCCGCCCACCCCGACCGGATCGTGGTCTCGGTCGACGCGCGGTCGGGCAAGGTCGCGCGCCAGGGCTGGACCGAGGCGACCGAGACCGGTCCGGCCGAACTGATCGCGGCGCTCTGCGAGCGCGGCGTGCAGCGTTTCGTCTACACGCCGGTTGAGGCCGACGGGTTGATGGACGGCCCGGTGCTCGATGACCTCGAAGCGGTGGCGGAGGCCGCCGACGCCGGGGGCGCCGTGGTCACCTACTCGGGCGGCATCGGCTCGGTCGAGGACCTGCGCAAGCTCGCGGGGCTCGGCATCCCGGCGCTGACGGGGGTGATCGTCGGCCGCGCCCTCTACGAGGGCCGGTTCACGGTTGCCGAAGGGCGCGCGGCGATCGGCGGATGAGGAAGGGGCGGTTCCCGACCGGGCTTGCGCTGCTGCTCGCTGCGGGGGCGCTGGTCGCGCTGATCGTCCTGCCCTCGGGCGGGGACGACGACAAGAGCGAGCCGACCACGACCACCGCGACCGTCCCGGCCTCGGAGCACACCGCGATCGCGACCGTCCTCGTCGCCGTCGGGGGCGGCGACCCGCTGCCGTACCGCCGGGACGGGGACGTTTTCGAGAACCGCGAGGCCGTGCTGCCGGCGAAGCCGCGCGGCTATTACCGCGAGTACACCGTGCCGACGCCGGGATCCGAGGACCGCGGCGCGCGACGGCTGGTGATCGGCGCCGATGGCGACGTCTGGTACACGGCCGACCACTACCGCTCGTTCCAGCAGCTCGACCCCGAGGACTACAAGTGACGCCGCTGTTCGCCGAGGACATCGCCAAGCCGGGCTGGCAGTGCATCCACTTCACCGACTCGGCGCCGCTGCCGGACTCGGTCTCGAGCAAGGGGGTGCACGCCGTCGTCGTCGACGGATCGGCGGTCGACTCCAAGGTCGATCTGATGAACGCTCTCGCGATCGCGCTCGACTTCCCGGATCACTTCGGCGCCAACTGGGATGCGCTCGACGACAGCCTCCGCGACCTCTCCTGGCTCGGCGAGCGAAACCAGGCGCTGATCGTCACCGGCGCCGCCGCCCTGTGGCGCGATCACGCCGATCTCGCCGGCGGCCTGGTCGAGTCATGGCTCGGGGCCGCCGCCCGCTGGGCCGACCTGGGTATCGGCTTTCACCTCGTGTTCGAGTGGTGAATAGGATCGAGCCGAGGGGTTCGTCCCAACAGAGGAGTGAAAGATGAAGAGCGACTATCCCGTCAGGTACGACGTCGACCGTCCCGGCGAGCTGGACCGCCTCACCACAGGCCTCCGAATCTTCGTGGTCATC
Source organism: uncultured Solirubrobacterales bacterium (assembly GCA_963696625.1). Classification (GTDB taxonomy): domain Bacteria; phylum Actinomycetota; class Thermoleophilia; order Solirubrobacterales; family 70-9; genus JAWVFN01. The sequence goes on from CAVOKZ010000003.1 coordinate 14,801, forward strand.
CCGATCGCCATCGTGCTCGGGCTGATGAGGAGGTTGGTGGTCTTGCCGACGCTGCTGCTCATCCTCTTCGGCCAGAAGTACCCGCGCTGGTGGTTCGACTTCAACCTCGAGTACACCCGGTTCGCGGCGCGAGTCGACGCCTATCTGGGGTTGCTCCGTGACGAGTACCCGTCGACCGACGAGAAGCAGGCAGTCCATGTCGAGATCGACTACCCGACGGCCGAGAAGGACCTGAATCGCTGGCTGCCGCTGGTCAAGTGGCTGCTGGCCATCCCGCACTACGTCCTGCTCGTGTTCCTGGGGATCGGCGCCCTCTTCTCGGTGATCATCGCCTGGTTCGCGATTCTGTTCACCGGCCGTTACCCAGAGGGCCTGTTCGACTACGTGGTCGGCGTCCACCGCTGGGGCTTGCGCGTCGCCGGATACGCGTTCCTGCTGGTCACCGACAAGTACCCGCCCTTCTCACTCGAGCCGTAGGGCTAACGGCTTCGCCATCAACCCCCGCCTCCTCCGCTTCGCGTCCGGGGGCGGCGGGGGACGGCTCTCCAGGAATGGCCCTTATCGGCTGGTAGGTACTGTGGAACGCGTGGTCCTCAAGCGCGTGATCCCCTGCCTCGACGTCGACGCCGGCCGCGTCGTCAAGGGCACCAACTTCGTCGACATCCGCGACGCCGGCGATCCGGTCGAGCTCGCCGAGCGCTACGACGCCGAGGGCGCCGACGAGCTCGTCTTTCTCGACATCACCGCCTCGAGCGACCAGCGCGAGACGATCGTCGAGCTGGCGCGGCGGACGGCGGACAACGTCTTCATCCCGTTCACGATCGGCGGCGGCATCCGCTCGGTTTCCGATGCACAGGCCGTGCTCGACGCCGGCGCCGACAAGGTCTCGGTCAACTCGGCGGCGCTCGCCCGGCCCGAGCTGATCACCGAGCTGGCGGAGCACTTCGGCTCGCAGTGCATCGTCGTCGCGATCGACGCCAAGCAGGAAGGCGACGGCTGGGGTGTCTACGTCAAAGGGGGGCGCGAGAAGGTCGACGGCCGCGAGGCCGTGGCCTGGGCGAAGGAGGCCGAGGAGAGGGGAGCGGGGGAGATCCTGCTGACCAGCATGGACCGCGACGGGACCAAGGACGGCTATGACCTCGAGCTGACGCGCACCGTCGCCGACGCCGTCGGCATTCCGGTGATCGCCTCAGGCGGAGTCGGCGAGCTCTCGCACATGGTCGAGGGGATCGCCGAGGGTCACGCCGATGCCGTGCTCTCGGCGTCGGTCTTCCACTATGGCGAGCACACGATCGCCGCGGCCAAGGACGCGCTGGCCGAAGCCGGCATCCCGGTCAGGACCTGATCAGGCGAGCAGCTTTGCCTTCTGGGCGGCGAATTCCTCGTCGGTGAGGACGCCGCTCGCGTGCAGCTCGCCGAGGCTCCTTGAGCTGAGCGATCGGATCCGCCTGCGGCGCAGCCGGGGCGGCGGCGGGAGCGGCGGCGGCGTCCTGCTCGGCCCAGCGGGCGTTCTGCCGGCGCTGGACGCGGCCGCTGACCGCGGTAGCGGTGCCGGCGACAACTGCGGTTCTGGCGACTCCTCGCAACAGTGGGGGCATGGCGCTCCTTCCTACTCGTCAGCCTCGGCGGCGTCGAGCGCCGCGAGGACAGCTTGGACGGGGATGCGGCCGTTGGCGACGAGCTGGGCGCCGGAACCCCGCAGCGCGGTCGCGAACGGCGCGGCCCATAGGTTCTCGTAGACAAGGACCGCAGCCGAGGTACCTGGCTCGAGCGCTCCGCCGGCCTCGCCGATGTCCTCGTCCGACAGCAGACCCGAGGAGGCGCCGTCGAAGATCGCGAGCTCGTCGCCGAGCTCGGAGATCTCGAGCCGGGTGACGGAACCGTCGTCGGCCTTGGCGATGAAGACGAGATCGATGACGCGGATCAGGCCGCGATCGACGAGGCCGATTAGAAGCGGGGCCGCCTGGCCGTTCGGCTGCTTGTCGGGCCACTCGACGATCAGGTAGTCGATCGGCCCCAGTTCCATTCCCGCTTCCACGCCCGCAACATATAGGAGCGCGCCCGCGGGCGGGTTAATTCTTTTGTTTACCCCGCTGCTTCTCGTGGTGGCGCTTTTTCGCCTTCTTCTTGGCCTTCTTCTTCTGTTTTCTGGCCTTCTTCTGCCGCTTCTCGGCCTGCTGCTTGGCCTTGCGCTTCTGCTTCTTTGTCACCTGGGCGCTGGTCGGCCGCGGCTTCAGCGCCACCACCCCG
>CAVOKZ010000004.1:0-23822 GCA_963696625.1 uncultured Solirubrobacterales bacterium
GCACCGCGGCGTCGTTGGTGGGGGCGGTCGTCCCGCCGAAGCTCGGATCGGGCTGGGCCGCGACGATCGGGATCCTCACCCCCTGGGCCGGGTCCGACCAGCGCGTGGCGCCGGCGACGATGTAGTCGTCGCCCAGCGAGAACATCGTCGAGGCAACACAGTGAGCGGCGGTCAGCACCACCCGCGGGCGGATCAGCGAGCCGCCGCAGTACTGACGGTCCACCGGCGAGGCCTCGTCGACGACCGCGACCTGCCAGGGGATCGCGGTGATCGGCGTGACGCTGCCGCCGACGACATGGTGCTCGGGCGCGGCGGCGGCGGCGGCCGGAACGAGGCAGAGCGCCGATATCGCCACGGCCAGCGCCGCGGTCTTCATCGCTTCTTGTGGCCCCTGGCCTTGACCTTACGAATGCACTTCTTGCGCTTCTTCTTCGACTTCTTGCGCTTGCAGAAGCAGAGCTTCTGCTTCTTGCCCTTCAGCTCCTGGCAGGGGAAGGCGCCGCCGGAGCCGATCACATCGCCTGGGTCGGGCCCCGCGTTGACCGCGTCCTGGATCAGCGTCTGCAGCGGGTCCTGGCCGACACGGCCGTAGACGCCGGGGGCGTTCGGCTGGGCGCAGCCGGCGCCGAAGCTGACGATGCCGGCGAGGCGAACGAGGCCGCCCTCGCCGCCGGCGGCGGACACCGAGAGCGGGCCGCCCGAGTCCCCCTGGCAGGAGTCGATGCCGCCCTGGGGGAAGCCGGCGCAGACCTGGAGCGAGGCATTGATCAGCCCCGGGTAGGAGGCGGCGCAGAAGTTGTCGCTGGTGATCGGCACGGTGGCGACGCGCAGGTCGTTGCTCTTCGCCCCGCCTTCGCTGGTCGCCCCCCAGCCGGTCACACGTGCCGCGACCCCCGCCTTCCAGAGGCTGCGCTCATTGGGGCCCGCGAGCTTGATCGGCGTGCCCAGCGACGCCGGCACCGGGGTCGCCAGCTCGAGCAGGGCGATGTCGTCGGTGTGGGTGGTCCGGTTGTAGGCGGTGTCGACCAGCGCGTTGGAGATTGCGAATCTGTCGCCCTGGTCGGCTGGGTCCAGGTGGGTTGCGCCCGCGACGACGTAGTCGTCGAGGCTGAACGTTGGGTTGTCCGCCGCCACCACGCAGTGGGCCGCCGTGAGCACCACCTGCGGCCGGATCAGCGCCCCGCCGCACCTCAGCTGCGAGAGATCGTTGCTGGTACCAGCGTTGTTGTCGATGATCGCGACCTGGAACGGGAAGCTCGAGATCGGCGTTACCGAGCCGCCGACGATGCGATTCTCGGCGCTCGCCGCTGCCGGCGCGGTCAACGCCAGCGCAACCAGCAGCACCGCGAGCAGTCCCAGCCGTTTGCTCATCCTGCCGAAACTAACACCTCGGGGCCGGCGGACTACCGGTTGCGCTTCTTGCACTTCCGGTACTTCTTCAGCGCCTTCTTGGTCCTTTCTTCGGGTTGTTCGGCACGGCCAGGATGTTGCCGGCGGCGAACCGCTCCGTTGCTCGCGCTAATGCCCGCAGAGCCGTCGCAGCCGGGCAAGCGTCGACGCCTGCCGCGGGTCGCCTGCGGGTAGCAGGTGGGCGAGCCGCCGGCACGCCTCGACGTCGTCGCGGCCGGAAGGGTTCTGGAGCCAGGCGTCGAGGAGATCGGGTTCGGCGGAGTCGAGCGCGGCGCCTCGCAGCTCCTCGTCGAGCTGCTGGCGCAGCTCGACCACCAGCGGCACCTCCGAGCCCGGCAGCAGCGGGCCGCGGTACCGGCGCAGGGCCTCGGCGATTCGCCCGGACGCGGCCAGCCCCTCGACCTCGGCGAAGTCCGCGAGCAGGGGTGCCGCCAGCCGGTACGGATTGGCCTCTATCGCCTCGCCGAGTACGCGACGCAGGCGCGAGAGCTCGGCACGCACGGTGACCGGCTTGCCGAAGTCGCCGTAGAGCTCGAGTGCCAGCCGTTCAGCGCTCATCCCCTCGGGCCGCAACGAGAGCAACACGAGGATCTCGCTGTGGCGCCTAGAGAGCTCGACGGCTTCGCCGGCAACCGTCACCAGGGCGCGGTCGGTTCCGAGCAGCTTGGCGGCGAGGGCGCCTGTGTCGGATGCGGCCGGTGGGTGCGAGCGCCAGAGCAGGAAGCCGGCCTCGGTTTCGAGCGGCTCGGCGTAGAGATCCAGCCCGAGGTCGGCCCCGACCCCGCCGCCTCGCGCCGGGATCGTCAGGCGCTTGCCCTCGAGCTCGCCGATACCCGCCGCGAGGATCGTCCCCGCGGGGGAGCTGAGGGCAACGGGATGGCCGTATCCGGAGCCGACGCGGGCGCCGAAGCGCTCGCGCAGGCCGGCGGCGGCTTCGGCGGCGCGCCGGCCGAGCTCCGACTCCACCATCCGCGTGGCCGCGGAGATCAGAGCGAGGCTGTGCGGGTGCGCCGTAGCGAGCTCGCCGGAGAGGTCGAGGACGCCGACGACCTCGCCGGACTCGGGATCGGAAACGGGCGCGGCGCTGCAGGTCCAGTCGTGGACGGGGACCGCAAAGTGCTCGGCGGAGAAGACCTGAAGCGGATGGCCGGCCGCGAGCGCCGTACCCATCGCGTTGGTCCCGGCACTGTCCTCGTCCCAGCGCGAGCCGCGCTGGAGATGGATCGAGGTCGCGTCGTCCAGCAGCGACGCCTCGCCATCGATCCAGAGCATCGTTCCGTCGCTATCGCAGGCAAGGACCACCTGCTGACCCTCCGAGCCGACGTCGGCGAGCAGCTCGCGCAGCACCTCCTCACCGGCGCTGAGCGGCGCGTCGCGCCAGCGCGCCTCGGCCTGGTCGGCACTGATCTCGACCGGAGCGAGGCCGTGCTCGGGATCGAGCCCAGACGTCCTGCAGCGAAGCCAGGAGTCGCCGATCACCTCGCGGACGTTGGGCGCGCCGCCGCTGAGTGCCTCGTCGTGGGCAGCGGCGAGCTTGCGGGCCCAGGCGCGCCGGTCGGTGCTCGAATCGATTGCGACCCACTGTTGTGGGGCCATCCGTCTCTCCTCTTTCTCACCCCAATGGTACGCCGGATCCGGGGGGGCGGCCGATCCCCATGCAACCCGGATGCAACCCCAGGCGCCCTCGTCTCCAACGCCCCTGCAACCCCCCGCTTCCTACGGTCGCCACACATGCAACGCCGTCCGCGAGGACGGCCGACCAAGGAGAGAAAGATGGCTACCGAGATCAAGATCAACGACGCAGCACGAGAGTTCGCCGGCCGCCACCACCCGATGCTGATCGGGTCAGACTGGGTCGACGCCGCCTCCGGCAAGACCTTCGAAGTCCTCGACCCAGCCACCGGCGCGGTCCTCGCGCAGGCGCCGCGCGGCGCCTCCGAGGACGTCGACCGCGCTGTGAAGACGGCGCGTGCCGCGTTCGAGAACGGACCGTGGGCAACGATGACCGCCTCCGAGCGCGGGCGCATCATCCACCGGCTCGGCGACCTGATCGCAGAACACGGCGACGAGCTCGCCACGCTGGAGACCCTCGACAACGGCAAGCCCCTCGGGGTTGCCCGTGCCGCCGACGTTCCGCTCGCCGCCGACCTGTTCCACTACATGTCGGGCTGGGCGACCAAGAACATGGGCTCGACCCTGCAGCTCTCGGTCCCCTACATGCCGGGAGCCGAGTTCCACAGCTACACGCTGCACGAGCCCGTCGGCGTCGTGGGCCAGATCATCCCCTGGAACTTCCCGCTGCTGATGGCGGCGTGGAAGCTGGGCCCGGCCCTGACCTGCGGCTGCACGGTCGTGCTCAAGCCGGCCGAGCAGACGCCGCTTTCGGCGCTTCGGCTCGGCGAGCTGGCACTCGAGGCCGGCGTCCCCGAGGGCGTGCTCAACGTCGTCACCGGATTCGGCGAGGAAGCGGGCGCGGCTCTGGTCGCCCACCCCGACGTCGACAAGATCGCATTCACCGGCTCAACTGAGGTCGGGAAGATGATCGTCGCCGAGGCCGCGGGCAACCTGAAAAAGGTCTCGCTCGAGCTCGGCGGCAAGTCGCCTAACGTCGTCTACGCCGACTCCGACCTGGAGCAGGCAATCCCGGGCGCCGCGAGCGCGATCTTCTTCAATCACGGCCAGTGCTGCTGTGCCGGCTCGAGGTTGTTCGTCGAGGACAACGTCTACGACGAGGTCGTCGCCGGAGTCGCCGACGAGGCGCGCAAGCTCAAGGTCGGCTCGGGGCTCGACCCGCAGACCGAGATGGGCCCGCTCGTTTCCAAGGAGCAGCTCGACAAGGTCTGCGGGCTGATCGAGTCCGGGATCGGCGACGGCGCCGAGGCCGTCGTCGGCGGCAAGCGGATCGGCGAGGACGGATATTTCGTCGAGCCCACAGTGCTGACCGAGACCGATCCGCGCATGCGCGTGGAAGCCGAGGAGATCTTCGGCCCCGTGGTCACGGTCAAGCCGTTCGGCAGCAGCGACGAGCTGCTGCCGAAGGCCAACGACAGCACCTTCGGGCTCGCGGCCGGCGTTTGGACGCGTGACATCAGCAAGGCCCACCGGACCGCGAAACAGCTGCGTGCGGGCACGGTGTGGATCAACTGTTACAACGTGTTCGACGCGGCGCTGCCGTTCGGTGGCTACAAGGAGTCCGGTTGGGGCCGCGAGATGGGCGCCGAGGCACTCGAGCTCTACACCGAGGTCAAGGCCGTTGTCGCGCAGCTCTGAGACGACGGTCCCACCCCCGCGGGCGCCAGGCGCGCCCGCGGGGGTAGATTCCCCGGGGCAAGCCACGCGAGGAGAAGAGATGGCGGAGACCGACGGACAGATCGACGTCCTGCTCGAGACCGAGCAGACGTTCCCGCCGCCGCCGGAGTTCGCGGCACAGGCCAACGCCTCCGACCCCGGGATCTACGACCGCGCAAACGAGGATCCCGAGACCTGGTGGGCCTCCTGGGCCGAGAAGCTCGACTGGATCGAGCCCTGGGAGAACGTGCTCGACTGGTCCGACCCACCGTGGGCGAAGTGGTTCGCCGGCGGCAAGATCAACGCCTCGGCCAACTGCCTCGACCGCCACGTCACCGCCGGGCGCGGCGACCGGGTCGCCTTCTACTGGGAGGGCGAGGACGCCAGCCGGCGCGAGGTCACCTACTCCGACCTGCTCGACATGACCCAGCGCTTCGCGAATGCGCTCAAGGACCTCGGCGTCGGCAAGGGCGACGTGGTCGGCATCTACCTGCCGATGATCCCGGAGGCGGTCGCGGCGATGCTCGGCTGCGCGCGGATCGGGGCGATCCACAACGTCGTCTTCGGCGGCTTCTCGGCGACCTCGGTCGCCGAGCGCATGGAGTTCTCCGACGCCAAGGCGCTGGTCACCGCCGACGCGACGATGCGGCGCGGCGAGCCGATCCCGATGAAGGCCTCGGTCGACGAGGTCCTCGGCGAGTTGCCGAAGCTCGAGCACGTCGTCGTCGTCAACCGCGCCGACACCGGCCCGCCGATGACCGAGGGCCGCGACGTCTTCTGGCACGAGGCCTGCGAGCAGGCCGACTCGGTCTGCGAGCCCGAGCCGATGGACGCCGAAGACCCGCTCTACATCCTCTACACCTCGGGCTCGACCGGCAAGCCGAAGGGGATCGTCCACACCACCGGCGGCTACCTGACCGGGGTCAGCGCGACCCACAAGCTCGTCTTCGACTTGAAGGACGACACCGACGTCTACTGGTGCGCCGCCGACATCGGCTGGGTCACCGGCCACTCCTACATCGTCTACGGACCGCTCGCCAACGGCGCGACCAGCGTCATGTACGAGGGCGCCCCCAACTTCCCCGCCGAGGACCGCTGGTGGGAGATCATCGAGCGCTACAAGGTCACGATCTTCTACACGGCGCCGACCGCGATCCGCGCCTTCATGAAGTGGGGCGTCGAGCATCCGCAGAAGCACGACCTGTCCTCGCTGCGGCTGCTCGGCTCGGTCGGCGAGCCGATCAACCCGCAGGCCTGGATCTGGTACCACGAGAACATCGGCGGCGGCCGCTGCCCGATCGTCGACACCTGGTGGCAGACCGAGACCGGCGCGATCATGATCACGCCGCTGCCCGGGTTGACGACGACCAAGCCCGGCTCGGCGACGGTCCCGTTCCCCGGCATCGAGGCGAAGATCGTCGACGAGCAGGGCAAGGAGATCGAAGAGGGCGCCGGCACCCTGGTCCTGACCAGGCCGTGGCCCTCGATGGCGCGCACGCTCTACAGCGATCACGAGCGCTTCGTCGAGACCTACTGGGACCGCTACGGCCGCGACATCTACTTCACCGGCGACGGCGCCCGCCGCGACGAGGACGGCTTCTTCTGGGTCGTCGGCCGCGTCGACGACGTGATCAACGTCTCCGGCCACCGGCTCTCGACGATGGAGGTCGAGTCGACGCTGGTCTCGAACCCGGGCGTGGCCGAGGCCGCGGTGATCGCCGTCCCCGACGAGCTCACGGGCCAGGCGATCGTCGCCTTCGTCATCCCCCAGGGAGACGGCGCCGGGCTGACCGACGAGCTGCGCGACTACGTCGCCGAGAAGATCGGCAAGCTCGCGCGCCCGAAGCAGATCGTCGTCTGCGACGACCTGCCGAAGACGCGCTCGGGGAAGATCATGCGCCGCATCCTGCGCGACATCGCCACCGGCCATGAGGACCTCGGCGACGTGACCACCCTTCGCGACCCCGCGGTCGTCGAAGACGTTCAGAAGCAGTTCGCCAGTTAGGTCGGTCGAGTGCCAGAGCGTCAGCTCTGGCTCCGATCTCCATTAAACGAGTGCCAGAGCGTCAGCTCTGGCTCCGATCTGTCTACTCGCGGCGCTTGCGCTTCTTGCGGCGCTGGCCCTGGGTCTCGCCGTTTTCGTCGGCGACGGACTCCGGCAGCTCGGGCTCCAGCGTCTCCTTCGGGCCGACATCGATCTCGGTGCCGTCGCCCTCGACGACCCCGCGCTCGTCGCGGGGCTTGAACCGGTCGGGCACCGCCCAGGGGATCGCCTCGCCTTTTTCCCAAGCCGGCGGAAGCCGGTCGGGATTTCGGAGAAACAGTGAGGCGAGATAGACCGTGAACCCAAACAGGACGTAGGGAATGAGGACGAAGACGAGCCCGGTTGCCATCCCGAACGTTCCCCAGAACCGCGTCAGAAGACCCGCCCGCATAGCTTCACGCGCAGTCAGGAACGTCACGAGGCCCAGTCCGAGCGAGCCCGCCAGACCGAAGCCGACCCCGAGGAAGCCGACTGCGCCAACGTCCGCGACGGCATCCTCCGCCGCATCCTCTGTTTGGGCCGCGGTCGAGAGCTTCAAGAAATCATCCGACGCCGTTTTCCTCGTCAGGTACGTGAAAACCCCCGCCAGGACCACCAGCAAGACCGCAACGCCCAGAGCGATCAGCAGCCCTTGCGGAAGGGTCGGCGCGCGCGCGCGGGTAGCCCGAAACAGGTACAGAACAGGGAGAGCGGCGAGTGCCGCTCCAAGCCCACCCACAAGGTAAAGCGCGAGCGCCTGGCCCGAATGCTCGGAGACATTGCGGAGAATCTCGACGTCGTCGCTCCCCAGGACGTTGCCGAGGCCGAATTGCGCGCCGATGAACATGGCTGCGCTGAGCAGTGCCGCGAAGCCGGCCGGGCGAGCCCAGCGGCGCTCCAGCTCGAGCTCAGCCGCGGTCACGGAAGAAGAAGTCGGGTAGGGCGCCCTCGATCACGTCGGCGGTCATCCGCTGTGCGACCTCGAGGTTGCCGGTGCGCACCGCGATGTCGTCGAGGGTGACGATGCCGACCAGGCGGGCGCCGTCGATGACCGGCAGCCTCCGGATGCGGTGCTGGACCATCAGCGCCGCCGCCTCCTCAAGGTCCATCTCGGGCTCGCCGTTGATCAGAGGGCGAGAGGCGTGCCCGCTCACCGCTTCGGCGCCCTGGCGCGCGTCGGCGAGCACCCGCACCGCGAGGTCGCGGTCCGTGACCATCGCCTGTGGCGAGCCCTCGGCGTCGGTGACGATCACCGAGCCGACGCCGCGATCTCGCATCTGGCGGGCGACCGTGAGCACGTCGGCTTCGGCCGGCGCCGTGATTACACCCTCGGTCATGATCTCCTGAAGCTGCACGCACCGGTACCGTAATCGTCGTGACCACTAAACGCGGTCCGATCGCGCTCTACGGAGCGACGGGCTACACCGGCAAATTGGTCGCCGCGGAGCTGGCGTCCGCCGGAGTCGACTTCGTCCTCTCCGGCCGCAGCCGGCCAAAGCTCGAGGCGCTCGCCGAGGAGCTGGGCGGCCAGGTGCCCATCCACCCGGCGTCGCTCGACGATGACGCCGCGCTGCGCTCGCTGCTCGAACCCTGCTCGGTCGTGATCGATTGCGCCGGGCCGTTTACGGAATTCGGCGAACCGGTTCTGCGGGCGGCGATCGAGTCGGGCGCCCACTACCTCGACACGACCGGCGAGCAGGCCTACATGAACATGATCTTCAAGCACTTCGGCGCCGACGCCGAGCGCGAGCGGATCGCGCTGATCCCGGCGATGGGGTTCGACTACGCGCCGGGCGACATGCTCGCCGCATTGACCGCCGAAGGCATGGGGCCGCTGAAGTCGATCGAGCTGGCCTACTGCTGGAAGGACTTCACCCCGACGCGGGGCACGATGCGCTCGACGATGCACATCCTCAAAGGCGGCGACGTCGAGTACCGGCGCGGCGCCTGGCGCCCGGCGCCGCAGAGCTTCGGCCGCGGGCGCTTCGAGTTCGGCGAGGGCTGGGGCTCGCAGAGGATGATGCGCTACCCCGCCGGCGAGCAGATCACCGTCCCCCGCCACATCCAGACCGACAACGTGCGGACGATCATCACCTCGGCGACCTTCGGCGGCGGCGCGCTGCTCCCGATCATCGGCCAGCCGATGTCGCTGCTGATGCGCACGCCGCTGCGCCGTGCCTTCGGGCTGGCGATCAACAGGCTCCCCGAGGGCCCCAGCGAGGAGTCGCGGAAGAAGGCGGGGTTCAAGATCGTCTGCATTGCGCGCTCGGGCGACGCCGAGCGGCGCGGGACGATCACCGGCCGTGACGTCTACGGCCTCACCGCCGCCGCGATCGCGCGCGGGGCGGTCATCGCCTCCGGGCGCAGCTTCCGGGGCAAGGGCGCGCTCGCCCCGGCGCAGGCGTTCGACCCGAGCGGGTTCCTCGCCGGCCTCGAGCGCTTTGACGTCAGCTGGAACCTCGGCGCGTCGCAAGTGCCGCAGCCAGAGGCTGCCGAGGCCACCGCCTAAGACATGCCGATCCGCGTGGGACCCGAGCGGCCGACGGTCGACATCAGCGACACCGCGACTCCGGGCGGGCGCTGCCCCGCGTGCGGGCAGCCGCTGTTTCCCTGGATCGAGGGCCCCGATCGCGGCCCGGGCAGCGACTTCGACCACGTCCTCGATCGCTGCGAGAACTGCCACCTGGCGCTCGAGCGCGAGGACGGCGGCGAGGGCCTCGCCGGCCTGATCGAGGACGCCGCCGCCCGAGTCCGCGCCGGCGGCGAGACGACGCTCGATCTCCCCAACGGCGCCAGCCTCCAGGCCGGCATCGGCGCCGAGAACTGGTCGGCGCTGAGGCTCCCGGCCGAGCCCTACGTCCTCAACCCGAAGGCGCTGGCGCTGCTGCTCGAGCACGAGGGGCTCGAGGGCCACGTCTCCTACCCTGAGCGCCCGGGCATGGCGGCGATGATGCTGACGCTGCTCAACCTGATCACCTTCAACCACAACTTCGCCGCCGAGGTGCTGCACGGCGGGCTGCGCCCGTCGCAGGCCCGGCCCGGCCCGGCGGCCTGGTTCGTCGATGCCGCGATCACCCTGCTCACCGCGATCCCCGTCGCAGCGATCAGCGTCGTGCTCGAAGGCGCCGCGTCGCTCGCCGGGCGCGGCGGCGTGCTGCGCGTGACTATCCGCCGGCGCTGATGATTGATTCCTAATACACGTGCCCGCGGGGGCGGCGCAGGTCGAGCCTGGCAAGGACGCAGGGAGGCCGCATAGTGGTGACTATGCGGCCTCCCGAGGACGCCGCCAGGCGAAGGCCTGCGTCGTCATCCGTGGGTGCGTGGATTGGGAATCAGTCATCTAGTTCCTCGATCAGCCCCGCGACCGCGGCCGGCTGGTCGACGTGCGCCGGACCGGTTCCGTCGCCGTGCTCGATCTCGGCGCCGCCGAGGCGCTCGGCGAGCGCCTCGGTGCCCTCGAGCACCAGGCTCGGCGTCGCCGCCGAGACCACGAGCCGTGTGGGCACCCGGTTGGCGACGAGCTTGGCGAACGGCAACGGCCAGGCCGGGACAGCGCCGAGCTCGGCGAACAGACTCGACGGGCGCTCGCGCGCGGGTGCCGTGAGCTCGGCCGAGAGCCGCTCGGTGCCCGGCGACAGCGCCGTCAGGGCGCCGCTCATGCAGAGCTCCACCCCCGCGCCGGCGCCGCCGCTCTGCACCGCGGTGCCGAGCTGGACCCTGTCCGCGGCGAGGCGCTCGGTCGCGATCGCCGAGAAGGCGAGCAGCGGCGGCTCGATCAGGACGGCGCCTGCGAGGAGCTCGGGGCGGCCGATCAGCAGATCGAGGGCGACGACGGCGCCGAGCCCGGCACCGCAGACGAGCGCCGGGCCGCCGAGCGCCTCCAGCGCGCGCGCGGCGTCCTCGGCATGCTCATCGATCGTCGTCGCGCGATAGTCCTCGGGAGTGTCGTCGCGCCAGCCGAGCCGCCGGTGGGCGACAACCTCACCTCGATCGCCGAGCGCCCGCTCGATCCCGGCCCAGACCTCGGGGCCGGTGCCGGTCTCGTGCAGGCAGAAGGCCCTCAATCGCGGGTGGCCGAGCTCCAGATGCGCTTGACCAGCGGCAGCGCGATGGAGCGCGGTGAGTGCTGGCCGACGAGGGCGCCGGCGCGGTTGAGGGTTCCGGGGACGACGACGCGCTTGCCCTGCTCGGCGCCGCGGACCGCTGCGGCGGCGACGTCCTCGGCCGTCGACCAGAGGAAGTCGGGGGTGCCCTCCTGCGCCTGCTCGAGGTTGGCAGCCTCGACGAACTCGGTGCGGACCGGGCCGGGACAGAGCGCGGTCACCGTGATGCCCTTCGGCCCGAGCTCGGAGCTGATCGCCTCGCTGAGGCTGAGGACGAAGGCCTTGGTCGCGGCGTAGTTGGCGGTGCCGGGCATCGGCTGGAAGGCGGCGGTCGAGGCGGTGTTGATCACGGCGCCCTGTCCGCGGGCGACCATCGCCGGCACGAACCGCGAGGTCAGGTCGACCACGGCCTCGACGTTGAGGCGGGTCATCTCCAGCAAGCGGTCGCGCTCGGTGCCGGCGAAGGCCGGGCCGCCGCCGAAGCCGGCGTTGTTGACGAGGACCTCGACCGCGAGGCCGTGGCTCTCGATCGCCTCCTGGAGGCTGTCGCGCCCGGCGGGGTCGCCGAGGTCGGCGGCGACCGCCTCGGCGCGGACCCCGCTGCCCTCGAGCTTGTGCGCCAGCTCCCGCAGGCGGTCCTCGCGGCGCGCGGCGAGGACGACGTTGTGGCCGCGGTTGGCGAGCTCGGCGGCGATCGCCTCGCCGATTCCCGAGGACGCCCCGGTGACCAGCGCCGTCGACGACGGCGCCGGGGGAGGCAGGGCCAAGTTAGGAGAGGCCCTCGCGGGCTTCGCGCACCAGGGTCACCGACTCGGGGAAGACGATCCGGATCGCGTCGCGGACCTGCATCGCCTGCTCGTCGCTGGTCCCCTGGAGATTGAGGCGCTCGATCGCGGCGACGGTCATGTCGACCGCGAGCTTGATCGCGTTGTCGGCCCAGGCGACCTTCTGGGCGCCCTGCATCTGCTCGGCCATCTCGCCGAGCTGCCTGCGCAGCTCGTCCGGGTCGCCGAACAGTCCGCCAAGTCCTTCACCGCCTTCCATGACTTCGATGATAGACCCGTGACATTCCCGGCGGCAGCTGTTTGCGCGGCCCGCCTAGCGTCGTGACATGTCCAACGAAGGGTCCGCCACCGTCGAGCACGTGGGCCTGGCCACGCTGATTGCGCTGCTCTTGATCGCCGCGATCTCTGCCCTGGCGTCGAATCCACAGAGCAAGGCGGGCATCGAGCTCGGCCGCGCCATCGGCCACAAGCTCGCCTGCGCGCCCAGACTTCCGGACCCCTGCCACCGCAACCCCCTCGCCTGGGCCTACGGCTTTCCGCTCGGCAAGCTCGTCCGCTACCTGGCGCCCGACCCGGTCGCGGCCTCGGGCCTCGTCCCGGTCGACTTCCGCCGCTGCCGACAACGCAGCTGCGCGACGCCGGCGGGCGGCGGGCTGACCGCCTCGAACCGGCGCCTCACCGAGTTCACCGTCGTCGATGACCGCCGCCGCTCAGACGGCGTGGTCCGCGTCACCTACTGGCTGTACCGCCCGACGCTCGGCTGGGAGCGGATCGATCGGACCGCCGGCGCCGCCGAGGTCGCCGCCGCCGAGGAGCTGCGGCTTCGCGTCACCGACATCCCGGACCTGATCCCGCTCGAGACCGTCCTCGGCCGCGACCAGTACGACTTCCCCTCCGCCGAGGAGCCTCCCTGGCGCGGCAGGGTGCCGGGGATCTACCCCGGGTGATCAGGTCGGCGCCTTCTCCTCCTTCTTCTTCTCGCCCTTGTCGCGGCCGGTGTCCTTGTCGGCCGAACGGATCAGGCCGCGGATGTCGGTGGTGCGGAAGACGAAGACGAGTGCGATGAAGCCGAGCAGCGCGGTCCAGGCCGCGGTCGCGACCTGCTGGCCGACCGAGAAGGCGAGCACCTCGCCGCGCGTCGCCTCGGCTCCGGCGAGTGTCGCGACCAGCAGCGCCTGCTGGGCGCCGGCGCCGCCGGGTGTCAGCGGCAGCACGGTCGAGACCGACTGCACGCTCATCACCAGCATCACGCTCTCGAACGAGCCGCCGATGTGGAAGGCCTCGAGGAAGAACCAGAACGAGGCGAAGCGGAACAGCCAGCCGATGCCCTGCCAGGCCCAGACCTCGCGCAGGTAGCGGGGGATGTCGGTGAGCACGACCGCCCCCTGCCTGATGCGGTCCCAGAACTTCTCCGCCCGGCGCGCCGTGAGCATGTAGGCGACGACGAGCCCGATCCCCGCGGCCGTGAGGAAGAACATCAGGAAGCGCGGGTGCTGCGCCCAGAAGGCGACGTCGAAGGCCGGCAGGTCGGGCAGCTCCGGCGGCTTCGGCAGCAGCCCCTGGGTGATCGCGTAGAGCAGAACCAAGATGCCCGCCGAGGTGTCGAACACCGTCTGCACGAAGAACGACGAGGTGATCGTCGGGTAGGTCGAGTCGCGGATCGAGCGCTTGGCGAGGAAGATCTTGACCACGTCGCCGACGTGGGCCGGGATGAAGCTGTTGAGCCCGGCGCCGGCGATGTAGGCGCCGGCGATGCGGTTGAAGCGGACCGTCCTCTCGGGGTAGGCCGCCCGCAGCACGTTCTGCCAGGCGCGCGACCGCGCGAGCAGCATCCCGAGGTAGAGCGCGAAGGCGATCGCCAGCGCGCCCCAGCCGATCTCGGTGAAGTGGTTGCCGAAGGCCTGCGCGCCGTCGACGAAGCGATCCCAGCTGCGGCCGAGGTCAATGGCGAGCGGCGGGCTGATCGGGCTCACGTGACTGTCACCAGACGGCGGAGTGCTCTTCCATCACGCCGAAGCCCGAGGCCAGCTCGAGGTCCTCGAGCGACCCGCTGAAGGCGCCGAACTGGTGCCGGTAGCGCGACCGGAACAGCAGGAAGTTGTCGTCGCGAGCCCGCTCCGACTCGGCCGCGAAGTCGAGCCGCGAGCCGTCGGCGAGGTCGACGCCCGCGAGCCCGTCGAAGTTGACGGGCTCCGGCTCGTGCGGAAAGCCGTCGATCCAGATCGCGCGCTCGCTGAAGCGCGGCGGGTCGTTGATGCCGCTGACCAGGTTCCAGGCGACGGCGCGGCCGTCGGCCGTCGCCCCCACCCCGGCCGACCAGAGCCAGTCGGTGTGCCGCTGGTGGTAGCCCGCGGAGACGTCGTCGACCGCCCAGGGCCCGTCGAGGTGAAAGGTCTTTCCGCCGGCCTCGATCGTCCCGGTCACCTCGATCCCGGCGCGCTTGCGAGTCCAGGCGTAGCCGCGCTCGCCGCTCTCGCAGACGGACTCGATCGCCTCGCTCTGGCCCAGCTCGAGGTCGGCGCTGACCTCGCCCGCGCGCAGCCTCACCGACGGGCCCTCCAGCTCGACCTCGGAGCCGCCGGGGAGCATCCGGGTGTGGGCGTAGCGGCCGCCGCCGCCGCGGTCCCAGACCGCCCAGAAGCTGTGCGGCAAGGGGCCGAGCTCGACCTTCGCGGCGCAGAGCATCACCTCCTCGGAGTAGACGCCGACGTAGCGCCAGCGCTTTCGCAGCCGGCCCTCGCGCAGCAGCGGCATCTCATCGGGCGGCAGCGGCAGGCCGGGGCGCCCGGGCGCGGGGCCGCGCCAGGGAAGCGTCGCCGGCTCGTGGACTACGACCGGCTGAGGAATGAGAGGACCTCCGCGGCGATCTGCTCGCCCGCGTCCTCCTGCAGGAAATGCGCCGCGCCCTCGATCCGCACCTGCTCGCCGGCCGATGAGATCAGCTCGGTGAAGCGCTCGCCCGCCTTGGGAAACGGGAAGACCGGGTCGCCGTCGGAGAAGGCCGCCAGCGTCGGCTTGTCCCACTTGCCGAGCGCGTCCCAGACGTCGCGCATCTCCTTGGCGCCCGCGGCCCCCTCTTCGATCGGCACCAGCAGCGGAAACGAAGTAGCGCCCGCCTTCGACTCCGCGTTCGGAAACGGCGCCTCGTAGGCGGCGACGACGTCGTCGGGAAGCTCGGTCGCGGTGCCGCCCTGGATCACGAAGCCGACCGGCAGGTCCGGGTTCTTCTCGGCGAAGTCGCGCCAGGCCATGAAGCCCTTGCTGACCCGCCCGGTGAAGATCCCCGTGTTCATGATCACCAGCGCGCCGACCCGGTCGGCGTTCTCGACCGCCCAGCGCAGGCCGATCGGCCCGCCCCAGTCCTGGACGACGACCACGGCGTCGGAGAGCTCCAGCGTCGCGAGATGCTGGGTGATCGACTCGACGTGGCGGTCATAGCTGTACCAGCCGATGTCTGTCGGCTTGTCCGAGCGCCCGAACCCGGGCATGTCGGGACATATAACGCGGTTCCCCGCCTCGACCAACGGCACCAGCATCTTGCGGTAGAGATAGGCCCAGCTCGGCTCGCCGTGAAAGCAGACGATCGGGCGCCCCGCTCCTTCGTCCACCCGGTGCAGCCGCAAACCGTCGACCTCGGTGTATTTGGGCTCGAAATCGAACCCGGTCAGGCCCTCGAAACGCTCGTCGGGAGTGCGGAAAGCATCCATCGCGCGGCAGCGTATCCGTCTCTGAAGGGAAACCTCCTCTCTGCCACACTGTTGCGCTCAATGTCGGCCCTCGACACTCGCGCGATTTCCGAGACCGCGCCGCAGCCTCAAGCCGTTCACGACCCCGCCGACGAGGCGATGTGCGGGCGCGCGCGCGAGCGCTTCGCCGCCGACCGCCGCAAGGGCGGACGCGTGCCCCTGCGCCGGCGCCGCCACGCGACGATGCCGAACCTGATCATCATCGGCGGGCTCAAGTGCGGAACGACCTCGATCCACCACTACCTCGGCCTCCATCCCGAGATCCAGATGTCGAAGCCGAAGGAGCTGCAACTTCTTCTGCGCCGAGCAGACCTGGGACCTCGGCCTCGACTGGTACCGCGGGCGCTTCGACGACCGCTTCCCGGTGCGGGGCGAGTCCTCGCCCCACTACACCAACCAGCCTCGCTTCACCGGCGTCGCCGAACGGATCTCCGAGCACGTCCCCGACGCGAAGCTGATCTACATGGTCCGCGACCCGATCAGCCGCATGCTCTCGCACTGGCGACACGCGACCGGCGCCGGCTATGAGACGCGCACCGAGATCGAGGAGGTCCTCTGCGACCCCGGCACGGCCTACATCCAGCGCAGCCGGTACTGGATGCAGCTCCAGCCCTACCTCGAGAACTTCGACTCCTCGCAGATCGCCGTGATCACCCAGGAGGAGCTCCAGTCAGAGCGCGAGGCGACGATGCGCAAGGCCTTCGAGTTCGCCGGCGTCGACCCCGACTTCACCTCCGAGCAGTTCGACCGCGAGTGGGAGAAGTCGACGGCGAAGGAGTCCGACAAGTACCAGTTCATGGAGAAGCTGGTCAAGCTGCCGGGCCTCCGCTCGTTCGACCGCAACTTCGATCGCCTGCCCGAGCGCATGCGCTGGATGGTCGAGAAGGTCGTCCACGACCCGGACAAGCCCTCGGCGCCGAAGCCGCAGCTCTCCGAGGATGCCGTGAGCAAGATCAAGGGCTGCTTCACCACAGAGGTGGCGGAGCTGCAGAGGTTCGTCGGCCGCGAGTTCGCCGGCTGGAAGAGCTACTGATGGGTCGCGTCTCGGGCACGGCGCGCGTCCTCGAGGCCGAGGCGGGCCGAGCCCTTCTGGACGATCAGGGCTGACGGCGCCTTGTAGGGTCCGCCCATGGGCCTGTTCGACCGCGGCGAGAAGAAGATCCTCGAGCGAGGGATCGACGGCACGGCCGTAATCCGCAAGGCCGAGAAGGTCGAGGACGACGGCGTCGACGAGCACGGCCGGCGCGGCCAGTTCGTGCTCAACGACATGCGCGACGCCGGCCTCTGGGGCAAACACAGCTACAAGCTCACGCTCGAGATCAAGATCCCCGAGACCGAGCCGTACGAGGTCTCGGGCGAGTTCAGGACGCCGGCCAAGGCCGGGCGCACCGGACTGGTCTCCCACCGGGGTCTGCAGCCGGGCCTCGAGCTGCCGGTCAAGGTCGACCGCGACGATTCGCAGCGGGTCGCGATCGACTGGGAGGCGTTTCTCGCCGACCCCGGCCGCAAGGCGGCGGTCAAGGAGGCTGTGCAGGAGGAGAGCGCCAACGCCAACAAGCGCATGCTCGATGCCAATCCCGACCTCGCCCAGCAGATGAGGACCAACAATGCCAATGCAGTCAAGGTCTGGGCGAATGCGGTCAAGACCGGCGAGATGAGCCGCGAAAAGTTCGACAAGACAGTGGACCTCGAGGTCAAGGTCGGGCGCATGGACCCGGCCGACGCCGAAGCGGCGCGAGCGACGCTGGACTAGTGGACTAGCCATGCGGATCGCGGTCGCGGCGGACGAGCGGGCCGGAGTCGCCGAGGCGGTCCTCGATCAGCTCCGCGAGCGCGGACACGAGCCCGTCGCCCACGGCGCCCTCTCCGACGACGAGCGCGACGACTGGGCCTGGGCCTCCGAGGCCGCCGCCCGCGACGTCGCCGAGGGGCGCGCCGAGCAGGCGGTCGTCTGCTGCTGGACCGGTACCGGCGCCTCGATCGCCGCCAACAAGGTCGCTGGGATTCGCGCGGCCCTCTGTCTCGACGCGCAGACGGCGGAGGGGGCGCGCAAGTGGAACGACGCCAACGCGCTCGCGATCAGCCTCCGCGCGACCTCCGAGGCCGAGCTCGGCGAGATCCTCGACGCCTGGTTCGCCGCCGAGCCCAGCGACAGCGACGAGGACCGCGCCAACGTCGAGCACCTCGGGGAGATGGAGAAATGACCGACCTGACCCGGCTGCTGCCGGATCCGGGAGCGACGACGGTCGAGGAACAGCTCGCCGCGCTCGAGCCCGGGCCCGCTCCGGACGACCGCCCCCACGTCGCGCTCAACTTCGCCACCACCGTCGACGGCTACGGCGCGATCGGCGGGCGCTCGGGTCCGATCGGCTCCGACGTCGACACCGCGATGCTGGCCGGGCTGCGGCGGCGCTTTCAGGCGGTGATGATCGGCGCCGGGACGATGCGCGCCGAGCGCTACGGGCCGATGCCCGACGGCCGACCGCTGGTCATCGTCTCCGGGCGGCTCGACCTGCCCTGGGACGCCGAGGCCTTCAGCTCGGGCGAGGGCAAGGTCATCGTCTTCACCGCTGAGCCCGAGGCCGAGCCGCCCGAGACCGCGACGCCGGTCGAGGTGGTCCGGCGCGACGAGCACGTGGCGATCGGCGAGGCGCTGCGGCACCTGCGCACCGAGAACGGCATCGAGACCCTGCTCTGCGAGGGCGGGCCCGGCCTCCACGCCCAGCTCCAGCGGGACGGCCTCGCCGACGGCTCTTCCTCACGATCGCCCCCAGGCTCGCCGGCGGCCCCGGCCCCCACATCCTCGAGGGCGAGCTTCCCGACGTCGTCGGCCTCGAAATGGCGTGGCTGCTCGAGCACGAGAGCGAGCTCTTCGCCCGCTACCTGCGTAAGCAGTCCGGCTAGCCGGTGAATTGGCGCCCGCGTGGCGGATGTGCGCCAAGGCCGGGAGGCTGCTCGGGATCGCCGTGCTCGCTTTGACGCACAGGCACTTAGGGACTACGTCGCCAATCGGCCCGAGGCCCGGCTCCGACTCGCCGAGCGACCCCCGGGTGGGCATGGCGGGCTCCAGCTACGGCGGGATCATCCAGCTCGTCACGGCCTCGATCGAGGCGGCATCGGCACCGCCGCCAAGGGCGGGGGCGGCACGCGGAGCGCGCGTGAAACAACGGGAGTAGGCTCCGCCCTCGGATGGATTTCACCCCGACCCCACAGGTCACCGAGCTGCTGGAGAGGGTTCGCGCGTTCATGGACGAGGACGTCTATCCGAACGAGGCAGAGGCGATCAAGGCCCTCGACGACGAGGTCAAGCCCGGTGTCGCCTATCCGCAGCTGTTCATCGAGATCCGTGAGAGGGCCAAGGACGAGGGCCTCTGGAACCTGTTCATGCCCGACGAGCGCTACGGACCGGGCCTCAAGAACTGGGAGTACGCGATGCTCTGCGAGGAGATGGGCCGCAGCCCGATCCTCGCGCCGATGGCGTTCAACTGCTCGGCCCCGGACACCGGCAACTCCGAGATCCTCGCCGAGCACGGCACCGACGAGCAGAAGGACCGCTGGCTGACGCCGCTGCTCGAGGGCACGATCCGCAGCTGCTTCTCGATGACCGAGCCCGAGGTCTCGGGGTCGGACCCGACCAAGCTCCAGACCCGCGCCGAGCTCGACGGCGGCGAATGGGTGATCAACGGCCACAAGTGGTTCACCTCGGGCGCGGTCGGCGCCGAGCTGGCGATCGCGATGGTCGTCAGCGACCCCGACGCCAATCCCTACGCGAAAGCTTCGATGATCCTCGTGCCCCTCGACACCCCGGGCATGACCGTCGTCCGCCCGGTGCCGGTGATGGGCCACGACAAGGGCCCGGGCCACTGCGAGATTCTCTACGAGGACTGCCGCGTGCCCGAGGCCAACCTGCTCGGCGAGCGCGGCGCCGGATTCGTCATCGCCCAGGATCGCTTGGGCCCGGGCCGCATCCACCACTGCATGCGCGCGATCGGCACCGCCGAGCGGGCGATCGAGATGATGTGCGACCACGCCAACAAGCGCGAGGTGATGGGCGGCCGGCTCGCCGACCAGCAGTTCGCCCAGGACTTCATCGCGCTCTCGCGGATGGAGGTCGACCAGGCCCGCCTGCTCACCCTCTACGCCGCCTGGCAGATGGACACCGAGGGCAAGCGCCGCGCCCGCCAGGCGATCTCCCAGATCAAGGTCGTCGCCGCCAACATGGTCATGAACGTGCTCGACCGCGCGATCCAGATGCACGGCTCGCTGGGCATGAGCGACGACACGCCGCTCGCCGGCATGTGGCGCTTCAGCCGCATGCTCAAGGTCGCCGACGGCCCCGACGAGGTCCACAAGATGGTCATCGCCCGCCGCGAGCTGAACCGCCGTGCGAAGGCGACCGGGGACGGCGCCAACGGCGGCGGCCCGGTGAAGCCTTCAGAAGCTCCGGCCGCGGCCTCCTAGCACCGATGAAGGCCGGGGCCTCCACCGCCCGGCTGCTGATCTCCTGCCCTGACCGGCCGGGCATCGTCGCCGCGGCGTCGAGCTTCCTCTTCGGCCACGGCGCCAACATCGTCTCCTCCGATCAGCACTCGACCGACCCCGAGGGCGGCCGCTTCTTCATGCGCATGGAGTTCCTCACCGTGGGCATGGATCTCGCCGGCGAGGAGCTCGAGGACGCCTTTCGCGCCGATGTCGCCGAGCGCTTCGAGATGCAGTGGCACATCTCCCACCCCGGCGAGCGCAAGCGGGTCGCGATCCTCGCCTCCCGGTACGAGCACTGCCTGCTCGACCTACTGTGGCGCCGGCGCCGCGGCGAGCTCGACGCCGAGGTGGTGCTGGTCGCCTCCAACCACTCCGACGTCGAGCGAGACGTGTCGTCCTTCGGCGTCCCCTTCCACCTGGTCCCGGTGCCGCCCGACGGCAAGCCCGAGGCGGAGGCGCAGCTGCTCGAGCTGCTCGCCGGAAAGGTGGACCTGGTCATCCTCGCCCGCTACATGCAGGTGCTCTCCGGGGACTTCCTCAAGCGGCTCGGCGTGCCGCTGATCAACATCCACCACTCCTTCCTGCCCGCGTTCGCCGGCCGGGACCCTTACCAGCAGGCCCACGAGCGGGGAGTGAAGATCATCGGCGCCACCGCCCACTACGTGATCGAAGAGCTCGACGCCGGCCCGATCATCGAACAGGACGTCGGCCGCGTCTCACACCGAGACGCCGTCGAGGAGCTGGTCCGCCTCGGTGAGGAGATCGAGCGCCGCGTCCTCGCCCGGGCGGTGAAGCTGCACCTCGAGGAGCGGGTGCTGGTCCACGAGAACCGGACCGTGATCTTCTGACCGCGACTCAGTCGAGGCGGTCGACGGCGGCCGAGGCTGCGACCGCGATGTCGTCGACGACCTTGGCGAACTGGGCCTCGCCCTCGTCGGCCTTGCCGTAGGCGCCGGCCTTGACGCGGGAGACAATGCCCTCGGCGATCACCGCTAGCTTCCAGAGGCCGAGGGCGACGTAGAAGTCGATCTGCGAGAGGTCGCGGCCCGAAGCCTCCGCGTAGAGCGCCGGGATCTCGTCCTGCCCCGGGAACCCGGCGATCGCGGTCGGCGGATCGACGTTGGGCAGGATCTGCTCGTCGGGATCGCCCCAGTAGACCATCAGCATGCCGACGTCGGCGAGCGGGTCGCCGAGGGTCGAGAGCTCCCAGTCGACGACCGCGGCGATCTCCCCCGAGGGCGCGAGGATCATGTTGTCGAGGCGGTAGTCGCCGTGGACGATGGTCGCCGGGCCCTGCTCGGGGACGCGCTCGGTGAGCCGGTCGTGGACCTCGTCGACGAGGGGAACCTCCCGGGTCTTGGAGCCTTCCCACTGGCCCTGCCAGCGCTTCAGCTGGCGCTGGACGTACTCCTCCTTGCGGCCCAGGTCGCCGAGCCCGACCGCGTCCGGGTCGACCTCGTGGAGCTTGACCAGGGTCTCGACCACCCGCTCGCCGATCTTGCGCCGCTCGGCCTCGTCGAACTTCTCGGCCTCGGCCGCGTTTCGCACGATCGGGCCGTCGACGAAGCCCATGACGAAGAACGGAGCGCCGTTGACCGATTCGTCCTCGCAGAAGCCGGCCAGCGGAGGAACCGGTACCTCGGAGTCCTGGAGCGCGGCGATGCACCTGACCTCGCGCGACATGTCGTGGGCGTTGCCGAGCGCCTTGCCGAGCGGCGGGCGGCGCAGCGCCCAGCGGCCGCCGTTCGAGTCGGTGACCCCGAAGGTGAGGTTCGATCGCCCGCCCGAGATGCGGCTGAACTCGAGCGGCGGCGTGGCGCCCTCGACGTTTGCCTTGAACCATCCCTCGACCCGCTCGCGGTCGATGCCCTCGATCTCCTCACTCACGCGGCGGACAATATTGTGCGCCGGGTGGTCAAGGCTCTGATCTTCGACTTCGGCGGCGTGCTGACGAACCCCGTGTGGGAGAGCTTCGAGCTCTTCTGCAAGCAGGACGGCCTCGACCCCGACTCGATCAAGGAGCTCTTCCGCAACGACCGCGCCGCGCTCGCCGACCTGCGCGAGCTCGAGAAGGGCACGGTCGAGGAGTCCGAGTTCGAGCGCCGCCTCGCCGAGCGGCTCGGGCTGGACTCGAGCGAGGGGCTGATCGAGCGGCTGTTCGCCGGAATGACCCCGCTCGAGGAGATGATCGAGGTCGTGCGCGTCGCCCGCGGCGCCGGGCTGAAGACCGGGCTGCTCTCCAACTCATGGAGCGTCTCGCACTATGACCGCGACCTGCTCGAGGAGCTGTTCGACGTCGCGATCATCTCCGGCGAGGTCGGCCTGCACAAGCCGCAGGTGGAGATCTACCGGCTCACCGTCGAGAAACTGGGCGTAGAGCCGTCTGAGTGCGTATTCATCGACGACCTGCGCGAGAACTGCGAAGCGGCCGAGGCGATCGGCATGACCGCGATCCGCCACCGCCACCCCGTCGAGACGATTCCGAAGCTCGAGAGCTTGACCGCGTTGCAGCTCTCCTAAGCGCCGGAAGCGATCATCACGACGCCGACCATGACGATGGCGACGCCGACCTGCCGCAGCCTCGTCAACCGCTCGTGCAGCACGAAGTAGGCGAGCATGATCGTCACCGCGGGATAGAGCGAACCGCCGACGGCAACCAGCGAGAGCAGGCCCTCGGTCGAGGCGACGGCGAAGAGGGCATTGGCGAGGACGTCGAAGAAGCCGATCATCGCGATCACCGGCAGCGCCTTGCGAATGCCGGCGAAGCTCGGACGCGCCATCGCCACTGCCGCTAGGGCGATCGATACGCCGCCGATCCGGACTGCGGCGACCGTGTTTGCGGTATCCGTCTCGGCGACGGCGTCGACGCCTACGAAGAAGATCCCGAATCCGAGCGCCGCGACGACCGCGAGCGCCACCGAGCGCAGCTCGACCGAACGCCGCTCGGCGTCGTTCTCATAGCTGACCAGCACCACCGCGACCAGGGCAACCGCGATGCCGGCGAGCTGAACGGGGGCGGGCTGCTCGCCGCGCGCCAGACCGACCGCGACCGGCACGACAACGCCCATCGCGGCGATCGGCGTCACGACCGAGATCGTCCCGATCGACATCGCAGCGTAGAAGCCGATCAGGCCGATCCCTCCGCACGCACCGGCCGCGGCGGCGAGGCCGAGCTCGCCGGCCGACATCGCGCTGTCCTGCCAGACGGAGAGCACCACCAGGGCCACGATCAGACCAGCCGTCTGGCTGAGCAGGACGACCGCGAGCACATGGTACTTGCGGCTCTGGAGGCCGCCTATGAAGTCCGAGAACCCCCAAGAGAGACTCGAGGCGAGGCTGAGCGCGACGGCGAGCAAGGCTCACCAGTCTGCCTGACTCGGCTTGCGCCGAGGCCCGGCGGGGGTTGGGCGCGTGCGTCATCCGCGTGCGCGGATCACCCACGTCGGGCCTCTACTTCGGCGGGTTCAGGAGGATGTTGAGGAGATCGGTGATGATGTTGGTCTGCCCCGAGGTCACGGGCTCGGTGGTCTCGCTGGTGCTGGGCGGGATCAACGTCGTAGCGCCGCTGCCGGCTGTCACCACGGGGGCGCTACCCGATCCGGACCCGGAGGAGCTCGAGGGTTGGGTCGGGGTGCCGCCGCTGACCGACGAGGCGACGGGCGCGGCGCGCGGCTTGGCGTGGCGTTCAGCGCCGACGGGTCGCTTCGGCGTCACCCGCTGGTCGAGCGTCGTCGTCAGGCTCGCCGAGAGGCTCTCGATGTCATGCGCGCGGCCTTCTTCGCCGCCCGTTTTCGCACTCGTCGTGCCGAACGCGGTCTCACTCGGGCCGGTCGCGAGCGAGTTCAACCCGCCCGCGACGCCGCCGAAGCCGATCGTCGCGCCGACCAGAACCGGGATCATGAGCAGCATCGCGCCGACCAGTCCTCTGATTGCGATGCCGCGATGCCACTGTGCGATCAATCCCTGACGCATGGACCGTAGTTAC
>CAVOKZ010000005.1:0-75453 GCA_963696625.1 uncultured Solirubrobacterales bacterium
TTTGTCCTCTGCTTCGACTTCAGCGTATTGCTAACGCCAAGCTCGGCCCGAAGGGCAGGGCGATCATGGTCAAGCGCGTCGTCGAGGAGGGCTGGTCGCTCACCGCGGCGGCCGAGGCCGCCGGGGTGAGCGAGCGAACCGCCGGCAAGTGGGTCGCCCGCTACCGCTCAGAGGGCGAGGCAGGTCTATACGACCGCAGCTGCGAGCCCCACTCGGTTCCCCACGCCACCCCGGAGGACCGGGTCGAGGCGATCGCGGCCCTGCGGCGGGTGCGCCTCACCGGGGCCGAGATCGCGATGGCGCTCGGCATGGCGATTTCGACCGTCTCGGCGGTCCTAGGTCGCATCGGGCTCGGCAAGCTCGGCGCCCTGGAGCCGCTCGAGCCCCCAACCGCTATGAGCGGGCCCGCGCCGGCGAGCTGCTTCACATCGACGTCAAGAAGCTGGGGCGGATCGGCCACCGAGGCGCCGGGCACCGCGTCACGGGCAACCGCGGCAAAGGGCAGCGCTCACGCGGAGCCGGCTGGGAGTACGTGCACGTCTGCGTCGACGACGCCACCCGTCTCGCCTACGTCGAGGTGCTGGCCAACGAGAAGGCAACCACCGCGATCGGCTTCCTGAGGCGAGCGGTCGCCTTCTATCGCTCGCACGGGATCGAGGTGACGGGCCTGATGACCGACAACGGCTCCGCCTACCGCTCCACCACCCACGCGATCGCCTGCCGGGCGTTGAAGATCAAGCACATCCGCACCCGCCCCTACCGGCCGCGCACCAACGGCAAGGCCGAGCGCTTCATCCGCACGATGCTCGGCGGCTGGGCCTACGGGGCGATCTACCGGGACTCGGCGGAGCGAACCGCGGCTCTATCCGGCTGGCTCAGCTTCTATAACTGGCGCAGACCACACGGCTCCCTCGCCAAGAGGCCGCCCGGAGCTCGGCTCGCCGAGCTAAAGGCGAACAATGTGGCTGGTTCTTACACCTAGCCCTCGCGCAGGGCGCGCAGCTCGATCTCGGTCTCGGCGAGCAGGGGCGGCTCGGGCTCGAGTGCGCTGAGCGCCTCGAGATCCTCCTGCCAGAGGGCCATGCGCTCCTCGAAGGTCGTCCCGAGCCGATCGGCGGCGCCGGCGCGCTGCTCGTCGTCGAGGGCGACCCAGTCGCGGACGTTGGCGAGACGGTCGGCGGTATAGACCGTCGCAGCCGAAGGGCCTGCGGCGAGCGCCTTGCGGCGGAGTGCACGCTTGCGCTCCGCATAGGAGTGAAGCGACTCGTCCTCCGTCAGCGCCGCGACGATCGCGGTCACGCCGGGGCCGAAGCGGACCTCGATCTCGTGTGGGTCGGTGTCGGTCTTCTCGACGACGTCGTGGAGGTACGCGGCGATGAGAACGTCGTCCTCGAGGCCGGCGCCTCGGAGCAGCTCGGTGACCGCGATCGGATGCTCGATGTAGGGCCGCCCGGTTTGCTTGCGGCGCTGGCCCTCGTGGGCCTCGCGGGCGAACTCGAGCGCCGCCTCCAGCGGCGGCGCGGTCCGGCTTTCATCGATTCGTGTCGCGGCGGGCTCCGGCAAGTTCTCCAAATGTAAACGCAAATGGCGGTTTCGCAAGCTCACGGCCGTAAGATTCTCCGTAATGAAGGTGCTGCGGAACATCGTGATCATCGTCTTGATCGCCCTGGCGATCACCGTGTTCCCCGGCGGCGACGCCGCCCGGGACACGGTGCTGACGGCGATCACGATGGCCTTCCTCGGCGGCATCGGCTGGGCCGTCTACGTCGCCCACCGCGAGTTCCCGATGATGATCAGCTCGCTGAGCGAGGGCTGGCGCGCCGTGCACTGGGGATCGCTGGGGCTGATCGCCTTCCTGATCGCGGGCTACAACCAGCTCTGGGAGACCGGCGCCGGCACCCTGCTCTGGATCGGCCTCATGATTCTCGCCGTAACCGGCCTGTTCCAGGCTTACCGGCAGTCTCAGGCCTACTAGGCGAGTCCCGACCCACTTCCGTGATCTTTGACGCGCCCCGGCTGTGGCCGGCGCACCTAGCGTCGAGCCGTGGGCTCAGAGCGCGGACAGGCATCGGTCGAGCTGGTGGCGGTGATCCCGTTCCTGCTGCTCTCGGTGCTTATCGCGGCGCAGCTCGCGCTCGCGGGCTATGCGCTGTGGTCGGCGGGGACGGCGGCGCGGGCCGGGGCGCGCGCCGAGAACGTCGGCGACGACGGCGCCGCCGCGGCGCGCCGGGCGCTGCCCGGGATTCTGCGCGAGGACGCCAGGGTCGACGCCGGGCCCCCGGTGCGCGTACGGGTGCGGACGCCGTCGCTGGTGCCGGGCCTGCCCGGGCTCGGGGTCGAGGCCAAGACCAACTTGGAGGCGGCGCCCGATGGCTAAGACACGACTCAGGGCTGCTCGGCTTCGCCTGCGCTGCCGTGGGGGGCAGGCCTCGATCGAGCTCGTCGCCGGGTTGCCGGCGCTGCTGCTCGGCGCCCTCGTCTGCCTCCAGCTGCTCGCCGCCGGCTACGCGCTGACCCTCGCCGACGGCGCCGCCGAGGCCGGGGCGCTGGCGCTCGCCGGCGGCGCTCCCGCCCCCGACGCCGTGCGCGACGCGCTGCCCGGCTGGGCCCGCGACCGGGTCGACGTCGACGCCGGCGCGGGCGAGGTCGGAGTCGAGCTGCGGCCGCCGACCGTCGTGCCCGGCCTCGCGGGTGCGCTCACCGTCAACTCCGTAGCCCGCGTCCGCCCGGCGCATTGAGCGCGCGCCTCGTCCTCTCGACCGCTACGCCGGCGACCCGAGACGGGCTCGCCCAGGCGGCGGCGCTGGCGGTCGTCGCGGCGCGCGGCGGCGAGCGCCCTGCCCTGCTGGTCGCGCTCGAGCGCGAGCCGCGGCGCAGGCCGGCGACGCT
The DNA here is from genome assembly GCA_963696625.1 of uncultured Solirubrobacterales bacterium. Lineage (GTDB taxonomy): Bacteria > Actinomycetota > Thermoleophilia > Solirubrobacterales > 70-9 > JAWVFN01. The sequence goes on from CAVOKZ010000005.1 coordinate 2,890, forward strand.
GCTCGCCTCGCCGGCGGCGCGCGAGCTCGAGGCCGCGCTGCGCGAGGCGGTCCCCGCGTCCGTCGCCCGCGGGCACTTCTGTCTGGTCTCGCTCCCCGACGAGCCCTCCTCGCTCGATCAGATCCCGGCGCTGGCGGCGGCTCACGCAGGCGTCACCGTCGCCCAGGTCCCGCCCGGGCTCTGGCAATCGGGGCTCGAGCTGGGCTGCCGCGGCGGCCTGCTGCGTGCCGAGCTTCCCGCGCGACCGCTCGCTCGCCGGGCTCGTGGCCGGCGATCTGCGCCGCCGCGGCCTCGCGGCGAGGGTCGCGACTCGGGCGATGAGCCGGGTCGGTGCGCGCCGGGCGCTCGCCGGGATCGATCCCGGGGGAGCGGCGGGGAGGCGCGTGACCCGCCTCGCCCGCGGCCTCTTGGCCGACAGCGGTCAGTCGCTGCCGGCGATGCTCGGCGCTCTCGCCGTGGTGATGATCGCGACGCTGGCGCTGGTCGCGATCGTCGGTGCGGTCACCGGCAAGGGCCGGGCCCAGCGCGCCGCCGACCTGGCGGCGATCTCGGCGGCGCGCTCGATGCGCGACGACGCGGGCAGGCTCAGCGCTCCGGCGCGATTCGAGAACGGCACGGTCAATCCGCGTCACCTCAGCAAGCCCGCGTTCCTGGCGCGCGCCGCCGACGCCGCGCGCCAGGCGGCGCGTGCCAACGGCGTCGCGCCCGGGCGCGTAGAGATCTCGTTTCCGGACCGGCGCCGGCCGCTGCCGATCCGGGCGAAGGTCGTCGTCCGCGGTGAGGTCGAGGCCGGCGAGGCGGGCGGCCGCGCGATCCCGGTCGTCGCCGGCGCCACCGCCGAGGCTTCGCCGCCGTCGGGCTCGTGGACCGGGATGCCGTCGATGGCGAGTGGCGGCGGCTACTCGGGCCCGCTCGCCTACCGCGGCGGCAAGCCGATGCGCCCCGACGTCGCCGCGGCATTCGATCGGATGGCGGCCGCGGCCCGCAAGGCGGGCTACACGCTTACCGTCACCTCCGGCTTTCGCTCCGACGCCGAGCAGGCCGCGCTGTTCGCCGCCCACCCCGACCCGACCTGGGTCGCGCCCCCGGGCCACTCGCTGCACCGCTGCGCGACCGAGCTCGACCTGGGCCCGTCGTCGGCGTACGGGTGGCTCGCGGCGCACGCGTCCCCCTTCGGCTTCCTCAAGCGCTACTCGTGGGAGCCCTGGCACTTCGGGTACGTCCGCGGGCCGCCGCCGTGCTCGCAGGCCGGCAACTCGGTGGGCGGCTCCGGGAGCGATGGCGCTTCCGCCGCAGCCGGTGTTCCGTCGTTTGTTCCGGCCCGCTACCGCGCGGCGCTGGTGCGCTCGGCCGGCAAGTGGAACGTCTCGGCGACGCTGCTCGCCGCGCAGATCATGGCCGAGTCGGGCTTTAGCCCGAACGCGGTCTCGCCGGCCGGCGCCCAGGGAATCGCCCAGTTCATGCCGGGCACCGCCGCGAGCTACGGGCTGAACAACCCGTTCGACCCCGAGGCCGCGATCGACGCCCAGGCCCACCTGATGAGCGACCTCCTACGTCAGTTCAAGTCGATCCCGCTCGCCCTCGCCGCCTACAACGCCGGTCCGGGCGCGGTCGCCGCCTGCCACTGCATCCCCTACGCCGAGACCCGCGCCTACGTCACCCGCATCCTCGCGCTGCTCAACGGGGCGGGCGAGTTGGTGACGCCGCCGCTGGAGGTGCGGCTGGTGGATTGACCTTCTCCGGGCCCGCAGGCGAGCTCTTAGCGGCCGTCGGTGCCGTTGCGGCCGGTGGCGCCTTCATCGGGACGGCCGTTGCGTTGATCAAGGTCGTTGTGGCTCACGACGAGCGGGTGGCTGCACTTGAAGTGATTGGGCTGCTGGCCGCGGGGTGCAGCGTCGGTGCCGTGCTCACCGCTGCGCTGGAAGGCCTTCTAACATGACCAGAGTGGTGCCCATCCTGAGAAAGACGCTTCTGGCGAGTGTTCTCGTTGGCGCCGGGGTCCCGCTTGGTGGAAACCTCGTTGGCGCGAGCCCAGGCGTTCAGATCGGGGTCTTCGTCGCCGGCTTCTTCGGTGTCTCGCTGCTCGTGGGTCGCTGGCTGGACGAGGCCCACGACGACGGGACCCTGCACGGAGGTCACTCCCACTAGTGGCGGCGGCAGAAGTAGTCGGCATCGAGAGCCTCAAGGAGCTGATCGGCAAGACCATCGGTCCGGGCGAGTGGCGCACGGTCACCCAGGAGGACATCGACACCTTCGCCGACCTCACCGGCGACCACCAGTGGATTCACACCGACGTCGAGCGCGCGAAGAAGGAGAGCCCGTTCGGCACCACGGTCGCCCACGGAAACCTGACGCTCTCGATTCTCGACGGCCTGCGCATCGACCTGATCTCCTTGAGCGGCTTCAAGCTCGGCGTCAACTACGGCTGGAACAAGGTCCGCTTCCCGGCGCCGGTCCCGGCCGGGGCGCGCGTCCGCTCCACGGCCGAGGTGACCGAGGTCGAGGAGGTCGGCGGCGGCTGGTGGCAGATCGTCACCCGCTTCACGGTCGAGGTCGAGGGCTCCGAGAAGCCCTGCTGCGTGGCCGACTCGGTCGGCCGCGCCCTTGCCTGAGTAATCGCCGTGTCTTTACATCCTGTTGTCCGCACCTCCGTGCCGGTGCGGGTGTTCTACGGGCCGTCCAGACAAGCTCGCAAACGAGGACGCGAGTCTTTGAGGACACGAAGGGCGGCCATGGTGGCCGCCCTTCGCAATCGGTTTGTGCGGCTCGTCCTAGTTGACGGTGATCGTGCCCTTCATCGTCTCGGTGTGGCCGGGGACGTCGCAGACGAACTCGTAGGTTCCCGCCTTGAGGTCGGCAGTGAACGAGTCCTGGCCCTGGGAGATCAGGTCGGTCTTGCCGACCTCGGTGCCGCTCGAGTCCGTGAGCACGACGTCGTGCGGCGTCGAGGACGGGTTGTCGAAGTCGATCGTCGTCGGCCCGGCCTTGGTCGTGAACTCGGTCGTCGTGAACTCGAGCGCGCTCGGGTCGGCAGCGATCTCGACGGTCCCGCCGCCGCCTCCGGCCGCGGTGGTCGAGGCGGCCGTGTCGGTGGTCGCGGCGCTGGTATCGCTGTCATCGTCGCTGTCTCCGCAGGCGGCGACGCCGAACGCGGCGATCGCCCCCGCTACAAAGAGTGTTGCTGCCTTCTTCAATGGGTTCCTTTCTTCGCTTGCCTCGGCGGGCCGGACTCTATTACTACGGGTCAGCGGCCCTCGAAGATTGGTTCGTCCCCGTTGAAGAACGCCGTTACGCCGTTCTGCAGGTCCTCGGTGCCCATGCTGTCGGCGATCCCGTGGCGCTCGAGCTGGAGGTGCTCGGCGAGGCTGTGCTCGAGCGACTGGTTGATCAGCGCCTTCGCCGTCCGCACGTAGAACGGCGCCTTCGCCGCCAGCTTCTCGGCCTTCTCGCGGGTGCGAGCGAGCAGCTCAGCAGCGGGGACGACCTCGCTCACCAGCCCCAGCTCGAGCGCGGTGTTGGCGTCCATGTTCGGATCGTTGAGCGCCAGCTCGAGCGCCTTCGAGGAGCCGACGACGCGGGGCAGGAAGTAGGTCATGCCGCCGTCCGGCGAGGCGCCGATGCGGCCGTAGGCGATCGCGAAGAAGGAGGCGTCGGAGGCGATCCGCAGGTCGCATGCGAGGGCGAGCGAGAAGCCGGCGCCGGCTGCCGGGCCGTTGACGGCGGCGATCACCGGATAGGGGATGCGGCGCAGGTCGATGATCGCCTCGTGAAGCACCTCGGCGCCGCGCCGGACCTCGGTCGGCAGGTGGATGCCGGGGTCTGAGACGCCCTCCTTGAACCAGTTGACGTCGCCGCCGGAGCTGAACGCCTTGCCGGCGCCGGTGACGATCAGCGCCCGCAGCGGCGCGCGGTCGGCGAGCCAGGCGCAGGCGATGTGGAGGTCGCCGATCAGCACGGGGCTCATCGCGTTGAACGAGTCGGGGCGGTCGAGGGTGAGCGTGCCGATCTCGCCGTCGATCTCGATCTTCAGCGCCTCGAGCTCGGGCGGGGCCTCGGTCAGGGGGGAGGGGGTGTGCTGTTCGGCGGTCGGATTGGCCATGTGGCCAGGAGCCTACCCTGTGTGTTATGAGCACACCGGCGACCCAGAGCTCCCCGCTCGAAGAGCAGAGGCGCAACCTGCCCGATGCCCCCGGCGTCTACATCTTCCGCAACCGCGCGGGGGCGGCCCTCTACGTTGGAAAGGCGAATTCGATCCGAAAGCGCGTCGCCTCGCACTTCTCCGGGCGCGGCTCGAGCTCACCCGAGATGCTCGAGCGCACCGAGCAGATCGAGGTGCTGCTGACCCAGACCGAGGCCGAGGCGCTGCTCGCCGAGCAGAGCATGATCAAGCGGCTGCGGCCGCGGTTCAACATCCGCCTCCGCGACGACAAGTCCTATCCCTACGTCGCAATCAGCTTCGACGAGGACTACCCGCGGGTCTACTTCACCCGCGAGAAACACAAGCCGAACCGCTCCTACTTCGGGCCGTTTTCGAGCGCCAAGCGCGTGCGCGAGACCCTCGACCTGCTCGGCAAGCTGTTCCAGCACCGGACCTGCGAGGGCTCCGAGCCGGGCCGCCAGTCCGGTTCGCCCTGCCTCGACTACTACATCAAGCGCTGCGGGGCGCCCTGCGTCGGCTACATCGACAAGGAGGCGTACCGGAACAACATCGACGCGATCGCGGACTTCCTCTCGGGCCGCTACAAGCGAATCGAGCGTGAGCTGAGCGAGCAGATGGCGGAGGCCTCGGAGGGCCAGGACTTCGAGCGCGCGGCGCTGTTCCGCGACCGGCTCACCGCGGTGCAGAGCCTGATGGAGCGCCAGCGGGTTGCCGGCGCCACCGTCGACAACGCCGACATAATTGGGGTGGCTGTTGAGACAGGCGATGCGAACGCCCAGGTCTTCCAGCTCCGCGACGGCGTGCTCGCCGAGCGCCAGAGCTTCTATCTCGACTCGGGCGACGACGACGATCCGGCCGAGGTCGCCGAGGGCTTCCTGCTCCAGTACTACTCGGCGGCGCCGGCGGTGCCGAACCTGGTGGTCGTCGGCCCGGAGCTGCGCGAGCGCTCGGGCGTGCTCGCCGAGGCGCTCGGCGCCGGCCGCGACGCCGCGGTCGAGGTGCGCGCGGCCGAGCGCGGCGATCTGCGCCGGCTGCGCGAGCTCGCCGAGCGCAACGCCAAGCTCGCGCTCGACCAGGACAAGCTGCGCCGCGAGCACCGCCGCGCCCAGCGGGTCGAGGCGGTGACCGCGCTCCAGGAGGCACTCGGCATGGAGAAGCTGCCGATGCGGATCGAGGGATTCGACATCTCCAACCTCGGCGAGACCCACACGGTCGCCTCGATGGTCGTCTTCGAGGGCGGCGCGCCGAAGAAGTCCGGCTACCGCAAGTTCAAGATCAAAGGCCATCAAACCCGCGACTCCTCCGCTTCGCATCCGGGGTCGCGGGGGCCCAATGACTATGCGGCGATGAACGAGGTCCTCACCCGCCGCGTCAACCGGCTTTCTCAGCAGCGCGACATCTCGCCGCACGACGCCGAGCGCGACGCGAGCTTCGCCGCCGAGCCCGACCTCGTCGTCATCGACGGCGGCAAGGGCCAGCTCGCCGCGGGTCTCGAGGCGCTCGAACCGCTGCGCGAGCGGGGTGTCACCGTGATCTCGCTCGCCAAGCGGATCGAGGAGGTCTTCGTTCCCGGGCAATCGGCGCCGCTGCTGCTCGAGGAGGGGTCGGAGGCGCTGAAGCTGCTCCAGCGGGTCCGCGACGAGGCCCACCGCTTCGCGATCGACTTCCACCGCTCGCGCCGCGACCGCTCGATGAGCGGCTCGGTGCTCGACGGCATCCCCGGGGTCGGGCCGGCGCGCAAGCGGGCGCTGCTGCGCCACTTCGGCTCGCCGGAGAAGCTGATCGCCGCCGGCCGCGAGGAGCTGGAAGCCGTGCCCGGGGTGCCTGGCAAACTTGCCCGCGAGATCCACCGCCAGCTGAACAGAGTCACATGACGAAGAGGCCGAGAACGTCCACCCGGATCGCGCCCTCGACCGGAGGCAGCGCAGGCGAAGCCGAGCAGCCCCCGGATGTAGTGGCGGAGGAGGCGGCGGTTGATGGCGAAGCCGGGAACAAGACCGTCGAGCTCGTCCTGATCACGGGTCACTCGGGCGCGGGCAAGTCGGAGGCGATCGCCGCCTTCGAGGACGGCGGCTACTTCTGCGTCGACAACCTGCCGCCGCGGATGATCGCCTCGCTCGGCGAGCTCTTCCGTCACGAGGGCAGCGGGGTCGAGAAGGCGGCCGTGGTCTCCGACGTGCGCGGCGGCGACTACTTCGACGAGCTCAGCGGCGTGCTCGGCGAGCTCAGCGACGGCGGGATCACGCCGCGGGTGCTCTTCCTCGAAGCCGACGAGGAGACCCTGCTGCACCGCTACAAGGAGACCCGCCGCCGCCACCCGCTCGCCCGCGAGGGGCGGATCACCGACGGCATCCGCGAGGAGCGGGCGCTGCTGGCGCCGCTGCGCGAGCGCGCCGACTTCGTCATCGACACGACCGAGCTCACCGGCGGCGCGCTGCGGCGGCGGATCGCCCGCGAGATGATCGGCGAGCAGGCCGAGGACGGCAAGCTGGCCCTGACGCTGACCACCTTCGGCTTCAAGAATGGGCCGCCGCGCGACGCCGACCTCACGCTCGACGTCCGCTTCCTGCCCAACCCGCACTACGTCGACGAGCTGCGGCCGCTGACCGGCCACGACGAGGCTGTCAAGGAGTACGTCGAGGCCGGGACCCAGGCGGGCGAGTTCTACGGGCGGCTGATGCCGTTGCTCGACTTCCTTCTGCCGGCTTACGTCGCCGAGGGCAAGCAGCACCTGACGATCGCAGTCGGCTGCACGGGCGGAAAGCACCGCTCGGTCTGCGTCGCCGACCGCATCGCCCACGCGCTGGATGAGCGCGGCGACGTGCGGTTGCGTATCGAACACCGAGATCTGCCCGCATAGACCGGCGGCTGGTCCGCTTCGCGTCGCTGCCGCCGGGACGAGGGCGCCAACCTGGTGGACCGTATCGGCCTTAGGGTGGTCGCCGTGATTGAGCCGGTGATCAGCGTCAAGGGGCTGCGCAAGTCCTATGACGGCGTCGAGGCCGTGCGCGGGATCGACCTCGAGGTCGGCCGCGGCGAGGTCTTCGCCTTTCTCGGCCCCAACGGCGCCGGCAAGACGACCACGGTCGAGGTGCTCGAGGGCTATCGCGGCCGCGACGGCGGCGAGGTGACCGTCCTCGGCGAGGACCCCGCCGGCGCGGCGCGCAGCTGGCGCGCGCGGGTCGGGATCGTGCTCCAGAGCTGCGTTCAGCAGAAGGAGCTGACGGTGCGCGAGACGCTCGAGATGTACGCCGGCTACTACCCGGCGCCGCGCGACGTCGCCGAGACGATCGAGCTCGCCGGGCTGGGCGACCACGCCGGCGAGCGCGCGGGCAGGCTCTCGGGCGGCCAGCAGCGCCGCCTCGACGTCGCCCTCGCGCTGGTCGGCGATCCCGACCTGCTCTTCCTCGACGAGCCGACGACGGGTTTCGACCCCTCGGCCCGGCGCCAGGCCTGGGACGCTCTCGCCGGCCTGCGCCGGCTCGGCAAGACGATCTTCCTCACCACCCACTACATGGAGGAGGCCCAGCGGCTCGCCGATCGCGTCGCGATCATCCGCGGCGGCAAGATCGTCGCCGAAGGCGCGCCGGGCGAGCTCGGCGGCCGCGCGGCCGCGGCGAGCGAGATCCACTTCCGCCTCCCTGAGGGCGCCCCGGCCGAGCTGCCGCTCGCGATCGCCGGCGACGCGCAGATCGACGGCGCCCTCGTTTCGGTCAAGACCGAGAAGCCGGTCCAGACACTCCACACGCTGACGGAATGGGCGCTCGAGCGAGGTCACGAGCTGCGCGATCTCGAGGTCCGGCGGCCGAGCCTCGAGGACGTCTATCTGGAGCTGACCAAATGACGGGGGTGCGCCTCGTGCTCCACCAGTTCCGCTACGACCAAAAGGTCTTCTGGCGCAACCCGGCGGCGATCTTCTTCACCGTGCTCTTCCCGTTGCTGTTCCTGTTCGGGCTCGCGACGTTCTTCGGCGACCAGCGGATCGACGACCTCGGCGGGATCAAGGTCTCGGCCTACTACGTGCCGGCGATCCTCACCCTGGCGATCATCGCGGCGACGCTCGTCAGCCTCGCCTTCCGGCTGACCCAGGCTCGCGAGAGCGGACTGCTCAAGCGCATCCGCGGCACGCCGCTGCCGAGCAGCACCTTCATCGCCGGCCGCGTCGGCAACTCGCTGGTGATCTCGGCGATCATGGTGGTGCTGATCGGCGCGATCGGCCACTTCGTCTACAACGTCAAGATCCCGACCGGGACCCTGGCGGCGCTGCTGGTCGCGGTCGGGGTGGGCGCGGCCGCGTTCAGCTGCCTCGGATTTGCGCTCGCGGCCTTCATTCCCAACGAGGACGCGGCGCCGGCCGTAACCAACGCGATCGTCTTCCCGCTCTACTTCCTGTCAGGCATATTCGTCCCCGAAAACGAGCTTCCCGACGGCGTGCGCAACGTCGCCGACGCCTTCCCGGTGCGGGCGCTGTTCGAGGCTATCTTCAAGGCATATGATCCGAGTACTTCGGGATCAGGCTTTGCGCTGGGCAATCTGGCCGTGGTGGCCGCTTGGGGCCTGGCCGGGCTGATCGCGGCCCTGATCTGGTTCCGCTGGGAGCCTCACGCGAACTAACTCGCCTACCCTTCTGCCGCCGTGCTGAATTACGTATCCATCAACGTCACCGACCTCGAGCGCAGCGGGCCGTTCTACGACACCCTGCTCAGCCCGCTCGGCTGGCGCCGCCAGATCGAGCGCGACGGTTCGATCGGCTGGGGCCTGGTGAGGCCGGTGTTCTACATCGCAACCGGCAAGCCGAACATCGAGTTCGGCACGGTTTCGTTCCCGACCAAGGCGATCCCGGCGGTCAAGGCCGCGTGGGAAGCCGGCCTCGAGGCCGGCGGCGAGAACGAGGCACAGCCCGGATCTCCCCCGGCTCAGGGAAACTCTCACTACTCCGCGCGCGTCAAGGACCCCGATGGGTACACAATTGAGATCTGCGTGCAAAACGACTAGAAGGGATCCAAGGCTCTAAATGGCAATCAAGGTCGGCATCAACGGCTTCGGGCGCATCGGCCGCAACATGTTCCGCGCTGCGCATACCTCGGACGCAGACATCGACTTCGTCGCGCTCAACGACCTCGTCGACAACGAGACGATCGCCCACCTGCTCAAGTACGACTCGATCTACGGACGCTTCCCCGGCCAGATCAGCGCGACCGACAAGGGCATCAAGGTCGACGGCGAGGAGGTCGCTGTCCTCTCCGAGCGCGACCCCGGCGACCTGCCGTGGGGCGACCTCGGTGTCGACGTCGTGATCGAGTCCACAGGGCTGTTCACCAAGCGCGAGGACGCGCAGAAGCACCTCGATGCCGGCGCCAAGAAGGTAATCATCTCGGCCCCCGCGACCGATCCCGACGTCACCGTCGCGCTCGGAGTCAACTTCGACGACGTCTACGACCCCGATCAGCACAACATCATCTCCAACGCGTCGTGCACGACCAACTGCCTCGCTCCCTACGCGAAGGTGCTCAACGACACGGTCGGCATCGAGCGTGGGCTGATGACCACGATTCACGCCTACACCTCTGATCAGCGCCTCCACGACATGCCGCACAAGGACCCGCGCCGGGCGCGGGCGGCGGCTCTCAACCTGATCCCGACCTCGACCGGCGCCGCCAAGGCCGTCGGCCTCGTGCTCCCCGAACTGAACGGCAAGCTCAACGGGATCGCGGTTCGCGCCCCGGTGCCGACCGGCTCGGTCGTCGACCTCGTCTTCGAGGCCGGTGGGGACACCACCGCCGAGGAGCTGAACGAGGCGATGAAGGCGGCGGCCGAGGGTCCGCTCGCGGGCATCCTCTCCTACACCGAGGACCCGATCGTCTCGAGCGACATCGTCGGCGACGCGCACTCGTCGATCTTCGACGCGGGCCAGACGCTGGTGATGGAGGGCCGCATGGTCAAGGCGGTCTCCTGGTACGACAACGAGTGGGGCTACTCGAACCGCTGCGTGGAGCTGGCGGCGAAGGTGCTCGAGCCCGCCGCAGTCAGCGGTTGAGCCCGGAGTCGGCGATAGCCGCATTCAAGAAGGCGAGCGTCCGCGACGCGGACGTGGGCGGCAAGCGGGTGCTGTTGCGCTCCGACCTCAACGTTCCGCTCAAGGACGGCGCTGTCGCCGACACGACACGCATCGAGGCGGCACTGCCGACGATCGAGCTGCTGCGCGAGCGCGGGGCGAAGATCGTCCTCGTCAGCCACCTGGGGCGGCCGAAGGACCGTGAGCCGGAGTTCTCGACCGCGCCCGTCGCGGCGAGGCTGGGCGAGCTGCTCAGGACCGACGTCAAGACCGTCGGCGCTGTTGCGGGTGAGGAGGCGGAGGCCGCGAGCGCCGGCCTCGGCGACGGAGAGATCCTGATGCTCGAGAACAGCCGCTACGAACCGGGGGAGAAGAAGGACGACCCCGGCCTCGCCGACCAGCTGGCGAAACTGGGCGAGCTCTACGTCAACGATGCCTTCGGCACCGCCCACCGCGCGCACGCGACCACCCACGGCATCGCGCAGCGCCTTCCCGCCTACGCCGGGTTGCTGCTCGAGCGCGAGGTGACGATGCTGACCTCGGTGCTCGAGGATCCCGCCAGGCCTCTGGTGGTTGTGCTGGGCGGGGCCAAGGTCGCCGACAAGCTCGGCGTCATCGAGCGCTTTCTCGAGCTCGCCGACGAGCTGCTGATCGGCGGCGCGATGTGCTTCGGTTTCCTCGCCGCGCAGGGTCACTCGACCGGCGACTCGCTCGTCGACGAGGAGGGCACGAAGCTCTCGGCCGAACTGCTCGCGAAAGCCGAGCAGGCGCGCTGCGAGCTGGTGCTGCCCCACGACCTCGTGATCGGGCGCGAGTTCGCGGCCGACGCCGAGCACCGCGGGCTCGACGGTGTCGACGTGCCCGACGGCTGGATGGGGCTCGATGTCGGCCCGGCGACGGCCGACGACTACGCCGCCCGGGTGGGCAAGGCGGGAACCGTGTTCTGGAACGGCCCGATGGGCGCCTTCGAGCTCGAGCCGTTTGCCGCCGGGACGCGGCGGGTCGCCGAGGCGGTCGCCGAGAGCCCGGGCACGACCGTGGTCGGAGGCGGCGACTCCGCTGCCGCCGTCGCCCAGTTCGGCCTCGCGGACAAGGTCGACTGGGTCTCGACCGGCGGCGGCGCCGCGCTCGAGCTGGTCGAGGGCAAGGAGCTCCCCGGGGTGGAGGTCCTGCTCAATGCCTAGAACTCCGATCGTCGCCGGGAACTGGAAGATGAACAAGACCGCGACCGAGGCGCGGGCGCTGGCCGGCGACCTGCTGCTGACGATCCCCGACACCGGCGCCGTCGAGGTCGTCGTCTGTCCTCCGTTCACGGCGATCGGCGACGTCGCCGAGGTGATCAACGGCCGCGCCTTCCAGGTCTTCGGCCAGACCATGCACGAGGAGGGCAGCGGCGCCTTCACCGGCGAGATCTCGGCGTCGATGCTGCTCGACGCCGGCGCCAAGGGCGTCATCCTCGGCCACTCCGAGCGCCGCCAGCTTTTCGGCGAGACCGACGAGGCGCTGGCGCGCAAGGTGGCGGCGGCGCTCGCCGCCGGCCTGCGCCCGATTCTCTGCGTCGGCGAGTCCGAGGCCGAGCGCGAGGCGGGCGAGACCGACGCGGTCATCCGCCGCCAGCTCGAGGCGGACCTCGCCGAGGTCGACGCCGTGCAGCTCGCCGGCGTCGTCATCGCCTACGAGCCGATCTGGGCGATCGGCACGGGCAAGACCGCGAGCCCCGAGCAGGCCCAGGAGGCGTGCGCGTTCGCGCGCTCGCTGATCGCCGAGCGCGACGGGGGAGCCGCCGAGGCGATCCGCATCCTCTACGGCGGCTCGATGAAGCCCGGCAACGCCCCCGAGCTGATCGCCCTGCCCGACATCGACGGCGGTCTGATCGGCGGCGCCAGCCTCGCCGCAGACGACTTCGCCGCGATCGTCGCCGCGGCAGCCGCCGCAGCATGAGCGAGCTGCCGCCCGGCCCCACGGGGGTGCCGGTGCCCTCGCTCGCGCTCGTGGTTCTCGACGGCTGGGGGCTCGCCGAGCCCGGTCCCGGGAACGCCGTCGCCCAGGCCGATACGCCGGTCTTCGACCAGCTCTGGGAGGGCTGCCCGCGCACGACGCTCTCGACTTCGGGCCGCGACGTCGGCCTCCCCGACGGGCAGATGGGCAACTCCGAGGTCGGCCACCTCAATCTCGGCGCCGGCGCCGTGGTCAAGCAGGATCTGACCTTGATCGACGACGCGGTCGCCGACGGCAGTTTCTTCGACAACGAGGTGCTGAAGGCGGCGTGCGCCGCCGCCCGCGACTCAGATCGCGGCCGCCTGCACGTCCTCGGGCTGGTTTCCGACGGGGGCGTCCACTCCGGCTGGGAGCACCTCGAGGCCGTGGTCGAGCTCGCCGCCGCCGAGGGCGTCCCCGATCTCGTCTTCCACGCCTTCACCGACGGTCGCGACACCGCCCCGCACGGCGGTGCCGCCTACGTCGCCGAGCTCCAGCGCTGGCTGCGCCAGGCGGGCAGGGTCGGGACCGTCGCGGGCCGCTACTACGCGATGGACCGCGACACACGTTGGGACCGGATCAAGCTCGCTTTCGACGCGATCGTGCACGGCGAGGGGCCGCGGGCGCCGAGCGCGGACGAGGCGATCGAGGCGGCGTACGAGCGCGACGTCACCGACGAGTTCATCGAGCCCACGGTGATCGGCGACTACGACGGCGCCCGGGCCGACGAGCCGTTTCTCTTCGCCAACTTCCGCCCCGACCGCGCCCGCGAACTGTCACGGGCGCTCGCCGAGGATGCGTTCGGCGAATTCGACCGCGGCGGCGCCGGGTTGTTCGCGCTGACGACGATGACCGAGTACCGCGCGGGCTGGCCTTATCCGGTTGCCTTCCCGCCGCACGAGGTCGATACGACCCTTGCCAGCGTGATCGCCGACCACGGCCGGCGCCAGCTCCACGTCGCCGAGACCGAGAAGTACGCCCACGTCACCTACTTCTTCAACGGCGGCCGTGAGGCCGAGTGGGAGGGGGAGGAGCGCCAGATGGTCGAGTCCCCCCGCGACGTGCCGACCTACGACCACAAGCCGGAGATGAGCGCCGCCGCCGCGGCCTCAACCTTCGCCAGCCACTGGCGCGACGGCGACTACGAGTTCGGCGTCATCAACTTCGCCAACGCCGACATGGTCGGCCACACCGGCGACGTCAACGCCGCGATCAAGGCGGTCGAGGCGGCCGACCGCGGCCTCGGCGAGGTGGTGGCCGCCGTCCACGGGAAGGGCGGCGCGCTGCTGATCACCGCCGACCACGGCAACGCCGAGCAGATGCGCAACCCCGACGGCTCGCCCAACACACAGCACTCGACCAACCCGGTCCCCTTCATTGACACCGACACGGGGGTCGCGCTCCGCGAAGGCGGCATCCTCGGCGACGTCGCCCCGACCGTGCTCGAGATGCTCGGCATCCCGCAGCCCGAGGCGATGACCGGCTCGTCGCTGCTCGCCCAGTCTCATACTTGACACCGAGGGACTTAGATTTTATAGTGCCTTCCACATAGAGGGGTCTGACCCCATTACAAATGTCAGGAGGTGACGCAGATGGCATCACTGGTTCGATTTGACCCGGGGCGGGAGCTCGACACGATCCAGAGCGAGTTCAACCGCCTCTTCGACGGGTTTTTCAACACCCGCACCGGCAACGGATCCGGCCCGCGCCGCTGGATTCCGGCGATGGACCTCGCCGAGACGGAGGATGCACTCGTGCTCAAGGCCGATCTTCCCGGGCTGACCGAGGACGACGTCGAGATCGAGGTGAAGGACAATGTCCTCAGCGTTTCCGGCGAGCGCAAGGCCGAGTCGGAGGAAAAGCGCAAGGGCTACCACCGCATCGAGCGCAGCTACGGCAGCTTCTCGCGTTCGCTGACCCTGCCCGACGGCGTCGAGCCCGACCAGGTCAAGGCCGAGTTCGCCAACGGCGTGCTCGAGGTGCGCGTGCCGAAGCCGGAAGAGCGCAAGCCGACCAAGATCGCGATCGGCAAGGGAACGGTCGACGGTAAGGCCAAGGAGGTCTAGGCCGCCGCGCAAATAGCCTGGGGTGGTGCGCAACGACCCCGAGCGACTCGGATTCGAGATCAAGGCCCGTGACGGCGACGCCCGCACGGGCCTTCTCATGACCGCCCACGGACCGGTCTCGACCCCGGCCTTCGTGCCGCTCGCCACCAAGGGCGCGGTGCGCTCGCTCGACGGGCCCGAGGTCGCCGGGCTCGGCTGCGAGATGGTGCTCGGCAACACCTTCCACCTCTTCCTCAACCCCGGCCACGAGCTGATCGCGCGTGCCGGCGGGCTGCACGCGTTCATGGGCTGGGAGCGGCCGATCATCACCGACTCCGGCGGTTTTCAGGTCTTCTCGCTCGCGCACGGCGGCGTCGCCGACGAGATCAAGGGCCGCAGGGGGGAGATGCCCGGCGGCCGCGCGGTGGTCGAGATCTCCGAGGAGGGGGTGGACTTCCGCTCGCTCCACGACGGATCGCCGCGCTTCCTCGGGCCCGAGACTGCGATGGAGATCCAGGCGGCGCTCGGCTCCGATATCGCGCTGGTCTTCGACGAGTGCACACCGTTCAACGCCGACTACGAGTACACGAAGCGCTCGATGCAGCGCACCCACCGCTGGCTGCAGCGCTGCCTCGACTGGCACGCGGAGAACGGGCCCGAGCGCCAGGCGGTGTTCGGGATCGTCCAGGGCGGCGTCCACGCCGACCTGCGCGAGGAGTCGGCGAAGGCGGTCTCGGAAGCCGGCGTCGACGGGATCGCCATCGGCGGCACCCTCGGCCGCGACAAGCCCGAGATGTACGGCGTCCTCGACCTCACGCTTCCGCACCTGCCCGCTGGCGCCGCCAAGCACCTGCTCGGGATCGGCGAGGTCGACGACCTGCTCGAGGGCATCGCCCGCGGCATCGACAGCTTCGATTGCGCGGTGCCGACCCGCCTCGCCCGCCACGGCGTCGCCCTCGCGCCCGAGCCCGAAGGCCGCTTCCGCCTCGACCTCGCCAAGGGCCGCTTCGCCGAGCAGGACGGCCCGATCGCCGAGGGCTGTCCGTGCCCTGCCTGCACGGGCCACAGCGTCGGCTACCTCCACTATTTGGCGCGCACCAACGAGCTCACCGGGGTGCGGCTGTTGACGCTTCACAACCTCACATTCACCCAGGAGCTGATCGAGGGCGCACGCCGCGCGATCGACGCGGGCGAGTTCGGCGACTACCGCTCCGCTGTCCTCGGCGGGTCGGCGCCGTGGGCCGCAAGCCCTCCGGCTGCATCTAGCGACCAGTAGCCTGGGATCGTGCCCAGGCCAACGACCGTCTCCCTGGTGCTCGGCAGCGGCGGTGCCCGCGGCTATGCCCACATCGGCGCGATCCGGGAACTCGAGCAGCGTGGATTCCAGGTTGCCGCCATCGCCGGCTCCTCGATGGGCGCGCTGGTCGGGGGGCTCTATGCGGCCGGGAAGCTGGAGGCATTCGCCGACTGGGCCCTGACCTTGCGCCGGGTTGACATCCTGCGCCTGCTCGACGTCTCGCTCTTGTCGCCGGGTGTCATTCGCGCCGAGCGGATCATGGATCGAGTCCGCGAGCTGGTCGGCGACACGGCGATCGAAGACCTGCCCGTGCCGTTCACCGCTGTTGCCACCGAGCTCGACGCCGGCCATGAGGTCTGGCTGCAGCGCGGCTCGCTGGCGTCGGCGATCCGCGCGTCGATCGCCCTGCCGGGCGTCTTTGCCCCCGTCGTCCTCGACGGGCGTCTGCTGGTCGACGGCGGGCTGATGGACCCGCTGCCTGTCGCGCCGACCGCCGCCGTGGCCACCGATCTGACCGTGGCGATTTGGCCCGGGGGCGAGCGCGAAGGGGCTCCCGAGAGCGTCTTGGCGGACCAGACCGCGGATGAAGCGGGCGTGCTCGAGGGTCTTGCTCAGTCGCTGCGCGCCCGCTTCGGGGGCAAGGCCGACGCCGGTGATGAACCGGGTGACGAAACCGCGGAACCCGGGTGGGCGCAGGGGGCGCCACCGCCAGGCCTCGGGATCTTCGACGTCATGCAGCGCTCCCTCGACGCGATGCAGGGCGTCGTCATGCGGTATCGCATCGCCGGCTTTCCTGCGGACGTCCTGGTCAGCGTCCCCAGGGACGCCTGCGCCTCGCTCGATTTCCACGAGGCGGAGGCGATGATCGCTCTGGGCGAGAAGCTGACCGGCGAAGCGCTCGACGAGTCGGAGCGCTTGGCTGCGCGGTGAAGGTCGCTCTACTGCGTGTGGTCCTGAATGACCTGCTTGAGCGAGTCGATCTGGTCGTTGACCGTGTCCTTGACCACGTCTTCGACCTTGACCTTGTCCGAGGGGCTGGAGGTGAAGAGGACGACCGCGCCCGCCACCGTCGCGGCGAGCAGGAGCAGGACGATGACGCCGAGCAGGTTGCGGGCGAAGCGGCCGGCGGCGCTGGGCTGCTTCTGCTTCTTCTGCGGGGGCGGCGGGGCCTGGCGGCGTCGCGGCTGCGAACGGCGGCGCGGCTCCTCGGTGCGCGGCAGGTGCTGGGTTGCGGCCGTCGCGTGCTCGCTGGTGCCGAGCACGCGGGTCGCGGCGGTGCGGCCGCCTCCTGCGCCGTCTGAGAGCGCGTCGGCGAGTTCGCCGGCGGCCGCGAAGCGACGGGCGGGATCTGTCTCGAGCGCGACGAGCACCGCGTCGCCGACGTTCTCGGGCACCTCGGCGTTGTAGGAAGAGGGGTGAAGCGGCTGCTCGGACTGCTGGCGCACGGCGAGCTCGGCGAGCGAGGCGCCCTCATAGGGCAGCCGCCCGGCGAGGAACTGGTAGAGGACGACGCCGAGCGCGTAGACGTCGGAGGCGGGCGTCGCCTCCTCGCCGCGGGCCTGCTCGGGCGCGAGATAGGCCGCCGTCCCCACCACAGAACCTGCTTGGGTGATCCGCGTCTGCTCGGTGGCGCGGGCGATGCCGAAGTCGGCGAGCTTGACGGTCATCTCGCCACCGCCGGCGGGGCCGCCGATGATCATCAGGTTGCCCGGCTTGACGTCGCGGTGGATGATCCCGTGGCGGTGGGCGTACTCGAGCCCGGCGCAGGCCTGGACGCCGATCTCGACGGCGACCTCGGGCGCCAGCGTGCCCTTTGCCTGCAGCAGCTGGGCGCCCGACTTGCCCTTGACGTACTCCATGACGATGTAGTGGCGCGAGCTGTCGATGCCCGTGTCGTAGACCTGGACGATGTTGGGGTGGACGAGCTTGGCGACTGCGAGCGCCTCGCGGCGGAAGCGGGCGACGAAGCGCTCGTCGTCGGAGAGGTGCTCGGCGAGGATCTTCACCGCCACGGTTCTCTGAAGAGTGGTGTCGGTGGCGCGGTAGACCGAGGACATGCCGCCCGAGCCGAGGCGGTCCTCGATCCGGTAGCGCTCTGAGATCAGCTCGGGGCTCACGGGCTGATCCCCCCGCTGCCGCCCGCCGTGCCGCCCGTTCCCGTGGTCGTCGTCTGGGTCGGCGTGGTCTGCGTCGGCGGCGGCGTCGTCTGCGTCGGCGTGGTCTGGGTTGGAGTCGTGTCGGTTTCCTGCGTCGTCGTCGTCTCCTGCGTCGTCGTCGCCTCCGTGGTCGTCACCTCGGTCGTGGTCGACTCGCAGTTGCTCGGATCCTCGGAGAGCCGCGCGAGATTGGTGAAGCCCGCGACCAGGCCCTTCTTCAGGTCGGAGTCGATGTTGTCGCGGTTGGCGATCTGAGAAGCCGCGTCTGAGGCCTGCGAGGCGATCGTCGAGCAGTCGCCGGCGGACGCATCGGACTGCATCCCATCGAGGATCGAGAGCAGGGCCTGCGCGTCGGCGGAGGAGAGGTCATCGCCGCTGCTGCCGCAGGCGGCGAGCACGACCGCGCAGGCGACGCCGGCGACCAGGGCGAGGGTCATCGTCAGGTACTTCCGCATCGGGGCGAGTCTAGTCATGTAGTCAGCGTCCCAAACACGTTTCAAACCAGCTCCTATTGCCCTGCATAGAGGCGGTCGGCGAGCAGCTCGGGCAGGCCCGCGGCGCGGATCGCCTCCGCGGCGCGGTCGATCTCGTACTCGACCCGGTGGTAGGTCGCCTTCCAGGCTTCGGTGTCGAGCTCGAGCCAGGCGGCGCGGCGGTCGCCGTCGCGCGGCTGGCCGACGCTGCCGGGGTTGATCAGCCAGCGGCCGGCGGCGATGTCGAGAATGCGGCCGCCTTCGGCCTGACCGCCGGTGTAGCTCTTGCCGTCGCCGCCGTCGGTGAAGAAGAGGGCCACATGCGAGTGCCCGATCAGGCCCACGCGCCCGGCCTGCTCGTCCATGCACTCGGCCGCCTGGTCGACCGAGAGCACGTACTCCCAGACCGGGTCGCGCGGCGACGCGTGGTAGAGCGATACCTCGTAGCTCGTGTCCTCGGGTTTGAGCCCGCGGAGGAAATCGATCGTCTCGCGCTTGCAGTTGGTCTGGGTCCAGGTCACCGCGGCCGCCGCGGCGGCTGAGAAGACGTCGGTATCGATCTCGCCGAGCACCGCGAGGTCGTGGTTGCCGACGAGGCTGAGGTCGCATTCGGAGGCCACCAGCGCCGTGCACTCGTCGGGCTGGGCGCCGTAGCCGACCACGTCGCCGAGGCACCAGGTCTGCTCGGCGCCGCTCGCCGAGATCGCCTCGAGCACCGCTTCGAGTGCGGGGAGGTTGCTGTGAATGTCTGTGAGGATTGCGACTTGCACGCGGGCGTCCCCTGCGGCTCCCGCCGCATTGATGAGGGAGAAGGACGAGCGACTATCGTGGCAAAGATGCGCGCTTGGAAGCTCGGGGCCACGGCGATCGCGGCGGTGATCGTCGCCGAGGCCGGTGTCTGGCTGCTGCGGCCGCGCGACGGTACCGTCGAGGGGCCGCCGGTGCCGGCGCGCGACTACTTCACGCCCGAGCAGATCAAGCGCGGCGAGGACTTCGCCGGCGGCCAGCGGCTGCTGATGTACGGCGGTCTGGCAGCCGAGGGGGCGTTGCTGGTCCTGCTCGCCAGCGGCCGGCCGGCCGTCGTGCGCCGCGCGCTCGTGCGTGCCGGGGAGAAGCCGCTGCGCGGGGCGGCGCTCGCCGGCGCCGGGCTCTCGCTCGGCCTCGCCGCCGTCAGCCTCCCGTTCGGGATCGCCGCCCACGAGCGCGCCGTCGACGTCGGGCTCTCGACCCAGGACATCGGCTCGTGGTTTGCCGACCTCGGCAAGTCGACCGGGATCGGCGCCGGCTTCGCCGCCGCGGGGGCGACGGGGCTGATCGCGCTGATGCGCCGCTTCCCCGGGCGCTGGTGGATCCCCGCGACCGGCGCGGTGCTCGTGATCGAGGTCGTCTTCACCTTCCTCGCGCCGGTGCTGCTGGCGCCGGCGTTCAACAAGTTCACCCCGCTCGAGGACGGCAAGCTGCGCTCGGAGGTGCTCGAGCTGGGGCGCAAGGCCGGAGTCGACATCGGCGAGGTCTACCGCGTCGACGCCAGCCGCCGCTCGAACGCGCTCAACGCCTACGTCGACGGGATCGGCTCGACCAAGCGTGTCGTGCTCTACGACACGCTGATCGATTCGGCCGACGAGGCGAAGCTGCGCTCGATCGTCGCCCACGAGCTCGGCCACGTGGACGGCCGCGACGTCCCGCGGGGGATGCTCTGGGTCGCGCTCTCGGCGCCGCTCGCGGTGCTGTTCGTCGCCGGGGCGGGGGAGGCGCTCGCGCGCCGGGGCGGCGCCCAGCCCGGCACCCCGGCGGCGCTGCCCGCGATCGCCTTGATGCTCGGCGTGGCCGGCTTCGCGATCGGCATCGTCGGCAGCCAGCTCTCGCGCGACGTCGAGGCCCGCGCCGACACCTTCGCGCTGGAGCTGACCGACGACCCACAGGCGCTGATCGACGTCCAGCAGGACCTCACGGTTCGCAACGTCGGCGACCCCGACCCGCCGGCCGCCTTCGAGTTCCTCTTCGGCAGCCACCCGAGCGCGGTCGAGCGCATCGGCGAGGCGAAGGCCTGGGAGGAGGGGGAGCGGCCCTGAAGACGACGCTGCTGGTGGTTGGCAAGGTCAAGAGCCCCTTCGCCGAAGCGGACGCCCACTACCGCAAGCTGCTCGGCCGCTATCAGGAGGTCGACGTGGTCGAGGCCGCCGACGATGCCGGCCTGATCAAGCACCTGCCCGGCGACGGCGCCCTCGTCGCCCTCGACCGCCGCGGGCGCGAGATGGACTCGATGGACTGGAGCATGTGGCTGCAGGAGCGGCGGCTGGAGGCGCGGGACCTGACCTTCCTGATCGGCGGTCCGAGTGGGCTCCCGGAGCCAGCCCTCGAGGCCGCCACCGAGAGCATCTCGCTCGGCCCGCAGACGATGGCCCACCAGCTCGCGCGGGTCGCCGTGCTCGAGCAGCTGTTCCGCGCCGCCAAGATCCTCGCCGGCGAGCCATACCATCTCTGAGCCGGTCCCGTGCTACACGGGTTACGTGCTACTGTTTCACGGTGGCCAACCTCACCCTCAGCATTGACGGCGAAACCCTCAAGCGCGCCCGCCTCAAGGCCACCGAGCAGGGCACGTCCGTCAATTCCCTGGTTAGGGAATACCTCGCTCAGTTCGCCGGCGAGGGCCGCCTCGAGCGGCAGCGCGAGGTGACGCAGAAGCTGCTCGAACTCGCCGATCGGACCGACGTCGGCAGCGGAAAGGGGGGGCGCGCCTGGACCCGGGAGGACCTCTACCAGGAGAGACTCTCTCGCTACGGAGACCCCAAGTCTCGATCTTCCTCGACACGAACGTAGTCGTCTGCGCCTTCGACCGGGACGAGCCGGAGAAGCGTGCGATCGCCCGGGCGGTACTCGGGGAGCGTCAAGAGCACCTCGTCATCAGCACCCAGGTTCTCGCCGAGTTCTACTCGGTCGCGACGCGCAAGTTGCGAGATCCACTCGACGAGGACCGAGCGGCCGCGGCCGTCGCCTGGCTCGGCGGTCTCACGGTCGTCAACACCGACGCCGAGCTCGTCTTCTCAGCGATCGAGCTCGCAATCGCCCGCCGGATCTCTTCCTGGGACGCGTTGATCGTGCGCGCCGCTCAAGTCGGAGGTTGCGAGCGGCTGCTCACCGAGGACCTCTCGCACGGCGAGGATTTCGGTGCGGTGACGGTCGAGAACCCGTTTCTCTGACCGATCCCTCTCGCGGGCAGCTCTTCCGCTCCGCCGAGATCTCGCCGGCGAGCCATACCATCTCTAGCCCGATGGCCGACGCCGATCCGATATCCGAGCTGCGCGCGGTCCTCGCGCACGCATCCGAGGCCCTGCGCGGCGACGCCGGCGAGGTGACCGAGCCCGGGCTCGAGCGCCCGCCGAAGCCCGAGTTTGGCGACTACTCGACCAACGCGGCGATGATGCTCGCGCCGGCGGTCGGCGCCAAGCCCCGCGATGTCGCCGAGCGGCTCGCCGAGCGCGTCGGCGAGCGCCTCGGCGATCGGCTCGAGCGCGTCGAGGTCGCCGGCCCCGGTTTTCTGAATCTCTTCCTCGCCGACGCCTGGTACCGCGATGCGATGGCATCGGCGCTCGCCGGTTCCGACGGCGCCGCCCCGGCCGGCGACGGCGAGAGGGTCCTGGTCGAGTTCGTCTCCGCCAACCCGACCGGCCCGCTGACCGCGGCCGGAGGGCGCCACGCTGCCTACGGCGACGCGCTGGCGCGGGCGCTGGAGGCGGCCGGCAACGAGGTGGCGCGCGAGTACTACATCAACGACCTGGGCGGGCAGATCGAGCGCTTCGCCGCCTCGATCGCGGCGCGGATGAGCGGTGGCGAGATGCCCGAGGACGGCTACGAGGGCGACTACGTTGCCGATCTCGGCGCCGAGCTCGCCGCGGAGGGACTCGATCCCGGTGACAGGACCGGGCTCGAGCGCCGCGGGCCGGAGGCGATGGTCGGGCAGATCCGCGAGACCATGCGCCGCTTCGGCGTCGAGTTCGACACCTGGTTCTCCGAGCGCTCGCTTCACGACGACGAGCGTTACGAGGCGACGCTGGAGGCGCTCAAGGACAGCGGCCACACCTATGAGAGCGAGGGCGCCCTATGGCTGCGGACGACCGAGTTCGGCGACGACAAGGACCGGGTCCTGCTGCGCTCCGGCGGCGAGCCGACCTACTACGTCACCGACCTCGCCTACCACCGTGACAAGCTCGGCCGGGGTGAGCGCCTGATCGACGTCCTCGGCGCCGACCACCACGGCTACACCGGTCGGCTCAAGGCCGGGCTCGAGACGCTCGGCTTCGATCCCGAGCGGCTCGAGTTCCAGATCATGCAGCTCGTCCACGTCGTCGAGGGCGGCGAGCGCGCGCAGATGTCGAAGCGCAAGGGCGAGTTCGTCACCCTCGACGAGCTGATCGACGACATCGGGGTCGACGCGGCGCGCTGGTTCATGCTCCAGCGCAGCCACGACACCACCGTCGACCTCGACCTCGAGCTCGCGCGCAAGCAGTCGAACGACAACCCCGTCTACTACGTGCAGTACGCCCATGCCCGGATCGCGAGCATCCTGCGCAAGGCGGGGGAGGGAGCCTCCGATCGCGCCCGGGGCTTCGATCCGGCCTCGCGCCCACAGTCGCTCGAGGCGGCCGAGCGCCAGCTGATCAAGCGCCTTCTGGAGCTTCCCGGCGAGATCTCGGAGACCGCCGCCAAACGCGCCCCGCACCGCCTCTGCGCATACGCGACCGCGGTCGCGGCCGACTTCCACGCCTTCTACCGCGACTGCCAGGTCGTCGGCGCCGAGGGCGAGGGTGTCGAGGACTCGCGGCTGGCGATGATCCTGCTCGCCAAGCAGACGATCGCGCGGACCCTGGGGCTGCTGGGCGTCAGCGCTCCGGAGTCGATGTAGACCGACGACGTGCGGCGCGGCGGCGCCGATCAGCTCCACGTCGCCCCACGCCGACCAGGAGAGGCCGTCCCGCTGCGGAGGCTCCAAGTCTCGACCTTCCTCGACACAAACGGTGCTGTCCAAAAGTCGAGATTCCCTTCCAGGCGGTCGTGCCCGGTATGCCCTGATTGCTTGCGACTACGCCACTGCCGTGCTGCCTGTCCCCGAGCCGGGTTTCAGGCGTGGCGCCGGTCGAGCGTCGGGGCGAGCATCCGGAGCGTCAGCCCGGCAGCGAGCAGGGCGGCGGTCAGCGCCACGAGCGGGGTCAGCGGGTAGCCCGTGAACGGCAGCGACTCGCCGCCGCCGGTCGCGTTGCCGGCGGCCCTGCCGGCGTTGGTCGTGCCGGCGGCGCTGCCGGCATTGGTCGTGCCGGCGTTGGTAGTGCCGGCGTTGGTGCCGGCCGCGCCCGGGTCGCCGTCGGAGCGCTTGTCGCTGCCTCCGGTTGCGAATGACCCGGCGGTGCCGATGTTCGGCGTGTACTGCGTGGAGAAGGACGACTGCGCGGGTGCGCCCGCGGGCGCGGCTAGCATCCCGGCAAGCACGCAGACAATCGAGAAGACACCCATTCTTGGCTTCACACCACGACCGCTCCCCATGGGCTGATCATACAAAAAGTGAGTAAAAAGGCGGCGGTTTGCGGGGAAATCGGCAAATGTCCTAGAGGTCGCCGGTGAGCGGGCGCGGGGCGCCCGACGGCGCCGCCGGCCGCGGACCTGTCGTCCGCCGGGCGGGCGCCTTCCTCGTCGCCGCCGCGATTCCGCTCGTCCTAGCATTTGACAACGGCGGCTACGACGCCGAGACCCGCGGCAAGCTGGGGATCCTCGTCTGGACGGTGATCGCGCTCGGGTTTGCCTTCGGCCTCCTGCCGCGCGGGCGGCCGAGCCCATCGGTGTGGGTCGCGATCGGCTCGATCGCGGCGCTCGCGGCGTGGACCGCGATCGCGCTGACCTGGACCGAGAGCAAGGGCAACACCTTCGAGGAGCTCGCCCGCCTGCTCCAGTACGGCGGCCTGATCGCGCTCGCCGCCTTCGCGCTCAACCGCCATACCTGGCGCGCGGCGGCCGGCGGCCTCGCCGCGGCGGCGCTCCTCGTGCCGCTGCTCGCGATCACGGCGCGACTCGACCCGAGCCTGATCGTCGACCACACCGCCAGGGACCTCGGTGCCGACCGCCTCAGCTATCCCTTCGGCTACTGGAACGCGGTGGCGGCTTGGGGCGCGATGGCGACCGCGATCGGCCTTGCCTGGAGTGCCCACGCGCGTTCGACCATCACCCGCTCGCTGATGCTCGCGGTTCTCCCCGCCGTGGTGCTCAGCGTCTACCTGTCGTATTCGCGGGCGGGGGTGGCCACGATGGCGCTCGCCGTGCTCGCAGCGATCGCCCTCGGCAGAAACCGCTGGACGACGTTCGCGCACGCCCTGGTTGCGAGCAGCGGCGCCGGGCTGGCGATTCTCGCCGCGCGCAACGAGCCCGCGATAGCCAACGCCACCGGCGGCGATGGGGGAGGCGCCGTGTTCGCCGTCCTTGTCCTCGCCGGCCTTGCCTGCGCGGCGATCGCCGTGACGACGAGGATCGCCGGGCTCGACGACCGCCGCATGCCCCCCACGGCCGCGCGGACGAGCGTCGCCCTGACGGCGATCGTCGCGGTGCTCGCGGGGGCCGCCGCGCACGAGCCGCTGTCTGACGCCTGGGACCAGTTCAAGGGCGAGACCACCGTGGCCGTTGGCAACGACCCCGCTGACCCGGCGGCGCGGCTGGCGAATCTCCAGGGCATCCGCTACGAGGCCTGGACGGCGGCGATCAACGCCTTCGAATCCGATCCGGCGCGCGGCATCGGCCCCGGCAGCTTCGAGTTCTTCTGGCCTCGCGACGGCGGCAATCGCGAGTTCCTGCGCGACGCGCACTCGCTCTACATCGAGAGCCTCGCCGAGCTGGGCCTGCCCGGCCTGCTGATGTTCGTCGTCTTGCTGGCCGCGCTGCTCGTCGGCGCCCTCGGTGCTCGCCGCCGTCTCGCGACCGACGCCGAGATCGGCGCCGGCGCCGCGGCGACCGGCGCCTTCGTCGTCTTCATCGTCTACGCGGGCGTCGACTGGATGTGGGAGTTGCCGGCGGTCGGGGCGCTGGCTCTGGGCTCGGCAGCCGTCGCCGGCGCTGCGGCGTCGGAGCGCTGGGGGCACCCGCCGCTCGGGGTGCCGGCTCGGATCGCCGCGATCGCGGTCGCGATCGCCGCCTTCGTTGTTCAGGTTCCGCCCCTGGTCTCGACCCAGCGGCGCTTCGACAGCGCCGACAACCTGAGGGCCGGGCACGTAGCGCGCGCCGAGACCCTCGCCAACGAGTCGGTCGACGCCGAGCCATGGGCGGCCCCGCCCTACGTCCAGCGTGCGCTGGTCGAGGAGGCGCAGGGCGACCTCGATGCGGCTCGCGCCGACCTCGACCGCGCCGTCGACCGCGAGCCCACCAACTGGGCGCACCGCTTCCTGCTCGCCGATCTCGAGGCGCGGGCGGGCGACCCGGCCGCCGTCCGCGCGCAACTTGCCGAGGTCAGGCGCCTGGCACCGGGATCGATCTTCCTGGTCCCGGGTGGGCTGCCCGAGCGCCGCCGCATCGACAAGGCGCTCGGCGTACCCCCTAACCCAGGCTGAGGCGCTTGCGCAGCTGGTCGAGCACCTCGCGCGAGAAGCCGACGAGGTCGTTGAGGTCGTCGAACGAGGCAAAGCTCCCGCGTGCGTCGCGCCTGGCGAGTAGGCGGGCGGACTGAGTCACCGACAAGCCGGCCTCACGGAGTTGCTCGAACGTGAGGCTGTTGAGGGCCGCGACAGCGCGGCTCACGGGGTTTGACGGCTGTCCAGACTGCGGCTCCGGGCTGATTTGATCCACCCCGCCCGAGCCCTGCGCCGACGACCCCGGCCGCGAAGCGGGGGAGTCGCCGGTTGATGAAAGATCGCGGACGATCTGGCCGGCGCGCTCGACGCGCTGCTCGATCTCGGAGAGCTGCTGCTCGACGCGGTCGGCGTAGGGGAGGAAGCCGGTTTGGCCGAGGATCTCACGCTCGCGGGCGCTTATCGAGGGAGGCGGTGGGGGTGCGGCGGCGGGCCGGGGCGCTGCTTCGAGGCGGTCGGCGATCGCGTTCAGCTCGGCCGTGATCCAGCCGCGGATCTCGATCTTGAGCTCGTCGGCGACGCGGTCGAGGCCGTGGCTCGACTCGATCGCGTCGAGGCGACGCTCGATCGCGGCGAGCCTCTGGCCCTCCGCCGGGTCCGGCCTGCGCGGCTCGGGTTTCGCGCCGCCTTCGGGCGGCTCGACGAGCCAGTCATCGCTCTGGCTCCGAGACGAATCCACGTTCTCCGCGTTCTACGGCGGCGGCAGGAACCCTGCCTCCGAACGGTTTCGGCCGACTTGCTGTTGCTAGCCTGCCGCGTCGATGACGCAACGAATCGCCGTGACCGGCGCCGGGGGCTTCATCGGCGGCCACCTGGCGGCGGACCTGCTCGCTGAGGGCCACGAGGTGCGCATGGTCGACATCAAGCCCTTCGAGGAGTGGTACCAGCAGCCCGAGGGCGCCGAGAAGGTGCAGCTCGACCTGAGCCTCGCCGACGCCTGCAAGCAGGCGGTCGCCGGCTGCTCGCGCGTGTACAACCTCTCGGCCGACATGGGTGGCATGGGGTTCATCGAGAACAACAAGGCGCTCTGCATGCTCACGGTGCTGATCAACACGCACCTGCTGCAGGCGTCCGCCGAGGCCGACGTCGAGCGGTTCTTCTTCTCCTCCTCGGCCTGTGTCTACGCCGCCGACAAGCAGACCGACCCCGACGTAACGGCGCTCTCGGAATCCGACGCATACCCGGCAATGCCCGAGGACGGCTACGGCTGGGAGAAGCTCTTCTCCGAGCGCATGTGCCGCCACTTCCGCGAGGACTTCGGGCTGACCACCCGCGTCGCCCGCTATCACAACGTCTACGGCCCGCTCGGCACCTTCGAGGGCGGCCGCGAGAAGGCCCCGGCCGCGCTCTGCCGCAAGATCGCCGAGGCCAAGCTCGCAGGCAACCACGAGATCGAGGTCTGGGGCGACGGCGAGCAGTCGCGCAGCTTCATGTACATCGACGACTGCCTGCGCGGCACCAAGGCGATTCTCGACTCGGACATCGAGGACCCGATCAACCTCGGCTCCGCCGAGCTGGTGACGATCAACCAGATGATCGAGATCATCGAGCAGATCGCCGGGATCGAGGTCAAGCGCAATCACGACCTCAGCGCTCCCCAGGGCGTGCGGGGTCGCAACTCGGACAACACGCGGATCAAGGAGGAACTCGGCTGGGAGCCGTCGATCCCGCTGGCGCAAGGCCTCGAGAAGACCTACGGCTGGATCTACGAGCAGCTCGAGGCGCGGGTCGCGGCATAGCTGAGGCCGAGGGGGAGTCGGTGCCGGGGGCGCCCCCGCGTGCGTCATGAGGCCGCTAAAGGTCGTAGCGTGCGATGTCGGAGTCGAGGCGCTCGGCCTCGTCGCCGCCCGGGCGGGGCGGCGCCGGGCCGCCGCCCGACGACCGCCGCCATCGCCGCAGTGCGGCGCCGATCGCGAGGATCGCGATCCCGAGCCCGGCGACCGGAAAGACCCAGGCCGTGAGGTCGAAGCCGCTGTCGCCGGGGACCGCGAGCACGTCCTTTCCGTACTCGGCGACGAGCTCGTCCTTGATCTGCTGCTTGGTCAGCCCCTCGTCGATCAGGCGCCGGACCAGCTCGCGCTCGCGCTCGGCCTGGGGCGAGGCGGAGAGCTGGAGCGTCGTCCCGCAGATCGGGCACATGACCTCGTCCTCGATGTCGGGCAGCGAGGCCTGGGCCTGGGCCGTCGCCGGCAGGGCGATCGCCGCGAGCAGCGCCGCGATCGCCGCGGTGCGCCTCATGAGGGGGAGGGGGCGGGAGCTGAGATCAGCGGCGCCACCTCGTCGCGGAGATAGGCGTCGGTCACCGGCCCGCGGTGGATCAGCGCCACCTTGCCCGCGGGGTCGATCAGGAAGTTCTCGGGAAAGCCGGTCATGCCCCAGGCGTCGCGGCGCTCGCGCCCGTCGCCGTCCCGCAGCTGCGGATAGCTGAGCCCGTACTTGGCGACGAACTCCTTGGCGTCGTCGGTGGCGTCGTCGAGATCGACGCCGAGCACGGTGAAGCCGTCGCCGCCGTGCTGGCGCTGGAAGCTCTCGAGCGCCGGCGCCTCGCCGCGGCAGGGTCCGCACCACGAGGCCCAGAAGTTGACCAGCACCCAGGTGCCCTTGTAGTCGGCGAGGCTGCCGCTGCCGCCGCCGGAGAGCCGGGGCAGCACCTTGTCGGGGGCTGGGTCGCCGACCGCGAGATTGCTCTCGCCCTTGCTGATCACGCCGTAGCCGAGCAGGGCGACGACCGCCAGCACCGCCATGAAGACGGCAAATGAACGCGCACTCATCGCCGTGGAGGTTAGTGAGGGGCGTAGCGACGTCAGCCCGCTGTATCTGTCGCGGCGGCTTGCCGCCGTGACTTTATGACGGGCGCTACGGAGCGACCTGATGATCCCGCCTAGACTTCCACCCGCGCGGCAGTAGCTCAGTTGGTAGAGCATCAGCTTCCCAAGCTGAGGGTCGCCGGTTCGAGCCCGGTCTGCCGCTCTTCGACCCTCGCCTGCGGCGAGATCGGCACCAGGACTCGCCGCTAATGTTCCCGCTGTGCAGAGACCGCCCGTCCTAATCCTCTGCGGCGGGCGCGGGACGCGCCTGCGCGAGCGCACGACAGAGATCCCCAAGGCTCTGGTCGAGATCGGCGCCATGCCGATCCTCTGGCACGTGATCCAGATCTACGCCGCCCAGGGGTTGGAGCGTTTCCTCCTGCTCACCGGCTACAAGGGCGAGATGATCGAGGAGTGGGCCGCGGCCCAGGACTGGCCCGAGAACGTGACGGTCGAGTGCCTCGACACGGGCCAGGACACTCCGACCGGGGGCAGGATCAAGCTCGCCGAGGAGTGGGTCGACGGCGAGCGGTTCTGCGCCACGTACTCCGACGGCGTCGCCGACATCGAGCTCGCGAAGCTGCTCGACCACCATGCCGAGCACGGGAGCGTGGCGACGGTGACGGTGGTCAAGCCCGAGCTCCAGTTCGGCGTGGCCAACATCAACGGCGACAGCCGGGTGACCGGATTCGAGGAGAAGCCGAAGCTCGAGACCTGGATCAACGGCGGCTTCTTCTGCTTCGAGCCTCCCGCCTTCGACTACCTGACCACCGACAGCATCCTCGAGCGCGAGCCGCTCGAGCGCCTCGCCGGCGACGGGCAGCTCGTCGCCTTCGAGCACCACGGCTTCTGGGACTGCATGGACACCTACAAGGACTCGGTCGTGCTCAACGATCTCTGGGCCGGCGGCGATGCGCCCTGGAGGGTCTGGTGAGCGTCAGCCGCGCCCTCGTCACCGGCGGCCACGGATTCGCCGGAGCCTGGCTCTCGAAGACCCTGCTCGGCGAGGGCGCCGAGGTCACCGTGCTCGACCGCCGGGATCCGCCGGTCTCGGGCCTGCGTCTGCACGACGTCTCCTCCGACGTCAACCTCGTCACCGGCGACCTCCGCGACGGCGAGCTGCTGAACAAGGAGATCGGCGGCGGCAACTACGACGCGGTCTTCCACCTCGCCGCCGTCACGATCGTCGGCGAGGCGATCGGCGCCCCCGTCGCGACCTTCGAGGTCAACGTCCAGGGCACCTGGAACCTGCTCGAGGCCTGCCGCGGGGGCGGGGTGGGGGCGGTCGTCGTCGCCTCCTCCGACAAGGCCTACGGCGCCCACGAGACCCTGCCCTACCGGGAGGACTTCGCGCTGCAGCCGAGCCACCCCTACGAGGCGAGCAAGGCGGCCGCCGACGTGATCTCGCGCAGCTACTGGAAGGCCTACGGCCTGCCGGTCGCGGTCACCCGTTTCGCCAACCTCTACGGCGGCGGCGACATGAACTTCTCGCGCTTGATCCCCGAGACCGCCACCGCGGTGCTCGACGGCCGCTCGCCGGTGATCCGCTCCGACGGCAGCCCGATTCGCGATTTCCTCTACATCGAGGACTGCGCCGCGGCCTACCTCGCGATCGCCGCGTCGCTTCAGGAAGGCGACGCTGCGCGCGGTGAGGCGTTCAACGCCGGTGGCGGCAGGCCGTTCAGCGTTCGCGAGGTGGTCGAGACGATCTGCGAGCTGGGCCCGAACGACGTCGAGCCCGACTTCCAGGGCGACGGCAACCCCGAAGGCGAGATCGACAAGCAGTACGTCGATCCGGCCAAGATCGCTGAGGTCGTCGGCTGGCAGCCCGAGGTCGATCTGCGCGAGGGGCTGCGGCGGACGATCGAGTGGTACGGCGCCCACGACGAACTGCGCCCGTAATAGGCTCCGGCCAGGAGGAAGCGCATGGGTTTTCTTGAGCCGTCGGCACCGCCCTTTGACGTCGAGGAGTGGAAGCGCAAGCCGCACCTGGCGCGGATCAAGCCGCTGGTCCAGGACTGGGGCCTGAACGGCTTCGGCTCGCCGGCCTTCGTCTACCTCCTCTACGCCGTAAAGCTCGTGATCTGGGTCGTCGGCGCGGCGCTGGTGATCTCGCTCACCCCGGGGCTCGGCAGCCTCACCGACTTCTCCGACTGGTGGACCGAGCCGATCGTGCTCCAGAAGCTCGCGGTCTGGGCGCTGCTCTGGGAGATCCTCGGCCTCGGCGCCGGCTCGATGCCGCTCACCTTCCGTTTCAAGCCGCTGATCGGCGGCCCGCTCTACTGGCTGCGCCCGGGGACGATGCGCCTGCCCCCGTGGCCCGACAGGGTGCCTCTGACCAAGGGCACCACGCGGACCCCGGTCGACGCCCTGCTCTACGCGGGCGTGCTCGCCTCGGCGGTCTTCCTGCTGGCCGCGAGCGGCAGCGACATCGCCGGCAGCGCCGCCGGCCGCCTGCCGCAGGAGGGCATCGCCTGCCTCCTCGTCCTGCTGGCGCTGCTCGGCCTCCGCGACAAGGTCTCCTTCCTCGGCGCCCGCCCCGAGGTCTACCTCCCGTTCCTGGTGATCTCGCTGTTCGCGCCCGACCAGTGGATCGCCGCCTGGCAGTTCGTCCTGCTCTTCATCTGGTGGGGGGCGGCGTCGTCGAAGCTCAACCACCATTTCCCGTTCGTCGTCTCGACGATGCTCTCCAACGCGCCCTGGATGCGGTCGAAGACGATCAAGCGCCGGCTCTGGCGCGACTATCCCGAGGACATGCGGCCGTCCCGGGAGGCGGCGCTGTTCTCGCACTTCGGGACCGTGCAGGAGTTCACCTGGCCGTTCCTGCTGCTGTTCGTCGACAACGACATAGTCCGCACGATCGCGATCGTCGGGATGATCCTCTTCCACGTGAACATCACCTCGATGTTCCCGCTCGCCGTCCCGCTCGAGTGGAACCTGTTCATGATCTTCGGGATCCTCTTCCTCTTCGGGCACTACGGCGACGTGCCGCTCTCGAGCCTCGACGACCCGCTGCTGATCGTCCTCATCGCCCTCTGGGGCGTGGCGATGCCGATTCTCGGCAGCCTGCGGCCCGACAAGATCAGCTTCCTGCCGGCGATGCGCTACTACGCCGGCAACTGGGCGACGACCCAGTGGCTGTTCAAGAAGGGCAGCGGGGCGGAGGAGAAGCTCGACACCAACCTCAACAAGCCCGCGCGGCTGGTGGTCGAGCAGGTCGCCGAGCTCTATGACCGCGAGACCGCCGAGTACCTGCTCAACAAGGGCCTCGGGTTTCGCTCGATGCATTCGCACGGCCGCGCGCTGAACGCGCTGCTGCCGCACGCCGTCGGAGACGTCGAGGACTACGACGCCCGCGAGGGCGAGCTGATCTCCAACGTCGTCAACGGCTGGAACTTCGGCGATGCCCATTTCCACGGCAAGCAGCTCCTCGACGCGATCCAGGAGAAGTGCGAGTGGAAGGAGGGCGAGGTGCGCGTGATCACGCTCGAGTCCGAGCCGATGGCCGGCTCGCCGACCCGCGGCAAGCAGCGTTACGCGATCTACGACCCCGTCAGCGGCCTGGTCGAGGAGGGCTACGTCAACGTCGCCGACATGATCGAGGCGCAGCCGTGGCTCGACGAGTCGTTCAAGTTCCCGGTCGAGGTCACCGGCGGCCCCGGCGTCAAGCCCGAAGGCATCCTGCGCCGGGTCGCCAAGGCCCTTTGAGCGAAGCGGTCGTCGTCGGCTCGGGCCCCAACGGGCTCGCGGGCGCGGTGGCGCTGGCGCGCGAGGGGGTCGAGGTGACGGTGCTCGAGGCGGCCGATCGAATCGGCGGCGGGACCCGGACCAGTGAGCTGACCGTTCCCGGCCTGCTCCACGACGAGTGCTCGGCGTCTCACCCGATGGCGGTCGGCTCGCCGTTCCTGCGCTCGCTCGACCTGGCAAAGCACGGGCTCGAGTGGCTGTGGCCGGAGGTCGACCTCGCGCACCCGCTCGAGGGCGAGCAGCCCGGGGTGATGGTCAAGGGCATCGCCGAGACCGCCGCCGGGCTCGGGGACGACGGCCGCCGCTGGACCCGGCTCTTCGGCTCGTCTGCGGCCAACTTCGACGCGATCAACGAGGACGCGCTGCGGCCGATCGTCCACTTCCCCAAGCACCCGGTCCGCCTCGCCCGCTTCGGGATCCCGGCCGCGACCCCGGCGACGATCGTCGCCCGCGGCTTCAAGACCCCGCAGGGGCGGGCGCTGTTCGGCGGCGTCGCCGCCCACGCCTTCAGCCCGCTCAACCGGCCGATGAGCTCGTCGGTCGGCTGCGCGCTGATCGCCGCCTGCCACGCCTACGGCTGGCCGGTCGCCAAGGGCGGTTCGCGGTCGATCACCGACGCTCTCGCCGCCGAGCTCACCGCGTACGGGGGAAAGATCGAGACCGGCGTCCAGGTCAGCTCGATGAGCGACTTCGACAACCCCGACGCGATCCTCTTCGACCTCGCGCCGGGGGCCGTCGCCGAGATCGCCGGCGACCGACTGCCCGGCCGGATCGCGAGTGCCTACCGCGGCTACAAGCACGGGCCGGGGGCGTTCAAGCTCGACCTCGCCGTGGAAGGCGGCGTCCCCTGGCGCGACGAGGTCTGCAAGCGGGCCGGGACCGTCCACTTGGGCGGCCCCTTCGAGGAGATCGCCGCCGCCGAGCGCGCGGTCAACAGCGGAAAGATGGCGGACCGGCCCTTCGTCCTCGTCGGCCAGCAATATCTCGCTGACCCGAGCCGCTCCAACGGAGACGTCCACCCGGTCTGGACCTACGCCCACGTCCCCAGCGGCTACAAGGGCGACGCCACCGAGGCGATCCTCGGCCAGCTGGAGCGCTTCGCCCCCGGCGTTCGCGAGCGCATCGTCGGCCAGGCGACCCGCGACCCGGCCGGCTTCGAGCATTACAACGCCAACTTCGTCGGCGGCGACATCATCACCGGCGCCAACGGCCCGCTGCAGATCCTCTTCCGGCCCCGATTCGCGGTCAACCCGTACGCCACCGGCATCCCCGGCGTCTACATCTGCTCGGCGGCGACCCCGCCCGGCGCCGGCGCCCACGGCATGGGCGGCTACAACGCGGCACGCTCGGCGCTGGCACACCTCGCTCAATAGGGAAGACGCAGCCCCGCGGTCAGAGTTCTCGGCGCGCAGCTTTGAGGTTCTCGATATCGATGCGATCCTGATCGCGCCCGGCCGCTTGCTTCATCTCAAGCAGATCTTCGTAACTGCAGACCCGCACTGTCGTTCCGAAAGCCCGGCGCTCCTCGGCATGATCGGCTTGGAATAGGCCGGCAGGATCGAGAACAACCTGGGTCATCGCGGCCGACTGGCGGCGAGCTCGCTGGCGGTGCGACTGAGCAAGGCCGCCTGCTCAAGTCGTTGATCCGGGCTCATCTGATCGAACTCAGCCCGCAGCTCACGAATAGGGACGTTGCCACCGCCCGGCGGAGGCGCACTGAGCGGGATTGCGGACAGTTGAACGGTCTCGCCCATTGCCTCGAGCAGCCGGTTGATCGTCGCCAGCGAAGGCGAGACTTTGTCGCGCTCAATACGGCTGATATTGGTCTGAGTCATACCTGTGCGCTCAGCGAGCGCCTCCTGACTGAGGTCGTGTCGTCGTCGGGCAGCGACGAGGAGCCGGCCGCACTTGGGCGCTGTCGGGATCTCAGCCACCACCTCATTTTAGATCAAAAATGATCTATAGCTGTGAGATCCCCGATGTCTCGTGTGCGGCCATCGTCGCGGCATGGCCTACGACGAGGAGTTCGCGGCATCGCCTTCATGATCGGCGGCAACACGGCTGTGGGCGTGATGGGGCAGGGCGGCCTGACGGTGAGGGTCGATCGCGAGGACTACGAGGACTACGAGGACGCGCTGCGCGAGCCCGGCGCCGGCGAGATGGACTTCACCGGCAAGACGATGAACGGCTTCATCGTCATTGACGCTGAGATGCTCGGCGAAGACGAAGAGCTCGGGCGCTGGGTCGACGCTGGGGCCGATTACGCTGCCTCGCTGCCGCCGAAGAAGAAGTGAGTCGGCGCAGTTGGAATAATCCCCACCCGATGGATCCGGCCCGCAAGCGCAAGATTCGCCTGGTGATCGCGATGTCGGCGGCGGTGCTGCTCGCCGCCGGCCTCGTCTACACGTCCTTCAGCGCCTCGAGCGAGGCCAAGCAGCCTTC
This sequence comes from uncultured Solirubrobacterales bacterium, assembly GCA_963696625.1. GTDB lineage: Bacteria > Actinomycetota > Thermoleophilia > Solirubrobacterales > 70-9 > JAWVFN01. The sequence goes on from CAVOKZ010000005.1 coordinate 37,649, forward strand.
GCAGCTGCTCACCGGCGCGTCCGGAGGTACCTACGAGCTGACCGGCAAAGTCGTGCCGGGCTCGATCGAGCACCAAGGAGAGCGCCTCGACTTCGCCGTCGCCGACCGCGACGACGCGAGCAAGAGCATCCCGGTCGCCTACACGGGCACCGTGCCCGATCCGTTCCGGGACGGGCGCGAGGTGATCGTCACGGGCAAGGTCCAGGAGGGCACCTTCGTCGGCGAGAAGGACAGCCTGGTCACGAAATGCCCGTCGAAGTTCACCGAGGATTGACATGACTGCGCCTCCTCCGCTTCGCGTCCGGGGACGAGAGTGACGACGCTCGGTACCGCCGCGCTGATCTTCGCCCTGCTTGCGGCGCTGTATGCGGTCGGGGCCGCGCTCTACGGGGCCCGCGCTTCCGACCGGCGCTGGGTCGACTCCTCGCGCCGCGCCGTCTACGCGATGGCGGGCTGCCTCACCCTCGCCGTCGTCATTGTCGAGGCCGCGTTCCTCTCCGACGACTTCGGCTTCGAGCTGGTCCAGGCGCATTCCTCGACCACGACCCCGACCTTCTACAAGCTGACCGCGATGTGGTCGAGCCAGGCCGGCTCGCTGCTGCTCTGGGCCTGGGTGCTGTCGCTGGCCTCGAGCGCGGCGATCTACCTGACCCAGAACCGCCACCGCGAGATCGTGCCCTACGCGACCGCGGTGCTGATGGGCCTCGGCGCCTTCTTCACCGGGCTGATGCTGTTCGCCGCCACCCCGTTCAATGCGCTCAGCCCGGCGCCGGCCGAGGGCGCCGGCCTCACCCCGCTGCTGCGCCATCCGAGCATGATGGTCCACCCGCCGATGCTCTACTCGGGCTACGTGATGTGGTCGATCCCGTTCGCGTTCGCAGTCGGGGCGCTGATCACCCGCAAGGTCGATGCGAGCTGGATCCGCTCGACCCGCAAGTTCGCGCTGATCGCCTGGACCTTCCTCGGCATCGGCCTGCTGCTCGGCTCGCGCTGGTCCTACACCGAGCTCGGCTGGGGCGGCTACTGGGCCTGGGACCCGGTCGAGAACGCGGCGCTGATGCCGTGGCTCGCGGGCACGGCCTTCCTGCACTCGGTGATGGTTCAGGAGAAGCGGGGGATGCTGAAGGTCTGGAACGTGTCGCTGATCGTCGGCACCTTCTCGCTTTGCCTGCTCGGCACGTTCCTCGTCCGCTCCGGCGTGCTCCAGTCGATCCACGCTTTCGGCGCCTCGACCGTCGGCGGCCCGCTGCTGGCGCTGATCGGCGTCGTCCTGCTCGGCTCGACAGTGCTCATCCTCTCGCGCCTCGACGACCTGCGATCCGAGCGCCGGATCGAGTCGATGATCTCACGTGAGGCGATCTTCCTGATCAACAACCTGCTGCTGGTCGGGCTGGTCGCGGTGATCTTCTGGGGGACCTTCTTCCCGCTGATCTCCGAGGCCTTCACCGGGACCCGCTCGTCGCTGGCGGCGCCGTGGTTCGACCGCTACGTGACCCCGATCGCGATCGTCCTCGTCCTCTTCACCGGCATCGGGCCGCTCGTCGCCTGGGGGAGGTTCGGGGCCGCCGCCGCGCGCCGCGTGTTGCTCGTGCCGTCGATCGCGGCCGTGATCGCCTTCGTCGCGCTCCTCGTGGTCACTGACGCCGGCGGGCACCCGTGGGCGCTAGCGCTGTTCAGCCTCGCCGCCTTCGCCCTCACCGCCCTCGCCCAGGAGTTCTGGCGCGCCGGCTCGGCGCGCCGGGCCCTGACCGGGGAGCCGGCGCCGGTCGCGCTCGGCAAGGGCATCGCCCGCAACCGGCGGCGCTACGGCGGCTATCTGATCCACGCCGGGATCGGGGTGCTGCTGATCGGGGTCGCGGCCTCCTCGAGCTTTCAGACCAACAAGGACCTGCGGCTCGACGTCGGCCAGAGCGCCGACGCCGGCGACTACCGCGTGACCTACGATCGCCCGACCGTCGATGTCGCCAACGAGCGGATTTCCTTCGGCGCCGTGCTCGACGTGACCAAGGACGGCAAGCAGTACGCGGTCCTCGCGCCGTCGCGCAACTACTACCCCAGCCAGGACCCGTCGCTGGGGCCGATCGGCCGCTTCTTCAACGGCGAGTCGACCAGCGAGGTCGGGCTCAAGGCCGGGGCCAAGCAGGACCTGTGGACCGCGTTCCAGCCCGACATCAAGGGCCTCGAGGCGCCGATCAAGCGCGCCAACCGCAAGTTCGGCGACGCCGGCCCCGACGTCCAGGGGCTGCTGATCGCGGCGATCGCCCAGAGCTACCTCTCGGATCCGCCGCCGGCGACCTTCCGCGTGATCGTCGACCCGCTCGTCAGCTGGCTCTTCATCGGCGGCCTGATCGCGATCGGCGGCGCCTTGATCGCGCTCTGGCCCTCGGCCTCCGCGCGGCGGCGTGTCACGGCTGCCTCTGCGGCGAGGATCGCCCGCGGGCTCTCCCGGGCTTAGCCCCGGCCGTCTAGCCTGCCCCGCGCATGGAAGTCCTCCTTGCCCTGCTTCTGCTCTGCCTGGTCACGGTCTTTGTGGCCGCGCCGCTGTGGCGCCGTCCGCAGGAGCCCGACCCCGCCGACAAGCGCGAGGCCGAGCTCGCCGAGCTCGAAGCCCGCAAGGAGGCGAAGTACCGCGAGATCCGCGACACCGAGCTCGACCGGGCCGGCGGCAAGCTCTCCGAGGACGAGTTCAGCCGCCAGGACGCCGAGCTGCGCGCCGAGGCGCTCGAGATCCTCGACCTGATCGACCGGGCCAAGAAGGGCGACGACAGCCACTAAACTTCTGCGCCGATGGAAACCTTTCTCAGCGTGATCGAAGTGGGGATCTCGGGCATCCTGATCTTCCTGGTCCTGCTCCATTCGGGCAAGGACGCCGGCCTCTCCGGCGCCTTCGGAATCGGCGGCGCCGGCGGCGGCGTGGGCGGCGGCTCGATGGTCGAGCGCAACCTGACCCGCGCGACCATCTTCTTCTCGATTTTGTGGGCACTCAACGCCCTCGTCCTCCTAAAGATCTGAGACGCCTGCGAACCGGCGCAGCTCGTCGTCCTCGGCCAATCGTCTCGCTCACGCACTGTTCAGTGCGCTCGCTGCGCCGATCGGCCTGCGTCCTGGATCTGCTTGGTTCTCGGCGTCTCTCGTACTAGTCGCCGTGCTCGCCGGTTGCGGCGGCGACGGCGAAACGGCTTCGACCGGCGGCCCGGCGGCGCTCTCGCGAGCCGGAGGAGGCGGCGCCCTCGTCTACGCGCTGCCGGCGCTCCCCAACGACCTCGATCCGCTCGCCGCCGCCTCGCCCGAGGCGCAGCTGATCACGCGCCAGGTCAACGAGCCGCTGGTCTCAAGCCTCAACGGCCCCTACGAGGACAGCTCGCGGCGGCCGGGGCTGACCCAGTCGATCGAGCCGTCCCCGGACCAGACGATCTGGACCCTGCGGCTGCGCGACGACGTGCGTTTCACCAACGGAACACCGTTCAACGCCTCGGCGGTGCTCGCCAACGCCCGCCGCTGGCAGTCCTCGCCCGAGGGCGGGGCTCTGCTGCCGAGCCTGTTCGCCGTCGACGCGCCGCGCCCCGACATCGTGCGCTTCCTCTTCAACGGCGCGACAGCCGACGTGCCCCGGCGCCTCTCCGACCCACGGCTCGGCATCGTCGCCCCCGAGTCGCTCAAGGGCTCGGGTGGCTCGGTCGGCACCGGGCCGTTCAAGCCGAGCAGCGATGTCGCCGGCGAGCTGATCCTCGCCCGCAACCCGGCCTGGTGGGGGACCCCGCTCGGCCTCGGCCCCGCGCTTGACTCGCTCGAGTTCCGCGGCGTCTCGGGAGCGGGGGAGAGGGTGGCGCTGCTGCGCCAGGGCGACGTGCAGGTCGCGGGATCGCTGCCGCCGGCGTCGCTCGCCTCGATCGCCTCCGACCCGCTGCTGGGCACCGTCCCCGGCGGCGCCGGCCTCCAGCGCTCGGTGCGAGGCATCGACTCGGCCGCGCCGATCTCGTTCTCGGGCGTGTGGCTGACGACGATCCGCCACTGAGGTAAGCTGCCGCCGCAATCGGGGTCGTCACACGCCGATACGTCGCGCCGATACGTCGCCGCGGCCGTGACCGTGGCCTGCTGCCTCGCACTGGCGACGCCGGCCGTTGCCGCGCCGGGCAGCGACACGACGATCGTCGCGTCGGATCCCACATTCCAGCTTCAGCCCGGTAGTGAGGGTGGGGCCGACTACGAGTGTCCAGGCGGCGGGGCAATGGGCGGCGGGCTCAGCCCCGTCGAGGATTTCGTCGATTTCCTCTACCTGACCCAGAGCGGTCCAACCTCCGGTCCGTATGAGTGGCAGGTCGAGGGCCATAACGCAGCCGTAAACGTGCATTACCCGATCAGGGCCTACGTGCTCTGCTCCGCGACCTCGGGATTCGACCCTGGTGGGCCTCGCCGGCCTCTTCCTGCTGTTGTTCGCGCTCTATTCGGTACGCGAGCCGCTGCCGGAGGCGGCGTCCGCCGCGTAGACGACCGCGTCTACTTGTTGAGAATCCCGAGGCCGCCGCCGGTCTCGGGGAGCACGATGCCGGGTGGAGGGGACTCCGACGTGTTGGAGCCCGAACTCGCCGTCTGAATCGGTGCGTCGGCCATGGCTAAATGGTACCCCGCAGTGCCGCCGTCCAAAATACGACCTCGAGCACCAGTGCCACGCAGGTGCCGGCAAACACGCGGTTCAGCCGGTCGATTATCGGCTGATTCTGATCACGCGCGCCCTGGAGCCAGACCGCGGTCTGCAGGTGCGCCTGGTCGAGCCTCTTGCCCTTGAGTTGTTCGAAGAGCCGCGGTCCGTTCAGCGCGAACCCGAGCCCCTCTTTGGGGGCCAGAAGGTAGATGGAACCGACGAAAGAGAGCACGAAGGTAGTGACGGCGAGCCAGGACCAAGCGCCCGTGCCCTCCTGCCCGAGCGCGGTTGCGCCGAAGAAGGATGCGACCAGCGAGCCGGCCGCAAGCAGCATCCCGGTGCGGGAGCGCAGCTGCGCCAACTCCTCCTGCCGGTTCACCGCGGTGACCGCGGTTTCGTATGCGAGCTCCTGCTTGGTGGCCGCCATCCGTCGATGATGAAAGACGGCGACGACGCGTTTTCATGCGGCTGAGAGGAGTCGAACCTCCACGGCCCGTTAGGGCCACAAGGCCCTCAACCTTAGGCCGCAGGACTTCGTGAAATCAGAAAGCAGAGTTTTGCAGGGGTTCTCGTCATCTGAGGTCACCGCACTTTTGCTCAAGTTGGTACCTCAATTGGTACCACGGGCTTTTTTGTCGCCATCGGGACTGAGCATTCAGATTTGAAGCATCCGGGGACCCATCCACACTCGGCATGTGTCGGTGTCGTCGTACACAAACCAGGTGAACCGCCTCACCGATGATCTCGCGAGCCTAAGAACGAAGCTCGCGGACCTGAATGCGAAGCTCGCTGCTGCAAACGGGAAGGCTCTTAAGGCGGCCGAGGATCTCGGGAAGGCCACGAGCACCTCGCAGCTGGGGTCGAAGGGACGCGATCTAGAGCGCAAGCAGAAGGCCGCTGCGGACATTGAGAAGAAAGCTGCTGCGATCGAAAAGCAGATCTCAACCAAGCAAAAGAGCCTCACCTCCGCTCAGTCAAATCTTGAGCGCGCTACGCGAGATCAGCAGCGCAAGGACGATCGTGACGCGGAGAAGCGACGCCGGACCTGTCAAGGCCGGTTGAAAACTGGTCCACTTCTGCCGGTTGAAAAGTGGTCCACTCGGAGTCAGTTTTCCCTGTCAAGGCTGGTTGAAATGCGCCGGTTGAAAACTGACCCCCTACGGGGATCAGTCTCCCGCCCGCGAAGCGAGCCGTAGGCGAGCGCAGCGGGCGGGCTGGTCGCCGATCCGCGCCAATTCGAGCGTCAGGGTCAAGAGCGGGGTCCTGAGAGCCGATCTGGGGGCCGCGGCGAAGGCGCCGCGGGTGATCGCTCAGCCGATCTCGGCGGGCTCGGCGTTCGGCGAGGAGCCGATGTCCTTGTCGCGCAGGCGGTAGGAGTCGCCCTTCAAGGCGAGGATCTCGGCGTGGTGAACGAGGCGGTCGATCATCGCCGCGGCGACCACCTCGTCGCCGAAGATCTCACCCCAAGCGCTGAACGGCTTGTTCGAGGTGACGATCAGCGAGGCGCGCTCGTAGCGTGCCGAGACCAGGCTGAACATCAGGTTGGCGGCCTCGGGGTCGAAGGGGATGTAGCCGACCTCGTCAACCACCAGCAGGGGGATGCGCGATAGGCGGGTGAGCTCGTCTTCGAGCTCACCCTGGCGCTTTGCCTCGCCCAGGTGCGCCACCCACTCGGTCGCGGTGGCGAAGGCCACCCGCTGGCCTGCCAAGCACGCCCTGATGCCGAGCGCGATCGCCAGGTGGGTTTTGCCGGTCCCCGGCGGGCCGAGCAGGACCACGTTCTCGCGGCCATGCAGGAAGTCGAGCTGGCCGAGGTGCTCGATCACGGTCTTCTTGACCGAGCGCTGGAAGGTGAAGTCGAACTCCTCGAGCGTCTTGCGGGCCGGGAACCGCGCCGCCTTGATCCGCGCCTCGCCGCCGTGGGACTCTCTGGCTCCGACCTCGGTCGAGAGCACCGCCTCCAGGTAGCGCTCGTAGGACCACTGCTCTGAACGGGCGCGCTCGGCGAGCTTGGGCGCGGCGCCGGCCGCCGCCGGTGCCTTCAGCGCCCGGAACAGGTGCGATAGCTCGGCGGTCTTGCTCATGCCCGGATCAGCCGGTCGTAGCGGGCCAGCGGCCGGATCTCGACCTCCGAGCCCCGGCCGCGCTCCCGGCGCTCGCCGCGCAGCTGCTCGAGCGCGGCTTGGTGGGCGGGGTCGGTGAAGGTGAGCCCACCGGCGAAGACGCGGCGGTGGCGGGCGGCGAGCTCGCCACTGTCGAGGGCGACGGCGGTGAGCTCTGCCTGGGTGGCCCGGACCTCCACCCGGCGGCCGACCAGGCGCGGATCGAGCGAGTAGTCGTTGCGGTCAAAGCGCAGGTAGGGCTGGGGCGGCACCCGCGCCACCCAGCGGCGATCGACGTCGGGCGGCCGCTGCGGCAGCGGGCGCATCGCCTCGTGCTCTTCGGCGAGGCGCTCTGAGACCACCGCCCGGGTCGTGCGGTGGGTGCGGGCATTGATCTTCTCGCACCACCCGTCGAGTTGGCCCTGGAAGTCGGGCGGGTTGGCGAAGCGCCGGCCGGCCTCGAAGTTGCCGTGAACGTAGCGGTGGGAGCGCTCCAGGGCGCCCTTGGCCTGGCAGTCGCCGGGCTCGAGGATGATCCAGCCGACCGCGAGCGCCCCGCAGAAGGCGGCGAAGTCCTCGGTCGGCTGCCCGCCGCCGCGGTGGATCGCCCCCTCGCGGTCCCAGACCAGCTTCTTCGGCAGGGCGCCGAGACGGGCCAGGCAGCGGCTCATGCCCCAGGCGATGTCGGGCCACTCCTTGGAGAAGACCAGCGCCGCGGCGAAGGCGCGAGAGTAGGGCAGCTCGGCGGTCACCATCCAGCCGCGGCGGGTCTGGCCCCAGCCGACCGGGATCTCCCGCAAGGGCTCGCAGAGGTCGAGCTGGCAGAGCTCGCCGGGGCGGTAGTTGGTGTGCTGGTAGCTGCGCGGCGGGGGCAGGAAGCTGGGGCGCAGCTCGCGCAGGCGCTCGTCGAGGATGCTGCGCCCGCCCCCGTAGCCGAGCTTTTGGATCTCCTCGAGGATGCGCACGCCCGAGAGCGTCGGCTCGTCGTCGAGCAGGGCCTCGATCTCACCCACGTAGGGGTCGAGCTTCGAGGGGCGCTTTGGGCGCGGTCCGTAGCTCGGCGGCTCGGGAGTTGCCAAGGCCCGGCGAATGGTGTCGCGGTGGATTCCTGTGCGGCGGCAGATCTCCCGCTGGGAGAGCCCGTCGACGTTGCTCATCTTCCTGATCTCGGCCCACCGCTCCACGTCTAGCAACTGCCTTCCTCCGGTCTCGATTGATAGATCGAGCCAGGGTCTGGGCCCGGCCGGATGGCTCCGGCCCTGCGCGGTGTGGACCAGTTTTAGACCGGCGCAGGTGGACCAGTATTCAGGCGGCGCCTACAGCGAATCGAAATTCGGTCGCCTCCAGCTGAGCCATCTCGCTACGGGTGACCTTAAGTGTTGCCAGGTCCCCATCTCGGACGGCAGGCGCGATGTCATCCCGAAGGAGCCGGGCTTGTTGACGCCTGGTCGCCAGCCAGTGGTCGACCGCAAAGCGATCCTGGCGCGGCGGGGTAAGGGCTTCGAGCTCGTCAGTCGAGGAGTCGATTGCGGTCGCGGTGTTCTCGTATGCCTTCGCAACGCCGTCGAGCGAGTCTTCGGTCCCGAGGCTGGCGGGGACCAGGCCCGCGAGCGTCGCCTCGTCGTCGCAGAGTTTGTCCGCACGCTGGATCAGCTCAGCCGTCGAAAGCTCCGGGGTCGGCTTTGGCTTGTCGTCGCCGCCGCATCCGTTAGCGAAGACGAGGACAAGCGGAATTAGGGTGATGGCGCAACGCACCAGGGGAACCCTAAAGGCCGTGGGCGATCGAGACCTCAAGACTGAGAACACCAGATGCACCTTATGCCTGCATTGCGGAAGGACCAGTCGGGGCCATCTGGGGTCGGGTCTTGCATCTGTGACATTCGGGCGCCTGCTGCATTCAAGACCTGAACCCAGGAGGTCCCAGGAGGTCCTCGAAAGCAGCACCTCTCCGCATCGAACCACGACCAGGGTCTGACGCCTTCGAGTCCGCTCAGGCGAGATCAAGCACTGCGTCAGCGCGGATCGCTCACGGTGCGAACGAAATTGCCTTGGGAGACCGACCAACTGTTCTGAAGCCCGCCGTCCGCGGCCGGCCCCCAGGCACCGGCAAGCGCCGTATCGAAGTCGAGTTCTCGCAGGTCAATCTCGCCGAGCTCACGAAACGCCGGCGTTCCCCGAGCCGCCGAGAAACCGCTGGCAATCTCGACCGCTTTCGCGGAGATCACGGCGGCCCCGAACCCGGTCAGACGGTCGTTCTTCTCGAAGGCGTGATCGAGGAAGTCGGTGTCCTCCGACGGGACAGGGAAGTGTTGTTTCACAAGACCCCGATACTCGTCCGGCAGGTCATCGAGGGCTCGGGCAACGGCGATCGTCAGAATGACGGCCGCCCGGGCGCCCCCAGTTGCAGTCAAATCCTTATCTACTCGGCGCTTCGCCTTTCGGCCTCCCTCGCCGCGGCAGAGCACCTCAATCGAGCTAAAGAGCAGAATGAACCCGGAGTTGTAGACAAGCGCGTGAGCGACCTCCGCTGGCGTTTGGGGATCAAACTTCGACTCGTACTCGACCCCGGCCTGAGTTTCGAGTGTTTGAGCGATATCGGCCTGCGGAGGGTCAGGTCTTGCGTGCGACATTCACGCGGCCTTCTGCATTCAAGACCTGACCCCATTTGTCTCTCGCGCGGCTGAGCGACCGCGGCGAGCACGTCAGCGACGACGACCTCGTCTTCCGAGGGTCGCGCGGCCATGTCACGGCCCAGAGGCTCGGCTACCGCTACAAGGCCGCGCTGAAGAAGGCCGGCCTCCGCGAGCTGCGGTTCCACGACCTGCGCCACACCTTCGGGATGATCGCGATCAACCGCGCCGACATCCTCCAGGTCCAGGCCTGGATGGGCCACGCCGAGATCAAGACGACCCAGCGCTACCTCCATTACAAGAGCCGCGAGAACGAGGCTGCGCTCTTGTCTGGCGCATTGGCCGCGGCAGCTCCCGAGGATCTGCGCTCAGCGGCATGAGCCCCACGACGCGTCGCTACGATTGGAGGGCGATGAAGAAGACCGACAACACCTATTTCGATCCCGATGCCCTCATGCGCGCCAAGCAGGCGTCGCGCGCTGCCGACGAACGCGCTCTGGCGTCCGGGGAAATGTCGGTGGCCGAGATGAGGCGGAAGAACGATGTGTTTGCACCTCTCGCCCGACGGTCTCGGATCAACCTCTCTGCTTCGCGCTCACTGAGCTAGCACCCAATGCCGGAGCCACCACCTCTCCCGCCCGGGGAGTTGGAGCGCGTCCTCGGCCGACTGGAGTCGCTCGTCAGCGAACGCCGAGTTGTCTTGGTCGGCGGGGGAGCTGTGGCCTTCTGGGCGCAATTCCTGAGCCGCCCGGGGCTCCGGCTCCCGGTCGTCGTCACCAGTGACATTGATGTCGAGGGCGCCAGGACGACAGCTCAGCGGGCCGGAAAGCTCCTTGACGGGAGAGTCACGCTTCCCAAACCTGGACGACGGACTCCCCTAACCGGCGTCGTGACATTCCTCGACTCTCGTGGCCACGAACGCCGGCTTGACTTCATCGAATCGCCGCGGGGGCTCACCGCGCAGGACGTCCGCGAGACGGCGGTCCAGGTGACAACAACCATTTCCCGAGGCGGGGGTGAGATCACATTCTGGGCGATGCATCCCGAGCGCTCGATGGAGAGCCGCGTATACAACGTGGTCGAGCTGCGCCGGACCGGTGCGATCTCACTGGACCAGCTGAAGGCGTCGATCGTCAGCGCCCAGGAGTTTTCCGCGGTGGTCCTTGCGGATCGGTCGCTTTCAGAGCGGGCCCGCCGCCGCGCAGTCCTCGACTTGAACGAGCGAGTCTTCAGAAAGTGCCGTTCGGACGGCTCCTTTCAGGCCGTGTACAAGAAGCACGGAATCGATCCCTTCGAAGCCGTACTCGTTGACCCTCGGCTCCCAAAGGAGTTCCGGGAGAAGCGATATCCGCAGATGGTCGAGGCGCTCGATCGCGTCCGAGGCGGATGATTACAAGCATGTTATCGTCCTCCGAAAGGAGATATCGATGCCTAAGGATCGACTGATTTCCCATGATGAGGTCCTCGCAGAGGAGCTCAAGGACCCTGGGTTCCGCGCCCAGTGGGAGAGCACTGCCCTGGCCCGCTGGCTCGCGGTCGAGGTCGCGCACTACCGCGCCGAGCACGCGCTCTCGCAGCGCGCTCTTGCCGACCAGCTCGACGTCCACCAGTCGGATGTCGCTCGGATGGAGTCGGGCGAGCACACGCCCACCCTCGATCGCCTGGTCCGCGTTGCGAGCGGCCTTGGGATCGAGTTGATGATCGACATCCACCCGCAGGGTCGAGAGGCGAAGCTTCCGAAGAAGACCGCCGCTCGCCGCAACTCCTTCACCGCCGGCGGCTGCGAAGTCGTCGTCGCGACTGCCTAAGCGACCACGAGCCGCACGGTCTCCACAGGGTCAGGTCTTGCATGCGACATTCACGCGGCCTGCTGCATTCAAGACCTGACCAGATTGTCTCCGATGAGGGCGACTAGGCTCGGATCAGTTCGCTGAGGTGCTCTCAGTTGGCTTCGAAGTCGTGGGTTGGACGCAAGGTTCGACGCAAGGTTTGCCCGGGGTTATGCCGCCTATGATCCGCCGTATGGATCAAGCTGCGCCCGCGGATAAGACGCCGGTTGCTCGGGTGAGCTCGGCTACGCACGCGCTGAGACCGGCCGAGCGGCTGGACCGAGTTCGGCACTACGTCCTGATGATGCGCGACCTGCGTGAGTCCAACGGAATTGCCCGTGCCTCCGCATCCCAGCACGCCCGCTGATCCGCGCGAGATCGTCCGCGCCCTTGCTGACGCCGGCGTGGAGTACGTGGTCGTAGGCGGCTGGGCCGCCGTGACCTACGGCGTGGACCGGGCGACCTTTGATCTCGACATCGTCGTTTCAGCGTCCGAATCAAATGTGCGCGCTCTGTCCTCGGCGCTCTCCGGTCTCGGCGCTCGCCGCGATCTCGGCGCCGGCATCAGCGAAGAGTTCGCTCTCAAGGCTCCTGGGACCCTGCTCGCCGGTCCCGTTCGGTTGCTCACGGACGAGGGCCCCGTCGACATCCTCACGCAGGTACCCGGCTCTTCATTTGAGGAGCTGCGCTCTGACGCGCGACTCGCCGCGTTCGGAGATGGCACCGAGTTTGTGATCGCGTCAAAGCCCGCCCTGGAGAAACTGAAGTCAGCGATGGCGAATCAGGCCGATCCAGCTCGCGGGGGCCGCGACAGCGCGGACCTCGAGCAGCTTCGGAGTCTCCCTGACCCGGAGCTGCCCTCGGCGTAGTCGCCCGCTCTCTTGACGCGGATCGAGAATCCGCGTGTTTCCGGCGATCAAAAAGCGCCGATTCGACAAATGGGGGTCAGGTCTTGAATGCAACAGGCCGCGTGAATGTCGGATGCAAGACCTGACCCGTGCAGGCAGAGATGCAACAGGCCGCGTGAATGTCGGATGCAAGACCTGACCCCGTGCAGGCATTCACATTCCAGACCCGTTGTCAGGGTGAAGGATTCGCGGAGGCCGGCGCCGGCGCCGTCGGCGCGCGCTCCTGCGTTTCGAGCTGGTTGACCAGCGCCGTGTCGGGGACGCGGATCATGCCCCGGGTCGGGCGGTCGAGGTCGTTGATGACGACGAGAAGCCAGGCCACGAGGGCACCGGCGAGGATCAGGGCGGGGACGCCGCGCCCGATCAGCGTCAGGTAGGCGCCGAGCAGCCCGAGGGCGAGGGCGGCGCCAAACAGCTCGAGCAGGAAGACGGCCGTCGGCACCCGGTTGTTGACCCCCGCGAGGCGCGTCCCCTGGGCGTCGATCATCTCGTTGAGGGTCTCGACGTAGAGCCGCGGCGCGCTCGCTTCCGGGGCGTCGTTGAGCGCCTCGCCGGCCTGCCTCCAGAGCCGGCGCTGGATCTCCTCCTCGGCCGCAGTGGCCTCGCGCTCGGCGTCGCTGCCCGGCTGGTGATCGGCGAAGTCGACGGCGGTCTCGGTGTAGTTCTGGAGCAGGGTGAGCGACCGGCTGCGTTGGGGCTCCTCCAGCGTCTGCGCCCGCAGCCAGGTGGTCCCGATCGCGTTGGCTTCGTCGACGACAGCCGAGCGGCGGTCGTCGTAGCGGGTGACGGCGAGCGAGAGCCCAAAGGCGAGGATCAGCCCGACCACGCCGAGCAGCGCCCCCTGGAGCACCCCGAACGGCTCGCTGAGGCTGTCGGACAGATGCTGGATCCGCCGGCCGATGAGCACGCCGAGGCCCATCCCGCCGAGCACGACGGCAAAGATGACGAGGTCGATGAGCCAGCTGTCGAGCTTGAAGAGGAGCAGGTTGCGAGCAGCCTACGCATGCCGGAGGAGGGACTCGAACCCCCGACACGCGGATTATGATCGAAGACACGCAGGGGTCAGAACGGCCTGGGGACGGCTCTCAGGCAAGGGGAGATCAGCTCAGTTCGGCAACTCAGCCTGAGTTGGGTGCGAAATCGGGTGCGAAATCTCGGCGACGTAAAAAGAAGCGCCGGCGCGCATCCGGCTAACGGCGTCCGCGCCGCCGGCCGTCAGGCAATGAAGCAACGCCACAAGAACGGGAACCACAGCCGGTCTATGAATCCGTGGCTGCGAGGTCGGCCCAGGTCCGGCGCGAACTCGTAACGCGGGCGACTAACCAGTTCCCACCGATGCAAGTAGGCTCGCATCCCTCGGCTGATGGTCGAGTCTTTGACAACACAGACCCACTCGTTTCGGAGGCTTCAATGCCGGTTCCTGATTTCACGCAGCGCCTAGATGAGCGGGGGATCCCGATCGGCGAAATCCTCCTGGATCCGAACAACCCGCGGCTTTCATTGCCGACCAGTGAGACGACTCCCGAGGAGCGGATCGGCGAGGAGGGAGTGCAGACGGCAACGTTGCGACGGCTAAATCGTGGGCGGTTCGATATGGACGGACTCCGCTCGTCGATTAGGAAGTCTGGGCTCTTGCCAATAGACAAGATCGTTGTACGTCCTCTGGGCGAGGGCGGGCAGTTTGTCGTTGTGGAGGGGAACCGACGTATCGGTGCGATTAAGACCCTGTTGCAGCAGCATGCCGACGGCGATATCACTCTGGATGCGGACGTCTTAGAGTCGATAGAAGAGCCCGTTGTGCTTGTGCTCGAGGAAGGCGATACGGCACAAGCGCATCTCGATCAATGGGTGATCCAGGGCATCCGTCACATTACTGGGATCCGTGAGTGGGGTGGGTATCAGGCCGCGCGAACCATTCAGACACTGATCCGGGATCTCGACTACGAGGAGCGAGGGGTCGCCGACGCCCTGAACTTGAGCATTCAGCGCGTGCGTCGTTCACTTCGTGTGCTCTCGGCTTTGGAGCAGATGCAGGAGGACGACGAGTTCGGCGAGTTCGCCTCTCCCGAGCTGTACGCATTCTTCGACGAGGTCGTAAAGCGACCGAAGGTTCGGGATTGGATCGGTTGGGATGACACCAACTACCGATTCACGAATGAGGATCGCGCGCGGATGCTCTACTCGTGGATAGCCGTCGACGATGAGCTTGAGGATGATCCGCCGCGCAGGCTTTCGACGTCAAGTGACGTGAGAGCGCTCGATCCGGTGTTGGACAGCGCACAAGCGTTGGATGTTCTGAACACGCCTGGGCACCGGATTAGCGAGGCGCTACGGATCGCGGAGCCCGAACGAGAGCCTGAATGGCGAGCGCCCCTAGAGCGCGCGGTTACAGCGCTCCGCGCCATTCCTGCGAGTGTCCTTGAGGAGCTTTCCGCCGACGATCAAGCGTTGATCGAAACTGTCCGCGATATCGCGGCCCGACGTTTGGAGCAGGCGGCAAGGCTTAGGGACTGATGAGCCGGCATCAAAGGATCGCTGCGCACATCGCGCGGAGATCGTTTGATCCTCCCGACGCATTTGGCGGTGACCACGGAGCCGAACTAAGGGATCTCGTTCAAGAGCTTTGCGATCCCGAAGACTCGACTTGGGCCTTCGAAGATGGTCAGGAGCAGAGGCTTGCCACCGTCGGCGCGAACCTAAGCCTCGTGCTGGCTGGGTATGAGTCTCGTCGCATGACCCCGCCCCTAGTGGTGGCGGGCGACGCTCCAACCTTCTTTCGTTTCTTTGCGTTTGTGCGTGAGGGAGACGAACCTGAGATGCGGGATCGTCGAGCTCGGTTCCGACTCCACAATGAACTGGAGTCGCTTCTACACGAGCTGGACCCAGATGAGTTTGAGAGATTGTGTGGCCGCGTCCTGGATGAGATCGGGTGCACGACGAGCCACGTCACGAGGAGCACGATCGACCTTGGCGCTGACTTTTTCGGTCGCCTTCCAGCAGAGCCCACAGGAGACGATCCCTTCAGCATTTCGAGGCGCGCGCGCGTCGTCGGAGACCTCACGATCATGCTGTTCGGTCAAGCCAAGCGTTATGTCGAGTACAGCAAGATCACCCTCGACATGGTCAAGAGTGTCGAGCCCACCTGGGCCGACATCCTGAGGCGCAAACTCGACGGAAACCTTCCGCAGCATCTCGAGGACGGATTGGCGGCCGTCGGCTGGGCCGCTGGTGACGCCGTTCGCCTGATGTACGTGACGACGTCGGGGTTTACGGAGCCCGCGCTCGAATACGTCCGCGCGGCCGGCATGATCACGCTCGACGGCGAGCAGCTGACGCAGCTACTGCTTGACGATGAGCAGGTGGTCAATCGGGAAGGCGATGGTTCTTACGTCACCAGCCGGGAGTTACTCGCCGCATTTTGCGCTGGTTAGGTGGGGTTCGACGCGAAATTAATGGCTCTACGCCGCTTTGGGCATGGTCGCTTCAGCGCCCGAGCTCAGCGCAATTTGACCCCGGATTGATTTGGCGATCACTTCGCCTAAGACTGGCGGGACTGCATCGCCGACGACTCGGTAGCCGTTCACGAATGTCTTGTCGAACTCGTACCAATCGGGGAAAGTCTGGATTCGAGCAGCCTCGCGAACGGTGATCTGCCGCGGCTCGTCCGGATGGAGAGATTGGTGCGAGCTGTTCTTCTGCCCCGAGCCGTTCGCCTTCGGTTTCCCCTGTGCTCGAATCGTCTTGGCTGGTTGGTCCCAGAGAAGTCGGTCGCGCTTGTAGAGCGGATTGCGTTTCCCGGGCTCAGTCGCGCGAAAGCTCTCGATAACGGCTTCCGAGTAGCGCCTCGCTACGTGGTTGGGAACGTCCGGAATCTCTCCGTAAGGCGCCGCCTCAGGAAGATCGCCTATCGCGTCGCGAACGGTCTGCCACGGTGAGAGGAGCCCAGCATCCCCGAGTAACCCAATTGCCTCGACGTTTCCGTGAGTCGGCTCAGGAAAGTCAAGGGCCTTTGTTCCTCGGTGCCCAATCACGATTAGCCGGTGTCGATGTTGTGGGACCCCATAATCAGCGGCATCAATTACTCGCCAACTCAGGGCGTAGCCAGCGGACGAAAGGGCGTCAAGGATTTCGTCGAGTGCTCCGCCTCTCGCTCCGTCGGCACCTGGAGCACTCAGGATTCCCCTCACGTTCTCGAATATGAATGCTGTCGGTTGCGCGTAGTCAAGGACACGAACGTAGTCCTCGAAGAGTTGGCCAGTCGCCGATTGCAGGCCTTCGCGCTGGCCGGCTACTGAGAACGTGACGCAAGGCGGGCCGCCCACCAAAAGATCAGCCTGTTCCGGCACCAGATCCGCGCTTCGAAGGATTTCAATCTCGGAAAAGTCTCTGATGTCTCCTTCTAGTACCTGGCAGCCGTCGAGATATATGTGCCCTCCGACTGATGTCCGCGATTCTTGGTTTCGTCGCAATGCCTGGCAGGCGTACTTCTCCCATTCGACGGCAACTCGGGTCCGGAAGCCGGCGCGGGCGATTCCGAGGTCTAGGCCACCGCCACCTGAGAACAAGGAAATTGCCGTTGGTTCACGAGTCATCATTGTTTGCAGTGTAGACAGCCGTCTGTAGACAAATAGTCACGGTTTGAGTCAGTTTCTGACGAATGCCGACGCAGTCTGAATCACCATTCGGTCAGATCGTGCGCGAGCACCGCCTGGCTGCAAGCCTCTCACAGGAGGATCTGGCGGCCAGGGCGGGGCTGCATCGGACCTTCATCTCCATGATTGAACGTGGAGAGCGCCGCCCGTCCCTCGATGTCGTCCGCAAGCTCGCAAGGGGTCTTGAGACGACCGCCGCGAAGCTTGTTGAAGAGACCGAGCGGCTGGACCCTAACTAATGCCTCGCGCTCCTCGCCAGCCAACGAGCTTCGTCACGGAGTGGTTCGGGCACCTCGTCTGGCCACCGGAGGAGGTTGATGACAGTGAGGCGGCAGTCCGGGATCAGCGCGAGCAGCGATGCCCGTTTCTCTCGAATGCGACCCAGCGCGAGGTGCCTTGCTTCAAGAAGGCTCGGACTGACGGCTTGGACTACCGAACAGGTTTCTGCACCGCGAGCAGCCTTAGTTCGGGTCAACGTGAAGACTGGCTCGCGTGCCCGGCGAGAGTGTTCGATGAGCCGTTCACCCTGATTCGGGACGCCATCGTTCATCTCTTTCGACTCGAAACCGATGCGCCCATGAGTGTTCTCCCGATCACACGGTTCGATCAGCCGGAGGTGAGACGCCTCGTCGAGCGACGCGCCGAGGGGGCTGCCGATCGGGTCTTCGCATTCGCGTCGAACCCGCCCACTCTGGGCGGCGAGATCGATATCCCCGAGAGTCCCGGCTCGCCCGGCAACAAGGTCGACGTGACGATCTTCGAGATTGTCGGAATACAAGAAGATGGCGATCTCGCGCTTGGCCAGTTCGCGATCTTCGAAATCCAGACCGCGGACTTCCATGGGAGTCCACTGCACGCGGTTGCGGAGCTACGGGCGCTGGGTCCGCCGGCCGCCGAGGCTGATTACCACGAAGCGATCGCAGCCAATCCTGAGCTGCTTGGTCGGCGGGTGGAAGGGCCGAACAAGGCGAACATCTTCAAGCGAACGATCTACCAGATGATCCTGAAGATTCAAATGGCGAAAGATCCCCGCTGTGCTGGATTTTGTGTTGTGTTGCCGGAGCCTGTATGGAGGAGTTGGGGGAGACACCTTGGCAATCCCCAGCTCACAGGTGATGGTGCGACCCAGCGGCTGGAAATTCCGGGGACCGTCCCGATCGAGGGCGTCGTCGAACCTGAGCCTGCATGGATCATCGTTTTCAAGATAGATCGAGAGTCAGAGCTCTCACCGAAGCCGTTGAAGATCGTCAACCGGATCGCGACTAGCTCAGCAGCGCTCATCCACTACGCATTCGATGAGGCACCCGAGGCGGGGATCGCTGCCGGGGCTCTCGATCGTTTCGAGGATGCCTTTGCCAATCGTGTCGGCATGCGTTGGGAAGAGTCGGATCCACCGGCGTAGGCCACGCCGACCTACCAGCCATCAAAGCGCCGTCCAGGTGGCTGTCAAGGGCGCCTTCGGCGCCCGACCCCCGAAGGGGGTTGACCGCCGCCGCGGACCGGCGCTTATCGTCAAGTAGGTCGGCGGCTGGGACAGCTCCAGCGGTTCCGAGTCAAAGGGGGCATGAGTAGAGCTTCCACTCCGCCTTCCAAACGATCCGCCGGCACCTGGCGGTTGGTGAGCCCGTCCCGCCCGATGGTTGTGGGCTCTACGGCGATCTGCGCTCCTCGACTCCGCCCCCTCTACGAGTGTCCGGAGTCGAGGAGCTTGATCTTGGTTGGGTGTGGATCGGGCGGGACGGGCGGCGTGGGGGCGGGTCGATAGGGGCGATGGCGGCGGTGGTCATGAGACAGGCGAGGAAGCTGAGAGGTGAGGCGGCAGTCTTGGATTGGCTGGCGCGAGTGCGGGTGGCGGGGGTGGAGGCCATGGCCTGTGGGATGGGGCTGAGTTCGCGACAGGTGAGAACCCATGTGGCGGCGATGGAGGCCAAGGGATTGCTGGAGCGCTCACGGCTGTATGACGGTGGTGGTGCAGTTGTGGCCATCACGCCGAAGGGTCTCGGCCATTCATTGCGCCCGATCACGACGAGGACGGCGACGAGATCGAAGGAGGGGCTGCTTCACGGCCGCGGCGTCTCTTGGATCGCGGCGCA
The DNA here is from genome assembly GCA_963696625.1 of uncultured Solirubrobacterales bacterium. Taxonomy (GTDB): domain Bacteria; phylum Actinomycetota; class Thermoleophilia; order Solirubrobacterales; family 70-9; genus JAWVFN01. Next base: position 56,505 of record CAVOKZ010000005.1, read on the forward strand.
CTGTGATCGTCGCGAGCGCGAGTGGTTCGGGTTCGACGAGCTGAAAGAGGATGGCTGGGTAACGGAGCTGATCCCGGCGGCCGGCGCTGTGTCTCGGAGCCACATGCCCGATCTCGGCTTCCTGCTGGAAGGTGAGCGGTGGGCAGCCGAGTTCGAGCGGATGCCGAAGTCATCACCGCGGCTGCACAGCATCCTCAGCGGCTATCGAACGGCACAGCTGAAGGGTGAACTTGAATCGGTGCTCTACGTCTGTGCGACGGATTCGATCGCGCGCTACGTCGAATCGGTCGCGGAGGAAGTCCAGCTCAACCGCGCGATCCGGAGCCTCGATTGGTTGATCGAGGAGGCGATGGAGTGATTAGCTCCCCCTTCCGTTTGGCCCGCGCGGTACCGTCGAGGAACCGATGAGCGGAGAGCGAGAAGCAAGTGGTTTTGTCCGGACTGTGAACCTGAAATCCGGTCCTGCCTTCTACGCACAGATCCGACTCCCGGATGGGACTCGCAAACAGCGAAAGCTCGGCCGGGTCTGGGCGCGACGCAGCCGAGCTCCCGCCGGCTTCCTCACCAGGACGCAGGCCGAGGCGCGACTCCAGACGATCCTCGCCGGGAAGGACGAGACTTTCCCGATCAGGCCGAAGCCGGGCTCGGAAGTCACGTTCGGAATGGCCGCGCGCGAATGGATGCGGTACGTCGAGCACGACCGCAAGCGCCGGCCGTCGACGGTCCAGGACTACCACCGCGAGCTGTACCAGCGATTGATCCCGGAGTTCGGTGCCGACACTCCGCTGACCGAGATCACGACGAAGGACATCGACGCTTTCCGCGAGCGGATGCTGGCCGAGGACGCGGTGAGCGCGCGGACGATCAACAAGCGCCTGCAGCAGCTCCATGCCGTCTTCAAGCGAGCACAGCGTGCGTTTGGCTTGGAGCACAACCCGGTCACGAACGCCGAGCGCCAGCCGTTCAAGCGGAGCGGTGACTTCCGGGCCCTCGAACCAATCGAGGTCAAGCAGCTCGCCGCGAATGCTGTGACCGACCAGGACGCCGTCCTCTTCGAGTTCGCTGCGTTCTCCGGACTCCGTCTTGGAGAGCTACGCGGTCTGCGGTGGGGCGACGTCGATTGGCTCAATCGCCTCATTCACGTCCGGCGCTCTTACACGCGGCACGAGATCGGCCCGACCAAGTCCGGCAAGGTGCGCTCCGTGCCGCTGGTGGACCAGGCCGCTCGCGCAATCGAGCAGCTCAGCCACCGCGAGGAGTTCACCGGGGAAGAGGACCTCGTCTTCGTGAATGAGGTCGGCGACGCCTTCGAGGAGTCTGCGATGCGCCGCCGCTTCTATACCGCCTTGAAGCGAGCCGGCATCCCGCACATCCGATTCCACGACCTCCGCCATACCTTCGGGACGATCGCTGTCCAGGCGTTCCCGCTGACCGACGTCAAGGCGTTCATGGGGCACGCCGACATCGCCACGACGATGATCTACATCCATCACGTGCCGCAGAACGACGCGGCGGAGAAGCTCTCCAAGCTGCTCGATGCGCGCACCAGCGAAGAAGTTGGGTGCGAAATGGGTGCGAAATCAGAGGAGGGGGAGGACCCCGATGAGGTGGAAAGTCCCCGCACGCAGGGACTTTCTGATGCCGGAGGAGGGACTCGAACCCCCGACACGCGGATTATGATGCCGGCGAGGACGGGTCACCTGAGGGCTCCTAGGCAGGTTTCAGGCGCTACGAGGTGCTCTCAGTTCTGCCCGAAGTCGGGAGTTCGACGCACGGTTGGACGCACGGTTTTGGCGCCTGCGACGCATGGTTGGACGCACGGTTTTGGGGGATGGGCGGGCTGGCGGCGCGAGCCGCCCGGAAAACCCGCGGCGAAAAATAGCCGCTAAGGCGTGCCCCAACGTCATTTGTTTGACCCCATTCCTGTGCGTGAGATCAGGCGGTCGGTGGGGAAGTAACCGCTGCGGCCGACGCGAGGTGCGTCTCGGCGCGCGACTCCGTTCCGCGCAAGGCAGGGATGAAGGACTCACCTCAGCGTCCGAAGGTAATGCGGCGTGCTCTCTTCCCCGCAATGGGTAGCGATCTCGAGGCGACTGCTGGCCGACCGGCTGAGGGCAAACGAGTCGATCATCAAGTTGTCTCTTCGCGGACTGAAGCCACGCGAACGCGGGATAGACTCGGGCGCCCTCGCCTAGGAGGCTCGGCGTGCTCGCGAAAGACGGCAACTTCAGGGACCTGATCACCCAGGATCGCCAGTTCCGGGTGCCCCTTTACCAGCGCCATTACAAGTGGAACCGTGCCAACCAAGAGACACTTTGGCGCGACGTCCTCGAGCAGTACACCGCGCTCGGGGACGGTGGGTCGAGCACCCCCGAGCACTTCATCGGGAGCATCGTTGCCGTGGAGTTGCCGCCTGACCCGCTCCGCGACTTTCGGCACTTTCGGATCGTCGACGGGCAGCAGCGAATCATCACGCTGTCGGTCGCGTTCGCTGCGCTGCGGGACGTGGCGGCCGAGGGGGACGAGTCGCAGCGAGCGCGACTAAACGGGAAGTACCTCGTCAACGCGACCGAAGAGCCGGGCTCGGAGTTCTGGGCACGCCTCGTTCCGGGCGATGAGGATGCCGGCGCCTATTGGACGATTCTTACGGACCCAGACGCCGCCGACGGTCATACGCCGATCGGTGCGGCCTATCGCTTCTTTCATTCGGAGATCGAGGCCATGCGGGACGGCGAAACACTGACGCCGGAGACGCTGGCCACGGCGCTTGGCTCACGCCTCTCGCTGGTCTTCGTGACGGTTGGTCAGGACGAGCGGCCCCACAAGATTTTCGAGTCCATCAACGCGACCGGGGTCGCTCTGACGGAGGGAGACCTCCTGCGCAACTACCTGTTCATGAACCTGGGTAGCCGCACAGACGCTGTGTACACCCAGCATTGGCGGCCGCTTGAGCAGCTGCTCGGGGACGCGCTCGAAGAGTTGGTTCGGGATGACGTGCAGGCTGAGGGTCGGTTTGTAAAGCGCAACGAGGTTTACCGCACGCATGTTGCGGAACTCGAAGCGCATGCCGACCAGCCCGGCTATCTCGACTTCCTGGAGAACCGTGTCAAGGAGCTGAGACGGCGTGGTCGCTATTACCGAGCATTCCTGTGGCCTGACGACGTCGAGATGGCTTCGGAGCTCGGTCTTCTCGAAGAAGAGCAACAGCACCTGGCGTTCCTGCGGAGTTGGGGTGCCGGGACGGCGTATCCGCTACTTCTGCGAATTTACGACCGCGTCGATGCCGGACGAGTCGAACATGAGGAAGCCGCAAACTGCCTGGAGTACCTGGAGTCATTTCTCGTCCGGCGCCATCTCGCCGGCGTTCCGACCAACGTTCTGAACCGCCTCTTTTTGGGCCTGATCGATGCGCTTCCTGAGGCTGAACCGGTTGATGAGGCGCTGCGCCTTGAACTCTCCCGAGATGGCCGCTGGCCGTCGGATGAGGAGGTAAGGGACGGCGTCTTCACCAAGCAGTTCTACGGTCGCGGCCGTCCGAACCAGCAAAAGCTGGTTCTTGAGCGTCTCGAGGCATATCTGCGCGCCGAAGTGGAGGTCGACTTCGACGCATCTACGCTTTCGATTGAGCACGTTCTCCCGCAGACGATGAGCGCCCAGTGGCGCCAGCGGCTGCAGGAAGACGGCAACGATCCCGATGGGGTCTTCGCGCGATGGGGACACGGACTGGGCAATCTGACCTTGACGGCCTTCAACTCCCAACTCTCCAACAACCTCATCGAGAGAAAGCAGGAGATCCTGAGTGACTCGGAGCTCAGGCTCAATGAGCCAATTGTCGACGTCGAGCGCTGGGGCGTAGCCGAGATCGAAGCCCGAGCCGGGTGGCTCGCTGGGATTGCGATCGAGTCCTGGAGTCCGCCGATCCCCGGCATCGCCACGCCGCCCGCGGGCTTCGACTGGAGTCCGATTGATCAGGCCGTCGCTGCCATCCCGATGGGACGTTGGACCTCGTATGGCGACCTAGCAGAGCTTGGGGGCACCGCGGCGATGCCGACAGCCCAGCACTTGGCGTCTCATGATGGTCCTCAGAAGGCCTATCGCGTCCTCGGCGGCGACGGTGCAGTGCGCCCGGGGTTCGCCTGGCCCGACCCGGCCGACACCCGAGATCCCGTCGAGGTTCTGACCGGCGAAGGCGTTGAGTTCGACCTCGATGGCGGGGCAAACCAGGCGCAGCGGCTCCGTGTCGCCGATCTGTTGAGCCTGCTTGGAGAGGACCCTGACGGCGAGTAGCCCAAGGGTCCAATTTGTTTGGAAGCTGCAACTTAAAAGGGTGAACCTGACGCGCCGTGGCCATGGGCCCGATTCATGCCGCTCGCATCGCTACAACGTCTGGATCAGATGACCCTCGATGCCGACTTCAGCGCCAAGCTGTCCGCCGACCGGGACGTGATCGTGCCGGTAGTCGGCGCGGGGCTTGCACGGGAAGCGGGTATGCCCGACGAGCCTGGACTGGCGGCGGCGTTCGCTGAAGCCGCCGGAGCCGATCTCGGGGCGGTGAGCCTGGAGGAATGCGCGGAGCAAATCGCCGAGGCGCGCGGCGAGGACGCGATGCATGAACTTGCCGCCGAGGTTCTCGCCGGTTTCGAGACGAGGTCCACTCCAGTTCTGGAACTCCTCGCCCGGTGCCCGACTCGAAGGCTGGTGACGACGAATTACGACGACGCCGTCGAATTGGCGGTGAAGTCGGCTGGGCTCACCCCTGTCTCGTTGCAGCCGACCGATGTGGAGTCGCTTAGACAACCGAAGGCGCGCGAGGTGCATGTCATCCACATCCACGGCTCGCTAGCTGATCGCGAGCGCCTCATCGTGTCCCGGTCCGATCGCCAGCGCGCGATGCGCGATCCCCATTACGCCCACTTCGTCAGCCACATCGCCAGCTCGCACAGGTTGCTTTTTCTCGGCTTTCGCCTCGGCGAGAACGAGGTTCCGCTGCGCACTCAGCTTCAGTGGGTCCAGTCGCTCTACCGAAGCGAGGATCCACACCTCCTGCTGTTGCCGGCCGGCGGTGGCCGGTCAGATCTGGATCAGATGATCGCGGATCAAGTGGTCGACGTGTGCTGGTACGAACTCGACCCGGACCATAAGAGCGTCGGCCGGGCAGCCTTGATCCTGGCGCCACGCGCCGTCACCACCGAGCACGCATTTCGATGCCAGGTCGACCCGGAAGCTCTAAGCGATTACTTCACCCCGCCAGTGCTGATTCGTCGTGAAGGCGACAAAGAGGACAACGACCCAAAGACCGCAGCAATCCTGGCCGAGCTCTACGGTGGTGTCAAAGAGGTCACCGACCTCCCCGAGGCTCAAAGGAGCCTGCTTGTGGCACCTCCTGGCTTCGGGAAGTCGGAAGCCCTACTACGTTGCGGGACTTCTCTCGACGAAGGGAGCGCGATTTATGCGTCTTTTTGCTCTCTGCCCGCCCAGATCGAGAAGGACGAGGACTTCACGGCTGCCTTCGCGCGGTTTCTGGTGCAGTCAGGGCGGGCCTTCGATGGGAAGACCCGCCCGCCGACCATTGAGGCGTTGGCGGACTCAGCATCCTCGTTCACCCTTCTCCTCGATGCGTTCGATGAGGTAGCTGTCCCACAGCGGGAAGCGGTCATCCGGACGGTGTTCGAGTGCGCTCGCGAGTGGCCCCACCACACTTATGTGATCGCGAGTCGTCCCGTGGCCGAGATCGACGAGCTGCGGCAGGGTTCATTCGTCGAGTTCAACCTCGTGGAGAGTCAATCCTGGGGTCAGCGGTACCTGGAGAACCGTGGGGTCGACAAGGAAACGATCGAGGCCCTCCTCTTGAACGCGGCGAGCCTTGGATCGCTGATCTCAATTCCGCAGTACGCCAAGGACCTAGGTGAGTTGCTCGTCTCGGGTGAGGCGATCCCCGAAACAACCGTCGAGCTCATTCTTGGCCGCCAGCGCGCTGCGATTGCCGTGCAATCGAGTAAGGCGGGGAGGCCGACACAGGAAACCTACGATTGGGTCCAGCGCCTCGCGGTGGCCTTGGAGCTGCGCGGCGAGAATTCGGCCCCGGTTTCAGAGCTGGCTCAGATCCCGGGTCAGGGTCCGTTCTCGGTAGAAGAGAGGCGGGAGTTGCTCATCCGGTCGACCCTGCTGCGAGACATTCCGGATGAAGCCCAATTCGCCTCGGGGGTCGTCCAGGAGGCGCTATGTGCAGAGGCGATCCTCAGCGCCGACGATCCGGTTGCAACCTTGCGAGCTGTCGCCCTTGCCGACGTGGGCGGGGAAGAGATCTTCCGTGCCGACACCGAGCACATGGTGGACCTGGTCTTCGAGGCTGCGGGCGACGAGCTTCGCAGAGAGTTGCGGGGGATCGACCCAATCCGCTGGGCACGTACCCAAGCTGCCCACGGTCGGAAAGAAGACATCGAGGCAGCGCTGCGGATGCTTCGCGACTTTTACTTCGAGCGCCGGCTCTGGCGCGCGTGGAGGCAGGACAATCAGCTCCGCGGCTCGGCTCGGACGTTTGAGGTGCTGAACGCTGTTCAGCCCGAGATCCTTACGTCGTGGAAAGAAGAGCTGATTGCCGAAACGACCTCAGAGGAGCGGACCGTTCGCGGCAACGCCATCGACCTGCTGCGGGTCATTGGAGCGGATGAGTCCACTGCTCGCTGGCTTTTGCCGCTGGTGGCCGATGGGGACCCGGTCGTCCGCCGCATCGCTGCGAATGCCGTCGGCGAGTTGCGTCCCGAAGGCGCTTACGGCGCTCTCGCGTCCGCTTGGACAGGTGAATCTGATGAACTGGCGCTCGAGGCGATCGGCACGGCAATCCTCGAATTGACCGGGGACGAGGACCTGGCGACGGTTCTACCCCTCCTCGCCAACAACCACCGGGGCTGGAGTCGTCTCGGGTTTTGGATCAAGGAACGGGTGACGCCGCAGCTACTGCCGGTCTTCTTTGCTACCGAAGGACTGTCGGTCGATGAGAAATTTGACTTGGTCGATGACCTACTGAAGAACAACGACGTTGTATGGAGCGACAGCGATGTGGGAGCGCTCGCTGAATGGGTCATGCGCAATATCGACGCCTCCTACAAGCTACGACGCTCCGAGCGACTCGCCGAGCTATGTCGGCGCCACCCTGACGCAGCGCTCGCGGGCGCCGAACGTGGCGTCCCGTCGCCCGACGGGCTTCGCGGCTTCGACGTCCATTGGCTACTCGAGATCGACGTGGCGCGGCTTGAAGCGGCGATCGCCAGTGGCAGCGCGCTCCCGCTCAAGGATGTAGTGGAGATGAGGAAACGAGCACACGAGGTTGCGCTGCCCGTGCCGGATCCGCTTGCGTCGCAGCCCGACGACGGTCTTGAGGACCTCTTGGTCAGCGGCGCCATCGACGCGAACAGCTGTCCCGATCCGTGGGCCTTGCGAGGTGAGCTGAATCTCTCCGAGGAAGGGCGGGGGCGCCTGGCGGAGCTAGCTGACGCTTGGTATCCGGGCGGCCCGATCACCGATCACGTCACGCCCCCGAACGGGCGACGCACTATCAACAATGGGTTGCACTCGGCGCTCCTGGCTTTCGCCGCGTTGAAGGTGCCGTTGGACAAGGAGCGCTGGTTCGAGCTCTTCGAGACGAGCGCTTTCGCATTCGGCGAGCAAATAACCGAATGGGCCAAAGAGAACTACGACCCGGCGTGGAGCCAGGATGCCGCGGAGGTCATCGCCGGTTTCGAGAGCACCGAAAGCGTCGGAATGGCGGCAGATGTGATCGGGGAGTGGGACGAATCGATCGCAGATGCATTTGCGGCGAGCTTCGAGAAGCTTGACGACGATTTCGTCGGCAAGAAGATCATCAGAGGTTTGTGCAAGACCGAGAGTACGTCCGCCCTCGCAGAAATCGCCCGGGCGGCGTCAAGCGGCGAACTGCGACACGACGCGACCGTCGAGTTGGCGCGGCTCGGCGACGTGCCCGCTCAGCTTCGCCTGCTCGGCGAAATCCAGAAGAAGGTCGCGGAGAACCCCGCTGCTCACGAGCACCGCGGGTTGGAGTGGATCGATGGCGCGGTCGACGAAGAGCTGCTTCCAGCGCTGATTCAGCTGGTGCGCACCGCTTGGGAGGCCGAAGACGCGCACTTCACGATGCGAGCTGCGGCCGGCTCGATTGAGCGGATCGCCGGCGAGGATGCGTTAGCGATCTACGACGGTCTCATCGCTGACCCAACCCTGCACCACGGTCAGTTCCTCTGGCACAATCGCAACGAGTTCGCTCGAGACCTGGCGCGACGGAAGACCCTTGAGTCATTGCCGACGGATCGTGCCGAACTAGTCGCCGTGGTGGACCCGTCGGACGCGAGCTGACGAGGGTTTCCGTCAGGCGCGTGGGAAGGGCTCTCCGGGCGGCCAGTCCTTGGCGAGCCCAAAGTGCTCGGCGAGGTCGATCGTCCCGTCGGTGAGGCTGATCAGCCCTTGGTCGTTGGCAGTCGCACTCGGAAACGGGAAGCTCGACATCAAGGGGAAAGTCGGCCCAGGGATTGAGCCAGAGTCGCGGCATTTCCCGCGGGAAGGTCCAAGGATGGAGCTGGCTGACGACCAGAGCTGCCGACAGCCGGCGGTTGGTCGGCTCATTGCCATAGACCCAAAATCCGTTGCGCTGACGGATCATCTTCCCTTCGCCGGGCGAGTCGGGATTGAATTGGTAGGCCTCGTTGCCGAACAACGCTTGGGCCACGTCTGTCTCCTCCATGAACGACGAGGCACAGAGGATCGCGTCGACGAAGGGACGCTCGGGACGGCCGTAACGGCCAGCCTTGCTCTTCAGCTTGCTGCGCAGCTGCGAGATGTCATTAACGAAGCCGGAAATTAACTGTCCGGAGCCGAGGACGCGATGGTCGGGCTTGCCCCTTTTGTCCGGGCTGACCGGCCATGCCTCGAAACGCACCTTCCAGCCGCGGACATCGAGCCAGAACTCTTCGAGGCTCGCCGGTCTCCTGATGCTTGTCAATCGTCGCGTCAGCGTCGAGGCCATTGAGCCAGGACTGGATTGGCCCGACGACCTGGCGCACCTTAAGCCGATCCTCGCCCTCGGCTGCGACCTCCCTGATCGATACGAAGAAGTCAGGCTCGTCGACCTCGTCGATCGCGTCAGTCAGCCACGGCGGGGCTTTGGGGTCATCGTCGACGATCCCGGAGAAGACGACGCTGGCTTCGAGGTAGAACGATTCCTCGTCGCGGGTGAGGAGAAAGTCCGGACGCGTCTCCACGTCCGGAAGTGGCGGGTGGATCTCGATCTCGAAGCCGAGGCGCAGGAATGTCTCGTGCAGGAAAAGCTCCCACCAGGCGCCCACATGCTGCCCCTCGATGCGAGAACGGAAGCGGCCGGCTAGGTCGCCCTTCTCGCTCTCGGGATAGCGGCTGAACCAGTCCTCGAGAACGCGGCGGACCTCGCCCCAAAACGGCTGACTTACACGGTTGAGGAATGTGTAGCCGTCCTCCTCGCCGTTCTTCGGGCTCGGATCGCTTCTCTCGAAATCGTCGAAAAGTCTAGGTGGCACGGTGCTCCGAGCGGGGCGGCTGCGTCGGGGGCCGAGACGCGCGTCCTATTTAGGCATAAGGGGAGGCGGTCCGTGCATCGACGCGGTGCAGTGAGGTCTGGTCTATTGAGACGCGCGTCTCAGAGTTGGAGTGGACAATCCATGTGTGGGTTGGTGGGCAGTTCGCTTCCAATCCGGTCGATCAGCAACAATCGCTAGGTGGCGCGCGAGGGAGCGAAAAAGCCTGGCAAGAAGCGGTCCTCGTCTAGTGGATCTTCGTCGCGGGTCGGCCGAGCCACGAAGAAGGCGAAAGCTGCCCAGCCGTCAGCGACGCGGAACACGCGGACGCGTCGCTCAAAGGCAAGGCGGCCAGGTCCACGCAAGGCGGCGCGGACGAAAGCAAGCTCCAACGGGGCTGGCGCTGTCGATCTCGTTTCCGGTGAGAGTGAGGGGTTGGCCGGCGACGGGATGTACCTGCACTGGGAGGGTCGCCGTGGATACCGCACAAGAATGCCGGCACCGCGCGTACTCGAGCCGGTCGAGAAGCTTGCCTACGGGGACGAGTCGGCCGGCCGGGTCATTGAGGGCGACAACCTGCAGGTGATGATCTCGCTGCGCTCCCAGTATCAGGGTCGAGTAGACGTGGCCTACCTGGACCCGCCGTACAACACGGGCAAGAAGGACTTCGCCTACTCCGACGCTCGCTTTCACGATCCGAACGCGGACGCGGACGACCTGGTCTACGTCAACAACGAGGACGGTGGGCGGCACACGAAGTGGCTCAACTACATGGGCCCGCGGCTGTGGCTGACCTACCAGTTGCTCGCTGATCACGGGATCTGCTTGGTCTCCATCAACGACGTCGAGCTCTTCCGGCTCGGGATGTTGATGGACGAGATCTTCGGTGAGCAGAATCGGATCGGCACCATCGTCTGGAAACAGGCGGTCGACAACAACCCGACACGAATCGCCGTCGAGCACGAGTACGTCCTCTGTTACGCGAAACGGATTGATTCCGTGCCGGAGCGTTGGAAGGGCCTTGATCCGGCCAAGGACTGGCTTCTTGAAACGTACGAGCGGGTGCATGGTGATCACGACGACCCGGAGGACCTCGAGAAGGCCTATCGGGCGGAGATCAAGACGCACAAAGCCGAGTACAGAAAAGCGGTGAAGGAGGGCCGCGACGATGTGGTCAACCTCGGCCGCATGGATCGCTATCGCCACATCGATGACCGCGGGCCATGGGCCAAGGACTGGCACCTCGAAAACCCCCGCGCCGGCGGCTATCTCTACGACGTCACCCATCCGGTGACCGGAAAGCCCTGCAAGAAGCCTCCGAAGGGCTACCGCTACCCGGAGGAGTCGATGAACCAGCTGCTGGAGAACGACCTGATCGTTTTCGGCAAGGACGAATCCGAACCGCCACAACTCCGGCGCTACCTCAGGGATGCAGCCACAGCATTGAGGAGCGTGGTTGTCATTCCCGGCCGGAACGGTTCGGATTTGCTCAACTCGCTGATCCCTGGCGCCTCGGATCGCTACCCACACCCGAAGCCAGTTGAGCTAATCACGACCCTGCTTGGCAGCGCCGCCGATCTTGATGCCCTCGTCCTCGATCCCTTCGCCGGCTCCGGCACGACTGGTCATGCGGTCATGCGCCTCAACCAGCGCGATGGTGGCGTTCGCCGCTTCATCTTGATCGAGGAGGGTGAGAAGAACGATCGCTACTGCCGAACTCTGCTAGCGCCCCGGCTGAAGGCGGCGGTTGAGCAGGAGGAGCTCCCAGGCGGGTTCACCTTTGAGACCAAGGGTCGCCGACTTAACCGAGACGCCATCCTCGATCTCGAACGGGAAGCGATCGCCAACCTGATCGCCCAGACTGACGCGACCGGCAAGGGCCGAGGGATCACGCGAGTTGACGGGAAACACGTCATTGGTCACAACGGACGCGAGGAGGCAATCTGCCTCTGTTGGAACGGTCGGACCAAGAGCAAGATCAGCAGTGAGGTCCTGGGCAAGATGTACGCCGAGACGAAGGAGCTTGGTCTACGCCGACCGATTCGCGCCTACGGCTCCACCTGCAGCGTCGGTGAGACAGACACCTTCCGCTTCTGCCAGATTCCCGATGAGATTCTTGCGGCACTGCAGATCGAGGAGGCTGATGGCGCTCTCGAGGGAGATCCCGAGGCAGTTGAGCGGCTCGAGGCTGCGGCACTGACCACAGCCAATGACCGACGCTAGGTTCCGGCTCTTTCCTTTCCAGGAGGAGGCATCCCAGGAGATGCTCGACTCCGCGCTTGCTTGGGTTGACTATTCGGCCCGGAACGGCCCGCCCAAGTACGGCGCGACCGAGATCCCATTCCTTGGCCAGCTCCGTGCGGTAACGGGCTCGGGGAAGACGCCAATTCTTGCCCAGGTTGTCAGCGGGATCGGGGACGGCGTTGTTATCTGGACGACTCGGTCGAGTGCGGTCGTGGAGCAGACCTACACAAACCTCAACGGCAAATACCACTCGCTCCTGCCAAATGGCGTCAACGTCCTTCGCGACATACCGAGCCCGATCGTCTGGCGCGATCTGATCGAGGCCGAGACCGGCCTCTCGATCTGGGTCTTGACCGTTGCTTCGTGGAACGAGGCCGAGGCGGAAAGCAATGGTTCCGACCAAGCGCGTCTTCGCCTTCGCCGGGAACAGCAAGACTGGGCCGGCAAGGGCTCTCCCTGGGACCAGCTGCGCGAGAAGCTCAATCGCCCGCTTTGGATCGTTTCCGACGAGAGCCACAACCAAAGCGCAGTCCAGCTCGACCAGCTCGCCGGACTGAAGCCGAAGGGCTTCTTCATGGCCTCAGCCACGCCGCTGGTCAACGAGCTCTTCACTAAGTGGGCCGAGGCTCTCGACGAGGACGAGGAGACCAAGCTGCTCCTTGAAGAGGCGCAGGTGCCGGTGATCACTCGGGACGTGGTCGAGGCGAATCTACTGAAGACCACCATCGAAGTGATCGACTTTCGCAGCGGTGCTGAGGAGAGCCTCGATGGCGCGCTGGATGCTCTCGAGAAGGTGCAGAAAGCAGCGGACGAAGAGGGGGCGACGGTCAATCCGCGGGCAATCTACGTCGTCGAGCGTTCTAATCCGCCGCGCGGATCAAAGGACGAGGCTCGGCCGGTCGCGATCTGGCGCCATCTGCGCTCCCGAGGAGTACCCGCGAACGAGATCGCGGTCTTCACCGACACGAAAGACCTCCCCGAGGACGCTGAGAAGATCACCAGCCTCAGTCAGCTGGAGGATCGCTACCGACACATCATCTTCAATCAGTCCCTGCAGGAAGGGTGGGATGACCCGGAGGCGTACGTCTGCTACTTCGATGGAGCCACCAAGTCATTCGTTCGGATTCGCCAAATCGTTGGTCGCGTCCTACGTCAGCCCAGCGCCCGCCGTTGCTCGGCTGAGGCGCTCAACACGGCAACGCTGATCATCCAGACACCGGCTGAGAGCTATGACCGGGTCATCTCCGGGCTGCGCAACGAGCTTCGCCTCTACGCCCCCGGAGACGAGCCGGCCTTTGCGACCGTCAAGTTGAAGACACGCAAGGAAGCGCTTGATCCGGTCCCGGTCAAACGCGGCAAGTCTCGGCAGCTCAAGCTCCCGCGGCGCGCCCTGAAGGCACCCTCGATGGCCAAGGTCGAGCGGATCGTGAAGACACAAGGGGAGAGGCCGTGGCCGGAGAGTGCTCTCGAGGCTCCGGGGACCGGACGCAAGGCGACCGTCGACCTGGAGGAGGGCAGCGAGCAGTACGCCTACATCGACGTACTCCGTAGTGCGCGAACCGAGAACGGCGCCTACCTGCGTCGCCGGATCCAGCAACGAAACCGGGCGTGCCTGAATGCCATCCACCCGGATCTCTTCCAAGGCCCGGCCTTCGAGCAGCAGAGCTGCCACGGCTCACAAGCCCAGGAGGACCTCAGCACCCTGGCGGCTGAAATCGTCGACTACTTCGAGGATCGGGTCGACTACCAGGACGATCCGGATCCGGAGCGGGCCACCTGGAAGGTCGATGAGTACCGCCCGCGGGGGAAGGAGATGATCGACTTCAAGCGCGCCACACACACGAAGTACTCAAAGGCTGATCTGAATACCGACGAGCAGGAGTTTGCCGAGGCCCTCGATCGAGTCACCGGCGCCTTGTGGTGTCGCAACCCGACTACGGCTAATCAGGGCTACGGACTTCCACTACCGAAAAAGGTCGGCGACTCATCGACCTTCTATCCCGACTTCCTGATCTGGAAGGGAAATAAGTGTTGGGCCGTCGATACGACTGGCCGCTTCCTGCTTGATGAGAAGGTCCGGGGCAAGCTGATCGCCCTCGGCACGCCGAAGATGGCCCTTGTCGTCCGTGGTGAAGTCGACCTCGGCAGCGGCTCCCGGGAAGGCAAGGAAGGCTGGAGCCTGATCCTCGGCCGGCCCAACCTGAAGCCGGTCGTCGAGCACTCTGACGATCTCGGCGCTCTGATCAAAGAGCTACTCGACTAAGCCCGCGGGCTGAGCGCTCTCATGACATCGGGAACCCTCAGCGCCGCCATTTCCCTGAACGATGTTGGCGACTACCTGGCTTTGGCCGGAACGATCCTCGGCGCCGGCGCCGCTCTGCTCGTTGTGAGTGCGGCAATTCGCGGGCTCTACCGCCGGACGGTCGGTAGACGTCGCGACCGCTACCGGCGGCTATCCCGTCTCGGTAACCGGGCCCAAGTTGACTTCTTCACCTCGGCGTTAGGGGATCCACCGGTGATCCGGCGCAACATCGAGGGACAGAAACTCGACCACAAGCTCTTCCAGGAAATGGAGGAACAGGAGGTTGTCGAGTGGGAGGACCCGCCGCTCCTGAAGGTCACCTACATCGAGTGCTTCTGGGTCGACCGCGACTACTACGTCCAAGCGATCGCCGATGAGGATGAGACCGTGCTCTCCTGGTCGGTGACGACGCGGAGCAAGCGCTTCAAACCCAAGTTCATCGGAGTTCCGAAGCCGTCATGGCGAGCGCGGCGCAGGCTTAAAAAGGAAGTCGGGGTCGACTGGAAACCCCATTTCACGCTCCGCGAGGGACAAACGCGCTTCGCTGAGCTGGCTCCCGACGGAGGTGTCCCGCAGGCCATCAGGGTCAGTCGGGGGGCTCGGACATATGCGTACTCGGAGATCTACTACTTCGGCAACCCGGGCTACTACCAGCACTTCGTCTTCACAGCTAGCGGCGCAGCAGGGCGCTTCCCGACCGGCCGCATCGGTGAGGTGTGGGACGAGACCGGCGAGCGGTGGCCTGATGACCCGTACCAGGTGGAGGCCTCAGCACCATTCGAGCAATTGAAGGCGGTCGCGGAATTCCGCGAGCAGACGGTGGTGACGACCTACACAGTTGTCTCGATCGACCTACCGCTCGAGTTCTACCCTTCCGAGTTCGGTCCATTCGAGGACTGGGTTCGCACCCTGCCTTAGCTCCCCGCTCGCAGCCGAACACCTCGAAGCATCTGTTGGCTGAGTGTTTCGGCCGCTGGCGTGATCCGACAGGTAGCTGGGACAGTTCCCACGGTTCTCAGTCGTTCCGGGCAGTGGACAGCGTCCGCAAAAACCATCCACAAACCATCCGCTGTGCGGATGGTTTGGTGCCCGCCCCGCCCCATGGTCATGCGGTTTGAGGGGGTCGGCGCGCCTCGACTTCGGTCTCTCTACGAGATCCCGAAGTCGAGGCGCTTGACCTGTGAGCTGGTGGCAGTGGGGCGGGGCGGGAACAGGGGCGGAGGGGGACTGAGATGAGTGGTTCAAACGGAAACGACAGGATGGAAAGACTGAGGGGGCGGAACGCGGTTTTGGATTGGCTGGCGCGGGCGCGGATCGCGGGGGTGAAGCCGATGGCGGTGGGGCTGGGGATCACCCCGAGGCGAGTTCGCGTGCACGCCGAGTCCCTGGAGGCGGACGGGCTGGTGGTGCGCAGCCAGCTCGGCGACGGCGGTGGCGGCGTGCTGGTGGTGACCGCACGCGGCGTGCGCGCCGCCGGCTACAAGCCCAACTCGCACACGACCACGCGCTCGATTACGGGGCTCCTGCACGGGCGCGGGGTGTCGTGGGTCGCGGCGCACTGTGAGCTGCGTGGGCGGCCCTGGTACGGCCCGGGCGATGTGCGCTCAGAAGACTGGGTCGTGAAGCTGCCCCCGAAGGCAGGCCCGGGCGCGCGCACCCACGCCGCCGACCTCGGCTTCATCCTCGACGGGGAGCGCTGGGCAGTCGAGTTCGAGCGGACGCCAAAGCCGCGGCCGCGGCTCCGCCGCATCCTCGAGGGCTACAGGCGCGCCCAGCTCTCCGGTCAGATCGACGCCGTCCTCTACGTCTGCGACGACGAGTGGATCCTCGACCTGGTCGAATCGACGGCTGCCGAGGTGAAGCTTCACCGCGCGGTCCGCGACCTGGGCTGGGTGATCTCCGAGGCGACCAAGCAGCCGGTCCCCTGAGGTCGGTGGGACAGAGGGGCCGCAGCGGCGTCGGCGAGGGGTAGAGATGATCCCCGCCGGATACAAGACCAGCGCGATCCTGCTGTCGATCCTCGCCAGCGCCGGCTTGGGCGCCTTCGCGGCGCTCGCGGTCTACCGGCGCACCAACCTCTCGCCGCGCAACTGGTACGCCGCCGCGGCGCTGCTCGCGCTGTTGTTCGTCATCGCCCTGGTCGTCGGCGCGTGGGCGGTCGTGGCGCTGGGGCTGGGTGGCCTCTTCCTCGCGGCCTGGGGGGCGTCGGTGGTCGGCCACCGGTTGCGCCTCGGCGCCGGCAACGCCACCGGCGAGCTGCGCGACCTCGAGCGCCAGCGGGTGATGGCCTGGGAGCGCGGCCGGGTGAAGAGGATCCGGATCGACGGCCAGGGCGAGGTCGTCCCCGAGGTCGACTGGCCCGCGAAGCTTCCGTACGTGCCTCTCTCGGTTGACGAGAGTCAGGGCCGCGTTCCTCGCAAACGAGGTCGCCACATCCTCGTCCTCGGCGGCACCGGGTCGGGCAAGACAGTGAGCGCCGACCGGATCGCGCTCGGCCGGATCCTGGCCGATCGTGTGCCCGCGCTCGTCCTCGACCCGAAGGGAGACGAGCGCCTCGCCCATGACCTGAAGTCCGCGGCGGACTTCCTCGGGCGGCCGTTCGTTCTCTTCGATCCGAAGGACGAGCAGAGCGACCACTGGGATCCGCTCTGGGCCGCCGACCCCGGCAGGACCGTGGCACGCATCCTCAGCCCGCTGGCCGCCGGCGATCCGTACTACTCCGACATGCTCCGGATCCATCTCGGCGTCGTCGCCGAGGCGCTCCGGGCCGTTGGCCTTTGGCCGGTGTCGATGCCGCTGTTGTTAGAGGCCGCGCAGACCGAGCGCTTCGAGGAGATCCAGGATCTCGTCGCCAAGCACGGGGTCCCGATCGAAATCGCCCGCCGCGTCGAGGAGCAGGCGGCGATCGTCGGCTCGAAGACCGGCGAGCGCGACATCAAGAGCGGCGCGGCGCGGCTTCGCGTGGTCGCCGGGACCACCTGGCGCCGGGTGCTCGAACCGCGCGGCGACGGCAAGGCGGTGCAACTGCCGGCCGCGCTTCGCGCCGGCGCGATCATCCTCTGGCGCACGTGGGTCGACGATCTCCGCGAGGAGGCCCAGGGGATTACGACCCTGGCGCTCGCGGACATCATCGCGGCGGCGGCCGAGCTGAAGGGCGAGCGCGACTGGCTGGTGTTGCTCGACGAGTTCGGCTCGGTGATGGAGGGGAACACCGCTCGCTTGGCTCTCGGGGTGCTCGGCCGCGCGAGGACCGCCGGGGGCCAGGCGATCGTCGTCACCCAGAGCGCGGCTGACGTGCCGAGCGCGACGGGCAACGACGCGATGCTCGAATCGCTCTCCGACAACTTCGCGGCTTTCGTCGTCCATCGCCAGACCTCCTCGCAGAGCCGCGACTGGGTCGCAAAGCTCTTCGGCACCCGGGAGCTCTGGCAGGCGACCGACCGCACCGGCGGTGGCGGGGCGTACGCCGACGGGACCGGCTCGCGGCGTCGCATCCACGAGTTCCTCGTGCGGCCCGATCAGCTCAAGGAGCTCGACGTCGGCAAGGCGTTCGTCTGGACCCCGGCGGGGTCGGCGCCGCATCTCGTCGACGTGGCGATGGCTCCGCGTCTGCCCGAGCGCGAGCCGGTTGCGAGCGATTGCGTCTACCACGACGCCGGGGCCAGCAGCCTCCGCGAATACCGGCAGCCTGTGGCGACCGAGCGTTCGACGAATTCTGGGAGCGCGAGCGCCGAGCGGGAGGCGTCCCTTGCCGACCGTGATGGGCTTGCCACAACCAACGAGCCTCGAGAAGACGATGAGCGCCTGTAGTCGACGCCATGGCTGAGGACGAGTTTTTCAAGCGGATCGCCGAGGTGGACCTCGAACCGGAGGCACCTGCGAGCGAGCGCCCGGTCGGAACCGCGGCGCGACGGGGACAATCCGCGCGTGCGAGCAAGTCGGTGGAGGTTGCCCTTGTGGAGTCAGACGACGTGGGCTCACAGCACGAGGCAACCGAGAAGCCGGCGGTCAGCGAGCACCCATCAGTGGGCCGGCGCGGTGCGGCGTCGATTAGGCGCGCGGTCGTACGAATCAAGCTCGAGCGCGTGCGGATCACTGCGGTTGTCGCCGTCGGCCTGGGGCTAGGTCTGGCGGCGGCGCCCGTCGTGGTGGCACTCCACAGCGTCGGTGGCGGGTCGGCCTCGACGCCTCACAGCGAGGGCGCCGACGGGCTCATATCTCAGCTCGCGGCGGTGCGAGCAGACCGGCGCGCGATAAGCAAGGCCTTGGCGAGCGAGCGGGCGGCGAGGCAGCTCGAGCTGCGGCTGGCACGTACGCGGCAGGCAGGCCGAAGCAAGCAGCGCTCGGGCCAAGCCAGTGCGGCGCCGGTCGCTGCAGCAGCCGTGCCGCAGGCCAGGTCGGCCGGCACACAGGAGTCGTTTGGCTTCGAGCGGCCATTGCCCTGAGCCGAATCAAGTGCATCGCGCACAGTGCGCGTTCGATAGTCTCAATCGCCACGAGGAGGCGCTATGGCAAGTAGTGCGACAGCGGAGCGGCGCTAGGGGCCGACAATTCGCCGGGACACTTCGCACGAGCGCGCGTCAGAGCGGCCAGAGGATGAACTGGCCCCATTCGTCAAGAGCGCGCGCGTGGCCGACTCGCCCGAGCGGCGGGTACAGGGTGAGCGCGGTTCAGCGGGGGTGGAGGGAGATTCGGAGGTGACCCTCGCGCCGCAAGCCACCGATCGCGACGAGCAGCTCGCCGGATTCCGCGACCAGGTGGAGCGAACGATCGCGCGCAGCAGAAAGCTGCGCCAGATGGCCGAGCACACCGGCTACACCCCGGAGGACGTCGCCTCGGAGGCCTT
>CAVOKZ010000006.1:0-7751 GCA_963696625.1 uncultured Solirubrobacterales bacterium
TCCGCCGCGACGCGGCGAGGTCGGCCGGCCCGAAGCTCATTCCCTGCATCCGCGGGCTCGCGGCGGCGATCTCCTCGAGATTCGTCACGCCCTGGGCGGTCTCGAGGATCGCGTGGATCAGCAGCGGGCGCGAGAGCTTTGCCTTGGCCTCGAGCTGGGCGAGAAGCTGGTCGACGTAGTGGATGTCCCACGGGCCCTCGACCTTGGGGACCATGATCACCTCGAGCTTGTCGCCGATCTCGGTGACCAGCTGGGTCAGGTCGTCGAGCACCCAGGGGCTCTCGAGCGCGTTGACCCGGGTCCAGAGCTGGGTGTCGCCGAAGTCGACCTCCTTGCCGACCTCGATCAGGCCCTCGCGGGCCGGGATCTTCTTGTCGACGGGGACCGCGTCCTCGAGGTTGCCGAGCAGGACGTCGGCCTGCTTGGCCATGTCGGGCACCTTGGCCCGCATCTTCTCGTTCGAGGCGTCGAAGAAATGGATCATCCGCGAGGGCTTGACCGGGATCTCCTGAAGCGGATCCGGGGCGCCGATCGCCTTGGGCTTGAAGAAGTCTCTTGGGTTTCTCATGGCGGGCACGCTATCCGAGAGCCTTAGGCTTGGGCCTGTGGCCATGCAGATCAGAGAGGCGAGGGTCGACGAGGCGCCGCGGATCGTGCCGATCTACGAGCTGCTCTTCGACGAACCCGGATACCGGCCGGAGATTTGGGACCCACCCCGGGCCGAACGGGCGCTGAAGGAGGCGATCGAATCCGAGAACGCGGCGGTGCTCATCGCCGAGGAGGAGGGGGAGCTGCTCGGCCTCTGCACCGCCTACATCGAGCTGCAACTCGGTCCGCTACGGGCAGCGCTGCTGGGTCGAGGATCTGGTCGTCGACCCGAAGCGGCGATCGCAGGGGGTGGGAGGGTCGCTGCTGGACTCGGCCGAGGATTGGGCGCGCCAGCACGGGGCGACCCATCTCGAGCTCGATACCGGCGAGGCCCGCACCGACGCCCAGCGCTTCTACGAGCGCCGCGGCGACCCGATCAGGGGCCTCACCTACTCCTGGAAGCTCTGAACGCCCTACTTCTTCTGCTTGCAGCTGCTCTTCGCCTTGAACGACGATCGGCATTTCGAGCGGTCCAACTCTCGTCCATCTCGTCTTTCCGCTGCTTGATTGGCGCTCCGCTCGGGTAGGTTGCTGGCGCGGAAGGCGTCGGTGCGGGGGCAGCGAGAGCGAGAGAGGAGACGTCGTGCACCGAGCTCCACGGAAGCTGGTCCTGCTTGTCGTTCTTGCCCTGATTGCGGTCGCCGCGATCGCGATTCCCGCGAGCGCCGCCGCAAAGCCGGGTCCGACGTTCGCCCCGCCCAAGTCCAGCTACCTGGCGCTCGGCGACTCGCTCGCCTTCGGCTATCAGCAGGAGAAGTTCAACGCGCTCTTCCCGAACGAGGACCCGACCGCCTACAACACGGGTTACGTCGACGACTTCAGCGTCGCGCTCAAGGACATCCGCAAGCGCATCAACACCGTCAACCTCGGCTGCCCGGGTGAGACGACCGATTCGTTCCTCGGCGCCGTCCCGTGCTCATACCACCCGCCGTTCCCGCTCCATGTCAACTACAGCGGCTCGCAGATGGGTGCCGCGCTCGCCTTCCTCAAGCACCACCCGCACCGCGTCAGCCCGATCACGATCGACATCGGCGCCAATGACCTGCTGGCTACCGTCAACGGCTGCAATGCCAACCCGGCTCCGTTCCCCGATCCAGCCAGCTGCATCGTCGGCAAGGCGCCGGCGACGTTTGCCCACGTCGGCCAGAACCTGGGGACGATCCTCGGCAACCTGCGCTCGAAGGCGCCGAAGACCGAGATCATCGTCCTCGGCCTCTACAACCCGCTCGTGGTCACGCTCGGACCGGCGAGCGATGCGCTCGTGGCCCAGGCGAACGCCGTCCTTGCATCGACCGCGGCGGCGTACAGGGCTCGCTTCGCCGATCCGCTGCCGGTGTTCAACCCGCCGGGGCCAAACGAGATCCCGACGATCTGCGCGCTGACCGCGATCTGCACCCCGCTCCACGACATCCACGCGACCGATGCCGGCTATGCGGTGCTCGCCGATCTGATCTTCGACGCCTCCGGCTACGCGCGCTTCGACCGGTAGCGGCTAGCCGGGCTCGACCCCGGCGGAGCGCATCGCCTCTTTGCGGTCGAGATGGAACTCGGCCCGCGTCAGCTTGCCGTCGTCGAAGGTGAAGACGCCGGCGCCGTCGTTTTCGATCTCCACGTCCCCGGTCGTGGTCTGGCCCTTCGCCTTGACCAGGACGACGACCTTCTCGCCGACCGGGACGACCTCGGTGATCGTGTTGACGAAGTGGCTGAAGACGCCGGCGAAGTCGCGCCAGCCCTCGATCAGGCCGTCGACGCCCTTGTAGGTGTTGCGGAATCCGTCGGGCGCGCCGACCATCTCGCTTTCGAAGTCCTCAGAGGCGAGCCGCTTGAGGGTCTCGCGGAACTGCTCGCGGGCCTCGTCGTCGTCGAAGAGGGCGACGAGGTCGCGCCCCGAGAGGGGTTCGAAAGCGTCGCCGAGCCGCTGGATGTCTTCGGGTTCCACGGCGTGGACCTTAGTCAGGCGAGCCCCACGGCGCGCAGAGCCGTGGTCAGCGACGGCGTCGCCGAATCGCCTCGATCGGCGGCGGGCTGCCGGGGGGGAAATCGCCCCGCGCCATGATCGCCGGGAACTCGTCGTTGACGGACACGCGTGGAGTATCTCGTGCGAGCCGCTCTTCTATCCTCCCCAGCGCAAGCCAACTTCGAGAAGGAGCCATGGAAGCAGCCACCGCCACGCAGAACGGCTATCAGGAGATCACCGCCGACCAGAAGGACATGATCGACATGGTCCGGCAGTTCGTCGACGAGCAGATCATCCCCAACGCCGAGGAGTTCGACCACGAGGACAAGTATCCGGAGGCGATCGTCGAGCAGATGAAGGAGCTCGGCCTCTTCGGCGTCACGGTCCCCGAGGAGTACGGCGGCCTCGGGCTCGACCTCTCGACCTACGCGCTGATCGTCGAGGAGCTCTCGCGCGGCTGGATCTCGATCTCGGGCGTCGTCAATACCCACTTCATCGGCGTCTACCTGCTGATGAACTTCGGCTCCGACGAGCAGAAGGACTACTTCCTGCCGAAGATGGCGACCGGCGAGATCCGCGCCGCGTTCTCGCTGTCCGAGCCGGAGGTCGGCTCCGACGTCCAGGGCATCAAGGCGACCGCCAAGAAGGACGACGACGGCAACTGGATCCTCGACGGCCAGAAGATGTGGGTCACCAACGGCCTCGGCTCGAGCGTCGTCTTCGTGCTGATGAAGAACGACACCAAGGCCGATCCGCCGCACACCGGCATGACCTGCTTCATCACCGAGAAGGAAGCCTGGAAGGACAAGAACGAGGGCGAGTACGCCGGCCTCGAGATCCCGCCGAAGATCAAGAAGATGGGCTACAAGGGCGTCGAGTCCACCGAGCTCGTCTACTCGGGCTACAAGTGCCCGCCCGAGCGCATCCTCGGCGGCGAGGAGGCCGGGCTCGGCAAGGGCTTCGCGCAGATGATGGACGCGCTGGAGGTCGGCCGCGTCAACGTCGCCGCCCGCGGCGTCGGCATCGCCCAGCGCGCCTTCGAGCTGGCGATCAAGTACGCGCAGGAGCGCAAGACCTTCGGCAAGCCGATCGCCCAGCACCAGGCGATCCAGTTCAAGCTCGCCGACATGGCGACCAAGATCGAGGCCGCCCGCCTCGTCACCCGCAAGGCCGCGCGGATGAAGGACGCCGGCGAGCGCTCCGATCTCGAGGCCGGGATGGCGAAGCTGATCGCGTCGGAGACCGGCAAGGAGTGCGTCGAGGAGTCGTTCCGCATCCACGGCGGCTACGGCTACTCGAAGGAGTACGAGATCGAGCGCCTCTACCGCGACGCGCCGCTGCTGCTGATCGGCGAGGGCACCTCGGAGATCCAGCGCATGGTGATCGGCAAGAAGCTGCTGCAGCGCTACAAGATTTGAGCCCCGTGCGCCAGAAGGTGGCGCTGGTCAGCGGGGCGAACCGCGGGCTCGGCGAGGCGATTGCCCGCCGGCTTCGCGACGAGCACGGCTTCGTCGTCTACGCCGGGTCGCGCCACCCGAAGGGCAAGGAGGTCCTGCTGGACGTCACTGACCAGGGCACGGTCGACGAGTTGGTGGTCAAGATCGGCAAGGAGGAGGAGCGGCTGGACGTCCTCGTCAACAATGCGGGTATCTCCGGCGGCAGCTACAACGACAAATTCGAAGAATCTGAGATCGAGGAGATCGAGGACGTGCTCGAGACCAACTTCTACGGCGCCTGGCGCCTCACGCAGGCAGCGCTGCCCCTGCTTCGCGTCTCCGAGGACCCCCGCGTCGTCAATGTCTCGAGCGGCGCCGGCCAGCTCACCGAGATGAACGGCGGCATCCATCCCTACCGCGTCTCCAAAACCGCGCTCAACGTGCTGACCCGGACCCTGCACGACGACGGCGAGGTCAAGGTGTACTCGATGTGCCCCGGCTGGGTCCGCACGGACATGGGCGGCGACGGCGCGCCGCTTTCTCCCGACGAAGGCGCCGATACCGCCGTCTGGCTCGCCACCGACCCCGATGTGGCGAGCGGCGGCTTCTACAAGAAGCGCGAACCCATACCTTGGTGAGCTGATGGCGTCTACCCAGGAGCAGATCAAGGCGGCGATCGAGGGCTTCCTCGCCGAGGTCCCGGCGCTCGCCAACCTCAAGCTCGTGTTCGAGCTCGAGCTCGCCGGGCGCGGCGACGTGCAGATGTTCCGGGTCGAGCTGCCGGGCCCGCAGATCACCAAGGCGGTCGCGAGCGACGCCCGCGTCACGATCACGATGCCCCGGGCCCAGTTCAACGAGCTCGCGGCCGAGGGGACGCTGAAGGCCTACCACCGCGCCTACGACACGGGCTACATCAAGGTCTCGGGCGACGAGCAGGTGCAGAAGCTGATCGCCCAGGTGGTCGAGCGCCAGGAGGAACGGGCGCGGCTGAAGAAGGCTCACTGAAGCCGGGGTTGGCACGGCGGTGCGCCGCTGCGCAGCTGTTGCACCGGCCCGCCTCGGCGACACCGCCCGCGTCGCAAGGCAAACCGGCGAGCCTCCGCTAGCTGCCGCCGGGTACCATCCCGCGCCGCCAACCGACCAGGAGAAGAATCGAACCAATGAGCGACGAGAAGCACGAGCTGAGCACCGACCAACCCCAGCGCGAGGCCTCTGGCGCGCACGAGTACGGCCGCTACCTCGAGGAGTTCGAGGTCGGAGCGACGTACAAGCACTGGCCGGCGAAGACGATCACCGAGTCCGAGGACCACCTCTTCTGCCTGCTGACGATGAACCACCACCCGCTGCACCTGAACGACGTCTACGCGTCGAAGTCGCAGCAGGGCAAGAACGTCGTCGCCGGGCCCTACGTCTACTCGCTGATCTTCGGCATGACCGTCAACGACGTCTCCGGCAAGGCGATCGCCAACCTCGCCACCGACGAGCTCAGCCATCCGAACCCGGTCTTCCACGGCGACACGCTGTTCGTGGAGTCCGAGGTGCTCGAGGTTCGCCCGTCGGAGTCGAAGCCCGACCGCGGCGTCGTCAAGGTCCACACCCGCGCCTTCAACCAGGACAACACGCTCGTCGCCGAGTTCAAGCGCGCGGTCCTGGTTCCACGCAGGAACCCGGGCGAGCCCAGGGGGTAGCCTCGTTCGTCGCGAACCTCTACTTCGACATCGTCGTCGCGGACGAGGCCGGGCAGCCCTACACCGCCGCTGCCCGGCGCGACCGCGATCCGCGATCGCTGCTGCGCCAACCACCTCGGCGGCTGTAGGCTCGGCGCCGTCATGGAGCAGCTCCCGGAAGGCGTTGAGGGATGGATGTCGCCCGAGGAGTGGGAGCTGCTGCGATCCCTCGCCGCCGGCGTAAGCGGCGGTTGCATCGTCGAGATCGGCAGCTATCGCGGACTGTCGGCGCTGGCGCTGGCGCAGGGGGCGGCTGGCGACGTCCCCGTTTTTGCGATCGACCCGCATGAGGACTTCGTCGGGGTCACCGGCTACGAGTTCGGTCCCGAGGACCGGGTGGCGTTCTACCGGAACATGCTCGATCACGACGGCGCGCGGAAGGTGAGGCTCGTGAACCTGCCCAGCGCGGTCGTCGCACCCGGATGGGATCAGCCGGTCGCCCTGCTGCTGATCGACGGTGACCATTCCTACGAGGGTGCGCGCCAGGATCTCGACGGCTTCGCGCCTCACCTGACCGAGGACGCCGTGGTCCTGATGGACGACATCATGCCCCCGTACACCGGGCCTCGCCAGGTGGTCGACGAGGAGATCGCGTCGGGGCGTTTCCGGCTGATCGAAGAGGTGGGGAAGGTCGCGGTGCTGGGCCGCGAAGGGAAGCCCGCCTAGTGGGCCTCGTCGGCCGCGTGGGCCGGCGGGCGTGACTCCTCCGCCAGCGAGGTGATCTCGAGCACGCCGCGCGAGGCCTGATCGAGAACCTCGGCGGCCTCCTCGGCCGAGCGCGCGTAGAGCTCGACCAGGCAGTGGACGACGATCTTCTCCTCCTCGTGCTTGTGGAAGCGAACGTGGGTGAAGAACTCCCGGGTGCCGGCCTCGCCGAGGGCGCCGTAGGTCAGCGACTCGATCGCGTCGGGGCCCGAGCAGGTCTCGACCTGGTCCTGGTCGACGGTGACCGTGCAGGAGGCGACCCACGGGGTGCCGGCGACCATGCGGCTCCAGCGGTCCTCGATCGGCACGACCTTGTCCTCGCGGACCGTCAGGTGCGGCTGATCGTGGAGGCACTTGAGGCACTGCACGACCGCCTCCTGGATCTCGTCCATGCGCTCGGTGGGCGCCCCGGTCTCGGGATCTATGCGCAGGATCGCCTCGTAGTGCAGCTGCACCTCGAGCTCGGTGGACCAGCAGCGGTAGCAGCGCAGCCAAGCACTCCGATCGCCGTTCAGGCTCTCGTCGCTCACAAGATCAGAGGCTAGCGCGGTTGCCTAGCTGTAGTTCCTAACCACATTGTTCATCCGGGCCTCCTTGGAGGCTGGGGGTGTCATGCCACCCAGATCCAAGGAGGAACACCGGATGAAGATTCACGCTAACGCCAAGCTCGGCCCGAAGGGCAGGGCGATCATGGTCAAGCGCGTCGTCGAGGAGGGCTGGTCGCTCACCGCGGCGCGGGAAGATGAGCCGCTTCCTGGCTCATAAGAGACGATCGCCCGGGATGCTCTCCTGCTCCTCGATCGCTGCTCGCCATCCGAGTCCGCCGCTGTGCGAATGGGTCACGAGGATCCCGGGTCCAATCCTGCCGAACAGTGCCGAGACAGCGTCCGTCGCCACTTTGGCATCGAAAGGGCCGTGTCGGGGGCCATCTGGCGGAAGTACTGGTTCAAGGCCTCTGCGTCACGCGAGAACTGCACCCCGGGGAAGAAGTCGGGCCAAACACCCAGGCGGAAGGTGTTGAACCACCGCTGCTCGTCGGGCGCGGCACCCATGGCCCCCGCGACCGTACTGCGACCCGCGCCGCCGCGGCGGGGCTGGTCGAGCAGGTACACCGCAAAGCGCCGGCGCAAGAAGAGATTCTGAAAGCCCTCGCGTCCATCAGGCGTTGTTTCCCAGGTTTTCGAGAACTGCCCGAAGCCGTGCCAGAAACACGAGCGGCAACTTGCGGGCGCTCGCCGGCACTTGGTAGAACACGCGCGCATGGTCGCCGTGAATCGT
>CAVOKZ010000007.1:0-166704 GCA_963696625.1 uncultured Solirubrobacterales bacterium
TCATCAACACCGACGTCTTCGGCACCTTTGTCCTGCTCGAGGCGGCAAGAGACGCCGGCATCCGCCACCTGCAGATCTCGACCGACGAGGTCTACGGCGACTTCGAGAAGGGCTCCGCGAGCGAGGAGTCGCCGCTCAACCCCTCCTCGCCATATGCCGCCTCGAAGGCCGGCGGCGACCTGATCGCCGGCGCCTTCGCCCGCACCTACGACGCCGAGGTCGTGATCTTCCGCGCCTCCAACAACTACGGGCCCTACCAGCACCCCGAGAAGCTGATCCCGCTCTGCGTCCTCAACGCGCTCGCCGGCGATCCGCTGCCGGTCTACGGCGACGGCATGCAGGTCCGTAACTGGCTCTACGTAGAGGATTCCGCGGCTGCTGTCGCCGCCGTTCTCGAGAAGGGCGAGCCCGGCAACACCTACAACGCCGGCGGGCCCGACGAGCTGCCCAACATCGATGTCGTGCGCCGCATCCTCGCGCTCACCGACTGCGACGAGTCGCTGATCGAGTTCGTCACCGACCGCCCCGGCCACGACGTCCGCTATTCGCTCTCCTCCGGCAAGCTCGGCGGCCTCGGCTGGGAGCCGCAGGTCGGCTTCGACGAGGGGCTCAAGCGCACCGTCAACTGGTACCGGGAGAACGAGGACTGGTGGGGGCCGATCCGCTCGGGCGAGTACCGCGAGTACTACGAGCGCCAGTACGGCCGCAAGCTGGGCACCCAACATCATTGATGAGCAACTTCGAGAGACTGCCGACAAAGATCGACGAGGTGGTGCTGGTCGAGCCCACCGTCCACGGCGACGAGCGCGGTTTCTTCGTCGAGACCTTCCGCGAGAACGCCCTGCCCGAGCTGGGAATCGACGTCGAGTTCGTCCAGGACAACCACAGCCGCTCCGGCGCCAACGTCCTGCGCGGCATCCACCGCCAGGCGGGCCAGGCAAAGCTCGTGCGCTGCCCGAGCGGCCGGATCTGGGACGTCGCCGTCGACCTGCGCCCCGACTCGCCGACCTACAAGCAGTGGGAGGGATACGAGCTGAGCGACGCCAACCACCATCAGCTCTTCGTCCCCGACGGCTTCGGCCACGGCTTCTGCGTCCTGAGCGATTTCGCCGACGTCATCTACCGAGTCTCGAGCTACTACGACCCCGAGCTCGAGACCGGCATCGCCTGGGATGACCCCGAGATCGGGATCGAGTGGCCGATCGAGGACCCGGTTCTCTCCGAGCGCGACAAGACCGCGCCCACGCTCGCCGGCGCGTAGGCCATCCGAGCCGACTACGGACGCGTGGCGCCGCAACTATCAATACGGTGGGCGCTCTGATCGACCGTCGGCTCCCGATACCGATTGCCGTGTGCGCAGCCCTCGCGTTCGGCCTCGCCGCATGCGGCGGCGACGGCGACGACGGCCCGTCGAACGACTTCGCCCAGATCACCGCGGTCGACACCGACACCTGCGGCGACGTTGAGTACGGGGGCAGCGGCGATCCGACGGCGCTGATCGTCTCCGACCTTCCACTGCAGGGCGACTCGGCTGAGCGCTCCGCCCAGCAGAACGATGCGATCCGCCAGGAGCTCGGAAACGAGGGCTGGAAGGCCGGCCAGACCGACCTCGCCTTCCAGGCCTGCGACGACACGATCTCCTCGACCGGCGAGTGGGACGAGGCGACCTGCAAGTCGAATGCCGAGGCCTATGCCGCCAACCCCGACGTGCTCGGCGTGATCGGCACCTACAACTCCGGCTGCGCGGCGCTGATCATCCCGATCCTCAACCAGGCGCCCGGCGGCGGCGTGCCGATGGTCTCGCCCGGCAACACCCTGATCTGCCTCACCGAGCCCGCGAAGGGCTGCGAGGACGGCCAGCCCGACTCGCTGTACCCGACCGGCACCCGTAACTACGCCCGCGTGATTCCCAACGATGCCACCCAGGGCGCCGCGCTCGCGACCTTCGTCCAGAAGCAGGGCGTGCGCAAGCCGTTCCTGCTCACCGCCGCCGACGACCCGACCAGCACCGCTCAGGCCAACACCTTCACCGGCGCCGCGAAGGGCCTCGGCATGACGCTCGCCGGCAGCAAGCAGTGGGATCCGGAGGCCGCCGACTACAAGGCGCTGATGGACAACATCAGGGCGAGCGGCGCCGACGCGATCGTCCTCGCCGGCCTGCTCGAGCAGAACGGCGCCCAGCTGATCGAGGACAAGGTCGCGGTGCTCGGTCCCAACCAGGGCGACAAGGCCGCGGCCCAGCTCTTCGCCTTCGACGGCTTCGCCCAGCAGGCAACGATCGACGACGCCGGTCCGGCCGCAGCGGGGATGTTCGCGAGCCTCCCGGGCCGCCTGCCCGAGAAGCTGACCGGCGAGGGCAATGCCTTCGTCGATCAGCTCCAGACCCAGCTCGGCGACGAGCCGATCGAGCTCTTCGCTCCCTACGCCGGCGAGGCCGCCCAGGTGCTGCTCTCGGCGATCGCCCCCGATCCGACCCGAGCCGCGACGGTCAAGGGCCTGACCGGGGTCGAGATCGACAAGGGAATCACCGGCGTGTTCACGATCACGCCGACCGGCGACCCGAGCGTCGCCCCGATCAGCGTTTCGGTCGCCGGCGCCACCTTCGGTCCCGCCGCCGAGATCTCGCCGCCGCCAGATCTCGTCAGCGCCGCCCGCGCTGGCTAGCCCCGCGCCGACACACATCCGACACACCATCTGAGCCAAACACACTCATGGGGTCAGACCCCTTGAGTGGTGACGCATCAGATCGGCCAGATTCTGAGCGTGGGTGTCGGTTGGCTGCCTTCCGATTGGGCTCGGAATGTGACGAGACACGCGCAGCCTTCGGGCCGGTCGCTATCGTCATTAGGTTGGCCATGAGTGCGTCCGCGAGTCAAAAGTCGCCTATGGAGGGCTTCTCTGCGCCTGTGCGCAAGTGGTTCGGCGCCGCGTTCGAGGCGCCGACGCCCGCCCAGGCGGCCGGCTGGCCGGCGATTTCCTCGGGTGCGCA
Organism: uncultured Solirubrobacterales bacterium; assembly: GCA_963696625.1. Taxonomy (GTDB): domain Bacteria; phylum Actinomycetota; class Thermoleophilia; order Solirubrobacterales; family 70-9; genus JAWVFN01. The sequence goes on from CAVOKZ010000007.1 coordinate 2,990, forward strand.
CACGCTGATCTGCGCCCCGACCGGCTCGGGAAAGACCCTGGCGGCGTTCATGTGGGGGATCGATCGCCTCGCCGCCGACCCAGAGGAGCTCGGCAAGGGGGTCAAGATCGTCTACGTCTCGCCGCTCAAGGCGCTCTCCTACGACATCGAGCGCAACCTGCGCGCCCCGCTGCAAGCGATCAAGGCACCGATATCGGTCGGTCTGCGCACGGGCGATACCCCGCAGAACGAGCGCCGCAAGATGCTGCGCGAGCCGCCCGACATCCTGATCACGACGCCGGAGTCGCTCTATCTGATGATCAGCTCGGGCGCGCGCGACATCCTCGGAGGAGTCGAGGCGGTGATCGTCGACGAGATCCACGCCGTCGCCCAATCGAAGCGCGGCTCGCACATGGCTCTCACCCTGGAGCGGCTGGACCACCTGCAAAAGACCGGCACCTCCTCCGCTTCGCGTCCGGGGGCGGCGGAAAAGGGCTCCAACGGGGTGGACCAGACGGAAAGGGAGGTCCAGCGCATCGGCCTCTCGGCGACCCAGCGCCCGCTCGAGGTCGTCGGCGAGTTCCTGGTCGGCCCGCGGCGCGAGGTCGAGATCATCGACGCCTCGGAGCCGAAGAAGCTGGACCTGCAGATCGTCGTCCCGGTCGCGGACATGAGCGAGCCGAGCGCCAACGTCGAGAAGCGCCGCGGCGGCTCGGACTCGGGCCGATCCGGTCCACCCCGATCGAGCCCTGGCCCCGGCGGCCGCGGACGCGAAGCGGAGCAGCCGCCGGGCCATGCTCGGATCGACCCCGGTCCGATCGACGAGTCGCTAGACGCCCAGACCGTCAACCGCTCGATCTGGCCGGCGATCTACCCGAAGCTGCTCGAGCTGATCTCCGAGCACACCTCGACGATCCTCTTCGTCAACAATCGCCGCGGCGCCGAGCGTCTGGCGAAGCGCCTCAACGAGATGGCCAACGAGCAGGCCGAGGAGGAGCTGCCGGCAACCGAGCACGCCGGGCACAAAGACGAGACAACTGTTAAGGGGTCTGACCCCTTTGTAAGGGGGTCAGACCCCTTGGTTGAGGTCGCTCGAGCCCACCACGGTTCGCTCTCCCACGAGGAACGGACGATCGTCGAGGAGCTGTTGAAGAGCGGCCGGCTCCCCTGCATCGTCGCCACCTCCTCGCTCGAGCTCGGCATCGACATGGGCGCCGTCGACCTCGTGATCCAGGTCGAGTCGCCGAAGTCCGTCACCCGCGGTCTGCAGCGCATCGGCCGCGCCGGCCACGGCCTCGGCGAGGTCTCCAAGGGCCGCATCTTCCCCAAGTTCCGCGCCGACCTTCTGGAATGCGCGGTCGTCGCCCGCCGCATGCGCGACGGCGAGATCGAGGAGACGGTCGTGCCCCGGAACCCGCTCGACGTCCTCGCCCAGCACCTGGTCTCGATGGCGGCGCTCGACACCTGGGAGATCGACGAGGTCTTCAAGATCGTCACCGCCGCCGACCCCTTCCGCGAGCTCTCGCGCGAGCAGCTCGAGAACGTCCTCGACATGCTCGACGGGCGCTACCCGTCCGACCGCTTCGCCGAGCTGCGCCCGCGCATCGTCTGGGACCGCACCGCCGGCACGATGCGCGGCCGCCCGGGCGCCCGCCAGCTCGCGGTCGCCAACGCGGGCACGATCCCCGACCGCGGCCTCTACGGTGTCCACCTCCCCGACGGGCGCCGCGTCGGCGAGCTCGACGAGGAGATGGTCTACGAGGCGCGCCCCGGCCAGACCTTCCTGCTCGGGGCCTCGACCTGGAGGATCGAGGAGATCACCCGCGACCGGGTGGTCGTGACTCCGGCGCCCGGCGCGCCCGGCGCGATCCCCTTCTGGAACGGCGACGGTATCGGCCGCCCGTCGGAGCTCGGAAAGGCGATCGGCGCCTTCTCCCGGGAGGCGGTCGGCGCCGATCCGAAGAAGCTGGCCACGGATTACGACCTCGACAAGCTCGCCGCCGAGAACCTCGTCTCCTACCTGCGCGAGCAGCAGGCGGCGACCCGGGTCGTCCCCTCCGATGAGACGATCGTGTCGAGCGCTTCCGCGACGAGATCGGCGACTGGCGGCTCTGCGTGCTCACGCCCCTTCGGCGGCCGCGTCCACTCGGCCTGGGGCCTGGCGCTGACCGCGAAGATCCGCGAGGAGCACGATCTCGAGGCCGACGCGATCTGGTCCGACGACGGCATCGTCATCCACCTGCCCGACGCCGACGAGCCGCCGTCCGCCGACATCGTCCTGATCGAGCCCGACGAGATCGAGGACCTGGTCGATCCGCGAGCTCTCCGGCTCGGCGCTGTTCGGCGCCCGCTTCCGCGAGAACGCGTCGCGCTCGCTGCTGATCCCGCGCGCCTGACCCGGGCAAGCGCACGCCGCTCTGGCAGCAGCGGCTGAAGGCGCAGAGCCTGCTCGAGGTCGCCCGCGACTTCCCCCAGCTTCCCGGTGATCCTCGAGACCTACCGCGAGTGCCTCAAGGACGTGCTCGACCTGCCCGCGCTTCAGGAGCTGCTGACCGGGCTTCATTCGCGCCGGATCTCGCTGGTCGAGGTGGAAACGCCCACCGCCCGCCCTTCGCCTCCTCGCTGCTCTTCGACTACGTCGCGACCTACATGTACGAAGGCGACACCCCCAACGCCGAGCGCCGCGCGGCCGCGCTCTCGCTCGATCGCGACCTGCTGCGTGAGCTGCTCGGCCAGGAGGAGCTGCGCGAGCTGATCGATCCCGAGGCGCTCGAGGAGGTCGAGACCTCGCTGCAGATGCGCTCCGATGCAGGTCAAGGCCGGCGACCGCGACGCGCTCCAGCAGGTGCTGCGACGGCTCGGCGACCTGACCGAGCAGGACCTCCAGCTGAGGGTGGCCGAGGGCCTGTCGGCGGCCTCGATGCTCGACAAGCTCGAGAAGGAGCGCCGCGCGGCGAAGATCAGGCTCGCAGGCGAGGAGCGCTGGATCGCCGCCGAGGACGCAGGCATCTACCGCGACGCGCTCGCCGTCCCGCCCCCGGCCGGACTGCCCGAGGACTTCATCGCCCCGGTCGAGAACGCCGCTCGTCGCGATCGTCCGCCGCTACGCGCGCACCCACGGCCCTTTCCCGACAGAGCAATTCGCCGCCCGCTACGGCGTCGATGCCTCCGCTGCCCTGCGCGAGCTCGAGCGCGAGGGCGCCCTGGTCCGCGGCGAGCTGCTGCCCGGCGGCACCGAGCGCGAGTGGTGCGACGCCGACGTTCTGCGCCGGGTGCGCCGCGGGAGCCTGGCACGGCTGCGACGCGAGGTCGAGCCCGCCGATCGCCGCGAGCTGGCCCGCTTCGTCGCGAGCTGGCAGAACGTCGACGCCCATCGCGCGGCCGGCGCCGGCCCCGACCGCCTGCGCGAGGCGCTGGTGCCGCTCCAAGGCGTGGCGCTCACCCCAAAGGTCTGGGAGAACGACGTGCTGCCGCGGCGGCTCGGCAGCTACAGCGCAATCTGGCTCGACGAGCTCTGCACTTCCGGCGAGATCGTCTGGGTCGGCGCCGGGGCGCTCGGCCGCAACGATGGCCGGGTCGCGCTCTACTTCCGCGAGGACGTGCGCCTCGCCGGGCCGCCGCCGGCCAACGCCAAGCTCGAGACGCCCGAGGGCGAGGTCCACGACGCGATTCGCGAACGCCTCGCGCAGGGCCCGTGCTTCTGGCTCGACCTGCTCGATCTCGACCACTCGGCCGAGGAGCTGCACGAGGCGCTCTGGGACCTGGCCTGGTCGGGCCAGGCCACCAACGACGCTTTCGCCCCGCTGCGCGCGCCGCGGCTGCGCGCCGCCGAGCGGCGCGAGCGCTCGGGGCGGCGGTTCTCCTCGCGCCGCGCCGCCGCCGCGGGCACGGTCATCGGCCGCTGGTCGCTCACCGCGCCGCTGTTCGAGGGCGCGCCGGCGGCCGGCCCGAAGCTTCGGGCCCAGGCCGAGCTGATGCTCGAGCGCCACGGGATCGTCACCCGCGAGACGGTTCTGGCCGAAGGCGTGCCCGGCGGCTTCGCCACGCTCTACGGCGAGCTGACCAACCTCGAGCTGCTGGGCACCACCCGCCGCGGCTACTTCGTCGAGGGGCTCGGCGGGGCGCAGTTCGCGCTGCCCGGCGCGGTCGAGCGCCTGCGAGGACTGCCTCATACGGAGGGCGAGTACAAGGTGCTCGCCGCGACCGACCCCGCCAATCCCTACGGGGGAACACTGCCCTGGCCCAAGCTCGAGGGGCAGCGCCGCCCCTCGCGGGCGCCGGGTGCCTACATCCTGCTCCAGGACGGCGAACCGCTGCTCTATCTCGAGCGCGGCGGGCGGGGCGTCCTGCGCCTGACCCCGCTCGAGGGGTCGGCGCTCGAGGACGCCCTCGCCGAGTTCGCCGGCGCCGCGCGCGACGGCCTGATCGGGAAGCTGGGAATCGAGCGGCTGGACGGCGAGGCCGTGATCGGCTCGCCGCACGAGGCGACGGTGATCGCCGCCGGGTTCAGCCGTCAGCCGAGGCGTCTCGTCGCTCGAGCACGCTGAGCAGCGCTTCGACGACCTCGGGGTCGAATTGGGTCCCCGACCCCGCGCGCAGCTCGGCGCGGGCCTCGGCCTCGGACAACCCGGCCCGGTAGGGGCGGTCGGAGGTCATCGCGTGGTAGGCGTCGGCGGCGAGCACGATCCGCGCCCCGAGCGGGATCTGGGCGCCGGCGAGCCCGTCGGGATAGCCGCTTCCGTCCCAGTGCTCGTGCGCGTGGCGGACGATCGTCCGCACGCCGTAGAGAAACGGAACCGGGGCCAGGATCTCGGCTCCGGCGACCGGGTGCTGCTTGACCAGCTCCCACTCCTCGTCGTCCAGCGGCCCCGGCTTGTTGATCAGCGCGTCGGGCACGGCGATCTTGCCGACGTCATGGAAGATGCCCGCGTAGCGGAGGTCCTCGATCAGCGCCTCGGGAAGCGCCATCTGCTCGCCGACCGCGACGGCGAGCTTCGCGATCGAGCGGGCGTGGTCGGCCGTGTAGCTGTCCTTCGCCTCGAGCGCGGCCGCGAGGGCCTCGGCGGTGCCGACCATCGACTCGGTGAGCTGCTCGTAGAGGTCGAAGGTACGGATCGCCGACGAGAGATGCTCGCCCACCGCCATCGCCAGCTCGGCGTCGACGCCGTCGAGGCCGTCGGGGGGCGCCAGGCAGCAGATCGCCCCCCACGGCCTCCCGTTGACGATCAGCGGCCCGGCAATCTCGGCCCCGCGCCGGGCGCGGCCGGCATCGGCGTTCTCGATGTCGGAGTCGCGGCGGCCCGCCCTACGGCCGCCGAGCATCGGCCGCTTCTCGTGCAGGGCGCGCTCGGCCGCCATCTGCGACTGAGCGTCGCCGGCGTCGTCATCCGTTCCGACCACGGCCACCGGCGCCAGCTCGCCGCCGCTCAACCTGAGGACCGTGCAGGCAGTGAGGTCGAGGACCTCATGCAGCTCGGCGACGCAGAAGGCGGTGGCGTCCTCGAGGTTCCCGCAGCGGGCGATCCCGAGCCCGATGTCCCCGGCGACGGCGCGCCACTTGTGCCGGCGCCAGGCGGCGGGCCGCAAGCCGCGCGTCGCGGCCTCGGCGGGGGCGGGGGCGGGGCGGCCGGCGCGGCGCGTCGAGCCGGGTTGCAGGGCCATCTTGGCCTCGCGCAGTGCATCGTCGGCGCGCCGCACGAGCTCGAGCGGCGGCTCGTCGGCGACGTGCTGCGCGACCCCGACGCAGGCGGTCACCTTCCCCCCGGGAACGTCGAGCGAGCTGATCGCGGCGCGAACCCGGTCGATCACGGGCTGGGCGCGGCGCTCGGAGGCGTCGGCGAGGATCAGGGCGAACTCGTCGCCGCCGTAGCGCGCGACCAGGTCGCCCGTGCGCAGGCTCGAGCGCAGCGCCTGGCCGACGCTGCGCAGGACGGCGTCGCCGCTCGGATGACCGAAGACGTCGTTGATCTGCTTGAAGCGGTCGAGGTCGATCAGCGCCAGCGACAATGGCTCGGAGCTCGCGGCGGCGTCGTCGATCGCCTCGGCGAGCCGGACCTCGAGCGCGTCGCGGTTGAGGCAGCCCGTGAGACCGTCGATCTCGGCCGCGGTCTGGACCCGCGCGTGGCGCTCGGCGTTGGCGCAGGCGAGCCCCGCGAGCTCGGCGAACCCCTCCATCAGCTCGACGTCGGAAGCGGCGATCGGGTGCGGGGCCGCGAAGCCGGCCGAGACGAAAGCCCGGAAGGCGTCGTCCCAGCGAAGCGGCGCCGCGATCGAGGTCCGCACCTCCTCGAAGGCCGACGTCTCGGGCGGCGCGAAGCCGTCCTCGCGGTAGCGGTGGGTGACCAGAATCCGCCCCGCCTCGAGAGCGCGGCCGCCGAGGCCCGTTCCCGGCGGCTGGCGGAAGCCGAGAAACGAGCGGTCGATTCCGGCGACCCCGACGGTGACGTAGCCGTCGGCGTCGTTGCCGACCGCGGCGACGACGTTGTGGCAGTCCAGCGCCAGCTTGACCTCCTCACAGAGCTTCTGCAGGACCTCCTCGATGTCGAGCGAGCGGCCGAGCGACTTCGCGGCGCGGACCAGGGAGCTCTGCTGGGCAACGACCCGGTCGCGCGAGTCGTTGGCCCAGATCCGCTCGAGCGCGTGACCCACGGCGAGCGTCACCGCCTCGAGCAGCGAGCGATCGGTTTCGTCGAGCCCCGCCTCATACAGCCGCGCGACGCCGACCAGCGCCCGCCGCCGCTCTCCGTCGGTGAACGGCGCGAGCATCAGGCTGCGGGCGCCGATGCCGAGCACGTTCTCGCCTTCGAGCACGGACGCCCGGTCGCTGTCGACGCCGTTGCGGCCATCGAGCCGGCCGACCATCTCCAGCACCCTGTCCGCGTCGATTCCGATCGCCGCGACCGTGCGCGGCTCGGCGCGCTCGCCTCCGTCCTTGACGACGAAGGCGACCTCGGCGTCGAAGACCTCGCAGAGCTCCTCGGCGAAGCTGCGGCCGAGGTCCTCTTCGCTCGAGGCGGCGTTGATCAGCGAGACGATCTCAGCCCGCCGCGCGACTTCGACGAAACGGCGGCGGAGCTGGTCGTTCGCCTCAGCCGAAGGCAACGGTGACGACGGCGTGGTTTCGATCGCCCTTCGCCCCCTTCAAGCGAGCCACCTCGCTGTTCGTGTACAGACCGGCGAGCTGGGCCCCGCTCGATCCGAGCGCCGCGGCGACCGCCTCGACCTCGCGGCCCAGCTCGGGGCCGAGCGCGCGGCGCCGTCCGGCGCAGTCGAAGACAAGCGCCGCCTGTGGCTTTACCCCGAGCTCGCTCACGGCCTGCTCGACCGAGCGCGCGCCGCTGGAGATCAGCTCGTCGAGTCCGAGCCTCGGTGAACTCGATCGCGGCGCCGGCGGGTACGTGGGTCCCGACCAGCAGCTCGCCGGCTTCGTTTCGCCCGAGAACGTGGCGCAGGCGCCGCTCGCCGTGTAGCTCGGGCTGCGAGATCGGATGGGTTATCGAGATCGCCGCGAACTCCTCGTCCTCGAGCGGGATCCCGGCGAAGCCGATCTGCTCGAGGTAGACGTCCTGGGCCGGCCGCCCGTCGATCTCGATCACACGCTGTCCCTCGGAGGCGGTGACGATCGCCGGCGCTCCGGTGACGCTCGCCGTCTGAGTCTCGGCGATCGTGATCGGGCGCTCGGAGGAGATCGCCACGGCCACGACGCTGTCGCTGGTCGCCCGCCCGCCGTGGAAGTGCCACCTGCCGGGCCCGCTCGCGGCGCCGCCCGCGAGCGGCACGTTCGGGCCCGCCGCGGCGTAGGCCCCGGCGAGGGTGTCGGCGATGTCGCCGTGGCTCGAGTCGATGAACATCAGCGCGATGTCCGGTTCGGCGCCGAGCTCGGCGAGGGCCTCGGCCGTCGCCGACTCGCCCGCGGCCCGCAGGTTGTGGTGGGCGTCGACCGCGACGCCGACGGCGGCCTCGACCGGGCCGAGCGCCATCGCCACACACCCCTCCTCGAGCTGGCCGTCGAGCGTGAGCAGGCCGTGGCCGGTGAGGCCGGCCGAGGGCGCCGTGCCGGCGGTCTTCGCGATTGCCGTCGCGGCGGCGTCCTGGTCGAGCTCGCCGCTGGCGAACGCGAGAAGCAGCCCCGGCTTCCTTCCCAGCTGATCTACGGCGGAAGCGCAAGCCCGGGCCACGGAACCGGGGCCGGTGGAGGTTGCGCACGAAGCGACCTGTCGAGTGGTGGGGGAGGCACTCATCGATTGGCTATTCCTTCCGAGTTAGCTTCGGCCTCAGAGCCAAAGAGCTAAAGGGCAAAGCCGACGAGTGTTCGATGCCCGTCCAATGGCAATCGTCCAGTCAGGGATAATCAGATCGGTGGTGGGAGAGACCAACCAGCAGCTCCTTGCGCGCGTGCCCCTGTTCAGCGAGCTCTCCGAATCCGAGCTCGAGCGGATCTCCCAGGTGGCCGTGCCCCGCTCGTTTCCGGGCGGCTCACGGGTGTTCCACGAGGGAGACCCCGGCGACTCGTGCTACATCGTCAAGACCGGCGTCCTGAGGGTTACGCGCGAGCACTCCGACGGCCGGGCGATCACCCTCGCGAACCTCGAGACCGGCGACATCTTCGGCGAGCTGGCGATGCTCGACGGCTCCAGCCGTTCGGCGAGCGTCGAAGCGCTCGAGGACGCCGAGCTCCTGGCGCTGCCGGCGAGCGACGTCAAGGGGCTGCTCCGCGACCATCCCGAGACTGCGGTGAAGCTCGTCGAGGCCCTGACCCGCCGTCTGCGCATGGCGAACGAGCGGATCTCCAGCCAGTCGTTCAGAACCGTCCCCGGCCGCGTCGCCGGCGTCCTCAACAGCCTGCTGACCGAGGAGACGCCGAGCGAGTCGCGCGACGTCACGATTCGCATGACCCAGTCCGACCTCGCCCAGCTTGCGGGGACCTCGCGGGAGAGCGTCAGCCGCTTCCTCGCCAATCTGGAGCGCGCCGGAATCGTGCGGTGTGGCCGTGGCCGGGTCACGGTGCTCGAGCCGGACCGGCTCGACTCCTACATCTTCTGATCCGCCGGCGTGACTTCGAGGCGCGCCGGGAGGCGATGGTCGAGCGCCAGCTCGCGGCGCGCGGAATCACCGACGAACGCGTGCTCGAGGCGATGGCCGCGGTCCCGCGCGAGCTGTTCGTTCCGTTGCGCGAGCGGCGCCGCGCCTACGCCGACAGGGCGTTGTCGATCGGCCAGGGCCAGACGATCTCCCAGCCCTGGATCGTCGCCGCGATCTGCCAGGCGCTCGAGCTGAGCGGGGAGGAGACGGTGCTCGAGGTCGGCACCGGCTCGGGCTACTCGGCCGCGGTCCTCGCGCGGCTCGCCAGGCGCGTGGTCAGCATCGAGCGCATTCCCGAGCTCGCCGCCGGCGCCGAGCGGGCGCTGACCGAGCTCGGCGCCGCCAACGTCGAGGTCGTCGTCGGCGACGGCAGCGTCGGGTCGCTGGAGAGAGCGCCGTTCGAGGCGATCGCGGTGCACGCGGCGTCGCCCGCTCCGCCGCAGAGCCTGCTCGCTCAGCTCGCGGTCGGGGGCCGTCTGGTGATCCCGATCGCCAGCGGCGAGGTCGACATGCTGACCGTGTTCGAGCGCGGCGCCGAGGGTCTCAGCCACCGGATCATCGGCCCCTGCCGTTTCGTCCCCCTGATTGGTGACGAGGCTTACGACGCTTAGCGTGCTTTTTTCGGTGGCGCCTGCCGTGGCAGCGGCGGGGGGCCGGGTCGACTGAGTCGCGCAGCACCGGCTGCCCGCGGCGCCCGCGGCCGCAGTTGATCACGCGGTCGGCGGCGCCGTCGCGGGCGCGCATCACGTCGAGGCCGCGCCCGCCGTAGAGCGCGTCGCGGCCGCCGAACCCGGAGACGAGGTCGTCGCCGCCGCGGCCGAAGATCCGGTCGTCGCCCCCCTGGCCGACCATGCGGTTCGATGCGGAGTCGCCGATCAGGACGTCGGCGCCCGAGGAGCCCTCGAGGCTCTCGTTGCTCGCCGGGATCCGGGTCGCCACGCAGCCCGGCCGCCGCGGATCGACCGCGCCGTAGCCGAGGCGGGCGACGACCGCGTAGCCGCGGGGGGAATCGGCGAACGAGGCGTTGTCCTCGCCCTCGCCGCCGTCGAGCAGATGCCCGTCGCAGACGCTGTCGGTGACGAGCAGGTCATCGCCGGGGCCGCCGTAGGCCTCGTCGGCGCCGGGACCGGCCTCGACCCCGTCGCTGCCGGCTCCGCCGAAGAGCTTGTCGGCACCGCCCGAGCGTCCGTCGAGCAGGTCGTCGCCGGCGCCGCCGTGGACGACGTCGCTGCCGGCGCCGTCGTCGATGCGCGTCGCAAGGGCGGCGGGGACGCTGTCGGTGATCTCGATCTCATCGTCGCCGGCGTCGCCGTAGACGAGGATCGAGTCGATCGCCGCCTTCGGGTTGCCGACGGCGATCGTGTCGTTGCCGGTCGTCCCCAGCACGACGAGGACGCTGACGCCGTCCGCGTGGGTCTCGAGATTGGCGCAGACGCTCGCGCACGGCGGCGGCGAGTCGTTGCACGAGGCGAGCCCCGAGGGCGGGGTGCCTTCGCAGGCGTCGGCGCCGCCGGCGCCGTCGATCCGGCTTCCGGGGGCTCCCGTGAACTGGTCGGCGAAGGGCGAGCCGACTGCGTCTTCGATCCCGAGGAGGCGGTCGTACTCGTCGCCATAGGCCCAGCCCGCCGCGAGGTTGACGGCGACGCCGGGCAGGCCGGGCGGCCCGTAGCCCCCGGGGGTGGTGGTCACGTAGGAGGCGATGTCGTGGGCGCCCGGGCCGCCGTCGAGGAGGTCGTTGCCCGTGTCGCCGCGGGTGACGTCGGAATCCCCCGGCCCTCCGTTCAGCTCGTCATGGCCGAGGCCGCCGCGCAGGTAGTCGCGATTGCCGTCGCCGCCCTGAAGCAGGTCGTCGCCGAGGTCGCCGCTGAGCTGGTCGCCGTCGCCCGGCCCGCCGAAGATGACGTCGTTGTCGCGCTGGCCGCGCAGGTCGTCGGCACCCGGGCCCCCATCGAGGCGGTCAGGCCCCCGGTCGCCGAGCACCCGGTCGTCGCCGAGCCCGCCGAACACGCGGTCCTCGCCGTCGCCGCCGCCCACGAAATCGTTGCCGTCGCCGCCGGTGACACGGTCAAAGCCCGTGCCGCCGTCGAGGATGTCTTCGCCCGCGAGGCCGCGGATGCGGTCGGATCCGTCGCCGCCTTCGAGGGTGTCCTTGCCTTCGCCCCCGGTCACGCGGTCGTCGCCGGTGCGGGCGTCGATGGTGTCATCGCCGCCGCCGCCGCGCAGCCTGTCGCTCTCCCCGCCTCCGTCGATGCTGTCATCGCCGTCGCCGCCCGAGACGCGGTCCGCCCGGCGCCCGGCCGCGATGTGATCTGGGTCGGGGCCGCCGGAGATCTTGTCGCCGCCGTTTCCGCCGAGGATCGTGTCGCTGCCGAGGCCGCCCGAGATCCGGTCGTCGGCGGGCCCGCCGAAGAGCCTGTCGCTTCCCGGGCCGCCGAGGATCTTGTCGGCGCCCCCGGCGCCGCAGATAACGTCGTCGCCGCCCCCGCCGTTCACCTCGCCGCTGTCGGCGACGATGACGTCGGGCCCGGGCGTGCCGCGGACACTGCCGTGGTGCCCGCCGCCGACGGTCGCGGACAGGCCGGCGCACGACTTCGCCTGGTGGCCGTGGCGCCCGTGGTGCGGCCGCGCCCAGGTTTGGGCGGCGAGCAGCGCGATCAGCGCCAAGGCCACGGGCCCGGCGACGGGTCTGATCTTGAGCGGCATAGGGGGCTCGAACCTACCTTCGCCCCCGCGCCACCAAGTTAACCGCTCAGTGCTTCTTGTGTTTCTTCTTCTTCTTCTTCTTCTTGGCGCCGCAGCCGACGGCGGGCGGGTCGTTCTTGTCCCGGGTCGCGAGCTCGGGGATCTTCGGCGCGCCGCAGTCGAGCTTTGCGTCCCGCGTGCCGTCCAGCCCGCGCAACTCGTCCTTGCCCGTCTGGCCGAGCAGCGTGTCGTGTCCGTCCCAGCCGTTCAGCGTGTCGTTTCCGCCGCCGCCCTCGAGCACGTCGTCTCCGCCCTGGCCGAGGAGGCGGTTGTTCGAGCCGTCGCCGGCGAGGTGGTCGTTGCCGGGTGAGCCCTCGAGGCTCTCGTTGCTCGACGGAAGCTGGGTCCCACCGCACTTTCCGATGCCGGGGTCCACGGCGACGCCGCCGAGCTTGGCGTCCACCCTGAAGCCGAGGGCCGGCGCGAACGAGGCATTGTCCTCGCCGGGGCCACCGTCGAGGATCGTGCCGTCGCAGGGCGCGGTCGTCTCGACCAGATCGTCGCCGCCCTGGCCGCGAACGACGTCCCTGCCGTAGCGGGAGGTCAGCCCGTCCTCGCCGTCGCCGCCGAGCAGCGTGTCGTTGCCCGTGTTCCCCGCGTCGATCAGATCGTTGCCGGCCCCGCCCTGGAGGTTGTCGCTGCCGTCGCCGCCGTTGATCTTGGCGGGGGACGTCGCCGGGACGCTCGCCGCGATCTCCACCGAATCGTCGCCGGTCCCGGCGCTGATCACCATCGCGCCCAGATCCGGGGGACCGGCGCAGCTCTGCCCGAGGCCCGCCGGCTTGCACGTGCCGCCGACGTCCAGCACCGGCAGGCCGCCGTCGCCGATCACGTAGGCGCCGCCGCTGTAAGCGACCTTGATCTCGTTGGCGAGGCCGGAGCCGGTGACGCTGAGATTCGCCGAGCCGTCGAGGCGCTGGTCGAGGGCGACGCAGGTCATGAGGCAAGGCGCGGTGACGCCGCACGAGATCAGCTGGGCCGCACCGACGCAGGTGTCGCTGCCGGCCCCGCCGATGATCAGCTCGCCGTCGTTTCCGCCCGAAGGCCCGCCGGCGTCGATCGTGTCGTTGCCGGCGTTACCGTCGAGGCGGTTGGCGTGCGAGTCGCCGGTGAGCTTGTCGTCATAGGCCGAGCCGATCACGTCCTCGACGCCCTTGAGGTTGTCGGTGCCGTCTCCCTTGGACTGACCGACGGCGAGGTTGACGGTGACGCCCTCGGAGCCGCCCCCGAGCGGCGTCGCGGCGACGAACGAGGCGATGTCCTGCGCGCCCGGACCGCCGTCGACGTCGTCTCCGCCGATGTCGCCGCGTACCGAGTCCTGGTCGCCGGCGCCGCCGCTGACGGTGTCGTTGCCGAGGCCGCCCGCCGCGAGATCGCGGTCGCCCGGGCCGCCGTCGACCGTGTCGTCGCCGAGCCCGCCGTCGACGTTGTCGCCGGACCCCCCGTCGCCGAAGACCGTGTCGTTGTCACGCTCACCCTCGATCGTGTCCGCACCCTCGCCGCCGTGAAGCGTGTCGCCGCCGCGCTCGCCGTTGAGATTGTCGCCGCCGGGCCCGCCGTCGAAGCTGTCGGAGCCGTCGCCGCCGAGCAGCGTGTCGTTGCCCTCGCCGCCGCCCATCGTCTCCGAGCCCGAGTTGCCGAGGATCGTGTCGTCGCCGGCGTCGCCCGAGCCCTTGTCGGAGCCCTTCTGGCCGTCGATGAAGTCGTTGCCGTCTCCCGCGGATATCTGATCGCCGCCGCCGCCGCCGAAGATCTGGTCGTCCCCTGCGCCCCCGGAGATCCGATCACTGCCCTTGCCGCCGCAGATGATGTCGTCGCCGCCGAGGCCGCTGACCTTCTCCCTGCCTCCGCCGGTGTCGATCACGTCGCTGCCCGGGGTCCCCTTCACCTTGCGGTCCTTCTTTTCGACCTTGATCGTCGGCTTCTTGCCCCCGCACTTGGCGCTCGCCGGCGCCGCCGCAGCCAGGCATGCGACCAGTGTCAGGCCGAGGAGAATCCCGCGCAGGGAATGCGACGTCACCTTCTGGTTGTCGTCCGCCCGGCGGGCGGCTTTAGCGCAGCTCCTACGGGCTGGCTACTTCTTGTGCCTGCGTCACGTAGGCTCGCGCCATCAACAGCCTCTTCGCCCTCAACTTCTACTCGGCGCTGTTCGTCGATCAGCTCAAGCGCGGCCGCAAGACCGCGACGATTCGCCTCGGCGACAAGTCGCGCAAGTACAAGCGCGGCCAGATCGTCTGGGTCACGATCGGCTTCACCAACAGCCCCCGCGAGAAGATCTTCTCGGCGGTGATCGAGGACGTCGAGGTGAAGATGTTCAAGGACCTCAGCCCGCGCGACATCGAGCACGACAACCCCGAGTTCCGCCGCATCGAGGAGACGGCGCACTTCCTCGAGCAGATCTACGGGCGGCCCGTCGCCGAGGAGGACACCGTGACCGTGATCCGCTTCTCGCAGATCATCGAGCGCCCGAGCGCGGCGCCCCAGTTCGGCGGCGGCAACCTGCCGCCCTCGCAGAACTAGCCGCTGGGCAGGCCGTGGCCGAGTACCGCTTCCTCACCACCTGGCTGCTCGAGTCCCCTCGGCAGCCGGTCTGGGACGCGATCTACGACTCCGAGCGCTGGCCCGAGTGGTGGAAGGGCGTGCTCGAGGCCGAGAAGCTAGAGCAGGGGGAGGCGGGCGGCGTCGGCCAGTACGGCCGCTACGTCTGGAAGTCGAAGCTCCCCTACAAGCTCGAGTTCTTCGTGCGCACGACGAAGGTCGAAGAGCCCCACCTGCTCGAGGGCGACGCGAGCGGCGAGCTGACCGGCGTCGGCCGCTGGCGGCTGTTCGAGGAGGACGGGGTCACCGCCGTCCTCTACGAGTGGAACGTGAGCACCTCGCGGGCCTGGATGAACCTCCTGGCCCCGGTCGCCCGCCCGGTGTTTGCGGTCAACCACGACCACGTGATGCGCAACGGCGGCGAGGGCCTGGCCAAGCTGCTCGGCTGCGACCTCCTGGCCAGCGACTAGCGACTAGCGACCAGCGACCCGGCGGCCTCTGCCGGCGCCTCCGTTCCCCTATATTTCACACTCGTTGGCACTCACGCACCTAGAGTGCCAAGCGAGCCGGTTCCCCGGCGATCGAGAGAAGGCTTGGCCGGGGACAGACTTCAGTCTGTCCCCGGTGCGACTTGAAGAGAAACCGACGCAAGACGGAGGTAACGCATGAAGTTGAAGCCCCTGGGCGATCGCTTGATCGTCGAGGCATCAGAGGAGGAGCAGACGACCGCCAGCGGAATCGTCCTCCCCGACACCGCCCAAGAGAAGCCGCAGCGCGGCAAGGTTGTGGCCGTCGGAGACGGCGCCATCGACGAGGACGGCAAGCGCCGTCCGATGGACGTCGAGGCGGGCGACGAGGTGCTGTACAGCAAGTACGGCGGCACCGAGATCACGGTCGAGGGCGACGAAGTCCTCGTCCTCCGCGAGTCCGACGTGCTGGCCAAGGTCGAGAAGTAGAACCCCAAGGAATCTAGGAACTAGGAGAAAAGGAAAATGGCTTTCAAGGAACTGAAGTACGACGAGGAGGCGCGCACTGCCCTGCAGACCGGCGTCGACTCGGTCGCCGACGCGGTCAAGGTGACCCTCGGCCCCAAGGGGCGCTACGTAGTCCTCGACAAGAAGTTCGGCGCTCCGACGATCACCAACGACGGCGTCACCATCGCCCGTGAGATCGAGATCGAGGACGTGTTCGCCAACCAGGGCGCCCAGCTCGTTCGCGAGGTCGCCACGGCGACCAACGACGTCGCCGGCGACGGCACCACCACGGCGACGCTGCTGGCCCAGACGATCGTCCGCCACGGCCTCAAGAACGTCGCGGCCGGCGCCAACCCGCTCGGGCTCCGCAAGGGCATCGAGACGGCGGTCGATCAGGTCGTCGATCAGCTGAAGTCGAAGCAGTCGAAGGACGTCGGCGGCAAGGAGCAGATCGCCCGCGTCGCCGAGATCTCGGCGGCTGACGAGGAGATCGGCAACATCATCGCCGACGCGATCGACAAGGTCGGCAAGGACGGCGTCGTCAACGTCGAGGAAGGCCAGACCTTCGGCATGGAGCTGGAGTTCACCGAAGGCATGCAGTTCGACAAGGGCTACATCTCGCCCTACATGGTCACCGACCAGGACCGCATGGAGGCCGTACTCGAGGACCCGTACATCCTCATCGCCAACCAGAAGATCGGCAACGTGCGCGACATGCTGCCGGTGCTCGAGTCGGTGATGCAGGGCGGCAAGCCGTTGCTGATCATCGCCGAGGACATCGAGGGCGAGGCCCTCGCCACGCTGATCGTCAACAAGCTGCGTGGCACGTTCACCGGTGTCGCCGTCAAGGCGCCCGGGTTCGGCGACCGCCGCAAGCGGATGCTCGAGGACATCGGCATCCTCACCGGCGGCGACGTGATCACCGAGGAGATGGGTCTGAAGCTGGAGAACACCCAGATCGACCAGCTCGGCACCGCCCGCCGCGTCGTCGTCTCCAAGGACACGGCGACGATCATCGACGGCGGCGGCAAGGCCGAGGAGATCAAGGGCCGGATCAAGCAGATCAAGTCCGAGGTCGACTCGACCGACTCCGATTTCGACCGCGAGAAGCTGCAGGAGCGGCTGGCGAAGCTCGCCGGCGGCGTCGCGGTCGTCAAGGTCGGAGCCGCGACCGAGACCGAGATGAAGGAGAAGAAGCACCGCGTCGAGGACGCCCTCCAGGCGACCCGCGCGGCGCTCGAGGAGGGCATCGTCCCGGGTGGCGGCGTAGCGCTGCTCAACGCCCAGGGCTCGATCGACCTCGACAAGTACACCGATGACGACGAGCGCACTGGCGCCGGCATCATCAAGAAGTCGCTCGAAGAGCCGATCCGGCAGATCGCCGAGAACTCGGGCTTCGAGGGCTCGGTCGTGATCGAGAAGATCCGCGGCCTCAAGCCGGGCGAGGGCCTCAACGCCTCGACCGGCGACTACGGCGACCTGGTCGCCGACGGGGTCATCGACCCGACGATGGTCACGCGCTCTGCCCTGCAGAACGCGGCCTCGATCGCCAAGAACATCCTCACCACCGAGGCGATCGTCGCCGAGCCGCCCGAGAAGGACGGCGCCGGCGGCGGGATGCCCGGCGGCGGCATGCCCGACATGGGCGGGATGATGTAATCGCCCTGACAGGCGAGTTGCTTTGAGAGGGGCCCGGCTTGCGCCGGGCCCCTTGTTTGTCTCAGCCCTTCTGCTTGAGCCAGGCTTGTAAAACCGAGTGATCTTCTCCGTGGTGTCGGATCTTGCTCAACAGCTGTGTTGCATCCGGCGGTGTCGACGCCGGTGCCCCGATGGCGATTCGTACACATGGGATCGTGGTCGACGCCCTGAATCCGGCCCCCGTCCCTGCGGGCAGCTGGTCGACGAGCAATTCTGCCCTCGGGCCGAACAAGGCGAGCGTCGTGGCTCCCGGTAGCGCGGCGCTTGGAGCCAGTAGGCCCCGGTAACCAGCATCTCTGAGCTCGAGAGCCAACTCCCTGCAGCGGTCTAGATCCCCGTGACCGTCGCCGACCAGTGCCTCGGCGAGACCGGCCTCGCACCTCTCCGCTTTGTCGAGATCCGACAGGTCGGCGATCGTGTGCTCGGAAATCGAAAAGGCGTAGATCGCCCTGCGTAGCTCAAGTAGGTCCTCCGGCTCGTGCAATTCCTCAGCGCGAATGTGCTCGGCCCAAGCAGCCTCTGGGTTGCTGGCAAAGTACTGGACGTACTCAAGGCTCTCCTCGTTGAAGCGATGCTCCGGCTGGTATGCAGGCTGGATGGGAGATGGAAGGTGCCAAAGGGGAGCGTGTAATGGTGAGGTCTGACGGAAATAGACCTCTTCGCGTACAGCCTTCTCCGGCTTGCTACGCACCCTGCCCGCGGTTTAGACGCGCGAGTTGGCGGAGGCGCTCTCGGTCGGTCGGTCGATCCAAAAGAGAAAGCGGTGTCTGACCGTCAAGCTGGGTTCTCTCCCGGTAGAACCAACGCAAAGCGCCTCGTGGAGTCAACGACGGCGCTATGTCGTAGAGCACCTGTGCGACTGACGTGACTCGGCCAGTATCTACCTGGGGGTTTTTGGGTGGATCGTGTTGCCAACTACGCACGGTCCGTGCGCTTGTCCCGAAGAGGGGAGCGATCTCATCTGAGGTCAGACCTTTGAGTTGCTCCAGTGCGTACTGGATTGCCCGATCCGGCCTTTCGTCGAAAGTGACCCGATCTTCCCGCCTTGCCGCGCGCCGGAGAGCCTCTTCAATTGAGGCCAGGACCAGGACGACTCGATCTTGATCCCGGTCTCGCGTAGCCTCGTCGAGCTGGAGCAGGAAAGTGGCGAGCTCGCCTCGTAGAAGTGGATCCGCAAAGACCCGGTCTCCATGAACGACCCTATTTCGGAGGTCCTCGAGCACCTTGCTACCCAGGATTTCCTGAGGATCCGCCAGGCGCACCTCGCCCAAGCGATCCCCGAGCTGATCAAGCTCGAGATCGACCGTTTCGTCGCGACCTGTCGTCTCAGCGACAGCCGTTGGACTCATGCAGGCAGCTCCTTTCAGATCTTCAGAATGACTCTGCCGCAAGTATGCCAGAAGCGGCAGACCGGTGGCAGTATCAGAGTCTATGTACGGGATGATGTAATCGCCCCCATCACCGGCGGCTCCTCCGCTTCGCGTCCGGGGCCGCCTGCGGCGAGTGAGGTTCAAAGAGGCCCGGCGCAAGCCGGGCCTCCTTGCGTGTACGGATCAGGAAGCGAGGACGTCCGACATCGGCACCGGCTTGACCCCGAGGCTCTCGGCGTCCTCGGTTCCGCGCGGCGTCGTCATCGGGACCTCCATCAGCTCCGCCTCCTCCCAGGTGGCGAAGACCCTGTCGCCGGCGAAGAGCTCGGCGGCGCGCAGCCCGGCCTTGACCACCGGCTCGGGGAAGTGCAGAAGCGGCCGCGGCCTGCCCGCGGCGCGGGCGACGATCGCGGCGATCTGGTCGTAGCTGAGCGTGTCGGGCCCGGCGAGCTCGTAGCGCGGCTCACCGCCGCGCCCGTCGAGCGAGGCCGCGACGCAGCTGGCGACGTCGCGGGAGGCGATCGGCTGGTAGCTGGCGTCGCCCGCGCCGGCGATCGGCAGCACCGGCAGCGCGGCGAGGCGCTCCATCAGGTGCACCCAGGGGTCGCCCGGCGCGTAGACGATCGAGGGCGCGAAGACCGTCGAGGGGATATCGGAGTCGGCGACCGCCTCCTCGGCCACCGCTTTCGATCGGAAGAAGCGCGTGCGCCGGATCGGCGAGGCGCCGAGCGCCGAGAAGAAGACGAAGCGCTCGACCCCGGCGCGTTCGGCCGCCTGCAGCAGCCGCAGCGTCGCGAGGCCGTTGAGCTCCTCGATCGCCCCGCGCGGCTGGTCGCGGATCGTCGCCGCCAGGTGGACCACCGTCTTCACCCCGCGCATCGCGTTGCGCAGCGAGAACGGGTCGGCGAGATCGCCGAGCGCGATCTGGACCCGCACGCGGTGGGGACCGAGGCCCCGCGGGTCGCGCACGAGCGCGCGGACGCGCTCGTCGGAGTCGACGAGCATCGGCAGCAGCTCGTGGCCGACGAGCCCGGTGGCCCCTGTCAGAAGGATCACGCGCTCACTGTAGACCGAGATGGTCGACCTCCGACCCCCGCACCCATGACGACGCCGCATGCCTTCGCCTGGCGGCGTCCTCAGTCGGCCGAATAGTCACCACTATTCGGCCTCCCTGCGTCCTTGCCAGGCTCGACCTGCCCCGCCGTCATGGGCACGGGTGTCGAAGCTCGACCATCGCGCTCGTTTTTGCTAACTGCGCCCCGCGCGCGCCCAGACCATGTGTGCGGCGTTCCGTATTATGTGCGCTCGCTATGGCTTACATCATCGCCGAACCGTGCATCGGAGAAAAGGACAACTCGTGCGTCGAGGTCTGCCCGGTGGACTGCATCCACCCGACGCCTGACGAGCCCGGCTACGCTGACTCCGAGCAGCTTTTCATCGATCCCGATGAGTGCATCGACTGCGATGCCTGCGTAGAGGCCTGCCCCGTCGATGCCTGTTTCGCCGAGGACCAGCTCCCCGCCGAGTGGTCCAAGTACGTCGAGATCAACGCGAAGTACTTCGCCAACGCCGGCTGACCCGGCCCGGCGCTACTGCACCATCGGCAGCGCCGTCCCGCTCGTCGCGGGCGCCGGCGCTGGTGCCGGCGATGGGGATTGCATTACTGGCAGTTCGATGGGGGTGGAGGCGATGATGCCCCGGGCCGCCTCGCGGATGGCCTGAGCCGCGGGGTTGTTCGGGATCGCGGTCGCGAGCGGCACGCCGGCATCGGCGTGCTCGCGCAGCTCGCTCGAGAGCGGCACCTTGCCGAGCAGGGGTATGTCGAGCTCGTCGGCGAGCAGCTGCCCGCCGCCCTCGCCGAAGATCGCCACGCGCTCGCCGTCGGGCCCGGTGAAGGCGGACATGTTCTCGATCACGCCGAGCATCTCGAGATCGACCTTCGCCGCCATCTGCGCGGCGCGCTGGGCGACGGTCTGGGCCGCCGGCTGCGGCGTCGTGACCAGCAGGACCTTCGCCTGCGGCAGCAGCTGGGAGAGCGTCATCGAGACGTCGCCGGTGCCGGGCGGCAGGTCGAGCAGCAGGTAGTCGAGCTCGCCCCAGTCGACGTCCTCGAGGAACTGCTGGATCGCCTTGTGCAGCATCGGGCCGCGCCACACGACGGCGGCGTTCTCGTCGACGAAGTAGCCGATCGACATCGTCTTCGGGCCCGAGGGGGCGACCGGCGGGATGATCTTCTTCTGCGGCGAGACCTCGGGCTTGCGGTTGATGCCGAGCATGCGCGGGATCGAGTAGCCGTAGACGTCGCAGTCGAGCGCCCCGGCGGTCTTGCCCTCGGTCGTCAGCGCCGCGGCGAGGTTGGCGGTCATCGTCGACTTGCCGACCCCGCCCTTGCCGGAGGCGACGCAGATCACGTTCTTGACCTGGGCCAGGGCGCCCTCGGGGAGGCGGCCGCGTCCGAGCTTCTGCTGGAGCTCGCCCTTCTCGGAGTCGGAGAGGACGTCGAAGCCGACCTCGACCTGGTTCACGCCCTCGAGCTCGGAGACCTGCTTGACGACGGCCTCCTGGAAGTGGTTGCGGATCGGGCAGCCCGGGGTGGTCAGCGAGACCACGACTTCGACCCGACCGTCGTCTGAGATCTCGATCGATCGCACCATGCCGAGCTCGACGATGTTCTTGCGCAGCTCGGGGTCGATGACCGCGGAAAGCTTTTCGTTGATCTGTTCGCGTGTTGGCATGGGTCGCATTGTCTCAGAGTTGCCTTGCGCCCCTATGCCCGCAGGCGAAGCCGAGGGCATGCGGGCCTCGTGAATACGAGAAGCCGGCCCAGGGCCGGCTTCTCGAGGGAGGAGAGGTTGCTGCCACTGCTCGCGAGGTATAAGGCGAGCAGATCTCACCGGGCGCCCTCTCCGAGGACCCGGCGCTAAGCGGTGCTAAGCCAGCTGCTTGCGGACCCGGGCGACCTGCTCCTGAGTCGTGTCGCTCAGCTTCTGGCCGCGGGTGCGGGCCTGGTCGCCGACCTTGCGGAGCGTCGGCTCGACGCGCTCGCGGGTGGCGCGAGCCTGCTCGACGGCCTGCTTGCGAACCTCGTCGCCGCGCTGTTCGACGACCTTGAGGCTCTTATCGACCTGGGTCGGGAGCTGCTCGCGAATCTCGGCGCCCTTCTTCTCGGCGACGGCAATCGCCTTGTCGAGCTGCTCGCGCAGGGTCTGGAGATCCCTGTCGCGCTGGTCGGAGTCGGTCCAGCGCTCGACGGCGTCGTTGACGACGTCAGCGACTGCGGCGGGGATGCCCAGGGCGACATGGACGGCCTTCTCGACGTCCGTGCTCGGCTCGGGCGCTACGGCTTCGGTTCCATTCTTCGACTGATTGAAGATCGACATCTGACTTCTCAACCCCTTTGGGTTTGCTTACACCGTGTCTTATTACTTCTAAGCTCATTCGGAAAGATAGCACCGAACGTGTGTTTGTGTAAACCGGAGCCGTAGGGGAGTTACACATCACCCGCCGCCTCCATCAACCGCCGCCTCCTCCGCTTCGCGTCCGGGGGCGGCGGTGGAGGGCTCTCCCTGAATGGCCCTTATCGGCCGGCCTAGGAAGGGACGGCGCGCTGGGCTTCGAGCAAGAGGCCCAAGTCCTCGGTGGTGCGAGCCGCGGCGATCGGGTAGCGAGCATCGAGCGAGAGGGGGGCGTCTTCCAGGGGTCCCTCGCCGAACTGGACCTGTGCGCCGGCTTCCCTGGCGATCAGCTGGGTCGCGGCGGCGTCGACGGAGCGGCAGGGGGTCAGGGAGATCATCCCGTCGAAGCGCCCGGCGGCCACGTAGGAGACGGAGATCGCGATCGCGCCGACGACGCGCAGGCGGTAGACGCTGCCGGCGAGCCGTTCGAGGGCGGGGATCGCGCGCTCGGGCTTGGCGCCTTCGAAGCCGACGATCTCGAGGCCCGCTCCCTGCGCGACATGCAGCGCCGTGCCGTTGACGGTCGCGCCGCCGCCGCGGGTGGCGGCGAACTCCTCACCGGCGCCGAAGTCGTAGATGTAGGCGAAGTCGACGTCGGCCATCGAGTCGCCGGCGGCGACGCCGACGCTGAGGCAATGGGAGGGAAGCGTGCGCCGGGCGTTGAGCGAGCCGTCGATCGGGTCGATCACGACGCGCGTGGGTCCGTCGCCGAAGGCGACCTCGCCCCGCTCCTCGGAGATCGCGGTGAACGTGGCGCCGGTCTCGTGGTGGGCCCCCAGCAGCTCGAACACGGCGTCCTCGCACTCGCGGTCGATCACGAGGGTGTGGTCGCCCCCCTCGCCGACGCCGTCATAGACGGTGCGCGCCTCGACCCCGACGTGCTCGGCGAAGATCGCCTTCTGGGCCTCGACGGCGCGGCGGCAGAGCTCGAGCCACGCGTCGTTCTCGCCATTTGCGGTCATCAGTTGAGACTACCCGCGCAATCCGCGGGCGACCTCGGGGCCATTTACTAGCCTGAATCGAGATGGGCGAAGACCAACCCGACCGCGCCCTCGAAGGGCTGACCGAATCGCAGCACCGGGCAGCCGGCCACGGGGCCGGGCGCCTGCTGTTGCTCGGAGTCGCCGGATCCGGCCGCACCGAGACCCTGGCGCGGCGGCTGGCACGGCTCACCGAGCGCGGCGAGCGCGTGCTCTCGCTCAGCCACGGGCACGCGTCGGCCGAGCGGATCCGGGCGCGGGCCGAGGCGCTGATCGAGGGCTCGTTCGAGGAGCTTGCGGTGCACACCCACCGCGACGCCGCCGAGCGGCTGCTGCGCGAGCACGCCGAGGAGGCCGGGGTGGACCCCTTCTTCGAGTCGATCGGCGCCGCCGACCGGCTGGCGATGCTGCTCGACAAGCTCGACGAGCTGCCGCTGCGCCGCCACGAGATCCGCGGCAACCCCGCCGGGCTGCTCGCCCGGCTGATCTCGCGCATCGACGCGCTCAAGGCCCAGGGGATCGGCCACGCCGAGTTCGCCGCCCGCGCCGAGCAGCGCGAGTCCTCAGCCGAGGGACAGGCCGAGCTCGACGCCGCCGCGCGCGAGCGCGAGTTCGCCGAGCTCTTCGCGCGCCACGATGCGCTGGTCCGCTCCTGCGGAGCGCTCGACGCCGGCGATCTGGTCTGCGAGCTGAGCCGGGTCCTGCGCGAGCGCCCCGCGATCGCCGCGGCAATCGCCGAGCGCTTCCCCCACATCGTCATCGACGAGGCCGAGGACGCCGGGCTCGCGGCGCGGGAGATGATCTCGCTGCTCTGCGCCGGCGCCGAGAGCGTGGTCGCGGCCTGCGACCCCGACCAGGCCCGCGAAGGCGCAGGCGACGCCGCGCCGGTCGCCTGGCTCTCGGACATCCTCGACGGCGGCGAAGAGGTTGTCCTTGAGGGACCCCTGCGCTCGGCCGGCGGCGTAGCCGATGCCGCCCATGCGGTGGTCGCCTCGATCCGGGACCGCCTCGATCTGCCCCGCGAGCCCGGCGCCTACGAGGCCGCGGTCTCGTTCTGGCGCTGCGCCAACGAGCGCGCCCAGGCCCAGGCTGCGGCGCGCGAGATCGAGACTCTGCTCTCCGAGGGGGTGGTCGCGGCCGAGCGGATCTGCGTCGCCGTCCCCGGCGCCGGCGACACCCGCGCCGTCGCCGCCGCGCTCGAGGAGCGCAGCGTGCCCTACCGGCTCGCCGGGCCGACGGCCTTCTTCCTGCGCCCCGAGGTCCGCGACGTGATCGCCTGGCTGCGGCTGCTCGCCGATCCGGCCGACGCCGCCGCCGCGGTCCGCGTGCTCACCCGCCCGCCGGTCGACATGCGCTCGGTCGACCTCGCCCGGGTGACGACGATCGCCCGCCGCCGCAAGCTCGACATGGTCTCGGCGCTCGAGGCCGGCCTGGAGAGCCCCCAGATACCGCCCGAGGCCCGCGACCGGATCACCGCCTTCCTCAAGCTCTACCGCGCCGCGGCCAAGGCGATGGGCCAGATGCGCGCCGACGTCTTCGTCCGCCGGCTGATCGAGCGGGTCGGCTTCCGCCGCCAGCGCCTGTTCGCGGCCCACCCCGAGGCGGCCGAGCGCCTCGTCAGCCTCTCGCGGCTGGGCGACCTTGCCGCGGCGTGGACCCGGCGCGAGCCCAACGGGTCGAACCGCGACTTCGTCCGCTATCTCGCCGCGGTTTCCGAGGCCGGCGTGCCGCCCGAGGACGAGCCCGAGACTCCCACGCCCGGGGCGGTGCGCCTGCTCGAGCTCGACGCCCTCAAGGGGCTCGAGTTCGACCGCGTCTATCTCCTCGGCCTCCATTCCGGCGCGGTGCCGCAGACCGACGAGGCCAGGCGGCAGCTCTACGTCGGGATCACCCGCGCGAGCGGCTCGTTGACCCTCTCCTGGCCCGAGCAGGTCTCGGGCCGGGCCAAGCGCCCCGCCGAGCCGTTCGAGGAGGTGCGGACGGTGCTCGGCGCCGAACAGGAGGTCCACGACGAGGAGCTCTTCGGCCCCGCCGAGGGGCTGCACTCGACCTACCGGATGATCCGCGACGAGGTGCTCGAGACCGCCTGGAAGGCGGGCGGATCGCTTTCGGAGCTGCGTCTCGACACCTACATGGACGTCCAGCGCGCGGTCGTCCGCTACCTCGAGATGCTGAAGCTGAGCGCCTTGATGCAGCGCGCCGAGGAGGAGCCCGCGGCGGAGGCGATCGCGGCGATCAACGAGCTGCTCGGCCAGGCGGTCTCGCCCGAGCAGCGCGAGGGGATGCTCTCGTCGAGCCTCGACCAGTACCTGCTCGAGGGCGAGCGCGAGCGCCGGCGCGGCCGCGACGCCGTCGCGGCCCGCGACGAGCCCTCGCTCGAGGCCTTCCTGCCCCGCCGCGGCGACGGGCTGGCGCTGTCGGCGACCGACATCAACCTCTACCAGACGTGTCCGCTCAAGTACAAGTTCCGCCGCGTCTTCGCGATTCCCCAGGAGACGACGATCAACCAGCGCTTCGGGATCGTCATCCACCAGGTGCTCGAGCGCTTCCATAAGCACGAGCAGTCGGGAACCCCCGAGGGAGAGGAGGCGAGCCTCAACCGCCTGATGATGCTGTTCGACGCGGCCTGGCGGCGCTCGGGGTTCGGGGTCTCCGACGACGAGCTCCAGTTCAAGGAGCGCGCGGTCGTCGCGCTGCGCCGCTACAACGAGCGCCACCGCGCGAGCACCGCGCGCCCGGCGTTCTTCGAGCGCGGCTTCGACTTCCGGGTGGGGCCCCACCACCTGCGCGGCCGCGTCGACCGCGTCGACGAGCTCGACGACGGGCGCTTCGAGCTGATCGACTACAAGACCGGCGCTCCGAAGCCCGAGGAGGAGCTGGCCGAGGACCTCCAGCTCGCGATCTACCGGCTCGCCGCGCGCGAGGCGTGGCAGCTCGACGCCGAGTCGGGCGCCTACTGGTACGTGCTCGACGACGAGAAGGTCGCGGTCGCCGGCTCGGCCGACGACCTCGAGCGGGTCGAGCGCACCGTGCTCTCGGTCGGCGAGGGGATCCTGAGCCAGGACTTCGAGCCGCGCCCCTCGCCGGAGATCTGCGGCTGGTGCGACTACCGGCTGATCTGCCCGGCGTCGGAGGCGTAAGCTTGCCCCATGAGGAGGGGAGGTTTTGCGCGGCGGATGACTGGGATCGCGTTGGCGGTCCTGGGCGTTTTGGCCCCTGCGACACCGGCCGCCGCCGCCACCTTTCCGGTCAACTCGACCGCGGATCCGGGCGAGGGGACGTGCACGACCGATCCGGGAGGCTGCACCCTGCGCGAGGCGATCACCGCGGCCAACGTTGACAGCGTCGAGGACGACCAGATCCCGATCCAGACCACCGGGATCATCGACCTGCAGAGCCAGCTGCCGGCGGTCTCGACGCCGACGACGATCAGCGGTCCCGGGCAGCAGAACCTGACCATCAGGCGGCAGACCGGCACCTTCGTGGTGCTGGCGACTGCGCCGCCGATGGACACCACCGTCCGGATCGAGGGAGTGAGGCTGGCGGACGGCACCAGCGGGCTCGCGGCCAGCGGCCCCGGCCGGACTGAGGTCGACCGAGTCTGGATCCGGGGCAACGTCACGAATTTAGGCGCCGGAGGCGGCGTCGTCGCCGGCTCAGGGTCGGTCTCGATCTCGAACAGCACGATCAGCGGCAACGTGGCGAACGGGGGCGGTGGGATCTTCGCCACCGGCACCGCCTTCATCGGAATCATCAATTCGACGATCGCCGGCAACAGCACCCCCGACGCCGGCGGCGGGATCATCAGCGACTCCAATGCGACGGTCGAGATCAGTTCGAGCACAGTCGTCGGCAACACGGCGGACTCCGACAACACCGGATCCGGCACAGGGGGCGGGCTCTCCGACGGTGCGGCCGGCACCGTGTTCGGCGAGTTCAGGATCGCCAACACGATCGTCGCCGACAACAGGGTCGGCACCACGGCTCCGGTTCAGAACCAGTGCGCCGGCGGCACCTTTGACTCCTACGGCTACAACCTGCTGAGCACCGACGACATGAACTGCACCGGCTTCGACGATACGACTGACAGGTTCAATCCGAACCCGCTGATCGGGGCGCTCGCCCAGGACGGCCTTCCGACTCCGGTAATCCCGCTGCTCGCCGGTAGCCCGGCGATCGACGCGGGCTACACCAATGTCGGCCCGCTTCCGTTCGTGGCGCCCTGTCCGGCGTCCGACCAGCGCGGGCTGCCGCGGGGCGGATCGAACGGGCCCTGCGACATCGGCGCGTTCGAGTTTCAGAAGCCGCTACCGCCA
Source organism: uncultured Solirubrobacterales bacterium (assembly GCA_963696625.1). Taxonomy (GTDB): domain Bacteria; phylum Actinomycetota; class Thermoleophilia; order Solirubrobacterales; family 70-9; genus JAWVFN01. The sequence goes on from CAVOKZ010000007.1 coordinate 30,123, forward strand.
TCCGCGGGCATCGCCGAGGTCCTGAGCGCGAAGCTGATGGGCAAGCGGCTAGTCCTCCAGGTCTCCTGCCCGGCCGGCAGCAACTGCGACACCAACACCGTCTCCCTGGTGACGAAGAAGAAGACAAAGGCGGCGAAGATCGCCACCGCCGCGAAGCGCAAGCGGCTGTCGCTCGGCAAGAAGCAGACGTTCTCCCTCGTCGCCGGCCAGACCGCGACGATCCGCACCAAGCTCTCGAAGAAGGCGCGCAAGCTGCTCCGCAGCAAGCGCAAGGTGCCGGCCCGGGTCACGATCACGGCCGGCAGCCAGACCTCGGTGAAGACGATCGTCGTCAAGGGGAGGATGAAGCGCTGAGCTGAGCGCCGGGCCGGGACCCGGGGTGCTCTAGTCTCGGCCCATCGCCCCGATCGTCTGGGAGCAGGAAGCACCAAAGCTCCGCTCGCCGATCCTCGTGTGCGCCTTCCGCGAGTCGATCGGATCGACGAGCTCGACGACGGCCGCTACGAGCTGATCGACTACAAGACCGGCGCCCCCAAGTCCGCCGAGGCCCTCGAGGACGACCTCCAGCTCGCGATCTATCGGCTCGCCGCTCGCGAGGCCTGGCAGCTCGACGCCGAGTCGGGCGCCTACTGGTACGTGCTCGACGACGAGAAGGTCGCGGTCGCCGGCTCGGCCGACGACCTCGAGCGGGTCGAGCGCACCGTGCTCTCGGCCGGCGAGGGGATCCTGGGCCAGGACTTCGAGCCGCGCCCCTCGCCGGAGATCTGCGGCTGGTGCGACTACCGGCTGATCTGCCCGGCGTCGGAGGGCCTAACGTGTACATCTGTACAGATCTGGTACACTTGTACAACTATGACTCCCTGGCTCTTACTGACGGCCGCAATCTCCTCCGAGGTGGGGGCGACGGTCGCACTTCGCTACGCCGACGGCTACACCGTCCCGGGGCCGACGCTCCTCTCGCTCGGCGGCTACGCGCTGTCGATCTGGCTTCTGGCGCTCACCGTCAAGGGTCTCGAGATCAGCCTTGTCTACGCGGTCTGGGCCGGCGTGGGGACCGCCGCGATCGCGGTGATCGGCATGACAGCGCTCGGCGAGCCCGTAACCGCGCTCAAGATCATGAGCATCGCCGTGATCATCACCGGCGTCGTCGGCCTCAACCTGGCGGGTAGCGGTTAGGTGCCTGAGACCGAGTCCCGCGGCGAGAAACGCCGCAAGGAGATCATCGAGGCGGCTTTGAGGCTGATGGGCCGCACGGGGCGCAGCGGGCTGACCCATCGCGCCGTGGCCAAGGAGGCGGGGGTGCCACTCGGGGCGACGACCTACTACTTCGAGTCGCGCGAGGACCTGCTGGCGCAGACACTCGAGTACGTCACCGACTCACAGCTCGAGAGCTTCAAGGCCGAGCGCGAAGCCCTGGCGAAGATCAAGACCCCGGCCGCACTCGCCAAGTTCCTCACCGACCGCCTCGTCTCCGCGGCGACCGATCGCGACGCGCTGATCGCCGAGTACGAGCTCTGGGTCGAGGCCGGCCGCGACCCCACCCTGCGCAAGGCGGCCTGGCGCTGGTGCGACGCCGAGCAGAGGCTGTTCGCCCGCGCACTCGAACGCCTCGGCAGCCGCTCGCCCGGCAAGGACGCGAGCATCGTCGTCGCCGTCCTCGACGGCTACGGCGAGCGGGTGCTGGCGCGCAGCGATCCGGCGGCCGCCGCCCGCAAGCTGCGGCCGGAGCTCACCCACCTGATCGAGCAGCTCGTCCTCTAGAGGTCGGGCCGGCCCGGCGGCGGGCCCTGGCCGCCCTGCTGGCGCAGGAACCGCTCGAAGTCGCGGGCGAGCGACTCGCCTGAGGGCACGTCTTCGCCGTCTTCGCCGAACGCCTCGGCCTGCTCGGCCTCGAGGCGCTCGACCAGCTCGGCGATCTCGGGGTTCTGCTCGACCGCGGTCGAGACCTGGGCCTCGTAGGACTCGGTCTCCTGCTCGAGGCCCCCGGCCTCGAAGGCGACTCCGACGAGGCCCTCGAGCCGGCGCAGCAGCGCCAGCGCGGCCTTCGGGTTTGGGACCGCCGCGACGTAGTGGGGCACGGCGGCCCAGAGGCTCGCCGAGCTGATCCCGCGCTTGCTGCAGGAGTCGTGGAGGACCCCGACGATTCCGGTCGGCCCTTCGTAGTTGGAGCGCTGCAGCCCGGGCTCGTCCACCAGATCCTCGTCGGAGGCGAGGCCGGTGATCGGCACCGGCATCGTGTGGGTGACGTCGGCGATCAGCGCGCCGAGGATGACGACCATCTCGACGTTGAGCTGCTCGGCGACATCGGCGATCGCCTCCGAGAACGTGCGCCACTTGAGGTTGGGCTCGGTGCCGGCGAGCAGGACCAGATCGCGCTCGGCTCCGAGCGCCTCGGCCGAAAGCAGGTTGTTTCCCGGCCACTCGATCTCGCGGGTCTGGCCCTCGGCGAGGTGGACGGTCGGGCGGGCGACCTGGAAGTCGAAGAACTCCTCGGGATCGACGTGCGCGAACACCTCGCCGTCGAGCGAGTCGGCGATCGCGCTCAGCGCCGTGCTCGCAGCCCCGGCTGCGTCGTTCCAGCCGCGAAAGGCGCAGACGAGGACGGGCGAACGGAGCTTCGGGGGCTCCTGCTCCCAGATGATCGGGTCCATGTGGCGAGGGTACCCGGTGAGGCGCATCGCCCTTCACGTCCGGGCTCGGCGCAAACATCGGGAGCATGGAGGCAGCACGTGCGCTGAAGGTGGTTGACGAGACCCGCGAGCCGGCGATCGCCGAGCTGCGCCCGGGGCAGCGGTTCGAGGGCGTCTACGCCTGCTCGCGCAAGGACCGGCTCACGGCGCGCAACGGCTCGGTCTACCTGGCGCTCGAGCTGCGCGACCGCACCGGGTCGATCACGGCCCGCGTGTTCAAGGAGGCCGACCGGGTTGCCGGGCGCTTCGAGCGCGGCGATCCGATCCGCGTGCGCGGCCGGGTCGAGCGCTTTCGCGGGAAGCTCACGGCCGAGATCGAGGACCTCGAGGCCGTCGACGACGCCGAGCCGGGCCGCTTTCTGCCCGCCGCCTACCGCGACCGCGAGGAGCTGGAGGGATTTCTCGAGCACCTGACGCGTGAGGTCCACGACGAACCCCTGCGTGGGGTCGTCGCCGAGCTGCTCTTCGGCGGCGAGGTCGCCGAGGAGTTCCGGCGGGCGCCGTGCACGCGGGCCGGCCACCACGCCTACCTCGGCGGTCTGCTCGAGCACACCGTCGCCGTCGCGACCCTGGTCGGCGAGACCTGCATCCTGCACCCGAAGCTCGACTCCGACCTGCTGATGGCCGCGGCGCTGCTCCACGACATCGGCAAGGTCCGCGAGTTCACCTACGGCGCCGAGTTCGGCCTCACCGAGGAGGGCGAGCTGCTCGGCCACCTGGCGATCGGCGCCGAGCTGGTCGGCGGCGCCTCGGGCGGCCTCACAGCCGATCGCCGCGCCGCGCTCCTTCACTGCGTCATCTCCCACCACGGCCCCGCGCCGCAGTCGGGCGCCGCTCGCGGCCCCGGCCAGGGCTTCGGCAGCCCCGAGGCGCTGGCGCTCCATCGCTTGAACGCGCTCGACGCGAGCGTCAAGGGCGCGCTCGAGCACGGCCTCTAGGACGACTAGGCGCGGGCGCGGGCCTTGGCGCGCTTCACGCACTTCTTGCGGCCGGGCTTGGCGCGCTTCTTCTTGCAGCGCTTGAGCGCCGCGGCGAGGTCGAAGGGGGCGGGTGCGGCGGCATTGGGCGCCGGCGCCGGCGCGGGCGCCGGGGTAACCGGTGGCGGCGGCGCGACGGTGACCGCCACCGGGGCCGAGAGGGCGCTCCAGTTCTTCAACGGAGCAGCCGCCCGGGCGGTCACCGACTGGCCGGCGACGAGCGGCGCCGATACCGCCTGGGTCCAGGCACCGCCCGCGGCGACGATGGTACTTCCGGCAACGACGCCGTTGATACGCACCTCGATCAAGCTCCCCGCCACCTCGGCGCTGGTGCCGGAGATGCTCGTGTGCCCCGCGTAGGTCGAGGCGGCGACCACCGGCGCGCTGGAGAGGGGACAGGGGCCCTGCGTGAACTCGGCCGCGCCGATGTCGGGCGCGGTGCCCTGGCAGCGGTCGGCGCCGAAGAGGTCGGTGAGGCTGAGGCCGCCGAAGACCACGCCGGCGTCCACGGTTGGCGAGCCTGCCAGCTCGTGAAAGTCGCCGGCGCCGGCGTTGACGAACAGCGGCAGCGAGGTCGTCTGGTTGCCGCCGAAGTCGTACACGGTCGCAGAACCGCTGATGAAGTTGTTCGCGTAGTTAGAGTAGGCCACGTAGAACGAGATCTGGTACTGCGCGCTCCCGGTCGCGTGGAGCGAGTTTGTGTCGCCGCGGATGATCGAGTTCTGGATCACGACCGCCGCGCTTGCCGGGCCACCGCTATCGTTATAGCCGGGGCTGGTGAACAGGCCGATCGAATTGGGTCCGCCGCTGGCCACGATCGTGTTGTTGCGAAGCGTCGCGCCGGTACCGCCGATGGCGATCCCCTGCGGGTTGTCCGGGCCCTGGACCCAGACGACGCTGTCGCTGAGCTCGGCGCCGTCTGCCGCGAGCGCCCCGAACGGCGAACTGGGCCCCTGTGCGAAGACCTCGACCCGCCTCGCCACGCCGGGGTCCAGGCTCAGGGCCCAGGCCGCCGAGCCGACGTCGGTCGTGTCGATGCGAACGTCCTGGATCGTCGTCGTCGCGTCGGTGAGCGAGATCTGGTGTCCGCTCGCGTTGGCGATCATGGGGCGGGTACCCGGGGTCTGCGGCTGGATCGTCCAACCCGGGGGTACGTCCAGCTGGGCGCTCAGGGTGTGCGTCCCATCGGCCAGCAGAACCGTCGCGGCGGTTCCCGGGCTCTGCACGGCCTGGTTCAGCTGACACGGCGAGCCGATCGTGCAATCGGTGCCGGAACCCGTCGGCGACGCGTAGTAGGGCCCTGCGCCGAGGGCCGCGCCCGCACTCGCCATCAGCCCGACCGCGCTGAGGGCAATCGCAAGGCCGACTCTCTTCGTTCCCGACATCCAAATACCTATCGGCTCACGGTCGCCCGACCTTGACCTTTTTCCTCAATCCCAGTCTCCGGGGCCCGGGCCGCCGCGCCGGCGCTTGGTCTGCGAGCGCCTTCGCTTCGACTCGAGGCGCTTCTCGCGCGACGATCGCGTCGGCCGCGTCGGCCGCCGCTCGCGCTCGACCTGCAGCCCGGTCGCGATCTTCTCGGCGAGGCGCTCGAGCGCCAGCTCGCGGTTGCGGGCCTGCGAGCGGGCGTCCTGGGCGACGGCGTCTACGCGGGCGCCGAGGCGGTTGAGCAGGCGGTCGCGCTGCTCGTCGCTCAGGGTCCGCGACTCGACGACGTCGAACACGGCCTCGATCCGCGACTCGGTCACGTTGGCGTGCTGGCCCCCGGGGCCGGAGGAGCGGCTCGCGCGCAGCTCGACCTCGGCCAGGGGGATCGAGAGCGTCGCGTCGATCTTCAGCTCGTCGGCCGTAGCGACCCCCTGACGAGGCGGACCGCGATGAACACGAGCAGGGCCGCGAACGAGAGCTCGAGCGTGCGCTGGCTGACCGCGTTCGATGCCTCGACCCCGATCAGCACCCCGATCGGCGACAGGGCTCCGATCACGAGCCCCTCGCGCAGGCGCACGTTGCCGTAGCCCTTCTGGCGCCAGACCGCGACCAGCGCGACCGGGACGATCGCCAGCAGCGACGTCGCCTCGGCGTCGAGCTGGCTCTGGTCCTGGAAGATCGTCAGCGCCGGGACGAAGAGGATGCCGCCGCCGATTCCGAGCAGCCCGCCGGCGAGCCCCCCCGCGAACCCCATGAGCATCGTCAGGATGTCGCTCACCCGATCACCAGCTCGACCGCGATCACGATCAGCAGCGCCGCGAAGATCAGCGACACGGCCTTCTCGGGCAGCCGCTGCTGGAGCGCGGTCCCGGCCACGGCGCCGCCGAGCGCCGGGATCGCGACCAGCGCCGCGTTTCCGGCGTTGACGTTCCCGTGGGCGGCTTGAAGGCCCGCCGCCAGCGCGGCGATCACGATGATCGCGGCCATGCTCGTGCCGGTCGCCTCGCGCCCGCCGTAGGCAAGCCAGAGGATCAGCAACGGCACGATCACGGTTCCGCCGCCGACGCCGAACATGCCGCTGAACGCGCCCGCGGCGGTGCCGATCACGGCAAGCTTAAGTAGGTGGTCGCGCGGCATGGAGCTTCTCCGAGGGCATGGGCGGCGATACTAGACGCCCCTTGGCGGACGTCACCGACAAGCTCAGCGAGCTGCTCGCGCCCCTGCGCGAGCGGCCCGAGAAGGCCGCGATCCTCACCGACGTCGACGGCACGATCGCCCCGATCGTCGAGCGCCACGAGGAGGCGGAGGTTCCCGAGCGGACCCGCGAGCTGCTCGCGGCGGTGGCGGCGCGCTACGCGCTGGTCGGCGCGATCTCGGGCCGGCGCGCGATCGACGCCCGCCGTCTCGTCGGCCTCGATCAGCTCGCCTACTCGGGGAACCACGGATTCGAGCTGCTGATGCCGGGCGAGGAGGAGCCCAGGCCCGATCCGCTGCTCAACGGCCACGAGGGCGACGCATGGGCATTCGTCACCGGGATCCCCGAGCGTGAGATCTCCGACCGAGGGATCCGGATCGAGGACAAGGGGGCGATCGTCGCCCTGCACTGGCGCGGGGCCGCGAACGAGGGCGAGGCCGAGGCCTGGGCGAGCGAGATCGCCAACGACGCCGAGTGGAGAGGACTCGTTCCCCACCGTGGGCGGATGGCGCTCGAGATCCGCCCCGACGTCTCGATCGACAAGGGCCGGGCGCTGATCTCGCTGCTCGGCAGCCGCGACATCGACGCCGCCCTCTACGCCGGTGACGACTCCACCGACGTCGACGCGTTCCGCGCCCTCGGCGAGCTGCGCGACGCACAGCACCTGCGCACCGTGGCGCGGATCGCGATCGCCTCCGAGGAGGCGCCTCCGCAGGTGGCTGCGGAGGCGGATCTCGTCATTCCCGGACCGGAGGCATTCGCCGAGGTCCTCGAGCACCTCGCCGCATGACCTTCTGCGACCTCTTGCGGCTCACTGTCCTGCTCGCCGCCGGTGCGGCGACGGTCCTCGCCCTGGTCACGATCGTCGCCGCGCAGGCCGACAGCGACACGACGACCGTGATCGTCGCCGGCGCCTGGTGGTCGATCGCCGCGATCGGCGGCCTCGTGCTCGGCCGCAGCGCCCGCGCCGCCGAGGCTGTCCGCGAGGTCCTTGCCGGCGCCCGCACGACGCCGACGCTGCCCAGCAACGACCCGGCCCGGGTCGCGCTCGGCCGCCTCTGGCCGATCGGTCTCTATGCCGTGGCCGTCGGCGGTGTCGGTCTCGTCTTCCCCGGCGTCTCTGCGGTCGGCGCCGGCTATGCGATCTTCGTCGCCCTGGCCTGGCGCCGGCGCGAAGCCGCCGTCACCGCGGTCGAGGAACGCGACGGCGTCCGCTTCTACGTCGAGCCCGGCTCGGCGCTGTCGCCGCTGACGCTGGTCCGCACGCCGGGCCTCGGCCGCGACCGCGATCCCGCCGGGCACCCACCGCCGCCCCCGGCGGCGGCCTAGGCTTGCGGCGATGGAGGAAGGTACGACGCGAGCGAGTCTCGACGCCGGCGCCGGCGAGCGCTTCGTTCCGCTGCGGCGCCGGCTCGGCGTCACCTCGTTCGGTTTCAACCAGCTGATCCTCGCCCCCGGCCAGCGCGGGCGGATCCACCGGCACGCCGAGCAGGAGGAGGTCTACATCGTGCTCGAGGGCACGCTCAGCCTGCTGGTCGAGGGGGAGGAGGAGAAGCTCGAGGTCGGCGACATGATCCGCGTCGCGCCGCAGGTCCGCCGCCAGCTCGTCAACCGCGGCCCGGATCCACTGAGGATGCTGGCGCTCGGCGGCTCCGGCGAGCACGCCGGCCGCGACGGCGAGGCGTTCACGTCCTGGGAGCAGACCGAGGGAGCGCCGCCGCAGGAGGTCCCGCTCCCAGAAGACCTCAGCTAGATGCGCCGAGAAGGGCCATTCCGGGAGAGCCCTCGACCGGCGCCCCCGGACGCGAAGCGGAGGAGGCGCGGCTTATGTCATCCGCTTGCGCAGCTTCGAGAACTGCGCCCAGGTGCGGGTGTTGGCCACGTTTTTCGGCTCGAGCCAGGCGCGGCGCGCGGTCGCAACGGCATAGCGCATGTTGTCGAGGGTGTCGGTGCGGTGGGCGTCGGTGTTGAGGCAGATCTTTACCCCGGCGGCCGCCGCGAGCCGCGCGTGGCGGTCGGAGAGGTCGCGGCGGTTGGGGTTGCCGTTGATCTCGATCATCGTGCCGTTGGCGGCCGCGGCCTCGAACACCTTCTCGACGTCGATGGCGTAGGGCTCGCGCTTGAGCAGCAGGCGCCCGGTGAGGTGGCCGATGCAGTCGACCAGCGGGTGTGAGATCGCCTCGACCACCCGCTCGGTCATGTTCTTCTCCGACATCCGGAACGAGGTGTGGACGCTGGCGATCACCCAGTCGAGCTTCGCCAGCAGCTCGTCCGGGTAGTCGAGCTCGCCCTTTGTGCCGATGTTGACCTCGCTGCCGGCGAGCAGGCGAAATCCCTTCGGGCCCTTGAAGGCCGCGATCTCCGCGATCCGCTCCTCGAGCATCTCGTCGGTGACGTGGTCGCCGAAGCCGTGGCTGGCGGAGTGGTCGGTGATCGCGAAGTAGGCGTAGCCCCGCTGCTTCGCGGCCGCGGCCATCTCCTCGAGCGAGTTGCGCCCGTCGGAGAGGGTCGTGTGGGCGTGTAGGTCGCCCTTGATGTCGGAGATCTCGACGAGGTCGGGCAGCTCGCCCGCGTCGGCCGCGGCTATCTCGCCGGTCCCCTGCCGCAGCTCGGGCGGGATGTAGGGCAGCTTCAGCTGCTTGTAGACGGCGGTCTCGTCCTTGTGCTTTCCGACCTTGCCGGTCTTGGTGTTCCTGATCCCGTTCTCGGAGACCGAGAGCCCCATCTTCAGCGCCCGCTCGCGGATCTCGACGTTGTGCTCCATCGAGCCGGTGAAGTGCTGGAGCAGGTTGCCGAAGGTCTCGGGCTTGGTCACCCGCAGGTCGACCTTGACCCCGGTGTGGAGGGTGACGCTGGCGCCCGCGGCGCCGCCCTTGCGCCCCGACTCGACCAGCGGGTGGGCGACCAGGGCGGCGGTCAGCTCGGCCGGCTCGGTCGATGCGGCGACGATGTCGATGTCCTTGCAGGTCTCGCCCCAGCGGCGCAGCGATCCGGCGGCGACGACTTCGCTGGTCCCGGCGGCCTCCTTCAGGTCCCGCTCGAGCTCCTCGGCCATCGGCAGCACTTCGGAGAGCAGCACCCGCTGGGCGGCGCCGGCGGAGCCGATCGCGGCGAGCTGGGTGAGGATGTTGTCCTCGACCTTGGCGCCGAGGCCCTTGAGCTTGCGGATCTGCTGCGCCTCGGCCGCGGCCTTGACCGACTCGAGGTCGGTGATGTCGAGCTCGTCGAACAGGCGCCGCACGGTCTTCGCCCCCAGCCCCGGGATGTAGGTGAGCTCGACCAGGCTCGGCGGGTACTTCTTCTTCAGCTTCACCGCCGCGGGGATCTCGCCGGTCTCGATCAGCGCCACGATCTTCTCCGCCAGCGTCTTGCCGATCCCGTCGATCTCGGTCAGCCGCCCCTCCTTCGCCATCTGCTCGAGCGATACCGGCGACTGGCGCGCGGCCTTGGCGCCCTCCTTGTAGGCGAGCACCCGGAAGCGGTCGGCGCCGTCGATCTCATAGAGGACACCGAGCTCGGAAATTGCCGCTGCGATCTCCGAATTGCGCATGCGCTGATGAAGTTAGAAGACGCGCAGTTTCCGCATTTTCCGTAAAGCCGCAACTTGCGGCGGGGGATGTTAAGTGGGAGGTTCGGCCTCACAAAGATGTGAACGCGCCGCAGCTCACAACCGCGCCCACCGACGAGCAGCGCCGGCAGGCCGCGACCGCCCTCCTGGAGCGCTACGACGCGAAGCTGCGGCGCACGGCCCGCCGCCATTCGCTGTGCGCCGCCGACGCCGAGGACGCCTACCAGCGCGCGATCGAGATCCTCCTGCGCAAGGCCCCGGTGACCGAGCCCGAGCGCCTCGTGCGCTGGATGCACACCGTCACCCGCCACGAGGCCTACGCCGTGCGGCGCCAGCGCGAGAAGCTGCTCGACCGCCCGGTCGCCCCGCCCGAGGACAGCCCCGACCTCGATCCGATCGACCTCCTTCCCCACGCCGGCCCCGAGCCGGCCGAGGGCATCGCCCGCAAGGAGCGGGTGGTGCGCAGCTTTGAAGCGCTGAAGGCGCTCAAGCCGCAGGAGCTACGCACGCTGACGCTCAAGGCCGAGGGCTACTCCTACGCCGAGATCGAGGAGATCACGGGGTTCAGCCAGACCAAGATCAACCGCTGCATGGTCGAGGGCCGGCGGCGCTTCCTCGACACCTTCGCCGACATCGAGGAGGGCAGGCGCTGCGAGGAGCTGGCGCCCTCGCTCTCGAGCTTCTGCGACGGCGAGCTTCCTGACGAAGACCGCTCGCGGCTGATGGAGCACCTGGGCCAGTGCGCCCGCTGCCGCGCGAAGCTGCGGGCGTATCGCGCGACGCCGCGCCGCGTCCTCGCGCTCGCCCCTGCGGGGCTTGCCGCCGGTCCCTCACTCACGGATCGCGTCGGCGACCGCTTCGCGGCAGTCACGGACAAGCTGCGCGAGGCGGCGACGTCGCTGGTGCACCGCGGCGGCGGCGCCGTCGATGCCACCCAAACCATGGCCGCGACCGGAGGCGGCGGCGGCCGCGGGCTGGCGGCGGTGGCGCTGATCTGCGGGGTGGGTGCGGCCGGCGGCGGCGGCGCGGTCTGCGTCGAGCAGGGGGTGCTGCCCGACCCGCTCGGCGGCGACGTCAAGAAGGAGCGCCCGGCGACCGCGCCCGCGGTTGCCACACCGGCGGCCGTGGCCGGAGCCGTGCCCGACGCCAACGCGGCCGAGCCGGCGGTCTCGAAGCAGCCCGCCACCCCGGCCGAGGCCCGCCACCGCGAGTTCGACCCGCAGCCCTCCTCCACGTCGTCCGCAACGAGGGAGTTCGGGGCCTCGGCGAGCGGCGGCGGTTCGGCCGGCGGCGCCGGCGGAGGGTCATCCGCCGCCTTCGGATTCGAGAAATAGGCAACCGGATCCGGTCCGTGTTCCCCCGCAGATACGGTTTGCACCGCTCTTACGTCGGGTAGAAAACACCCGCCCCGCGGCAACGGATCCAAGTCCGAGTGGGGCGGCATGGGCGTGTCGGCTGGAGCCCGAGCAGCTTTTTCCGACCCCTCGGTTCCTGCTCGGGAGCTGCGACCAACCCTCCTCCCCGACGCGGAGGGCGCGGCGTCCGGCCGGCGCGCCCACCTCTTTGCGCCCCCTCCGCCGGGCTTAACGGCTTCGGTGCGCGGGTAGGTCATACGGTGATCAGCCAACATGGCCGTTCCCAATGCCATTCCACGCCAAAGACCGAGCCCTGCTGCAGCGCTACCGCGAGGGCGACCCGAAGGCGCTCGACGAGCTGTCCCGCCGCTATATGCCGCTGGCGAGGCGCCTCGCCTCGCGCTACCGGCACACCGGCGAGCCGATGGACGACCTGGTCCAGGTCGCGAACATGGCGCTGGTCAAGGCGATCGAGCGCTTCGACCCCGAGCGCAAGACGGCGTTTTCGAGCTTCGCGGTGCCGACGATCCTGGGCGAGCTGAAGCGATACTTCCGCGATCACAGCTGGTCCGTTCACGTCCCGCGCGAGCTCCAGGAGCGAGCCGCGAAGGTGAACAAGGCGATCGAGTCACTCTCCAAGCAAAGCGGTCGCAGCCCCTCGGTGAAGGAGATCGCGACCAAGCTCGACCTCGACCTCGAGCAGGTGCTGGAGGCGCTCGAGGCGGCGCAGGCCTTCGATGCCACATCGCTCGAGGCCGAGCGCGCGGGCAGCGACGGCAGCCCGATGCGGCTCGGCGACACGGTGGGCGAGGAGGAGGCCGGCTTCGAGCTCGTCGAGTACGGCGCCTCGATCGATCCGGTGCTGTCCGCGATGCCGCTCCGAACCAGGCGCATCCTCCACCTCCGGTTCGTCGAGGATCTGACTCAGGCCCAGATCGCCGAGGAGGTCGGCGTCTCGCAGATGCACGTCTCGCGAATCATTCGCGAGGCCCTCGCCGAGCTGCGCGAAGCCGTTGCGGGAACCGAGATGGAGGCGTGAGATCGGCATAACCGCCCACCCCAACCCGAACCTGCAGTTGACGGTGCTCTCTTCTCCCGAGAACATCGCGCTCGTCCGCCACGGGCTCGCCGGGCTGGCCGAGGAGCTCGGCGCCTCGCCCGATCTCGTCGACGACATCAAGACCGCCGTCAGCGAGGCGGCGACCAATGCCGTCGTCCACGGCTATCCGGAGTCGAGCGGCCCGGTCGAGGTCGCGGCGAGGGTTGCCGGCAGGCGGCTCGAGATCGTCGTCCGCGACCGCGGCGCCGGCATCCAGCCGCGACCGCTGACCGAAGAGGAGACGAGCCTCCGCGTCGGGCTCGCGCTGATCGGCGCCCTCAGCGACGAGTTCGTCGTCCGGGGGGAGGACGGAGCCGGGACCGAGTTGCGGATGATCTTCGACCTCGACCGCCCCGCGCGCACCGACGGCGCCCGGCCGCAGACGGTCCCCGCGGTCGCCGGACCCGGCGTGGGCGAGGCGCGTATTGCGATCTGTGGCGCCGAAGCCGGCGGCGCGGCGATCGGAAGGGTTCTCGAGATGATGGTCGCGCGGGCCGACCTCAGCCTCGAGCGGCTCTCCGACGCCCACCTGATCGGCGACTTCCTCTCGCGCTGGTCCGAGGAGACGACGATCGACGGCCGGCCGCTCGAGGTCACCGTCAGCGGGGACGACGGCAGGGTCGAGATCAAGGTCGGGCCGCTGGAACCCGGGGTCGCGACCCAGAAGCTGGCGAGCAACGAGTTCGGAGGGCTCGGCAACACGCTCGAGCGGATCACCGATCGCGCCGAGGTCGCGGCGGTCGAGACCGGCGACGGGCCGGCGGAGCTCTTGGTGCTCGAGCTGCGCAGCGTCTAGCCTTGTCGGGCTGACCGAATCCGATCGACAAGAGAAGCCTTCCTTTGAAGCGACGGCGCGGCTCGAGGCGGGGATCGAGAGCACCGGGGAGGCCGCACGCGTGGTCCTCGACGGCGAGCTCGATCTCGCGACTGTCCCGGTGGCCGAGCAGGCCATCAACCGCGTCGCCGATAACGTTGAAACGCTCGTCCTCGATCTCCGCAAGCTCAGCTTCCTGGACTCCTCGGGACTGCGCCTGATCCTCGCGACCGACCAGGCGAGTGCATCCCGCCGCGTCGTCATCGTCAGGGGGCCGGCCCAGGTGGACAGGGTGTTCGATCTGACGGGGACCGGGGCGCGGCTGGACATAGTCGACGACCCATCGCTTATCGACCGGAGCTGATCAAGGACCTCGGGGCCGCGCTCCGTCAGGTGCGGTCCACCGGCCGCGCCGGAAGCGTCCGCCGTCCGCCGATCGAGCGGCCCGAGCGGGAGGACATCTGGAGCCTGTTCTCGATCGCGCTGGCGACGCTGATAATCGTGGTTGACGGTATCGGCGGCGACCAGTTCGTCTTCGCCGGGTTCCTCGTCCTGCCCCCGATCATCGCCTCGGCGGCGACCAGCGTCCGGGCGACCGTCCTCGTCGCCGGATACTGCGTGGCGCTCGGCTTCATGAGCATCTTCTTCCACGGAGACCTCGCGGCATGGCGCACCTTCCTGCGAGAGCTGCTGATCGTCCTCGCGGCGCTGCTCAGCGTCTGGAACGCGATGCGCCGCGAGGACCTCGTCGCCGCCGCGCGCGGCGGGGCGATGCTCGCCGGGGGCCTGACTCCCCTCGACAACGCGCTCGAGCAGAGCTCGGTCGTCGACGCCGTGACCCAGATGGCGGTTCCGGCCCTGGCCGAGCTCGCGATCGTCGACCTGATCGGCAGCGACGGCTCGATCGGCGCGGTCGCGGTCGAGGCGGCCGATCCGAACCTGGCGCGCAAGATCTCCGGCTCGCGGCGAACGCGCAGGATCCAGCGCGGCGCCTCGCAGGCGATGGCCGAGGTGATCGCCTCGGGCGAGCTTCGCTACTACACGCACATGACCGACGCCGCGATGCGCGAGATCGCGATCGACGCCGGCCACCTGGAGGTGGTGCGCGCCACCCGGCCGCGCTCGACCCTGATCGTTCCGCTGAAGAGCCGTGGCATGACGATCGGCACCCTGACCCTGGTCTCGCTCTTGGACGACGACCGCTACGGCAAGGGCGAGATCGCGATGGCCCAGGAGCTGGCCCAGCGCGCCGCGGTGGCGCTCTCGAACGCCAAGCTCCACGACGAACAGGCGCATCTCGCCCGCGCGCTTCAACGGGCGCTGATGCCGGGGGCGATGCCGACGATCGACGGCTTGGAGATCGCCGCCCGCTTCCGGCCGGTCGCGGGCGAGATCGGCGGCGACTTCTATGACATCTTCCAGATCGGCGAGGATCGCTGGAAGGCCGCCATCGGCGACGCCTGCGGCAAGGGGCCCGAGGCCGCGGCGCTGACATCGATGATGCGCGACACCCTGCGCGCGGCGGCGCTTCGGGGCGACAGCCCGTCGGAGACGCTGCAGCTGCTCAACGCCGCGCTCCGCGACACCGGTGACGGCGGCTTCTGCACCGCCTCGTGCGTGCGTCTCGACGTGCGCTCGGGCGTCGATCTCGTCGTCTGCAACGGCGGCCACCCGCCGCCGCTGATCCTCCGGCGCGACGGCTCGATCGAGCCGGCCGGCCCGAGCGGGACCCTGCTCGGCGTCTACGACGAGATCGACCTCGTCGACACGTCGGTTGCGCTCAAGAAGGGCGATCTGCTGCTGCTCTACACGGACGGCCTCTTCGACGTCTCCGCGAACTCCCCCGGAGAGGCCGATCCGGTCAAGCGGATGCTCGCCCGCTGCAAGGGGATGAGCGCCGAGGCGACTGCGGCGGCGATGGAAGAGGCGGCGATCGAGGGACAGCGCGGCCGGCTCCAGGACGACATCGCGATCGTCGTGTTGCGGTCCGGCTAGTGGGCCGTCCCGAAACGTCGCACCCGAAACGGCGGCCCCAGATCACCGCCGGATCTGCGTCCTCGGTCGCCGAAATGGCGCTGCCATTCCGGCTCCCTGCGTCCTTGCCCGGCGGCGCCTGGGTCTCGCCGTTTCAGGCACGACGTTCCTGGACGACCCACTAGGTGAAAGATCCGCAATTTCCGCTTCACTGAGGCGTGGAATCGCTTTTGGTGAATGTTTCGGCCCGCTGAGCACGGGTAAACAACCCTCACATCCCAGGTGATCGCCGCTAGATGCATGGCGAATCACCCCTCAGATGGATTTATCTCCATCCCTGCCCCCCGCTCGGCGCCGCTTCCCCGCGGCGTCGAGTCTTTTCAGGGGGCGTTTTCTCCGGCGTAGGGCACCCGGTCCGCGAACAGCGACTCGATAACGGCGCCGAGCTGGTTCGAAATGACGCGCGCCATGCTGATCTCGGTACGGGTCCACGGCAACTCCTCGACGCTGAACGCCTCGAGCAGTCCCACGGTCGCGCCGCGGTGGATCACGGGCACGATCAGCAGCGACCGGTAGCCGAGGCTGAGCATCAGCTCCACCTCCGAGGAGTCGGCCTGCGGATCGCCGACCAGAACCTGGACCGCTTCCTGGCCGTAGATCGGTTTCCCGGTCAGCGGGTAGTCGGAAAGCGGGAATGCCTCCTCGCCGGGCTGCTCGCCGCTCTCGGCAAGGGTTTCGATCGTCTGGCTCGTCGCATGCCAGCGAGAGAGGCAGATCTTGGCGGCGTGGAGCTGCGAGCCGATCATCCCGAGCACGCCCTCGAGGTGGGCCCGGTTGCCGACCGCGGCGACGCGCGCCGAGAGGTGCTCGAGCGCGCGGTCGCCCGCGGCGATCGTGTGCCCGTCGTCGCCGGGGGGCGATCGAAGCGCCTGCGCGAGCGCTGAGCGGCAGGCTTCGCCGACCCCGGGGGCCGTCTCCGGCCAGGGCGGTCCGGGCCGGGCGATCGCGTAGCCCTGGCCCCAGGCGCAATCGAGGTCGGCCAGGACCCTCATGTCCTCGAAGCTCTCGATGCCCTCCGCGCAGACCGTGGCGCCGACGCGCTTGGCGAAACGCACAAAGGAATCGATCAGCGCCATTCGGGCGGGATCGGCGTGGATCGCCTCGGTCAGGTCGCAGTCGAGCTTGACGATGTCGGGGCGCAGCCAGAGGAGATGCGTGAGACCGGCGTAGCCGGCGCCCGCGTCGTCGAGGGCGATCCGCGCCCCGCGGCGGCGCAGGTCCTGGACGATCTCGGCGAGCTCGTCGTTGCCCGTGAACGCCTCGTGCTCGGTGACCTCGACGATGATCTCGGTGAGGTCTTCAGGGAGCGCCTCACGCACGGCCTCCGATGCGAGCGCCGAAGGGCTGAGGTTGACCGCGAGGTGCGTGCCCGGGGCGCGGCCGATCGGCTTCAGCGCCGCGCGTACGGCGGCAGCCTCGAGCTCGGGGCCGAGGCCGCAGGCGTGCGCCTGGCCGAACCACGCCGGGGTCGGGCGCCTGGGCTCGGTGTGGAACCGTGAAAGGGCTTCGTAGCCGAGGATCCGCCCGGTGGCGAGGGCGATTACGGGCTGGAAGACGATCTCGATCGCGTTTTCGTCGGCGAGCAGGCGCTCGACCTGCTCGGCGTCGGTGGATGCGAGGCCGGTCGCGGGCCTGCCCGACTCCAGGCCCCCCGTGCGCCCCTTACCGGCCTTCCTGGCCGCGTACAGCGCGCCTTCGGCGCGGGCGATCAGCTCGGCCGGCTCGATCGCGTCGTCGGGACAGACGGCGACCCCGGCCGAACAGCTCAGCTCGCCGTCGATCGTGCGCACGGTCGAAACCGCGGCGCGGACCCGCTCGGCGATCTCCAAGGCGAGGCTGCGGCCGGTGCCGGGGAGGAGGACCGCGAACTCCTCGCCGCCGATCCGCGCGGCGGTATCGGCGCCCCTGATCGACTCGCGCAGGCGCTCCGCGGCGTGTCGAAGCACCGAGTCGCCGTACGGATGGCCATGGGCGTCGTTGATCCGCTTGAAGTCGTCGAGGTCGAGGATGGCGAGCGAGAGCGTCGTCCCTTCGCGTTGCGCCCGCCGCATCTCGCGCTGGAGCAGCTCGTGAAAGCCACCGTGGTTGGCCAGCCCCGTGAACGGGTCGGCCTCGACGGCGCGGCGCAGCCTGAAGACGCGCCACAGCGGATTTGAGCCTCGCAGGTTCACTTCACCCAGGCCTTTATCGGCAAATCGCGCAAACTCCGTAACCGAACTAACCGAAGTGCCGCTAGGTGGCCACTACGTACCCAGAGACGGGGCGCCTACGGATGACTATTTGGCCTCAAAACGGCACCCTGAGCGCTATGGATGGAGTGGTAGATAGGGATAGGGATAGGCATCGCAATGAAGAATTCCGGAACTTCCGTATGACGCTCGTCTCCGAGCGCATGCGGGCGGGTGTCGTCCCACCCGTTCCCGGTGAGGAGCTGTGCACGATCACGGCTGACCAGACGCTCGACCGCGCGGCCAACAAGATGTTCGCCAACAAGGTCGGCACGCTCATGGTCGTGCACCCCGAGACCGAGGAACCGCTGGGAACGCTCTCGACGCTCGACCTCGCGCGGGTACGGCGCATCGTCGCCGAGCGTGAGCTCGAGCTGATTCGCTAAAGCCGCCCCGGAATCGGCCATTGGGCCGCTCTTGTTGGTTGCGCTTCAGTCTGGCGCCAAGACTGACGATTCGCCCGTTGGATGGCATTGCACGCACAAAACGAGCCCTCCCGAGGGCGCTTTGACCAGTCCCCGGATCCCTTCGCGGCCGCGTTCCGCGCCGCCGTGCGCGACACGGAAGTCCACATGCGAATCCGTGCCGCCGCGATGCGCGCGGCGAGGGTCCTCGCAATCGAGGACCGCGTAGCCGCAAAGATCCTGCGCGACTAGGTCAACCGCAGCCGGTGTTATTGCCGCACGAGCTGCACGTGTAGCAAGTGCCCGTCCGCTGCATCATGCCTCCGCACTGGTCGCAGGCGGGGCCGAGATCGCCGGTCGGCGACATCGCCGCCGGGATCACCGGCGGGGTCTCGGTCAGCGCCGCGGCCGCGGGCTTGGCCTCGGCTGCCGGCTCCGCGGAGCCGTTTGCGGGCTTGGCGTGGCCGTTGCCGCCCCCGTTGCCGCCGTTTGAGGCCGCCGGGCCCTCCTCGGCGATCGGCAGCGACTGCTGGGCCTCGCGCTTGGCGCGGATCTCGGCGGTGAGGATGCCGAGGTCCTCGAGCATCGCCTCGTCGTCGATGAAGCGGCTGCCGAGCCAGCGCATGATGTAGTCGGGCAGCGACTTGGCGAAGGGGATCTCCGGGTTGCGGGTGATCCCCTCTGGCTCGAAGCGCATGTAGCTGAACTTACGCACGAATACCTCGAGCGGGACGCCGTACTGGAGGCCGATCGAGATCGCCGTGGCGAAGGCGTTCATCAGCCCCCGCATCGTCGAGCCCTCCTTGCCGATGTCGGTGAGGAAGATCTCGCCGAGCGAGCCGTCCTCGTACTTGCCGGCGGTGATGTAGCCCTCGTGGCCGGCGATGTTGAACTTGTGGGTGATCGACTCGCGCTCGCGCGGCATCTTGCGCCGCTCGGGCTTGCGCTCGCCCGCTTCCTCGGCATCGGCATCGGCATCGGCATCGGTCTTGTCGCCGGCGTCGGTGCGCAGCGCCTGCGCGGTCTTCGAGCCGTCGCGGTAGATCGCCAGGGCCTTCAGCCCGCCCTTCCAGCCGCGGGTGTAGGCGTCGGCGATGTCTTCCCTGGTCGCCGACTCGGGCAGGTTGACCGTCTTCGAGATCGCGCCCGAGATGAACGGCTGGGTCGCGGCCATCATGTCGATGTGGCCGGTGTGCGAGATCGCCCGCTCGCCGACCGCGACGTCGAACACCGAGAGGTGCTCGTCCTTGAGGCCGGGGGCGCCGATGATCGTCGCGTGCTCGGCGATGTGGGCTTCGATCTGGGAGATCTCGGCCTCGGTGTACCCGAGCGTCTGCAGCGCCTTCGGCACCGACTGGTTGACGATCGTCATCTTGCCGCCGCCGACGAGCTCCTTGAACTTGACCAGCGAGAAGTCGGGCTCGATTCCGGTTGTGTCGCAATCCATGAGGAAGCTGATGGTGCCTGTCGGGGCGAGCACAGTCGCCTGGGCGTTTCGGTAACCGTGGCTTTCGCCCAGCTCCACCGCTTCTTCCCAGCTGCGACGCCCTGCCGCAAGCAGTTTCTCTTCGACAAGACCTTCGGGGATCTCATAAGACGCATCGCGATGCATGCGCATCACGTTGTTATGCGGCTCGCGGTTCTCGGCGTACCCGTCATACGGACCCATCACCGCAGCCATCTGCGCAGACATCCGATAGCCGCGTCCTGTCATCAGTGCCGTGATTCCGGCGGCGAGCGAGCGTCCTTCGTCCGAGTCGTAGGGCAGCCCCTCAGCCATCAGCAACGCGCCGAGATTGGCGTAACCGAGTCCGAGCTGGCGGAACGCCCGCGCGTTGTGGGTAATTTCCTCTGTCGGATAGCTTGAGAAGCCCACCAGGATCTCTTGAGCCAGGAAGACAATGTCGACTGCGTGCTCAAAGTCGTCGACGTTGAAGGTCCCATCCTCGTTTCGGAACTTCATGAGGTTCAGCGAGGCGAGGTTGCATGCCGAATCGTCAATGCTCAGGTATTCCGAACACGGATTGGAAGCCGTGATTGGCCCGGTGTTGGGGTCGGTATGCCAGCGTTGAATTGTCGAGTCGTACTGAACGCCTGGATCGGCACAGCGCCAGGCGGCGTCCGCAATCTGGTTCATCAAATCGCGCGCCTTCATTGTCTTGACGACGCTGCCGTCGGTTCGTGCCGTGAGCTCCCAATCGGCGTCGGCTTCGACTGCATCCATGAACTCGTCTGTGACGCGCACTGAGTTGTTCGCGTTTTGAAACTGGACGGAAGCGAACGCGTCTGAATCGAGGCGCATGTCGAAGTCGGCGGCCTTCAGAACCGCTGCCTTCTCCTCCTCTTCCGCCTTGCACCAGATGAAGCGCTCAATGTCTGGATGGTCGACGTTAAGGACGACCATCTTCGCGGCTCGGCGGGTCCCGCCGCCAGACTTGATCGCGCCGGCCCATGAGTCAGCACCCCGCATAAAGCTGACCGGACCCGAGGCGATTCCACCCTTATCGAGCGGCTCCATCGATCCTCGGATTTTGGACAGGTTGATCCCAGATCCTGACCCACCCTTGAAGATCATTCCTTCCTTGGTATTCCAAGACAGGATGGATTCCATGTTGTCTTCGACGCTGAGGATGAAGCATGCGGAGGCTTGTTCCTCGCCATCCTTGCGCCAGCCAACGTTGAACCAAACCGGCGAATTGAAGGCAGCCTTTTGATTGACGAGGATCGAAGTTAGCTCCGCCTCAAACGCCTCGGCATCGCTCTCACTCGCGAAATACCCTGCGGCGCTGCCCCTTTCGGCGATACGGCCGGCTACGCGTCCCACCATCTGCTTAACGGACGTTTCGCGTTCGTCCGACTCCGGGTTCCCTCGGAAGTACTTCTGGGCCACGATGTTTGTCGCGTTCTGCGACCAGCTCTTGGGGAACTCGACGCCGTCCTGGCGGAACGCCGGCTGCTCCGGATCGCCGATCAGCGCGTCGCGGATCTCCCACTCGAGCTCGTCGAAGGGGTGGACGCCCTCGGTCGAGAATCTGCGTTCGATGGCCAGGCCCTGGGTGGTGGTCCTCTGCGTCTTCTCTGCGACCTTTGCCATCTATCCGTCTCCTCTTGTTCGGCGTTTGGGGGTAACGCCGGATGGTGCTCTTTTGCTCGGACGGAACTTGGCCGCGGTTTGTCCGCGATTTGCGGGGTTTTTTTGAAACTCAGCGAGGTGCTCGCGGACCGCGTCGAAATCGCTGATCTCGACTCCCGCAAACTGCAGATAAGCGCCGGCGTCGAGCTCTCCGAGGCCCTCGAGACAGAGCTCGCGGATGCGCTCGGAAGGCAGCTCACCGCCGCCGGTCTCGATCTCGGCGGCGATCCGCTGCACCAGCGCGTCGATCTGGGTTCGCCTCACCGGCCGCTTGTGGGCGGCGCGGCGCAGTCCCTCGCGCAGCTTGTCGGCGTCGAAGCGCTGGCGCGAGCCGTCGCGCTTGAGCACGTAGGCCGGCTCGGGATCGCGGCGCTCGTGGGTGGTGAAGCGCTCGCCGCAGGACGGGCAGGCGCGCCGCCGGCGCACGGCGCCGCCGGCCTCCTTGCGCGTCTCGAGGACGGTGGTTTGGGTTCCGCAGGAGGGACAGTGCATCGGCGTCTGAGTCTACCGAACATAGTGTCTGGAGAAGGGGGCAGAGCACTAGATCTAGCGTCAACTACACGAGGGCAGCTTCGATTTGGCGACTCTCTCTCGCATACCGGGAGGAACTCGCCAATCGGCGGGACGTCGCCGCCCGGGCCGACTCCCTCCTTCCCCAGCGGCTTTTCGACCTACGGCTGCTCCGCTTCGCCTCCGCGGCCGGGGGTACCCTTGCAAGCGATGGTCGAGCGGGCACGGGATATGCGCGACAAGGCCGCCGAGAAGATGGCGACGGCCCGCGAGAACACGGCCGAGATGGCTGCCTCCGCGCGCGAGAATGTCGCCGCCGCCCGTGACAACGCGAGCGAGATGGCGGCGACCGCGCGCCAGAACGCCGCCGAGGCGATCGAGAAGGTCAAGCCGAAGCTGCGCGGGGTCAGCCACGAGTGGGCGTTCTTCCTCTCGCTCGGGGCCGGCGCCGCCCTGATCCTCGCCGCGCACGGGACCAAGGCCACGATCGCCGTCGCGATCTACGCCGGCTCGCTGTCGGCGCTGCTCGGCACCAGCGCCCTCTATCACCGGGTCAATTGGGAGCGGCCGAACGTGCGGCGCTGGATGCGCCGCCTCGACCACTCGATGATCTTCGTGCTGATCGCCGGGACCGTTACCCCGTTCCTCGTCCTGGTGCTCGACAACGCCTTCGGCGACGCGCTGCTGGTCGCGATCTGGTCGGCCGCTCTGGTCGGCATCGTCGTCCAACTGATCTGGATCGAGGCGCCGAAGTGGGTGGCGGCGCTGATCTATGTCTCGGTCGGCTGGATCGGGGCCCTCGCCTTCCCCGCGATCGTCTCCGACACCGGGGCGGGCGCCGGGGCCTTGATCGCCCTCGGCGGCGTCCTCTACACGATCGGCGCCGTCGTCTACGCGCGCCAGCGCCCCGACCCGCGCCCGGCGACCTTCGGCTACCACGAGATCTTCCACCTGCTGGTCATCCTCGCCGCGGCGGCGCAGTTCGCCGCGGTCGCGATCTACGCGCTGCCCGAGGGCTAGGCGCTCACGAAACGCCGAGCGCCGAGGCGTGGCGCTCCTGAGCGGCGGCGATCAGCTTCTCCACCTCGTCGTCGCGTCCGTCGCGCAGCAGCTCGACCGGGTCGGGGTCGCCGTTGACGATCTCCTCGAAGAACTCCTTGCGGTCCTGGTATGTCGGAAGGGTGCCCTTGGCCCAGCCGCGGACGTCGTTGAGCATCACCGCGAGCCGCGCGTAGGGCTCGCCGAAGGTGTCGGCGATCTCGCGCTTCATCCGCTTCGCCAGCGCCGGCGAGGCGCCCTGGGTCGAGATCGCGATCGCCAGCGGCCCATTGCGGACGATCGCCGGCAGGATGAAGTTGCAGAGCGGCGGCACGTCGACGACGTTGACGAGCATCGCGCGCTTCTCGGCGTCCTCGTAGACGCCGATGTTGATCTCGGAGTCGTTGGTCGCCGCGATCACCATGAAGGCGCCCTCGAGGTCGGCCGGCTCGTACGGGCGCTTCTCCCAGGAGATCGAGCCTTCCTTCGCGTAATCGGCGAGGGCCGGCACCGCGTCAGGCGCGATCAGGGTGACGTCGGCGTCGCAGGCGAGCAGGCCTTCGACCTTCTCGAGGCCGATATCGCCGCCCCCGATCACCAGGCAGCGCCGCCGTTTCAGCATCAGGCAGGCGACGTAGACCGGCGTCTCGAGCATCTCGCGCACGCAGGACTGGTCGCAGGTCCCCTTGCGGAGCTGGCAGACGCACGGCTTGCCCTCGTAGGCCTGGGCGGGCATGGCGGGAAGGTTAGACGTAGGTGCCCGGCGCCCTAGTGGGTCGTCCAGGAACGTCGTGCCTGAAACGGCGAGACCCAGGCGCCGCCGGGCAAGGACGCAGGGAGCCGGAATGGCAGCGCCATTTCGGCGACCGAGGACGCAGATCCGGCGGTGATCTGGGGCCGCCGTTTCGGGTGCGACGTTTCGGGACGGCCCACTAGCGACCGATCCTGTCGCGGATGCCCCAGTAGTAGTCGGAGAACAACGAGAGCGGGCCGCCGCGGGAATTGCCCTGGCCGCGCCAGAAGGCGACGAGGCCGGTGCCCGCCACGATCATCGCGATCAGCACAGCCAGCACCGCGAGCGCGGTCGGAAGGCCGCGGTCGCTGCTCAGGCCGCGGTCGCTGCTCAGGTCGCTGTCGCCGCCGAGGTCGACCTGTGTCGCGACCGGGCTCGGCGTTCCGCCGGAACCCGCGGCGGCCTCGCGCTGGCGCTTCTTGGCGCGAGCCGCGTCGGCAGCCGCAGCGGAGCCGTCGCAGCCGCCGCCTGCGCGCTGGGCCAGCGCCTGGTTGAGCTGGTTGATGAAGCGCGGGTCGTACTGGGCGACGTCGGTCGGGACCGAGTTGATCGCGTCCTCGAGATCGGAGGACGAATACTGGCAGCCGTCGATCGAGCCGTCCGCGCTGTAGTCGCCGTAGGTGTCGGCGGCCGCACCCGCGGGGAACGCGAGCGCGCCGGCGAGCAGGCAGCTGAGCACGGCGAACTTCCGGTCCATCGGCATGGCCACAGATTAGAGAGCCGACCGGCCTTGGAGGCCCATCGGCCGGCGCCGTTCTCCGCGCCGGATAACCTGGGCCCGCGAATGCAGGCGGCGGCGCAACGCGAGCAGCGGACCGCGAGCGCCCAGGCGCCGTGGCCGCTCGCGATGCCCGGCCTCGCCGCCTGGCTGCTCTTGATCGTCGGCGCGTGCGTCGTCTTCGCCTCCTTCTCCGGCGGCGCGACGACGGTCCATGACGAGAGCCGTATCCAGGTCGCACTCGCGCTGGCGGTGGCGCTGGCGGGGGCCGGCCTCTATCGCGGGACGCTCGGAACCGCCGCCGCCCCGACGGCATGGCGTGCGGCGGCGCTGTTCGCCGGCTTCGCGATCTTCTGCGCTCTGAGTGTGGTTTGGTCGATCGCTCCCGACCTGAGCTGGATCGCGACCAACCGGGCGGCCGAATACGCGGCGGTGGTCGCCGTACTGCTGGTCGCTGCGCCGTCGGTGAGGCGCGCTCCGGAACTGGCCGCCCTCGCCTATCTGGCGTTCGCCCTGGTGGTCGCCGCGTATGCCCTCGGCGGCAAGGTCCTCCCCGAGGTCTCGCTCGGACCCGTCGACTTCGACCATGCGTCGACCTTTGCGCGTTTGCGTGAGCCGCTCGGCTACTGGAACTCGCTCGGCCTTTTCATGGTGATGGCGACGCCGATCTGCGTCTGGATCGCCGCTGACCGCCGGCGCCCGCCGGGGCTGCGGCTCGGCGCCATGATCGGCCTGGACCTGCTGATCGTCACGATCGCTCTCACCTACTCCCGCGGCGCCGTGCTCGCCGCGGCCGTGGCGATCGCGGTGATCGTCGGCGCGGGGCCGTCCCGGCTGCGCCGCCTCGGTGTCACGGCGCTCGGATTGCTTGCCGCAGTCGCTCCGGTCGCCTTTGCCTTCGGCAGCGAGAAGCTCAGCTCGGACGGCGTCGCTGCAGCCGATCGCACGCGCGAGGGGTTGGTGCTGCTCGCCTTGCTCGGCGGGTCGATGTTGGTTCTGGCCGCGTTCTGGTTCTACGTCATGCGGACCGAACCGCAGCGGCGCCGGAGCAAGGCCCGCAGGCGGGGCCTCTGGCGGCTGATCGCCGCACTGGCGGTGCTCGCCGCGTTCGCCGGCCTCGGTGCCCTCGCGGTCTCCGATCGGGGGATCGGCGGCAGCGTCTCGCATCAGTGGGATGAGTTCCGCAAGCCCGCCGGCATCGGCAACAGCCCGAGCCGGCTGGTCTCGGCGAACGGCTCGAACCGCTGGATCTGGTGGCGGGAGGCGGTGGGCGAGTTCTCGGACCGGCCGCTCGCCGGCTGGGGAGCGGGCGCCTTTCCACTCCTGCACGACCTCTATCGCGAGTACCCGACCCAGGTGCGCTCGGCCCACAACGTGCCGCTTCAGTTTCTCGCCGAGGGCGGGTTGATCGGCGCCGCCCTCGCGATCGCCGCCGTTGCCCTGCTGTTTGCCGCGGCGGTCGGCGCCGCCCGCGAGGCCTCCGGGCGCGACCGCGCCGCGCGCGTGGTGCTGATCGCGGCAGCGTCGGCCTGGGCCGCGCACTGCCTGGTCGACTGGGATTGGGAGATCCCGGCGGTTGCGATTCCCGCGCTGGGCGCGCTCGCGATCGCCGCCGCGCCCCCCGGAGCAAGCCGGGACTGGACCTTCCCCGCCGCCCGGCGCACCTCCTCGGGACGGCGGCTGCGTACGCGCGTGCGGCGGGGGCGCCTCGCGGCGCCGATCGCGATCGCCGCCGCCTTGGTCGCCGTCGCCTTCATCGCCTCGGCGCTCCTGCCCGCGATCTCCGAGGACAAGCGGCTCGCGGCCCTCAGCGAGGCGGGAGAGGGGGGCAGCGACCCCGCCCGCCTCGAGCGCGCGCTCGACGACGCCAAGCTTGCCGCGCGGCTCAACCCGCTCAGCCCGGAGCCTCTGTTCACGGAGGCGCTGCTCGAGATCAGGCGCAATCACTACGAGGCGGCGCACGACGCCTTGTTCGACGCCGCCCGGATCGAGCCCGACAACTACCGCGTCTGGGACGGGCTCTTGGCCCTCTCGCTTCGGGCCTCCGACCCGGCTCTGGGATCCCTCGCGGTCAAGCGCCGGCTCGCCGCCGAACCACTCGGTTTCAAGGACCGCCCGGATGCGCCGGGCATCGTTTACCTGTTCGACGTGCCCGCGCAGCTGTCGCCGACGGCGCCTGGAGCACCTGCCGAGGTGGCCGCACCGCCCGCGGCTCCAGCGCCTTAGGAGTGCCTGTATGTAGGCGGTGGGCGCTACTGACCTGAAATCGCCCTCCCGCGCCCTTGCTACCCTCGCCGACTTGATGAGGCTGATAGTCACCGAAAAGAACAACTCGGCCGAGAAGATCGCGGCCATCCTCTCCAATGGCGAGGCCAAGGAGGAGAAGAGCTTCAAGGTGCCCTTCTACACCTGGACCGACGCCGAGGGCTCAGAGCAGACCACGATCGGGCTCAAGGGCCACGTGCTCAACCCCGCCTATCCGGAGGAATACAAGTCCTGGCAGGAGACCGACCCGCGCGACCTGATCGATGCTCCGCTGATCAAGGAGCCGACCGACAAGAACGTGGTCAAGGCGATCAAGAAGGTCGCGGGCCGGGCTGACGACATCATCATCGCGACCGACTTCGACCGCGAGGGCGAGCTGATCGGCTTCGAGGCGCTGCAGGAGATCGTCGAGGCCAATCCGAAGCTCGCCAACGACGGCCCCGAGCTCGGAGTCGGGATCAAGCGCGCCCGCTACTCGGCGTTGACCAAGGAGGAGATCGAGGAAGCGTTCTCCAACCTCTCCGAGCTCTCGATGCCGCTCGCCAATGCCGGCGCCGCGCGCCAGGACATCGACCTGGTCTGGGGCGCGACCCTGACCCGCGCCGTCTCCCGCGCCACCCGCCGCTTCGGCTCCAACTTCCTCTCGGTCGGCCGCGTGCAGAGCCCGACCCTGGGCCTGATCGTCGAGCGCGAGATGGAGCGCCGCGCCCACGTCCCCGAGCCGTTCTGGGAGGTCGTCGCGACCTTCGCGCTGGAGGACGACAGCTTCGAGGCCCACCACGTGACCGACAAGTTCTGGAAGGAGGCCGAGGCCAAGTCCGCGGTCGAGAACACCAAGAGCCCGGGCAAGGTGATGGAGATCAAGTCGCGCAAGCAGACCCGCAAGCCGCCGACGCCGCTCAACACCACCGCCTTCACCACCGACGCCTCGAGCCGGCTCGGGATCACTCCCGCGCGGGCGATGCGGATCGCCGAGAACCTCTACATGGACGGCTTCGTCTCCTACCCGCGCACCGACAACACGGTCTATCCGGATTCGCTGCCGCTGACCGAGCTGGTCACCTCGCTGGTCAAGGTCCCCGAGTTCGCGGCCGCCTCGGGGCTCCTCGACAAACCGCTCGAGGCGACCAGGGGCAAGAAGGAGACCACCGACCACCCGCCGATCTACCCGACCCAGGCGGTTCACCCGAAGGCGATCGAGTCGGCCCACGACACCGCCCACCGGCGGGTCTATGAGCTGATCGCCCGCCGCTTCCTCGCCACCTTCTCGCCGCCGATGGTCACCGAGTCCACGCGCGCCAACATCACCGCCGGCACCGAGGACTACTTCGTCCGCGGCAGCGTCGTGCTCGACCCCGGCTACGCCGGGATCTACACCTACGCCCGCTCGCCCGACGAGGAGCTGCCGAAGCTCTCAGAGGGTCAGGAGCTCGAGCTGCAGGGCACCGAGCTGATCGACAAGGAAACCC
The DNA here is from genome assembly GCA_963696625.1 of uncultured Solirubrobacterales bacterium. Taxonomy (GTDB): domain Bacteria; phylum Actinomycetota; class Thermoleophilia; order Solirubrobacterales; family 70-9; genus JAWVFN01. The sequence goes on from CAVOKZ010000007.1 coordinate 57,841, forward strand.
AGCCCCCCTCGAGGATCTCGCAGGGCAAGCTGATCGAGCTGATGGAGGAGCGCGGCCTCGGCACCAAGGCGACCCGCGCCGACATCATCCAGAAGCTCTACTACCGCGGCTACGTCCACGGCGACCCGCCGGAGCCGAGCGAGACCGGCGTGAAGATGTACGAGGGCTTCAAGAAGTTCGTGCCGCGGATGGCGTCGTCGGACATGACGGCCGAGATGGAGGCCGAGATGGACCGCATCGCCGCCGGCGAGATGACCAAGGACAAGGTGCTCGCCGACAGCCGCGACATGCTGCGCACCGCCTACGACGAGATGGGCAAGGACGTCGACGTCGAGGACGAGAGCGAGCCCTGGCGCCAGTTCGCGAAGCTCGTATGGAGCGGCATGGACGAGGACCGCGTGCTCGGCCCCTGCATCGTCTGCAAGGAGGCCGGCCGCACCCAGGAGGACGGCTCGCCGAACATGCTGCGCGTGATCCGCGCCCGCAAGTCGGGCAAGTCGTTCGTCGGCTGCACCGGCTGGAAGGGCGCCGACGCCGAGCCCGACGACCCGGATTCGTGCGACCAGACCTTCCCGATGCCGCAGCCGCGCTTCTACGACGTCTTCAAGCTCGAGGACACCTGCTCGATCTGCGGCCGCACGCCGCGGGTCACGGTCGGGCCCCGCGGCCGCCGCGGCCGGCCCTGGAAGCTCTGCTTCAACGAGGAATGCCCCTCGATGCAGGAGATGAAGCGCAAGAAGGCCGAGCGCGAGGCCGCCAAGAAGGCCAAGGAAGAGGCCGACGCCGCCAAGGAGGCGGCGGAGGAGAAGATCGCGGCCAACGGCGCCGGCCCGACCGAGGAGGCCGAGAAGGCAACGGCCAAGGCCGCCAAGAACGGGACCGCGAAGAAGCGCGCCGCCAAGAAGAAGGCGGCGAAGGAGAAGGCGCCGGCGAGCGCCTCCCAAGAGTCCTGAGCTTGTTCATCTCGCTCGAGGGAATCGACGGCTCGGGCAAGACGACGCAGGCGAAGCTGCTGGCCTCCGAGCTCGGCGACGACACCGTTCTGGTGCGCGAGCCCGGCGGGACCGAGCTGGGTGAGCGGCTCAGGGACTTGATCCTGAAATCCAGCGAGCCGCTGTCTGCGCTGGTCGAGCTGCAGCTGTTCTGCGCGGCCCGTTCCCAGATGGTGGATCAAGTGATCCGGCCCGCCCTCGTCGAGGGGCGGACCGTGGTCAGCGATCGGTTCTCTGATTCGAGCGTCGCCTACCAGGGCGGTGGCCGCGGCTTGGACCCCGCGGACGTCCGCAGCCTCTGCGACATCGTCACCGAGCAGCTGTGGCCCGACCTCACGATCTACCTCAGGATCGATCCGGATGAGGCTTTCTCGAAGCTCGCGGACAGCGATCGCATCGAGTCGGAGGGGGTCGAATTTCAACGCAAGGTTGCCGAGGCCTACGATGCGATCGCGGCCTCGGCGCCTGAGCGGGTGCGCGTCGTCGAGGCCAAGGGCAGCGTCAAGGCGGTCCACAAGCGAGTGATGGAGGAGGTCGGCCGGCTTGCCCACCGCTGAAGACACCGTGCTCGGGCGCGAGCTGAGCGCGGCGCTCGAATCGGGGCCGGCGCACGCGTACCTGTTCGCCGGTCCGCGCGGGTCGGGCAAGCGCGAGGCTGCCCGCGCCTTCGCCGCCGAGATCCTCGTCGACGGCGCGGCCGACCCCGACTCGGCGCGGCGCCGCGTGCTCGCCGATCCGCCCTCGCACCCCGACCTCGCCTGGCTGCGGCCGCCGGGCGCCCAGCACCTCGTCGGCGAGGTCCGCGAGCGCGTGATCCGCGCCGCGAGCATGCGGCCGCTCGAGGGCGGGCGCCGGGTGTTCGTGATCGAGGACGCCGAGGCGCTCGCCGAGGAGGCCCAGAACGCGCTGTTGAAGACGCTCGAGGAGCCGGCGCCCTTCGCCCACCTGATCCTGCTCTGCGCCGAGCCCGAGCTGCTCGCCGGCACGATCGTCTCGCGCTGCCAGACCGTGACCTTCCGGGCGCGGACGACCGAAGAGATACAACGGCTGATAAGGACCACCCCACCGGAGCCCTCAGCCGCCGGCCCCGGACGCGAAGCGGAGGAGCCGGCGGGTGATGGCGAAGCCGTCGCGCGACTGTCCGCCGGCGACCTCGAGCTCGCGCGCTTCCTGCTCACGCCAGATGGGATCGAGCTCCGCTCGCGGGTCGAGGCGGCCGCGGCCGCGGCGCGCGCCGGCGGCGGCGAGGAGTCTTGGCGCCCTTTGCTGGCAGCCGCCAAGGCCGCCGGAGAGGCAGCGGGTGAGGAAGCCGAGGGGGCGATGCGCGAGATGTCCTCCCGCGAGAAGCTGCGCCGCGAGGACGCCGAGCAGGTCAAGCGCGTCGCCCGCCGCGCCCGCACCGAATCGCTCGACCTGGCGCTGGCCCTGCTCGGCGCATGGTTCCGCGACCTCGCCGCGCTCGCCGAGGACGCCCCCGAGCTGGTCCACAACTCAGACCGCCTCGACGCCCTCCGCGCCCAGGCCGTGGGCCTCGAGCCCCAGCGCGCCCGCGAGGCGATGGAGCTGGTGCTCGACACGCGGCGGCGGCTGACCCTCAACGTTTCAGAAGAGCTTGCGCTCGAGGCGCTCTGGTACCGCCTCGGCAGCACTATGTGTTAAGAGGTACAAACATGGCACCGCTAATCGAGGGGGCGGGGAGCGCCAAGCGGCGCCGGATCGCCATGCGCCTCTGGCTCGGCGCCGCCTTCGCGGCGCTCGGGCTGATCACCGCCGCCGCGGTCTACCTGCTCGTCCGCGACTCCTCGGGCAAGAGCCTGACCCAGAGCTCGGCCGAGCTCGGGGTCGGCCGCACGATCCGCCTCACCGACAGCGTCTCCGACACCTTCCCCCTCGACGTCGACCAGACGATCCAGGGCGCGCGCACCGACGGCTTCGACGCCTGGGTCGTCGACGCCGACGGCAACCTGCTCACCCCCGACACCTCGGCCGGCGGCGCCAGCTTCTCCGAGCTGGCGCGGCGCCAGCTGGCCGTCTCCAAGGCGCTGCGCGGGCACCGTTTCGAGGCCGACCTGCCCGGCAACGTGACCGTGATCGGCACCCCTGTCTTCTCGCCCAACGACGACGTCGAGGGCGTGGTGGTCACCCGAGCGACGCCGCCCGCCGCGCTGCAGCGCTCGATCGAGAACCTGCGCGGCGACAGCCTCACCGCGCTGGCGCTGGCGATCGGCGCCGGGATCCTGCTCGGCTTCGCGGTCGCGAGCCTGATCACGACCCGGATCAAGCGCCTCGCCTCGAGCGCCGAGCGCATGGCCCAGGGCCGCTTCGACGAGCCGCTGCCGGTCGGCGGCCGCGACGAGATCGGCGACCTCGCGCGGGCGCTCGACTCGATGCGCGAGGCGCTGCGCGAGAGCTTCAACATGCTCGCCACCGAGCGCGACCGCCTCTCGGCGATCCTCGACGGCCTGACCGAGGCGGTGATGGTCGTCGGGGCCGACGACGAGGTCCGCTTCTCGAACCCCTCGGCGGCGGCGCTCGTCAGCGAGGGCAAGCCGCTGCTGGCGCTGCGCCCGGCGCTGAAGCGCGCGGCCGAGGGGGGCTCCGCCGAGAACCCGTGGCTGCGGGTCGATGACCGCGTCTACGCGGTCCAGGCGCGCCGGGTCCCGGCCGAGCGCACCGTGCTGCTCGTCGCTCGCGAACGCACCGAGGAGCTGCGGCGCGAGCTAGCCGAGCGCGAGTTCGTCTCCAACGCGGCCCACGAGCTGCGCAACCCGCTCGCCGGCATCTCGGGGGCGATCGAGGTGCTGCGCGCCGGCGCCAAGGACGACGACGAGGCGCGCGAGCACTTCCTCGGGCGGCTCGCCGACGACGCCGAGCGGATGACGCGGCTGACGCAGTCGCTGCTGCAGCTCGCCCGGGTCGAGGCCGGCGGCGACACCGAGACCGAGGTCGTCGACGTAAACCTCGCCGCCGAGGAGGCGGCGGGCACGGTCGAACCGCCCGAAGGAGTCGAGCTCACGATCGAGGCCGAGCCCGAGCTGGTCGCCGCGGGCGACCCGACGCTGCTGCGCCAGGTGCTGATCGGCTTGCTCACAAACGCGTGCAAGAACACGCCTGCGCCCGGCGGCGTTACGCTTCGCGCCCGGCGACACGATGAAGACGAGGTAATGATCGAAGTTGAGGACACGGGCGGTGGAATTCCGGAGGACGAGCAGGACCGAGTGTTCGAGCGGTTCTACCGCGGCAGCGGCTCGCTCGAGACCGAGGGCTTCGGCCTGGGGCTCTCGATCGCCAAGCGCATGGTCGACGTGATGGGCGGCGAGATCGGCGTCCGTTCCGCGCCCGAGCGCGGCAGCACCTTCTGGGTTCGCCTGCGAGTCCCGCAACCGAGTCCGACCCCAGTGGCATGAGCAATCCAGCGACCAGCGACCAGCGACCGATGCCTGATTCCGGCCGCATCCTTGTTGCGGATGACGAGCCCTCGGTCCGCGAGTCGGTCGGCTACGCGCTGACCCAGGACGGCTTCGAGGTCACGCTCGCCGTCGACGGCGACGATGCGGAGGGCAAGCTCTCCGGGAGCGAGTACGACCTACTCGTGCTCGACATCATGATGCCGGGCCGCAGCGGCCTCGATCTCTGCCGCGAGGTCCGCGCCCGCAGCCCGGTGCCGATCATCCTGCTCACCGCCAAGGACGCCGAGGTCGACAAGGTCGTCGGGCTCGAGGTCGGCGCCGACGACTACATGACCAAGCCGTTCTCGGTGCGCGAGCTGCTCGGCCGCGTCCGCGCCCAGCTCCGCCGCCGCGACCTCGACCGGGCCGCCCCCGCCGAGGGCGCGACCATCGAAGCCGGCCCGGTGACGATCGACCTCGCTCGTCACCTGGTCACGGTGCGCGGCGAGCCGATCAACCTGACCCGCTCGGAGTTCCAGGTCCTGCGGTTGCTCGCCGAGCGCCCGGGTGATGTCTTCAGCCGCAAGCAGATCATGGAAGAGCTCTGGCAGACCGAGTTCCGCGGCGACGTCCGCGCCTGCGACGTCCACATCTCCAACCTGCGCCAGAAGGTGGAACAGGATGCGCAGAAGCCCGAGCTCGTGCTCACGGTCCGCCGCGTCGGCTACAAGTTCGCCGATGACGGCACCAGCCCGAACAACTCCAGCTCCGAGTAGTTGAGAGTCCGGCGTCACCGGGTCCCGGGCCGCGAGCCCTGGCGCTCGGCCACGGCCGCGATCCTCGACGAGCACGGCCTTTCGGTCCGCCGCTGGCGCGGCTCGACCACCGGCTGCGCCTACATCGACCTGCCCGAGATCGAGGGCCCCGAGCCGCGCGGCCGGGTCAGCTTCGCGGTCCTCGCCCACGAGGTGGGCCACAAGGCGCTTCACCACGGGCGCTCGAAGCCTCGCTGGCAGGAAGAGGTCGAGGCGTGGGAGTACGCGATCGCCCAGTTCGAGCGCTTCGGGCTCGGCGAGCCGGGGGTCGGCGTGATGCGGCGCGCCGAGCGCGGCATCCGCCACAGCTTCGGCATGGCGCTGCGCCGGGGCGCCGACCCGCAGCGGATCGCCTCGACCGCCCCGTGGTGGTGGCGGCGCTGCATGGGCGACGTGCGCGAAGATCAGGCTGCATGAGCGACACGGTTCTCGTCACCGGCGGCTCCGGCTTCCTCGGATCGTGGTGCGTGGCCGAGCTGCTGCGCCGCGGCGATGCGGTGCGGACCACGGTCCGCAACCTCGCCCGCGAGCCCGACGTGCGCGAGATGGTCGGCAAGGAGGTCGAGGCCGGCTCCAAGCTCTCGGTGCTCGCGGCGGACCTCGGGACCGACGAGGGCTGGGCCGAAGCGGTGGCCGGCTGCGACTACGTGCTCCACGTCGCCTCGCCGTTTCCGCCCCAGCAGCCCAAGGACCCCGACGAGCTGATCGTCCCCGCCCGCGACGGGGCGCTGCGGGTGCTCCGCGCGGCGCTGGATGCCGGCGTCAAGCGGGTCGTGCTCACCTCATCCGTGGCGGCGATCCGCAACACCGGCAAGCCCCACGAGGGTCCCTATACCGAGGCCGACTGGAGCGATGCCTCGAACACCAAGCTGACGCCCTACACGCGCTCGAAGACGATCGCCGAGCAGGCGGTCTGGGAGCTGGTCCGTGAGCGCGACGCCGCCGAGCGCCTCGCGGTCGTCAACCCCGGTGCGATCCTCGGGCCGGTGCTGAGCAAGGACATCTCCTACTCGCTCGAGGTGATCGAGCGGATGTTGAAGGGGATGCCGGGAGTGCCTCGGCTCGGCTTCGCCTGGGTCGACGTCCGCGACGTCGCCGCGATGCAGATCGCCGCGATGGACGCCCCGAGCGCGGGCGGCGAGCGCTTCATCGCCGCCGGCGAGTTCGGCTGGATGTCGGAGATCGCCGAGATCCTCCGCGCCGAGCTCGGGCCGCAGGCCGCCAAGGTCCCGACCCGGACGATCCCGAACATCCTCGTTCGCGCGATGGCGATCGTCGACCCCGGGGTGCGAGGTGTCGTCAGCGGCCTCGGCGAGCGCTCGGACTACTCCAACGAAAAGGCCGGCGAACTGCTCGGCTGGTCGCCGCGGCCGCTGAAGGAGACCGTCGGCGACTGCGCCCGCAGCCTTATCCGCGAGGGAGTCGTCGAAGCGCCTGAGTGAGCCGCTGTCCGGCTTCGGCCGCGCCGCTATGGTGGCGGCTGTGTACGCAGCCTCGAGGGGCAGCAGGGTCGGCGGCTTCATCGCCGCCCTGGTGATCTGTCTCGCTTTCACCCAAGCAGCGCAGGCGCAGTCGATCAGCCCCCGGATAGTGGGCGGCTCGGTCGCGGCCGCCTCGAACTTCCCCTACATGGGCGCGGTCGTGATCAGCGGCGGCCCGCCGAAGCAGGACCCGGCCCGGCTGACCTGCGGGGCGACGCTGGTCAAGCCCGATGTGGCGATCACCGCCGCGCACTGCGCGCTCGCCCGCCGGGGGCTGCTGCCGTTCGTCCCGGCCTCGAAGCTGACCGTGGTCTTCGGCAAGCCGGTGCTGCGCTCGCCGCTGCCGGGCGACCGAGCCGTGGTCGAGCAGGTCACGATCCCCGTCGGTTTCAGCTTCTTTGACATCGGGCCGGGTGACGTCGCGGTGCTCCACCTCGCCAACCCGGTGCCCGAGCGCCCGGCCTCGCTGCCGGCACCCGATACGGCGACGAGCTTGGTGATCGGCTCCGCCGCCCGCTTCGCCGGCTGGGGAATCCGCCACGCACGCGCCTTCGCCGCATCCAACGTGCTGCGCGAAGGAGGCGGCGGCATCGCCCAGGAGTCGTGCCGGCTGCCGCGCTTTCAGAAGGCGACCCTCGCCTTCCTCTGCCTCAGCGGCCGCAGCCGCGGCGCCGTCTGCCACGGCGATTCCGGCGGCCCGCTGCTGGTCGGCGACACCCTCGTCGCGGTCACCAACTACACCTTCAGCAACTGCGGCAAGCGCGGCGGCACCGAGGGCTTTGCCAGCCTGCTGCCGGCGAGCCCCAACTACTCGTTCGTGACCGGCGCCGTCGCGACCAAGGACACCGTGCCGCCGGCGCTGACGATCGACACGCCGCTGCCCGACCCGATGCCGCGCAGCCGCCGCCACCGCTACGGCCTCGCCTTCCACGCCTCCGAGCCCGTGCGCTCCGTCTGCCTCCGCGGCCGCCGCGGCGTCGACTGCGGCGCCGGCAACAACGGTCTCGTCGCAGTGATCCCCGGCCGCAAGGCGGGCCCCGGACTGATCCGTATCGTCGCCTTCGACCAGTCGTTCAACCGCACCGAGCTCGGCGTTCCGTTCAACGTCGGGCCGTAGTCGCCCACGCCGGGGGCGTGATGTCCGAACACATGCTTTCCGTGGAGGCTGTCGCTCAAATGCTCGGCGTCGCAACCTAAAGGGGGTCAGACCCCTTTAGAAATGCCGCCGCGCCCCGACCGGCTCCGCGGAACCGGCCGACGACACACTCACGACACAAACCCTCAACCTCACCTGCCCGAACCCTCGAAAAGGGGTCAGACCCCTCGTATGTGTTTCGACACGAAGCCTCGACCTGCCTACTAGAGGGGTCTGACCCCTCTAGTCGGCGAAGCCCAGGGCCGGGCTCGAACCGGCGACCTCATCTTTACGAGAGATGTGCTCTACCAACTGAGCTACCTGGGCGGGGTCAGCAAGTCTAGGCATGCTTGCTCGACATCGATCGATCGGGAGGCATGTGCCGCCGAGCAGCAGCGGAGCCGACGTTTGAGAGTAGGCTCTGCTCGTGAGGAGTAGGGCATGAGCGCAGACGAGCTCGACAACCTCGAAGACCTTCCGGCCGAGGATCTCGACCCGGAGCAGGACGGCGACGACGTCGAGCATCTGATCACCGACCTCGAGTCAGACGACCCGACCGAGGATCCCGACGATCCGGCCACCGACCCGGCGATGCAGGCGGTCGAAGAGGGCGGCGGCGGCGTCTCCGAGGGTTTCGAACAGTCCGAGCACGACCTGATCGAGAACGCCGAGGGCGAGCGCGACGACGACCCGCTCCGCAATCCGTTCAACCGCAAGCACTCCTCCGAGGAGAACCGGCCCAACGCCGAGTACGGCGAGGGCGACCACGTCATAGACGCGGACGAGGAGTAGGGCGCGGCCGGCCGCTAGGGCTTGACGACCACCTTGCCGCGGTGGCCGTGGACCTGGCAGACGAAGGGGAACTTGCCCGGGGCCTTGAAGCGGCGGGTGAAGGTCACGCTGGCGCTGAGGGGAGAGGACTTGCCGCTCTTGAAGGTGGCCGTGTGCGGATCCTTGCCGGACCAGGCGAAGGTCACCTTGCCCCCGGCCTTGATCGTCACCTTCGCCGGCGAGTAGGCATAGGTGGCCGCGGAGTTGCCGGTGACCCCAACCGTCTTGACGGCGGCGGTGGTCGCGACGGGCCCGCTTCCCGCGCTCGCGTACAGCGGGAGCGCCAACGCCGCCATCGCGGCCAGCGCCGTCGCTGGAATGATCGTCCTCCTGCCTACGTTGCCCATGCCGTCTCCTCCTGGTCGGGTTCTGGGCAACGATACCCCCGGCCGCCCACCGGGTTCAACCGAGCGAGGAGTGAGGGCCCTAGCCGCGCGCGATCAGCGCGGCGATCATTCCGAACTGGGCGATCAGCATTCCGCCGCCGACGCGAAGGACGAGGCTGCGAAGCGCACCGATCTCAGAGTGCAATTCGCCGCGCAACCCCCCCATCTCAGAGTGCAATTCGCTGCGCAACCCCCCCATCTCAGACCGCAATTCGCTGCGCAACCCCCCCATCTCAGAGTGCAATTCGCCGCGCAACCCCCCGATCTCGGCGTGGAACTCGTTGCGGAGTTCGGCGCGCATCTCACGCATCTCAGTGCGCAGGTCTCTGAGATCGGCGCTGACTCGCTCCGCAAAGTCGTCCAGCCGCTCGTCTGTCCAGGTCACGCGTTCCATGATCGCAGGCTAGCCAGCGAAGCTCCAACGGGCACGCGATGAGGTTGGCGAATCGCGGTCAATGCGCGCAGCACTGCTCGCCGCGCCAGGCCTTGCGGGCCTCGTCGGCGGCGATCGCGGCGATCGCCAGCCCGGCGACCGGGTCGGCCCACCACCAGCCGAGCAGCGCGTTGGCGCCGAGGCCGGCCAGCAATGCCACCGCCATGTAGGTGCAGAGCACGGTCTGGCGCGCCTCGGCGACGCCCGCCGAGGAGTGGATTTGGCGCGAGACGTTCGTCTTCGCCCGCGCCAGCAGCGGCATCGTGATCAGCGTGACGACGGAGAGGCCGATCCCGATCCAGCTCACCTCGGGCTCGTCGGCGGCCGCGAGCGCGCGGATCGCCTCGAACCCGACATAGGCGGCGATCACCACGAACGAGCCCGCGATCAGCTGCTGGGTCCGCCGCTCGATCGAGGCCGAGCCGTCGCGGCTGGAGGCGAAGCGCCAGAGCACCGCGGCGCCGGCGAACATCTCGATCACCGAGTCGGCGCCGAAGCCGATCAGGGCGATCGAGCCGGCGACGATGCCGGCGCCGATCGCGACCGCGGCCTCGACCCCGTGCCAGGCGAGCCCGGCCGCGGCCAGGAGCCTCGCCCTCCGCACCAGCCGCTCGCGCTCCGGGCTCGGGGCCTGGGCCTCGAGGTGAGCCTCGAGCCCGACCGTGTGGGCGTGGGAGTGGGTTGCGGACTCCATCTCTTCAAACCGTATCCCCGCCAGTGGCGGTTCCCAAGCAACCGATATTGAGAGCGGTTATCGCGTAACGGCAGTCCCTTCAATGAGACTTCGGCGCATGCCACTTCCAAACAGCATCCAGAGCTTCATCGACAAGCAGGCCGACGACGCCCCCGCGAAGTACGACGACCTGCGGGCCGTCGTCTTCAACGGCACCCTCAAGCGTTCGCCCACCCCCAGTCACACCGACTCCTTGCTGGCCATCCCGAAGGGGATCATGGAGCGCGTCGGGGTCAAGGTCGATGTGGTCCGCACCGTCGACCACGTGATCCCGCCCGGGGTCGAGCCCGACATGACCGAGCACGGCTATGGGCAGGACGACTTCCCGAAGATCTACCGGGAGCTGGTCGAGCCGGCCGACATCCTCATGCTCTCGGGCCCGATCTGGCTCGGCGACCAGGCTTCGCCGACGCGGCTGATCATCGAGCGGCTCTACGCCTATTCGGGCGAGGTCAACGACGCCGGCCAGTGGTCCTACTACGGCAAGGTCGGCGGCGCGGTCACCACCGGCAACGAGGACGGCGCCAAGCACGTCAGCGCCCAGCTCCTCTACGCGCTCCAGCACATCGGGGTCACCGTTCCGCCCCAGACCGACTCCTACTGGAACGGCGAGGCCGGCCCCGGCGATTCCTACGCGGACCCGGGCAGCGGTGGGTTCGAGAACGCCTGGACCACGCGCAACACGACCTTCATGACCTGGAACATCCTCCACTTCGCGCGGATGCTCAAGGACGCGGGCGGCGTTCCCTCCTACGGCAACTCAACCCACGACTGGGATCTCTCCAACCCCGAGCACCCGAACCCCGAGCACCCGAACCCCGAGTACCGCGGCTAGCGAGCTGTCTTCCACTCGCGGAACACCGAGAGCAGCTCTTCGCGGGCGGCCGGGTCGATCTGCTCCTCCCTGAGCGTCCCGGTCGCCTCGATCGTCTTGCGCATCTGCTCGACGTAGGTCGCGCAGTGCTCGCAGCCGGAGATGTGGGCCTCGAAGCGCTTGCGGTCGCGGCGGCTCATCGCGCCGTCGAAGTAGGCGGTGACGATCTCGACCAGCTCCTGGCAGGCGAGCGGCTTGCGGAGGCCGATCACGAGGCCACCTCTGGATTCAGGTACTGCTCGAGCGCCGCGCGCACTACCGACCGCGCGCGGTGAAGCAGCACGCGCTGGTTGCCGTCGGTGATCTCCAGCGCCGCGGCGACCTCCTCGGGCGTCCAGCCGGCGACGTCGCGCAGGCGGATCACCTCGCGCTGGGCGTCGGGCAGCCCGTCGATCGCCTTGCGCACGACCTCGAGCGTCTCGCGCGAGAGCGCCTTGTCCTCGGGCCAGCCGACCGGCGGCGCCGCCCAGGCAAACGGCGTCTCGGAGTCGCGACCGAAGAAGCGCTCGGGCTCGACCGACGGCTCGGCGGAAGCGTCGTCGGCGGCCGCCGCCATGGAGAACGGAACCGTGCGGCTCTCGCGCTGCCCCCGGGTCTTGGCCCGGTTGGCGAGGATGCGGAAGATCCAGGTCTTGAGGCTCGAGCGGCCCTCGAAGCGGTCGATCCCCTGGAGCACGGCGAGCCAGGTCTCCTGCACGACCTCCTCGGCGGCGGCGCGGTCCTTGACGTACATGCGGGCGACGCCGAGCAGCGACGTCCCGTAGCGGTCGACCAGCTCGGCGAACGCGGCCTCCTCGCCGGCGCGCAGGCGCTCGGCGAGCCGGGCGTCGTCGTCGGCCGTCTTCGGGTCCCGCAGCGGTGGCATTCGCTTCGCATCTTCGCCGACCGACGGCAGAGATGGCAGGCTGAGGGCAATCGCGGGCATGGTTTTCAGTCCCCGGGGCCGCCGCCGCCGTTACACGGAGTTGCACTGCCGTAACGAACGGATAGGCTCGGGGACCAAGGAGCGATGGCGGTGGAGAAGCTCGACCCGGCTGTGGACGGTCTCGCGAAGACGCGCGAGGCACTGCACAAGGTCGCCGAGCAGCTCGTCGCTCCCGCGCGCAAGCCCGACAATGAGATCGCCCTGACCGCGACGCCGGGTGGGTTCGGCACGCCGGTGTTTGAGTCCGGCGGTCAGAGGATCCAGGTGCGCGTCGAGGGCGCCCACCTGGTCGTCCACCGAGGCGGCGAGGAGAAGCGCGCGCCGCTGACGACGGTTGCGGCCGGGGCCGAGCTGATCGGGGCCGATCTCTTTCCCGGTGGCGTCCCCACCGACGACACGCCGCTCGAGATCGACGCACCCGCGGCGGCCCAGCTCGGCCGTTGGTTCGCGCTCGGTGCCCACGTGCTCGAGGGGCTTCGCGAGGACTGGGCCGCCGAGGACCCCTCGCCGGCCAACCTCTGGCCCGAGCATTTTGACATCGCGATCGAGGCGGGCTCGGAAGCGGACGGGCGCCGCGCCAATTACGGGTTCTCGCCGGGTGACGCCGACCACGACCTGCCCTATCTCTACGTCGGCCCCTGGTCGGCGGAGGTCTCGGGCGAGCTCTGGAACGGCAAGGGCTTCAACGGCGCCGAGATCGGCTTCGAGGAGCTCGCGGCGGCCGAGGATCAGCTCCAGGCGGCGCTCGATTTCTGCCGCACACGCAAGTCCGCGCTCGGCGAGCTCTAGGCCCTACCCTGGCCGCGTGCCGGCCCTCTCCGTAGTCGTAGTCACCTTCAACAACCGCGACGACGTCGCGCGCTCGCTGCCGCCGCTCGTCGCCGAGCTGCGCGGAGGCGACGAGCTGATCGTCGTCGACAACGGCTCGGGCGACGGGACGCTCGAGGAGGTCGTCCGCGCGGCACCGGCGGCGCGGCTTGTCCGCAACGAGGACAACGACGGCTTCGCGGCGGCCTGCAACGCGGGGGCCGAGGCCGCGCATGGGGAGCTGCTGCTGCTGCTCAACCCCGACGCCGCCGTCCAGCCCGGCTTCCGCGAGGGGATCGAGCGCCCGCTCGCCGAATCCCCCGGGTGGGCCGCCTGGCAGGGCCTCGTCCTCCGCGACGGCGGCAGGCTGATCAACACCGAGGGCAACCGCGTCCACTTCACCGGCTTCAGCTGGGCCGGCGGCGACGGGCTGCCGGCGGCGAGCGCCGCGAGCGCGCCGCGGCCGGCGGATTCGCTGTCGGGCACCTGCCTCGCGCTGCGGCTCAGCGACTGGCGCGCGGTCGGCGGCTTTCCGCCCGAGTTCTTCACCTACCACGAGGACACCGACCTCTCGATGCGGCTGCGGCTGCGGCTCGGCGGCGAACGGCTCGGCCTCGAGCCCGGCGCGGTCGTCGACCACGACTACGAGTTCACCAAGCCCGGCGCCGCCAAGTGGCGCCACCTCGAGCGAAACCGCTGGGCGCTGCTGATCCGCACCTGGCCCGGCCCGCTGCTGGCGCTGGTGATGCCGGCGCTGCTGCTCACCGAGCTGGCGCTGATCCCGGTCTCGATCGCCGGCGGCTGGGCCGGGGCGAAGCTGCGGGCGAACTTCGCGGTGCTCACGTGGCTGCCGCGCCTGCTGCGCGAGCGCCGCGCGATCCAGGCCTCCCGCGGGATCGGCGCCGCCGAGTTCGCGGCGGCGCTGACCGCCGACCTCGACTCCGATTACATCGGCCGCGCGAGCCGGATCGCGCCGCTGCGCTGGGGGCTGCGCGCCTACTGGCGGGTGGTGCTGGCGCTGCTCGGCTCGCGTTCGGCCTCGGCCGAGGAGCTGCCGCCGGGCGATCCCGAGCCCGAGGCGCTGCCCGCGGCGGATCCGCCGCGCGAGCGCAGCTCCTGATCCAGCCGCGCGGTCTCCTGCGCGAGCAGCTTGTTCTCCTCGGAGAGCCGCGAGATCGTCACCGAGAAGTGGAGCAGCAGCAGCAGCACGAAGCCGAAGGCGACCGCAAACAGGGTGTTGACCGGGGTCGCGACGCCGAACAGGTCCGAGACCTTGTCGAGCAGGTCGGCCCAGGCCGAGAGGATCAGCAGGATCAGCGAGCTCGCGAGCCAGAGCAGCGCGTAGCGCTCGGTCAGCCGCTTGCGGCGGACCATCTCGAGCACGCCGATCAGCAGACCGGAGCTGACGACGATCGCGACGATCTGGAGCTTCGAGCTCAAGTCTTCCTCTCCACCGGCAGGCCGGGAAGCAGCTGCTGGCCCGGCGAGGGAACCGGCTGGCGGCGGAACATGCCGATGAACAGGGCCAGGCTGACCCGCACCATGTAGTAGGCGCTCTGGGTGAAGCCGATCGAGGAGACGCCGGTGTCGCGCTCGCGCATCCTCACCGGGAACTCGTGGAGCTGGAGCTTGTGGGCGCGGAGCATCAGCAGCGCCTCGACCTCGGGGTAGTCGTGCGGATAGTCGCGGGCGAAGAGCTCGATCCCGCGGCGGTTGACCATGCGGAAGCCCGAGGTCGGGTCGGTGATCTGCTCGCCGAGCATCGCCGAGAGGATGAAGCGGAAGATGCGGATCCCGGTGCGGCGGGCGCGGGGCACCGCGTAGCCGGCCTCCTCGCCGCGGAAGCGCGAGCCGCAGACCATGTCGGCCTCGCCCGAGGTGTGCAGGTGCTCGAGTATCGGCTGCAGGTAGCGGGGGTCGTGCTGGCCGTCGCCGTCGACCTGGACCGCGACGTCGTAGTCGTTGCGGAAGGCGTGCTTGTAGCCGCTCTGCACGGCGCCGCCGATGCCGAGGTTGAAGGGGTGGCGGATCACGGTGGCGCCGGCGCGCTCGGCGATCTCGGCGGTCTTGTCGGAGGAGCCGTCGTCGATGACGAGCACGTCGAAGCCCGGGGCGTGCTCGTGGAGCTGCCCGATCACCCAATCGATCTTGTCCTGCTCGTTGAGCGCCGGCACCATCGCCAGCTTCTTGAGTTGTTCAGTCATGGAGCGCCTGTCATCGCCTAACCCGGTCCGACCGTGTAGTGGTCAACGTAGAGACCACAAGCTTGGCCCAGCGGGACTTCCCGTGCGTCCTCGGGTCGCGCCCCGGTGACGTTGCCGATATCGGCGCCCTGGTCGACTCCGAGTCTCTTCTGGAGGCCCGAATAGCCGCCGGCGCTGACCGTGATCTTGACCGGAGTGCCGGTCGAGGTGACGCTGCCGACCGGCCAGAACGGCCCCTGGGCGGTGCGGAAGATGATGCCGCCGTCGGCGGTCGGGGGGAGGACCTCATTAAGGCCGGGCGCCGAGACCGTGAGCTCGAGGATCGGGCTGTAGTACTGGAGCGACAGCTGCCAGGTGCCCTTCGGCAGCTCCAGCCTCTGGCTGATCTCACCGTTTGCCTCGAGCGACGACGACGGCGACCAGAACAGGCGCTTGCCGATCTCCGAGCGCGGCTGCACCCGCGCGGTGTCGTAGCCCTGCTTCTTCGCCATCGCGACGATCTCGCGCAGCTTCGGGTCCTCGCAGTTGTCGACGCTGCCCGGCCGCTCTTCCTCGGGCAGGATCCCGGTCAGCGGCGTCTTGCCGGTCCGCTTCCAGAGCACGAAGTCGCCGGTCTCGCCGACCGGGACGTAGTTGGAGGGCGGGGCGCTCTTGTAGGCGGCCTTGGTCGTCACCGCGTAGTCGAAGCGGTCGAGCGCCCCGGGGACGACCGAGTCGAAGTCGACCGGCAGCCGCTCGAACTTGCCCTGGCGAGCAATCACGAACTCCTCGGCAAAACGCGCCGGGCTCTGGACCGAGGCGCCGCGCAGGTAGTAGTCGGTGAAGCGGTCGCTGGTCAGCGACAGCACGTGCTTGCCGCGGACCTCCTCGCGGAACTTGCCGAGCTGTGCCTGCGCGTACTGCGGCGGCGCGACGCGCGCATCGCGCAGGGCGAGGAACGACGAGTAGGCGGCGATCGCAACAAATGCCGTACCGAACAGGACCCGAACCCAACCCGGGGTCTGACCCCCTTGAAGTTGGCGGCGCCAGTCGCCAAACAGGCCCTGCAGCGCCAGCAGCGCGATCAGCGGCGAGGCGACCGCTAGCGCCTTCGCCTGCACGTAGTAGCCGCCGGTCAGGGTGATCAGGTAGACGGCGAGGAGGCCGATCAGCGTCGCCAGCAGCGCCCACTCGCGGCGGCGGATCGTCCAGGCGACGCCGATCGCCAGCGCGATCAGCCCGGCGATGCCGAAGACGAGGTAGTCGTCGAGCCCGGCCTTGCCCTCGACGAAGCTGCCGCTCGGCCACAGCGGCAGCGCCTCGAACGGCGAGATCGCCTCCTTGAACCGGCTCGGGGCGTCGAAGACGTCGCCGACCTGGTCGGTGAAGTCCTTGATCCGGCCGAAGTCGACGAGGGCGATCAGCGCGATCAGCGCCAGAGGGATCAGCGCCAGCGGCGCCGCCTTTCGCAGCACGCCGAAGAAGCGCTCGCCGCCGCCGCGCCGCCGCAGCGCGACCAGCTCGAAGATCGCCCAGAAGAAGCCGATCACGAGGCCGTAGGCGATGCCGGGATAGCTGTAGACGCCGAGCATGCCCGCGAGCAGGACGCCGATCGCGACCAGGTCGCCGCGGATGTCGCCCAGCCCGTAGTCGATCTCGCGCAGCGCGATCGCGAGGCCGATCACGAGCAGGGCCATGATCGTCTCCTTGAAGCCGCCGACGGCGAGGGTCGAGGCGGCGAGGTAGGGAAGCGCGGTCAGCGCCGCGGCGATCACCCGCACCGGCGGCTTCAGCTCGCGCAGCAGCGCCAGGGCGGCGATCGCGGTCAGCACCGGGATCGCGAGGATCAGGCCGAGCACGGACGACAGCGGCTCGGCGCCGATCGCCTTGGCGATCGCCGCCGCCAGCCCGTGGGGGCCGACCGGATAGCCCTCGCGCACCGCGTGCGGCGCGATCCCCGAGGGGTCCTCGAGCCAGGCCGTGTAGTGGAGGTGGCCGGCGAGGTCGTTGTTGATCCCGATCCCGAGCACGCTGACGTGGCCCGAGGCGATGAACGGGATCGAGGCAAAAAGCAGGGTGAGGGCTATCGCCGGCAGGGCGACGGCCAGCGACTCGGCGGAGGGGAGAACGCGCCCACGGAGCACGAGAAGCGCCGCGATCGCCAGCACGATCACCGCCACCAGCGTCGTCGTCGCCCGTTGCGGCATGCGGATCGTGAACGAGCAGACCGCGAGCAGCGCGGCGAGGCCGAGGGGGCCCTCGAGGCCGACGGGCGCATAGCGCCCCAGCACGACCAGGATCGCCCGCCCGATCAGCAGCGAGAGGCCGCAGATCAGCGCGGCGGAGACGTAGGTGGCGAGCACCACGGGCGGGGAAGGCTAGCTCTGTTGGGCCAGGATCTGCTCGCGCTCGGTGAGGCGGTTCGCGCGCCGCAGCTCGGCCTCGCGCTGGCGCCGTTCTTCGCCCTCGCCCGTGACCTCGAGCGGCGGAACCGGCACCGGTTTGCCCTTCTCGTCGACCGCGACCATGGTCAGGTAGGCGGTCGAGGTGTGCCTGACCTCGCCCGTCTGCGGGTTCTCGGCCTCGACCCGCACGCCCACCTCCATCGAGCTCTTCCAGACGGCGTTGACCTTGGCCTTGCAGGTGACGAGGTCGCCGACGTAGACGGGATCGACGAACGCCATCCGGTCCATGCCGGCGGTGACGACCCGCCCGCCGCAGTGGCGCACGGCCGCCAGCCCGGCGGCTTCGTCGCCGAGCTTCATCACCACGCCGCCGTGCACGAAGCCCGCGGTGTTGGCGTCGGGGATTCCCATCCACTTGACCAGGACCGAATCCGAATCTGAGGCGCGTTTGGGCTGCATCCGGGGCCGATCCTAGTCTCTGGCCCTCGAGCTGCAGGACACAGTCCGCGACGCAGTCGACAAGTTCATCCCCGTTGTCGAGGCGATCGGGGCCTTGGTGGCCGCCTCAGCTAGAACTCCCCGATGGGAGAAGCTGCGCAGAAGCTCTCGGAAGCTCGCCGAGGAGATCGCGACCTGCCGGCGCTGCGAGCGCCTCGTCGCCTGGCGCGAGGAGGCCGCGGCGAACCCGCCGCGCCGCTATCGCGGCGAGCAGTACTGGGCGCGCCCGGTGCCCGGGTTCGGCGACCCCGAGGCGGCGATCGTCTTCGTCGGCTTGGCGCCGGCGGCGCACGGCGCCAACCGCACCGGGCGGATGTTCACCGGCGACCGCTCGGGCGACTGGCTCTACGGGGCGCTTCACCGCGCCGGCCTCGCCAACCAGCCGACGTCCACGAGCGCCGACGACGGCCTGAAGCTGAGCGGCGCCTACATAACGGCGGCGGTGCGCTGCGCCCCGCCGGCGAACAAGCCGAACATCGTCGAGCGCGACACCTGCCAGCCGTTTCTCGTGCGCGAGCTGGCGCTGCTCGAGAACGCCAAGGTCCTGCTGGCGCTCGGCAAGTTCGGCTGGGACGCGGTGATCCGCTCGGCGCCGGGGCTCGGCTATGAGCGCCCGCGCCCGAAGCCGAGGTTCGGCCACGGCGGCGAGGCGCAGGTCGGGCCCTACACGCTGCTCGGCAGCTTCCACCCGAGCCAGCAGAACACCTTCACCGGCAAGCTCACCGAGCCGATGTTCGACTCCGTGATTTCACGGGCGAAGGAGCTTTCCGCCATAACCTAGGCCCGTGTTCCCGCTCAACCTCCCCAACGTGCTGACGATGCTGCGCATCCTCGCGGTGCCGGTGGTCGTCGTCGCGCTGCTCGACGAGACCGCCAACGGGGACACGCTGGCGGCGATCGTCTTCGCGCTCGCGGCGCTCACCGACGGGCTCGACGGATACCTGGCGCGCTCGCGCGACGCGGTCACGACCTTCGGCAAGCTGGTGGACCCGTTGGCCGACAAGCTGCTCGTCGCCGCGGCGCTGATCTCCCTGGTTTCCCTCAACCGTTGCCCCGCTTGGGTGGCGATGGTGATCATCGCCCGCGAGTTCGCCGTCACCACGCTGCGGGCGGTGGCCGCCGAGCGCGGCGTCGTGATCTCCGCGAGCTGGCTCGGCAAGGTGAAGACGGCGCTCCAGATCGCCGCGGTCTTCGCCCTGATCGCCGCCGACCCCTCGCCGCTCGGCGTCGACCTGCTGGTTTATGCGGCGGTCGCGATGACCGTCATCAGCGGCGTCGACTATTTCTTCGGCTTCGCGCGACGCGGCTCGCGGACGCCCGCGAAGGCCGAGCCCGGATAGGCCGGACAGCATCCAACCGGCGCGGCCCGTGTTAGGTTCAGTGACGAGCCCGATCGGATGGAGGTCGCATGAGGAAGCGGAGGCTATGCGCGGCGGCAGCGGTCCTCGCGGCGCTGGCGATGCTCTCGTTCCCGGCCGCCGGCGGCGCGGCGAAGAAGCGCCCGCCCCACGGCCCGGTGGCGACGACCAAGGGAGTCCAGAAGCTCGAGCCGACCGCGCTCCGCCGCTGGCCGGCCAGCTTCGGCGGCATCTGGCTCTCACACGGCAAGCTCTTCGTCGCCTTCACGGGCGAGAGCAAGAAGCGGATGAGGAAGCTGAGGCGGCCGCTGACCAGGACGCGCCGCCTCGGCAAGGACCGGTTCCGGGCCGTGACGGTCGATGACTCGCTGGCCTCCCTGCGGGTGCTGTTGGCCCGGATGATCGCCGACCGCGATGCCCCTCCGCCTCCCTCGATCGTGGGCTTCCCCCGGCCCGAGTACGACCTCGAGATCGACGTGATCCGCAACTCGGTGGTCGTGACCGCCCCGGCCGTCACCCCGGAGCTGGTCAACGGCCTCAGATCAAAGTACGGAGACGTGATCGTCGAGCAAGGCCCCCTGATCGTGCCCCAGGCCGTCGTCGGGTGCCCCTCCCGCGACAACTGCTACCCGTTCCTGCGCTCGGGCCTGATGAGCCACGCCGAATCGGGAAGCAGCTGCTCGCTCGCCTTCAACGTCCTCTACAAGCCGGGCGTGACCGGGATGCTCTCGGCAGCCCACTGCGGCAATCCGGACGCCAACGTTGGCGACGACCAGACGATCGGCGGCGAGGTCTACGGCCAGGTCGTGGCCGAGCAGCAGAGCGGCAAGCTCGACGCCGAGCTGCACTCGGTCGGCAACAACGGCTTCATCTCCCTGTTTCCGATGATCTACCGCAGCAGCACCGACTATGCGGCGATCGTCGGCAAGGTCGGCACCTACGACGGCCTGCTGATCGGCTCGACCGTGTGCAAGTCCGGGTACAAGACCGGGGAGACCTGCGGGAAGGTGCTGAGCAAGACCGCCAGCCCGTCGAAGTACGTCCCCGGTGCCAACGACTTCATCCGGACCGACCTTTGCTCGGACCACGGAGACAGCGGGGCCGGCGTCTACAGCTCGTTCCAGCGGAAGCTCCCCAACAAGAGCAAGCCCGTGACCCGCTATGAGGCACTCGGCATCCACAGCGGCGCCACGGACGACCCCTGCGCGAGCTCGGAGCACTCCTCGGTCTTCGGGCACATCGAGTTCGTGCAGCAGGCGCTCGGCGTGAAGGTGCTGAGCAACCCGAAATGACCGCGAGCCGCTAGGCGGCCGGCGCCTCGAGCCACTCGCGCATCGTCGTGTGGTGGCGCGAGTGCTCGCCGGTCTCCAGCTCGCCCCGGATCTCGGCCAGAGCCCCGTAGCGCTCGGCGATCACGTTGTGGCGGTGGATCGTCTCGAGGTTCTCCTGGCGCGCCATCACGAAGCAGTCGTCGGTCAGCCCGCTGAACTCCTCGGTGGCCTGGCGGATCATCTCGCGCACGACGTCCTCGACGAAGCGCGGCTGGCGGTGGGCCTTCTCGACCACGGCCTGCTCGTCGGAGCGCTTCATCAGCTCGTAGATCTCGCTCGACATCGAGGACTCGGCGATCTGCAGCAGGCGGCGCGCGTCGACGTCGATCTCGCCCTCCTCGCACACCCCTACATATATGCGCCCGATTCCCCGCTGGTTGTGGGTCGCGACCGGGACGGCCTCGAGGATCTCCGCGATCTGGCCCTCGTCGTAGCCGTGCCCGGCGAGGCGCTCGCGCGCGGCTTCGCCGACCAGGCCCTGGGCGCAGGGGCAGGCGGTCATGCCCTGGGCCTCGACCCCGGTCAGGGTGCGGGTTCCCCTCTCGGACGCCACCGCGGTTCCGAACAAGGTGTAGATCTCCTGGGTCTCGATGCCCGAGACCGGGGCCTTGACCGTCTCCGGATAGCGGGCGGCGATCTGCACCTCGGCGCGCAGCCCGCCCTGGCGCTCGCGCACCAGCTCGGCGATGTGGGCGGCGAGGCTCTCGGCGCGCAGCGAGGCTTCGCCGATCACGACCGAGTCGATCGCCTCGTTGACGACCTCCTCGAAGCGCGACATGTGGACGCCGGCCTGCTGCGGCGGGAGGTCGACGACCGACTCGAGCTCGGCGTAGTAGAGCTGCTCGGAGCCGTTGACCGAGACCCGGATCACCTTCTCCACCCCGGTGACGCCGACCCGCGAGAGGCTGATCGCGGTCTCCGGCGCCGCGGCCTGGGCGTCGGGAAGGGTGGAGACGGTCGTTTCTCGCGCCATGCGGGAAGGGTACGGAGTCGCCCCCGCGGGCAGCCTGCATCTCCGGCGCGTGGGCGTATACTCGGCGCGGTTACCCAGTAGTCGTGGGGCAGCTGAGATGGTGCGGTTGCAAGGGGAGAGAGACAGTTTGGAAGCAGGCGTTGTTGAGGAGATGGCAACGAGTTATGGGCCGGCCAAGCCGCCCCCCGAGCCCAAGCCAACCCCCGAGCAGACGCTCGACTGCATGCGCCTCTATCTTCAGTCGATCGGCAAGGTCGAGCTTCTGACCGCCGAGTCAGAAGTCGCCCTCGCCAAGCGCATCGAGCGCGGCGACATCGACGCCAAGCGGGAGATGGTCGAGGCCAACCTGCGCCTCGTCGTCTCGATCGCCAAGGCGTACCAGCAGCGCGGGCTCAGCCTCCTCGACCTGATCCAGGAGGGAAGCCTCGGCCTGATCCGCGCGGTCGAGAAGTTCGACTACCGCCGCGGCCACAAGTTCTCGACCTACGCGACCTGGTGGATCCGCCAGGCGATCTCGCGGGCGCTCGCCGACAAGGCGCGCACGATCCGCATCCCGGTGCACATGGTCGAGAAGCTCAACCGCCTCACCCGCGCCGAGCGCCAGCTGGTCCAGAACCTCGGCCGCCAGCCCGACCCCTGCGAGCTCGCCGAGGAGCTCGGCTGGCCCGACGCCGAGGTCCGCGAGGCGCTGCGCTACGCCCAGACCCCGGTCTCGCTCGAGAAGCCGATCGGCGACGGCGAGGACTCCGAGCTCGCCGACGTCGTCGCAGACGAGACCGCGGCCTCACCCTTCGACACCGCCTCCCACTCGCTGGTCTGCGCCGACCTCGGCAAGGCGCTGGCGACCCTCCCCGAGCGCGCCCGCGACGTCATCGTCCTCCGCTTCGGCCTCGACGGCAAGGACCCGCTGACCCTCGAGCAGGCCGGCGAGGTGCTCGGCATCACCCGCGAGAGGGTGCGCCAGATCGAGAGCAAGGCGCTGCGGCGGCTTCAGGGCGCGCCGGAGGCGCAGCGGTTGCGCGAAGCCGTCTAGGTGACGTGCCCAGGGACGTTGTGAACGCCTGAGGGGCTTCGGCGATACCCGGTGGCGGTGGTGACGAGTGGTGGAAATCAGAGCTGGACGGGGGGAATGCGCTTCACCTCGGCGGGCCGAAGTGCGCTGATTACGAGATCGAGCCGGGCAGCCCAATCTTCGATGCCGTCTACGGAAAACAGCCGACGCTAGAATCGCCCCGCGACCAGGGGGAGTATCCAAGAGGTCAAAGGACGGCGGCTGTAAACCGTCAGGCTCTGCCTTCGCAGGTTCGACTCCTGCCTCCCCCATTGGCATCACCCACTCCCATCAAGCCAACCAATCGCGACCGTAGTCTCGGCAAGTCCGGCCACGCCGTCATCAACCAGAAACGCCGGATCACGACCCCCCAGAAGCCGTTCTTCGAAGCCGGTTTCCAGAACGGCAGCAAGGTCCGAGTCCGCAGTCTCGGCCACGGCCGCATCGTCGTCGAGCAGGTCGACCTCCCCGGATGGGCGGGACCCGGCGCCATCGAAGTCGAAGCCGATCCATCCGGCTAGCATCTCCGGTCCCGCCCGGGTAGCTCAGAGGTAGAGCACTTGCATGGTAAGCAAGGGGTCGTGGGTTCAAGTCCCACTCCGGGCTTCGCATGGATTTCTCTTTGACCGACGAGCAGCGGAACTTCGTCGCCGCGATCCGCGACTTCTGCGAGCGCGAGTGCGGCACCGCCGAGCAGCGCGAGAAGCTGACCGACGGCTACACCGAGCAGCACAACTCGGCGATCTACAAGCAGATGGCCGAGCTCGGCTGGCTCGGGGTCACGATCCCCGAGGAGTACGGCGGCTCCGGCGGCACCATGCTCGACGCCTGCCTCTTCATGGAGGAGACCTCGCGCGGCCTCGCCCCGATCGGCGCCTACGCCACCACCCTGATCGTCGCCGGCGCCGCCAAGCGCTTCGGCACCGAGGACCAAAAGCAGAAGATCCTCGGCGGCATCGCCTCCGGCTCGCCCGAGGCGATCGCGATGACCGAGCCCGAGTCCGGCTCCGACGTCGGCTCGCTCACCACCGAGGCGAAGAAGACCGACGGCGGTTTTCTTATCAATGGAACGAAAGTCTTCATCTCCAACGCCCGCGTCTCCGACCACGTCCTCACCGTCTGCCGCACCACCAAGGGCGAGTCAAAGCACGAGGGCCTCTCGATGCTCTTCGTCCCCCGCGACACCCCGGGCATGGAGATCACCCCGATCGACACCCTCGGCGGCCGCGAGACCAACACGATCTTCTACACCGACGTCGAGGTCCCCGAATCCGCGCTGCTCGGCGAGCAGGACCGCGGCTGGACCCAGCTCATGGCCGGCCTCAACGTCGAGCGCCTGATCCTCGCCGCCACCAACCTCGGCCTCGGCCAGCGCGCCTTCGACGACGCCCTCGCCTACGCCAAGCAGCGCAAGCAGTTCGGCCGGCCGATCGGCTCCTTCCAGGCCCTCCAGCACCGCTTCGCCGACCTCGCCGCCGAGCTCCAGGCCGCCCGCCTGATGACCCACTGGGTCGCGACCCTCACCGACGAGGACCCCGACCGCATGCTCCCCGCCGAGGCCTCGATGGTGAAGCTCTACGTAACCGAGACCGCCCAGAAGGTCGCCCTCGCCGGCATGCAGATGATGGGCGGCTACGGCTACTCCTCCGAATACGACATGGAGCGCCTCGTCCGCAGCACCCTCGTCGCCACCATCTACGGCGGCACCTCCGAGATCCAGCGCGGGATCATCGCCAAGACCCTCGGCCTCTAAGCGGTCCCCTGCTTCGGGAGTCCGGCGGCCTCGACCGCCTCGTCCCGGTCCGAGTACATGTCCATCCGCGACTGTTTGCCGTCGCGGATCGTGAAGACCTGAGCGAACGACATCTCGACCGGCGTCCCGGCCGCCTTCGACGTGCCGCTCTGGTGGACGAAGGCAACGACCTTGTCGCCGGCGTCGTGAAGCTCTTCGACCTCGAGCTCCCAGTCCTCCCACGCACCCATCCACTCCTCCAAGAAAGCGCCCGCCCCCTCGGCGCCTTCGTACACCTGCTGCTCGGGCCAGCCCTAGAAGTTCGACATGTCCCAGACGAAGTCGTCGGTGGCGATCTCCGCGACGAAGGCACCAGCGGCCAAGAACCGCTTGTAGCCATCACGGACGAGCTCTACGTTCTCCTGCGACATCGCCTCCGCAGTATCTCGCGGCCGCCCGCGGACCGCAGCTAGTATCCGCGGCGCCGGGGAAGTCCCGCGGCAGAGGAGGAGAGAGGATGAGCGTCAGGGTCAGCGTGCCGGAGGCAGCGACGACGACCGATGTCGGCTTCGTCTACTCGCCCGTGCTCGAAGCGATCCTCTCGCTCTCGGTCCTCGTCCAGCCGAGCCACCACCCGCTCCACCACGAGTGGGCGCGCGCCACCCGCAAGCTGCTTCCGCCCGAGCTGAAGCAGCGCATCGCCGACTTCCGCTTCGGCCACATGCACCACATCCCGGCCGGTCTGCTTCCCCCTCGCGACGCCGAGTTCCGCGACTTCGACTCCGAGCTGGCCCGCATCGAGGCCCTCCCGGTCGAGGAGAAGGGCAGCGCGATCCTCCGCAACCTCACCTCGATCTCCGACTCGGAGTGGATCTTGCTCGACTCCCCCGAGACCAGCGAGGCGATCCTCGCTCGCTCGGCCGAGCTCGGATCGGCCACCGTCGACCTCGTCCGCCTCGGACTCGAGCACCCTGCCGACCTCGCCGACCGCTTCCTCGCCTTCCTCGCCCGCTACTGGGAGGTCTGCTTCCACGACGAGTGGGACCGGGTCGTCGCCCAGCTCGAGGAAACGGTGGCCGACGCCGAGCGCCGTCTGCAAGACGACGGCCTCTTCGCCGTGCTCGAGGACCTGCGCCCGAAACTCGGCGTCAACCGCGAGGCCGGCGAGTTCTGGGTCCGCCGCGCCGAGGAGGAGGCGATCGTGGTCGAGCCGAGCACCGAGATCGTCCTCGCGCCCAGCGCCTTCCTCTGGCCCCACGTCGGCTTCTTCCACGATCCGCCGAAGCGCGTCGCCGTCGTCTACCCGGCGCCGTTCGCCGCCTTCGACTCGCCGCCCGACGTGCTCGAGGACGGCATCGTCCCCATACTCCGCGCCCTCGGCGACCCGACCCGCCTCCGCGCCCTGAAGCTGATCGCCGAGCGCCCCGCTCGACCCAGGAGCCTCGCGAAGCTGCTCGCGCTGAGCGAGCCGGCGATGTCCCGCCACCTGCGCCAGCTCGCCGGCTCCGGCGTCCTCGAGGTCCACCGCGACGGCCACTACGTCCTCTACGGCCTCGTCCGCGACCGGATCGAGCCGCTCTCGGCGGCGCTGCTCGATTTCCTCGACTCCGACTAACCAAGTCGCCCAGACCCCCGACCTTTAGCAATCCACGCCGGATTCAACGAATAACCGAATTTGCCCTTGTAAGTAGAGCCCCGAACCACTAAGGTCGGGCTACGGACTTGTTGGGCTGGCGCTGGCGCGCATCGTGGCGACTCCCTGGTTGGGTCGTTTCCGCTCCGCACTCAATGCCCTAGGGGGTCCCAGATGCTTCGCAGAGTCTTTCTAGCCGCCGCGCTGACGGTCACAGGACTGATCGCGCTTCCGGCGGTTTCAAGCGCCGCAACCGTCTACGACAACATCGCCTCTCCGCAGCACAGCAACGTTGCCAGCCTCGGCTACGAAGCGACGTCGACTTCGGAGTTCGGCGGCCAGGTCCAGCTTGCAGGCACCGAGCGGAGTAATCCGTCCGTGCGCGTCCTGATGAGCAGCTCGGGCTGCCAGACGGGCGGCGGTGCCACCTGCGCAACGACGCCCGGGGAGACGTTCCCGAGCTCGATCACCCTCAACCTCTACGCCGTCAACGGCGATGACACCCCCGGCGCGCTGCTGGCGACGAAGACCTCGAACTTCGCGATTCCCTTCCGGCCCTCCGCCGACCCCACCTGCACGACCCCGACCCAATGGAAGGACGGCACAGGAGCCTGCTTCAACGGCTTTGCGACCCCGATCACCTTCGCCTTCGCGGGCCAGGGCATCGTGCTCCCCAACAAGGTGATCGCATCCGTCGCCTACAACACCACCAACCACGGCTACAGCCCGATCGGTCCGCAGGCTTGCGGCGCCAACTGCGGCTACGACTCGCTCAACGTCGGCATCGAAACGCTGCCGCCCACGACCGGATCGATCCCGCTGCCCGATGACGCCTACTGGGCCACCACGTTCGGTGACTTCTACTGCGACGGCGGAGATGGTGGCACGGGCACCTTCCGCATCGACGACTGCCCCTCTGGGCCCGACGACTGGAGCGCCAACCAGCCGTCATTCAGGATCTCCGCGACGGCGACCTCCGGAGTCGTCGTCAACAACGACACGACCGGTCCCGGGCCGGCCGGCGCCGATTGTGCCAATCCCGATTTCTCGACGATCCAGGGCGCAATCAACGCCTCAATCCCCGGCTCGACGATCCTCGTCTGCGCCGGCGCGTACAACGAGGCCGTCAGCGTCGACAAGGAGCTGACGATCAAGGGCGCCCAGTCCGGCGTCGATGCCACGACTCGCTCTGCCGCATCCGAGTCTGTGGTCAACAGCGGCACGTCGAACGGCTTCACCGTCCAGAGCTTCGGCTCCGGCTCGGCCACGATCGACGGGTTCACGATCAACCACAGCGGAAGCAGTGCCGGTATCGGCTCCTTCGTCGGCACCGGGAACCTGTTCGCGAACAACATCATCAGCGGTGAGACCTACGCGATCAACGGCCCAATGCAGCAGGCGACGATCCATCACAACCTGATGCAGGATTCGGGGATCGGAGTCGAGGCCAACAGCGCCCCGCACACCGACGGCGTGACCGTGGTCGGAAACCGGTTCTCGGCAATCAGCAACTACTCGATCCATGACATCTCAGGTGGCCCGGCCCCGCACACAGGTCTCCTGATCAAGAACAACACTGACGTCGGTGGCACTGGCAACAACTTCGCCGTGCTCGACAACACCGACGGTGCCCAGGTCACGGGCAACACCGTTGTCAACAACGGCGCCTCCGCGATCTTCTTCGGAGGCAGCAACGACAACACGCTGGTCAAGGGCAACACGATCAGCGGTGCAACAAGCGCGCTCAGCCTGACGACGCTGTTCCACTCGGAACCGAACGATCATCTGACGGTCACCGGGAACATCCTCAATGCGAACGCCCGCGCCCTGCGCGCCACCGCGGGTGCGATCACGAGCAGCGCCGAAGTCCACGGCAACTCGATCGCCGGCAACACCGATACCGGCATCGACAACCAGGACGCGACACACCCGATAGACGCCAGCGACAACTGGTGGGGCTGCAACGCCGGACCCGTCTCGCCGTGTAATGCGACGACGACAGGACTCGTCGACAGCTCGCCGTGGCTGGTGCTCATCGCCTCGGCGAACCCGTCGACGATCTATGCGACAACGGGTCAATCGCAGATCACCGCGGATCTGACTCACGATTCCAATGGCGACGTCGCCGCGGCTACGATCCCCGACAACATTCCGGTGACGTTCTCAACCACCGGATCGATCGGCACGATCGCGCCTACGGCTGACACGAATGCCGGCCGGGCCACCGCGCTGCTCACCGCCCCCGCAGCTGCGGGCACGGGCAACGCCGTTGCCACGCTGAACAGCCAGGCCGCGAGCACCCCGGTGACGGTCGTCCTCGCGCCCCCTGGTCCTCCGGGGACCCCCGGCACGCCAGGTGCCACGGGAGACACCGGAGCGACCGGACCAACCGGAGCAAGCGGCGCGGTCCAGGGCGTCACAGCGAAGAGCTGTAAGAAGCCCAAGAAGTTGAACAAGAAGACGGGCAAGTGCGTGAAGAAGAAGAAGAAGAAGTAGCTCCCGTCATCTCGAACGCGACCGGGCCCCAGCTGGGGCCCGGTGTGTTTCGAGGGCGCTATCCTTTCCTCACCTCGCGCCTGGCGCCGAGGTGTTTTTTTGTAACGACTCCCCCTGAAGAGGAGATATGGCCCGCGGAGATGTCCGTATCGCTGTGACGCTTGCCTGCGAAGACTGCAAGCGCCGCAACTACCAGACCAACAAGTCGCGCCGGAACTCTCCGGACCGCGTCGAGCTGCGCAAGTACTGCCGCTGGTGCGGGAAGCACACCCCGCACAAAGAAACTCGCTGATGGCCAAGACACGCGCACAGCGCAAGGCGGAGCGCCGCGCTCGCGAGGCCCAGCAGCAGCGCCGGCAGCAGGGCGGCGAGCAGCAGCAGGAGTCCCGGGCCCAGCACGACACCCAGGTCCCGGTCTCGGGCGACGTCGCCGAGTTCGAGGCGTCGATCGACAGCCAGAGCGCCCCGCCCGAGGACGGGATCGCCGAGACCTCGCCGGCCCCGGGGATCGTCCCCGAGGCCCCGCAGGTCGAGACCGAGCCCGAGGCGCCCGCGCCCTCGCGCGCCGACACACCCCCGGAGGCCAAGCCGAAGAAGGAGAGCCGCCGCGAGCGCCGTCGGGCCGAGAAGGAGAAGAAGGAGCGCCAGCGCCAGTACGAGGCCAAGCAGGCCGAGAAGGCCAAGGTCCCGGCCGGCGGCGAGCGCCGCCGCGGCGGCGTCATGGGCTTCTTGGCCTCCTGCTGGGCCGAGCTCAAGCGCGTCCAGTGGCCCGACCGCGACACCCTCGTCCAGGCCTCGGCCGTCACCCTGATCTTCGTCGCCGTGATGGCGGCATACCTCGGCGCGCTCGACGCGATCTTCGACTTCCTCATTAAGCGGATCATCTGATCCAGACCAAGGAGACCAACTGATGTTCCGCTGGTACGTCATAAACACCTACTCGGGTCACGAGAACAAGGTCAAACAGAACCTCGAGCACCGCGTGCACTCGATGAGCCAGGAGCGCGACGTGCGCCAGGTCGTCGTCCCCACCGAGCAGGTCTCGGAGATGAAGGACGGCCAGAAGGAGACCAAGGAGAAGCGCACGATGCCCGGCTACGTCCTCGTCAACATGGAGATGACCGACGACGCCTGGGGCCTGGTCAAGAACACCCCCGGCGTCACCGGCTTCGTCGGCTCGCGCAACAAGCCCGTCGCGCTCTCCAAGCCCGAGGTCGACCGCCTCCTGCACCGCGAGACCGCCGAGCGCCCGCGGACCCGCGCCCAGTTCACGATCGGCGAGTCGGTCAAGGTCATCTCGGGCCCGCTCGCCGACTTCTCGGGCGAGATCGCCGAGATCAACGAGGACGCCGCCAAGCTCAAGGTGCTGGTCTCGATCTTCGGCCGCGAGACTCCGGTCGAGGTCGGCTACGACCAGGTCAAGAAGATCTAGCGGATCAGCTTCACCTCGACGCCGACGTCGACCTTGGTCCATGCGCGGTCGGCCGTGATCGCGGTGGCCCCGAGCTCGAGCGCGAGCGCCAGGCAGGCGCGGTCGGCGAACGACAATCCGGCCTGCGCCGTTGCGGCGCGCATCGAGCCGGCGAGCTCGGCCTGCGAGGCGGTGAAGGCGGCGATGATGACCCCCGCGCCATTGGCTTCGGCGAGCTCGCCGCGGGAGAGCGGATCCAACCGCCGACTCGCCTCCACGACCTCGGCAAGATTGACGGTCGATATCAGCGACCCCCGGACGACGCCGGCGACAGCGTCACCACCGCTCTCGCCCCGGAACAGCGCGATCAGCGCCGACGCGTCGAGGACCGTCGCTTCGTCCATCCCTCGAGCTTCCCGCTCCTCCTGGGCGAATGCCTTTCGCCGCTCGGCGATCAGGTCATCGACCATGGATCCCTCGTAGGGGATCGCCTGCCATCGGGCCTGGATGCGCTTCAGCGCGTCCTCGGGACGTTCGAGCACGATCGCGCGGCCGTCGGTGCGCACGTTGAACTCGTCTCCCTGATTGAGCCCGAGCTCGGCTCGCAGATCCGCGGGGATCACGACCCGCCCGTTGGCGCCGAGCCTTGTCTTGTTCGATGCCATGGTTGCCACCAGCCTGTCATAGCACCGAAGCTGTGTCAAATCTGCCTCACCGTGTCACATCCTGGCTCCGGGCCCCTCCCGCTATCCTCACCCGCCGATGGCGAAGAAGGAACTGACCAAGATCAAGCTTCAGATCCCCGGCGGCGCCGCCAACCCCGCGCCCCCGGTCGGTCCCGCGCTGGGCCAGCACGGGGTCAACATCATGGAGTTCTGCAAGGCGTTCAACGCCCAGACCCAGCAGGAGGGCGGCACGATCATCCCGGTCGAGATCACGGTCTACGAGGACCGCTCGTTCACCTTCATCACCAAGACTCCCCCGGCCGCCGTCCTGATCAAGGAGGCGATCGGCCTCGCCAAGGGCTCGGGCGAGCCCCACGTCAACAAGGTCGGCAAGATCAACGCCGCCCAGATCCGCCAGATCTCCGAGCGCAAGATGCCCGACCTCAACGCCAACGACCTCGACGCCGCCGACAAGATCATCGCCGGCACCGCGCGCTCGATGGGCGTCGTAGTTGAAGGGCTGCCGGACTGATGGCCCACGGCAAGCGCTATCGCGAGCAGCGCGAGAAGATCGAGCCCGGCCGCCCGTACGAGCCGGCCGAGGCGATCGCCCTGGTCAAGGGCACCGGCACCGCCAAGTTCGACGAGGCAGTCGAGCTCCATGCCCGCCTCGGCGTCGACGTCCGCCACGCCGAGGAGCAGCTGCGCGGCACCCTCGCCCTGCCCGCCGGGCTGGGCAAGGACATCACCGTCGCCGTCTTCGCCGAGGGCGATCAGGCCCGTGCCGCCGAGGAGGCCGGCGCCGATTTCGTCGGCGCCGCCGACCTCGCCGAGAAGGTCGAGGGCGGCTGGACCGACTTCGACGTCGCGATCTCCACCCCGGCGCTGATGCCCCAGGTCGGAAAGCTCGGCCGCGTGCTCGGCCCCCAGGGCAAGATGCCCAACCCCAAGGTCGGAACCGTCACCGACGACGTCGCCAAGGCGATCGGCGAGTCCAAGGCCGGCAAGGTCGAGTACCGCACCGACAAGCAGGCGATCGTCCACCTGACGATCGGCCGCTCGAGCTTCGACGCCCAGGCGCTGCTGCAGAACTACGCCGCCGTGATCGACGAGCTGATCCGCGCCAAGCCCGCCGGCGCCAAGGGCCGCTACCTGCTCTCGATCTCCCTCAGCACGACGATGGGCCCCGGCGTCCGCGTCAACCCGAACATCACCCGCACCGCGGAGATCCTCGGCGGCAAGGCCGAGGAATCCGACGGCGAGACCGAACCCGCCGCCGACGCCGAAGCCGAGCCCGCGACCGCCTAACTGCGGCGTCGTGCGGCGGGGCAGGCACAAATTCGCCATAGCCGCGCTGGCAGCGGGCCTGGGCGTCGCCGCGATCTCGGTTCCAGGCGCCCGCGCCGCTTTCCCGCGCGCCGCAAACGGCCAGCTCGCCTACAGCGCCGGCGGCGCCAAGGTCTTCGTGATCAGCCCGGTGGGCGACAACCCCTCGAACATCACCGCCGGCTTCGGCAGCATCAACGACGGGCCCACTTACTCGCCCGACGGCCGCAAGATCGCGCTCTCGAGCGGGGCCAGCGGCAGCCGTGACATCTGGCTGATGAACGCCGACGGCTCGTTCGCGGTCGACCTCACGCTCGGCAACAACACGCCGGACTCCTCGCCTGACTTTGCCCCCGACTCGGCCCACATCGCCTACACGTCGCGACAGGGAGGGGACAACGACATCATCCTGATGCAGGTGAACGGCACCGCGCCGATCAACCTCACCCCGGGCAGTCCCGTTGACGACGGCGAACCCTCCTTCTCTCCCGACGGGGGTCGCATCGCCTTCACCAGCGAACAGGGTGGCGACAAGGACGTGATGGTCATGAATGCCAGCGGCACCGGGATCGCGAACCTGACCGCCGGGAACCCGACAGACGATTTCGCCCCCACCTTCTCCCCGGACGGGACGAGGATCGCCTTCGCCAGCGAGCGCGGCGGTGACGACGACGTGATGACGATGCCCGCGGGGGGCGGCGCCCCGGCCAACCTGACATCGGGCAGTTCGACCGACGACACCGACCCGGCCTATTCGCCCGACGGCAAGACGATCGTGTTCGCCAGCCGCCGCAACGGCCCCGACACCGACATCTGGCTGATGAACGCCTCGGGCTCCAACGAGCGCCCGTTGACGGCGGTCGACCCCGGCGACGACTCCGACCCGGCCTGGCAGCCGGTCTTCGAGTGCTCCCACCAGCGCGCGACGATCGTCGGCACCCTCGGCCGGGATCGCCTGGTCGGCACCCGCGGCCCCGACGTGATCGTCGCCCTGCGCGGCAATGATCGCGTCTTCGGCCGGGGAGGAGAGGACCGAATCTGTGGAGGCGCCGGCGCCGACCGGCTCTCGGGCGGCGGCAAGCGCGACAGGCTCTTCGGGGGTGCTGGGAACGACCGCCTGATCGGCGGCGGCGGCAAGGACAAGCTCGCCGGCGGCAGGGGCCGCGACCGCACGAAGCAATAGCCCGCTAACATCGCGCGCCACAAACCTTCTGCCGAAGACCACCGGCGGGGCCGCCGCAACTTGGGGCCCGGAAGTCCGGTGCAGGTGGCGCCGAAGATTCACGCCTTCGAGCCCGCCTGCGCGCGGGCTCTTTAGTTACGTCGGTCGGGGACAGACTTCAGTCTGTCCCCGATGAGGCACGTAGAGAAACGAGACCGATGAACAGAGAACAAAAAGAGGTCCTGGTCAAGCAGCTCGCTGAGGAGCTCAGCGACTCGCAGGCGATCTTCGCGGTCGACTACCGCGGGATCTCGGTACCGCAGGCGGCCGAGCTGCGCGCCGAGCTGCGCAATTCCGACGCCTCGTTCCGCGTCGTCAAGAACCGCCTGACGCTGCGGGCCGCGGACGCCGCCGGCACGGCCGAGCTCAAGGACTGGCTCGAGGGCCCGACCGCGCTGGCGCTGGTCAAGGGCGACGCCGCTGCGGTGGCGAAGACCCTGGTCAAGCTCGGCGGCGAGTTCGAGGTCCTCGACTACAAGGGCGGCCTGATGGACGGCGCCGTGCTGGAGCCCGATGAGTTCAAGGCGATCGCCAAGCTCCCGGGCCGCGACCAGTTGAACGCCCAGCTCGCGGGCATGGTCGCCAGCCCGATCACGGGACTCGTTCGAGGGCTTGGCTCGATGATCCAGGGCTTGGCCCTGCAGCTCGGCCAGATCGCCGAGAAGGGTCTCGTCACCGGCGAGGCGCCGGCCGAGGAAGCTCCGCCGGCCGAAGAGGAAGCCCCGTCAGAGCCGGACGCCGAGAAGCCCGAAACTTCGCCCGAATCGCCAGACGGCGACGCAACGTCCACCCCGACCGAATTCGCGACCGCAGGCAGCGCAGGCGAAGCCGAGCAGCCCGCGGATGTTGTGGCGGAGGAGGCGGCGGTTGATGAAAAGACTGAGCCCGAGGCCGAACAGCCCGAGGCCTCGGATGAAACTGAAGACACCAAGGAGGACGATCAGTAATGGCAGCAACGAGCACACAAGATTGGATCGAGGAGCTCAAGGGGATTTCTGTCCTCGAGCTCTCCGAGCGCATCAAGGCGCTCGAGGAGGAGTTCGGCGTCTCGGCGACAGCCGTTGCGGCGGCGGCCCCGGCCGCCGGCGGTGACGGAGCCGCCGCCGAGGAGGAGTCGAGCACCGTCGACGTCGTTCTCACCGCGGCCGGCGAGAAGAAGATCCAGGTGATCAAGGCGGTCCGCGCGGCGACCGGTCTCGGCCTCAAGGAGGCCAAGGCGCTCGTCGACGAAGCCCCGAAGCCCGTCAAGGAGGGCATCGAGCGCGATGAGGCGGAGGGCCTTCTCAAGGAGATCGAAGAGGCCGGCGGCAGCGCCGAGCTGAAGTAGACAACTCGCTGCAATTGCTGAAAATCGGTGTCGATGCTGGTAGCCTCGGCGGGTTGTGTTTTTCGGCGCTACGCGCCGAACTCTTGACGGACCCAGCTACCGTGTGGTAGCCTGCACGGTCGCGCGCCGGTGAGCCCTGTTTTGCCCGAGTCTTTCGCGCGGGATCCGTTCTTCGACTACCTGAGGAGTCGCCCAGTTGGCCCGAGTCCACGCTGCGCCTGTTCCGCGGAGGAGCTTTTCACGCCTCGAAAACCCGCTTGAAGTCCCACATCTGATCGATATTCAGCGCCGCTCCTTCGAGGCGCTGTCCGATCCCAAGAAGGGGCTTCTCCGAGCGACCATCGACGACATCTCCCCGACCGAGGACTACACGGGGAACCTCGCGATCGTCTTCGGAGACCTGAGCTTCGACGATCCGCCCAACTCCGTAGAGGAGTGCCGCGAGAAGGACATGACCTACTCGCGGCCGCTCAACATCAAGGTCGCGTTCCAGAACCGGGAGACCGGTGAGATCCGCGAGCAGACCGTCTTCATGGGCGATTTCCCGTGGATGACCGACCGCGGCACCTTCATCATCAACGGCACCGAGCGCGTCGTCGTCACCCAGCTCGTCCGCTCCCCGGGCGCCTATGTGATGGAGCCCAAGGACCGCGAGAAGCAGGTCTTCATCGCCAACCTGATGCCGGCCCGCGGCTCGTGGCTCGAGCTCGAGATCGACAAGAAGGGCAAGGTCTTCGTCCGCATCGACCGCAAGCGCAAGCTGCCGGTCACCGTGCTGCTGCGCGCGATGGGCTACGTCGACGACAAGACCCTGCTCGAGATGTTCGACAACTCGGTCTACATCAGGAACACGATCGCCGCCGACACCGAGACCACTCTCGACGAAGAAGGCGCGCTGATCGAGCTGTTCAAGAAGCAGCGCCCGGGCGAGCCGCCCTCGGTCGACGCCGCCAAGGCGCTGCTCGAGCAGCTGTTCTTCGACCCCAAGCGCTACGACCTCACCCGAGTCGGCCGCTACAAGCTGAACGCGCGCCTCGACCTCGACGTCGACCTCGAGACCAGGGTCCTCACCCACGACGACATCATCGCCCTGATCAGGGAGCTCGTCTCGCTGCCCAAGATCCTCGGCCTGCCCGAGGAGATCGACGAGGAGAACCCGATCAAGGACTACGCGGCCGAGGCCCAGACCTACCCGCGTGAGCCGATCCACGACCACCTCGACGAGTACGAGCACTTCGGCAACCGCCGCCTGCGCACCGTCGGCGAGCTGATCCAGGAGGCCTTCCGCATCGGCCTCTACCGGATGGAGCGCGTGGTCCGCGAGCGCCTCACCACCGAGGACGCCGACGCGATCACCCCGCAGACGATCATCAACATCCGCCCGGTCGTCGCCGCGATGAAGGAGTTCTTCGGCTCCTCGCAGCTCTCGCAGTTCATGGACCAGACCAACTCGCTGGCCGGCCTCAGGCACCGCCGCCGCCTCTCGGCGCTCGGCGCCGGAGGACTGACCCGTGAGCGCGCGCCGATCGAGGTCCGCGACGTCCACGCCACCCACTACGGCCGCATGTGCCCGATCGAGACCCCGGAAGGCCCGAACATCGGTCTGATCGGCTCGCTCTCCTCCTTCGCGGAGATCTCCGAGCACGGCTTCGTCACGACCCCGTACCGCGTGGTCGAGGACGGCGTCGTCACCGAGAAGGTCGTCCGCCTCGACGCCACCCAGGAGGAGGACCACACGATCGCCCAGGCCAACGCCGAGGTCGATCCGAACACCAAGAAGCTCAAGGGCCCGATGGTCATCTGCCGCCGCCGCGACGACGAGGCGATCGCCGTCTTGCCGAAGGAAGTGACGATGATGGACGTCTCGCCGACCCAGATCTGGTCGGTGACGACGGCGCTGATCCCGTTCCTCGAGCACGACGACGCCAACCGCGCGCTGATGGGCTCCAACATGCAGGCCCAGGCCGTGCCGCTGCTCAAGCCCGAGCCGCCGCTGATCGGCACCGGCATGGAGCGCCGCGCCGCGGTCGATACCGGCGACGTGATCCTCGCGGCCCAGGACGGCGAGGTGACCTCGGTCGACGCCGAGCGCGTCGTCGTCAACCGCACGGAGTACCCCCTCCGTAAGTACGAGCGCTCCAACCAGGGAACGCTGATCCACCAGCGCCCGATCGTCTCGGTCGGCGACAAGGTCAAGGAGGGCGACGTGCTCGCCGACGGCTCCTCGACCGCGGGCGGCGAGATCGCCCTCGGCAAGAACTGCCTGGTCGCCTTCATGTCCTGGGAGGGCTACAACTTCGAGGACGCGATCATCCTCTCCGAGCGCCTGGTCAAGGACGACGAGCTCACCTCGATCCACATCGAGGAGTACGAGATCGACGCCCGCACGACCAAGCTCGGCGACGAGGAGATCACCCGCGACATTCCCAACCGCTCCGAGGAGAGCCTGCGCAACCTCGACGAGCGCGGCATCGTCCGCGTCGGCGCCGAGGTCACCTCGGGTGACCTGCTGGTCGGCAAGGTGACGCCGAAGGGTGAGACCGAGCTGACCGCCGAGGAGAAGCTGATTCGCGCGATCTTCAAGGAGAAGGCGCGCGAGGTCCGCGACACCTCGCTCAAGGTGCCCCACGGCGAGGGCGGGGTCGTCATCGACGTCCTCACCTTCAGCCGCGACGACGGCGACGACCTGCAGCCGGGCGTCAACGACCTGGTGCGCGTCCACGTCGCCACCAAGCGCAAGATCGCCGAGGGCGACAAGCTCGCCGGCCGTCACGGCAACAAGGGCGTGATCTCGAAGATCGTGCCCGAGGAGGACATGCCCCACCTCGCCGACGGCACCCCGATCGACGTGATCCTCAACCCGCTCGGCGTGCCGAGCCGAATGAACATCGGCCAGATCCTCGAGACGCACCTCGGCTGGGTCGCGGCCAACGGCTGGTACGACGACGGCACCGACGCCTACGAGCACTCGAAGTCCAACGGCGGCCGCGTCCACGTCGCCACCTCGGTCTTCGACGGCGCCTCGATCGAGGACGTCGACGAGGCCCTGGTCAAGTGGCAGGAGGAGAACTCCGAGCGCGGCATCGACCTGGGAATCGACATGAAGGCGCGCCCGGGCAACCGCGCGGCCGGAAAGGTCCAGCTCTACAACGGCCGCACCGGTGAGCCCTACGAGGGCAAGATCACCGTCGGCCAGATGTACATCCTCAAGCTGCTGCACCTGGTCGACGACAAGATCCACGCTCGCTCGACCGGCCCCTACTCGCTGGTCACCCAGCAGCCGCTGGGGGGTAAGGCGCAGTTCGGCGGACAGCGCTTCGGCGAGATGGAGGTCTGGGCCCTCGAGGCCTACGGCGCGGCGTACACGCTGCAGGAGATGCTCACCGTCAAGTCCGACGACACCGTCGGCCGCGTCAAGGCCTACGAGTCGATCGTCAAGGGCGAGAGCATTCCCGAGCCGTCGATCCCCGAGTCGTTCAAGGTCCTGCTCAAGGAGATCCAGGCCCTGTCGCTCGACGCCAACGTGGTCTCCGAGGAGGGCGCCGACGTCGACATGCGCGACGAGGAGGACGACCTGCTCGAGGCCGCGGAGAAGCTCGGCATCGAGCTCTCCGGCGTCCGCGCCGAGGACAGCGAGGAGAACGGCGACAAGAAGGACTCCAAAGATTCAGAAGACGACAAGGACGCCGACAAGGCCAAAGCCAAGTCAGGCGCCGAGAAGGGTGACGAGTAAATGATTGACATCAACAATTTCGACGCGATCGAGATCGGTCTCGCTTCCTCGAAGAAGATCCGGGGCTGGAGCTCCGGTGAGGTAACCAAGCCCGAGACGATCAACTACCGCACCCTGAAGCCCGAGAAGGACGGGCTCTTCTGCGAGCGCATCTTCGGCCCGACCAAGGACTGGGAGTGCTACTGCGGCAAGTACAAGCGCGTCCGCTACAAGGGCATCGTCTGCGAGCGCTGCGGCGTCGAGGTCACCCGTTCGAAGGTCCGCCGTGAGCGCATGGGCCACGTCGACCTCGCCGCGCCGGTCTCCCACATCTGGTTCTTCAAGGGCGTCCCCAGCCGCATCGGCTACCTGATCGACATGGCTCCCAAGGAGCTCGAGAAGGTCCTCTACTTCGCCGCCTCGGTGATCACCTGGGTCGACGAAGAGGCCCGCCAGAAGGACCTGACCAAGCTCGAGAAGGAGATCGACAAGCAGGTCGCCGCGCTCGACGCCGAGCGTGAGCAGCGCACCCAGGAGCTCTCGGAGCAGCTCGAGCGCCGGCTCAAGTACCTCGAGGACGGCTCGACCACCAAGTTCAACGACGACGACGAGCTCTGGGCCGACACCGTGCCCAAGCCCGGCAAGATCAAGGACGAGGACAAGGACAAGCTGCTCAAGGAGATCAAGAAGACCTTCGACTCGGAGATCTCCGACACCGAGGCATACCTCGAGGAGTCGGCCGAGCGCCTGCGCGAGGTCTGGAAGATCTTCACCGAGATGAAGCCGAAGGACGTGATCAACGACGAGACCACGTTCCGCGAGCTGAAGGAGCGTTTCGGCTCCCCGTTCGGCCTCGGCGAGTACTTCCGCGGCGGCATGGGCGCCGAGTCCGTGCGCGACCTGCTCGACCAGGTCGACCTCGAGAACGAGGCCGTGGAGCTGGAGGAGATGATCAACACCTCCAAGGGGCAGAAGCAGGCCCGCGCGGTCAAGCGCCTCAAGGTCGTCGACGCCTTCCTCAACTCGGCGAACAAGCCCGAGTGGATGATCCTCGACGTCGTGCCGGTGATTCCGCCGGAGCTGCGCCCGATGGTCCAGCTCGACGGCGGCCGCTTCGCGACGTCCGACCTCAACGACCTCTACCGGCGCGTGATCAACCGCAACAACCGGTTGAAGCGCCTGCTCGACCTCGGCGCCCCCGAGATCATCGTCAACAACGAGAAGCGGATGCTCCAGGAGTCGGTCGACGCCCTCTTCGACAACGGCCGCCGCGGCCGTCCCGTCACCGGGCCCGGCAACCGCGCGCTGAAGTCGCTCTCCGACATGCTCAAGGGCAAGCAGGGGCGCTTCCGCCAGAACCTGCTCGGTAAGCGCGTTGATTACTCGGGACGCTCAGTGATCGTGTCGGGGCCGAGCCTGAGGCTGCACCAGTGCGGCCTGCCGAAGCTGATGGCCCTGGAGCTGTTCAAGCCGTTCATCATGGCTCGGCTGGTCGAGCGCAAGCAGGTCCAGAACATCAAGGCGGCCAAGAAGATGGTCGACTCGATGATCCCCGAGGTCTGGGACGTGCTCGAGGAGGTCATCCACGAGCACCCGGTGCTGCTCAACCGCGCGCCGACCCTGCACAGGCTCGGCATCCAGGCGTTCGAGCCGGTGCTGGTCGAGGGCAAGGCGATCCAGATTCACCCGCTCGTCTGCCACGCCTTCAACGCCGACTTCGACGGCGACCAGATGGCCGTCCACCTGCCGCTCTCGGCGGAGTCCCAGGCCGAGGCCCGGATCCTGATGCTGTCCTCGAACAACATCCTCAGCCCGGCGCACGGCGCCCCGCTGGCGACCCCGACCCAGGACATGGTCCTCGGTCTCTACTACCTGACCTATGCCGCCGAGAACGTGGAAGAGGTCGATGCGACCAAGCTCGACAAGCGGCCGCATCCGTTCCGGACCGCGCAGGAGGCCGAGCTCGCCTACGAGAACGGCATCGTCGAGCTCCACGATTACGCCGAGTACCGCCGTGCCGGCCACGAGCACTTCCTGACAACGGTCGGGCGGATCATCTTCAACGACCGCATCGAGCGCGCTTTGGCCGACGCCCTCGAGGACGAGTGGGACCCCGACTCCTACAAGTTCGTCAACCGCTCGCTGAAGAAGCGCGACGTCAACGAGATCGTCTCCGACCTCGTCGACTCCGTCGGTGCGCCGGCGGTGGCCCTGATCCTCGACGCCTTCAAGGAGCTGGGCTTTCACTACGCCAGCCAGGCCGGCGTCACGGTCTCCAAGAACGACGTCCAGTCGCCCCCCGACAAGGAGGAGATCCTCGACCGCTACGAAGGCGAGGTCTCCGAGATCCAGCAGCAGTACGACGAGGGCTACCTCGGCGAGGAAGAGCGCAAGGAGGCGATCACCGGCAAGTGGAAGGACGCCACCGAGGAGGTCGCCCAGGCGATGGAGAACAACCTCGACGAGCTCAACCCGATCTTCATGATGGCCAACTCGGGCGCACGCGGATCGTTCAAGCAGATCCGCCAGCTCGCCGGTATGCGCGGCGTCATGGCGAATCCGAAGGGCGAGGAGATCGAGCGGCCGATCAAGGCCAACTTCATCGAGGGCCTCTCGGTGCTCGAGTACTTCATCTCCACCCACGGCGCCCGCAAGGGCTTGGCCGACACGGCCCTGCGCACCGCCGACTCGGGCTACCTGACCAGGCGTCTGGTGGATGTGGCCCAGGACGTGATCGTCCGCGAGGTCGACTGCAAGACCAAGGACCACATCGAGATGCCGCTTCGCGGCGAGGACGGCGAGCTGAACGAGAACCTGCTCGGCCGTCTGATCGGGCACAAGTTCACGACCAAGCGCGGTCGCGAGCTGCTCAAGCGAAACCAGGAGATCGACTACGCCGAGCTCCACGAGCTCGCCGAGGCGTTCGAGGGGGAGGACGACGTCGTCGTCCCCGTCCGCTCGGCGCTCAAGTGCGAGGCCAAGTCCGGGATCTGCCAGCAGTGCTACGGACGCGCGATGGCGAGCGGAGCGATGGTCGAGATCGGCGACGCGGTGGGCATCATCGCCGCCCAGTCGATCGGCGAGCCGGGGACGCAGCTGACGATGCGGACGTTCCACACCGGTGGGATCGCGGGCCAGGACATCACCCAGGGTCTGCCGCGCGTCGTCGAGCTGTTCGAGGCGCGCAAGCCGAAGGGCCTGGCGCAGATCGCCGAGGTCGACGGCAAGGTTCAGGTCGAGCAGGGTGAGAAGGCGTTCAAGCTGAACATCCTCGACGACAAGGGCGAGGAGGTCTCCTACAGCTTCCCCGCCGGCACCGAGCTGCTGGTCTCCAACGGCGACAAGATCGAGAAGGGCACCCAGCTCAACGAGGGCTCGCTCTACCCGGCCGAGATCCTCGCCACCCGCGGCCGCACGGCGACCGAGCTCTACCTCGTGCGCGAGGTCCAGGACGTCTACCGCAAGCAGGGCGTCGACATCAACGACAAGCACATCGAGCTGATCGTGCGTCAGATGATGAAGAAGGTGAAGGTCGATTCGAAGGGCTCGACCGAGCTTCTTCCCGGCCAGCTCGAGGACCGCGTCTCCTTCAGGGCCGCCAACCAGGCGCTCAAGGATTCGCGCAAGAAGAACCCGACGATGGCCAAGGCGAGCGAGACGATCCTCGGGATCACCAAGGCCTCGCTGGCTACGGAGTCCTTCCTCTCGGCGGCCTCGTTCCAGGAGACGACCAAGGTCCTCACCGACGCCGCGCTCGAGGGCAAGCGCGACCGCCTCGTCGGCCTCAAGGAGAACGTGATCATCGGCAAGCTGATCCCGGCAGCGACCGGCCTCAAGCACTACCGCACGGTCCAGATCGAGCCGGTCGAGCCCGCGCAGCCGCCCGCCGAGGAGCTGCTCGACGAGGAAGAGCTCGCCGCCGAGCTCGGACTCGGGGGCGACGGCGGCGACGGCGCCGAGCTCGAGGGCTTCGGCCCGAGCTTCGCCGAGGAGCTCGAGGAGCTCGCGACCGAGATCGAGTCCCCCGGCGCGACGCCCGCCCCGGGCGGCGAGTCCGGCGGCGGCGACTCCGAGAAGTCCTAGCTGTAGTTACTCACCACCTTGTCCCACCTCGGCGAGCCGAGCTGCGGGCGGCCTCTTGCCGAGGGAGCCGTGTTTCCTTCGGAAGTTGTAGTACCAAAGCCAGCCGGGCAGGGCAGCGGTGCGCTCCGCCGAGGAGCCATAGATCGCTCCGTAGGCCCATTTGTTCTGCAGGGTCTCGATGAAGCGCTCGGCCTTGCCGTTGGGCGTAGGCGAGGCGGGTGGCGTCGTCGACGCAAACGTGGACGAACTCCCAGCCCCTTGAGCCCTCACCGCGGCGGCGCTCCCTGCGGTTGGCGTTCTGGGAGCTTCTCTGGCCGCTGATGCGGTGCCCGATGCCCCTAATCCGCCCCAGTTTCTTGATGTCAACGTGGACGAGCTCGCCGGGGCGCTTTCGCTCGTAGCGGTTGGGCGGCTCGGGGGGCTCGAGGCGGCTTCGCTTGCCGAGCCCGATCCGCTTCAGCCAGCGCGAGACCGTCGAGAGCGCCAGGCCGAGGACCTCGGCGATCTCCTCGGCGGTCATCCGCAGCTTGCGCAGCGCCTTGATCGCGGCCACGCGGCCGGCCGGCAGGCGGTGAGGGACCCGTTTGGGCGCCGAGCTGCGGTCGAGCAATCCTTGCTCGCCTTCGGCCCGTCAGCGGACCAGCCACTTGCCTAGCCGTTACGAGCTGCAAGACCAAAAAAGAAGAGGCCCGCCGGATGGCGGGCCTCTTCTGGTTGGTGCTGCGGTTTCGCTTAGACGTGACGGAGCGTCAGCGCCCGGAACCTCATCCTTTTCTTCTTGTTGACCCGGGTGGTCACGCGGACCACGAGCCTGGTCTTGTCCTGGATCGCTGCCAGGAAATCGGTCTTGACGCCGAGCGTCAGGACCCTCTTGCGACCCGGCCGGACCTTCTTCTTGCCGGGTGAGGTGATGCCCGGAGTGCCGCGGCCGTCGAGCAGCCCGACCAGCTTGAAGCGGCAGGGCGTAGTGGCCTTCTTCGGGCACTTCAGATTGACCACGACCGCGTTCTTGGCCGCGGTCAGGTTGACGCCGGCGACAGAACCGCCCCCGGCACCGTTCGGCGTGGAATCGCATGCGTCGCCGATCCCGTCACCGTCGGCATCCTGCTGACCCGGGTTGGCGACCGTCGGGCAATTGTCGGTGCCGTTGCCGGCGCCGTCGCCGTCATCGTCGCCGTTGGGCGTCGAATCGCAGACGTCGCCGATCCCGTCACCGTCGGCATCCTGCTGACCCGGGTTGGCGACCGTCGGGCAGCTATCGGTGCCGTTGTCGACGCCGTCGCCGTCATCGTCGCCGTTGGGCGTCGAATCGCAGACGTCGCCGATTCCGTCACCGTCGGTGTCCTGCTGACCCGGATTGGCGTCGTCGGGACAGTTGTCGGTTGCGTTGTCGACGCCGTCGCCGTCATCGTCCTCGACCGCCAGGGAGGCGGTGAGCGAGACGTTGTCGTAGTCGACCGAGTTCAGCGGAATCACTGCGACCGACCCGACGAACTCCGTCGTGATCCGGATCTTGTAGTTGTGACCGATCGTCAGCTGGCTCGGATTCACCGTTACCGACGGATACGAGGCCCAGGAGGCATCGGTCACCGGCGCCTGGTTGATCAGAGTCGTGGACGTTGCCGTCCCGGTATCGACGAGCGCGGCGCTGAAGTTGATCGAGGTGAGCAACTGCAGCAGCCCGTCGACGTTGCCCTGGCGGTCGAT
Organism: uncultured Solirubrobacterales bacterium; assembly: GCA_963696625.1. Classification (GTDB taxonomy): domain Bacteria; phylum Actinomycetota; class Thermoleophilia; order Solirubrobacterales; family 70-9; genus JAWVFN01. The sequence continues at coordinate 101,755 of CAVOKZ010000007.1, forward strand.
GTTGAACCGGACCAGGTCCGGGGCAACCCCTCCGGCGCCGTTGTAGGTGAACTCCGGGCTCTCCCAGATGCCGCGCACGACAGTGGCGACGCTGGCGATTCCCGTAGTCGAAGTGCTCAGATAGCCGTCAGCCGCTCCGCCTGCGCCACCGGAGGCCACGAAGTCGTTATTGACGATCGGACACGTGACAAGCGGCAGGATGCAGAGCAGACCTTGCTGCTGGCTGCTTTCGGTCCAGCCACCCCCGGAGGACGCGAAGTCACGCGATTCCTGTGTCGGGTGGTATTGCGAAGTAGCGGCGCCGGCCGATGTGGCCCCAAGCGCCAATAATGAGAGAGCCGCGACAAAAGCGATCGCGGCTCTCGAGCCAAGTCCCTTCATGAAGCCCCTTCCTTACCCATCCGTGGTTATTAGCCCGGCCACCTTACTTGGTAGGCAGTGCGCCATGAGCCGAACGTGCGTCCAGTTCGGACAAACGGGCTAAAGACCGGACGTTGCTGCCGATAAAGCCGGATTCAGTGCGATCGGGGCGAAGAATGGCCGCGATCGAAGCTGCGCCGCCGGTGGATCGCCCGCCGACGCGGAGGCTCGGCGACCGCGACCGCGCCGCCGCCGTGAGGTCCGCGCCGCGGCTTACGCGGGCGCACCGGCTCGCGCCGCCAGCGCCGGAACCCGTGGTCGGTCTTCTCGCCCGGCTCCTCCTCGGGCTCGGCCTCGGCCTTGACCGCGTAGTACACGAGGTACATCCCGGCGAACACCGGGATCTTGAGAATCACCGCCAAAAACACGATCGGCAACCAGCCGTCCATTAAGCGTCACTCTACCCCGGACTGAATCCATCTTCTACCCAGGCCAGAAGCGCCTCGACGTGTACTTCCTCGAGCCCGCGGTCGGACTGGGTCGGAACCAGCAGCGTCGGCGCCTCGCGCTTGGACGCCCACCTGCGGCAGGAGCGGTCGAGGCTGTCGTCGATCCACGCCATCGGGCGCTCGCCGCCGTACTCGCTCAGCGCCTCGAGCTTCCAGTGCGCGGTTCCGAACCGCGCCCGGCCGTCGAAGGCGAGGTAGGGGAGCTTCGGGACTCCGAGGATGGAGGGCAGGTTGTCGTTGGCGCGCTCCTCCCAGCCGCTCGCCCAAACTCCCTCGTAGATCTCGAGCAGGCGGTTGAGCCGCTCGGCCGCCTCGAACGAAAGGTAGTGCGGCAGCCCGTCGACGAGGTGGAACGCGCCGGGCGGGCGCACATCCTCGTCGAAGCCGAACAGGCTGAGGACGCCGTCGATGTCGATCGCGAGCAGGGGCTTGTCCGCGTCCTTCTTACGTTTGAGCACGCCAAGGGCCACGCACGAAGTCTGTACCATCCGCCGCCGTGCCGAATACGAACCAGCTCGTCAGAAAGGGCCGCAAGCGCCCGAAGAAGAAGGTCTCGACCCCCGGGCTCAAGTCCGGGCACGGTCGTAAGCAGCGCACCGCCGCCCCGCAGCGGCGCGGCGTCTGCACCCGCGTCTACACCGCGACGCCGAAGAAGCCGAACTCGGCCCTTCGCAAGGTCGCCCGCGTGCGCCTCACCAACGGCATGGAAGTGACGAGCTACATCCCGGGCGAGGGCCACAACCTGCAGGAGCACTCGGTCGTCCTCGTCCGCGGCGGCCGCGTCAAGGACCTGCCGGGCGTTCGCTACAAGGTCGTCCGCGGCACGCTCGACGCCTCAGGCGTCGCCGACCGCAAGAAGAGCCGTTCGATGTACGGCGTCAAAGCCTCCTAGTGCCTCGCCGTAACGCAGCCCCGATCCGCCCGCTCGAGCCCGACTCGGTGCACCGCAGCCGGCTCGTGCAGCAGGTGATCAACAAGGTCATGCACGCCGGCAAGAAGGGCACGGCGGAGAAGATCACCTACGGCGCTCTCGATCTCGTCGGCCGGCGCACCTCCGAGGATCCGGTCGAGGGCCTCGAGAACGCGATCAAGAACCTCACCCCGGTGCTCGAGGTTCGCTCGCGCCGCGTCGGTGGCGCCACCTACCAGGTGCCGGTCGAGGTCCCCGCCCGCCGCGCCCGCACCCTCGCCGTTCGCTGGCTGGTCGAGTACGCCCGCGACCGCAACGAGAAGTCAATGGCCGAGCGTCTCGCCAACGAGATCCTCGATGCGTCCAAGCAGCAGGGCAACGCCTGGAAGCGCAAGGACGACATCTACCGCATGGCCCAGGCGAACAAAGCGTTCGCCCACTACCGCTGGTAGCCACGTCAGGCCGCACTCTTTCGTCGCGGCGGCCCGCCGCCGCGACTTAATGCGGGCGGCCGCTACGGAGCGACCTGATTCCTAGGCCTCTTTCGACCAGTCGACGAGCTTCGGTCTGCCTTCATCGGTGGTGCCGAAGAGCTTGATCCGGTAGCTCGGCATCGTCGCCAGGGCGGTGCCACAGAGGGAGAGCAGGAGGGCGCCGATCAGCATGAACCAGAAGCCCTGCTGGGGCTCGGCCTTGGCGTCGACGAAGGACTCGCGGGCGTCGCCGAGGGTGCCGATTTTGTTGGCGTCGGGGAGGTCCCCGATCAGGAAGATCAACAGCGCGATCACGCCGCAGACGGCGACCGCCGCCGCGGCCGGCTTCGAGCCGGTCGTGATCGCGACCGCCAGCGCGATCACGGCGGCGGCGGCGAGCACGAGGATCGCTCCGTGGTGCCGATCGATTGCCTCGGAGGCCTGCAGCGCCTCGCCGCCGGGGGGCGTGAGGTGGAAGGAGTCCATCAGCTCGGAGGCGCCGAGCAGCACTGCCGCCGCGAAGCAGCCGAGCGCGAGCAGGACCTCGGTGCGGAAGCGAACCCGGCTCAAATGCCCACCGGGTTCGGCTCGCCGCCGCGGCCGGCGCGCATGCGGCGCCGGCGCCGGCGCGGTTCGGGGTGGGCCCGGTGGACCGTTCTCGAGAGCAGCGCCCCGCTCAGCAGCAGCATCGCCGAGGCTGCGACCTCGGCGTAGAAGCCGCCTTCGAGACTGGCTTCCGTGCCGGAGTAGCTGAGCCCGGCGCGTCCGGCGTCGAGTCCCTTCGGGAGGTCGATGATCAGCGCCACGCCGAGGCCGATCGCCCCGCAAAGGGCGACGAGGCGGCCAAAGCGCCAGCGCCCGCTGAGGGTGGGGCCGATGAGGACCAGCCCGGCCGCGGCGACCGGGATCAAGGCGTAGGCGTGGGCGGTGCCGGTCTCCTTGAGACCCGCAACCGGAGCCGGGACCTTGGCGCCGAGCCTGCCGCCGTAGGCGCTCGCGTCGACGACCGTCCCGGTGTAGTCGATGAACTGGGCGCCGATCAGCGCCGCGCAGCAGAACGCGGCGACCGCGGCGAGCGCGTACTCGGGCTTGATCGCGACGCTCGCCCGGTCGATTGCGCGCAGCAGTGCTCCGCCGACCCGCGCGATCAGGCTGAGGATCGCGGCGGCGATCACGACCGGCAGCGAGGCGATCGCGGTCACCGACGGCAGGATCCGGGCGGCGCCGCGGCCGGCGCCGCGCCCGATTCGCCGCCCGGCGTAGGCGGTCCGCCGCCCGGCTTCGGCGCCCGCAGCGCGGAGCCGGCGGCGGCGGCGAACGTTGATCCTTGCGCGGGCGCGAGCCCGCCTGAGCACACTCATGCCTTTGCTATCATCGCGCGGCGCTCGGGCCGAGTGCACTCACTCGGCGTGGGCATATTTCCAAGCCATGAACAGCGGCACGACATAGGCGCAGTTCGGGGTCGCAGACGCGAGTAGCGCTTGGGCCCGTCAGGGCCTTTTTCATGTCCGCAAGTCCTCATCCTCTGGAACCTCTCAGCTACCTCTCACCGAAGACTAAATGCCCCGCCAATTCCCGCTAGAGAAAACACGCAACATCGGCATCATCGCGCACATCGATGCCGGAAAGACGACGACCACCGAGCGCATCCTCTATTACACGGGGCGCACCCACAAGATGGGTGAGGTCCACGAGGGCGCCGCGGTCATGGATTGGATGGAGCAGGAGCAGGAGCGCGGGATCACGATCACCTCGGCCGCGACCGCGTGCGAGTGGAAGGACCACCGCGTCAACATCCTCGACACGCCCGGCCACGTCGACTTCACGGTCGAGGTCGAGAGAAACCTCCGCGTGCTCGACGGCGCGATTGCCGTCTTCGACTCGGTAGCCGGCGTCGAGCCGCAGTCCGAGACCGTCTGGCGCCAGGCCGACAAGTACCACGTCCCGCGCATCGCCTACATGAACAAGATGGACCGCACCGGGGCCGACTTCTTCGCCTCGGTCGAGACGATGCGCGACCGCCTCGGCGCCAACCCGCTGCCGATCCAGATCCCGGTCGGCTCCGAGGAGAGCTTCAAGGGGATCATCGATCTCGTCGAGAACAAGGCGCTGCTCTGGGAGGACGAGCTCGGCACCGAGTTCACGGTCGCCGAGATCCCGGCCGAGCTCGCCGAGCAGGCGGCCGAGTACCGGACCCAGATGCTCGACGTGCTCTCCGACACCGACGACGACTTCGCCGAGCTCTTCCTGGAGAAGGAGGACGAGACGCCGGTCGAGCGGATCCGCGAGACCCTCCATAAAGCGACCCTCGACATCGCGGTCACCCCGGTTCTCTGCGGCTCGAGCTTCAAGAACAAGGGCGTGCAGCCGCTGCTCGACGCGATCATCGAGATGCTGCCTTCGCCGATCGAGGTTCCGCCGGTGACCGGGATCGTCCCCGGCTCCGAGGAGAAGGAGGAGACCCGCGCCCCCGACGACAACGCGCCCTTCTCGGCCCTCGCCTTCAAGATCATGGCCGACCCGTTCGTCGGCAAGCTCACCTACTTCCGCGTCTACTCGGGCAAGCTCGGCGCAGGCGGCCGTGTGCTCAACACCGCGACCGGCAAGACCGAGCGCATCGGGCGGATCCTGATGATGCACGCGAATGACCGCGAGGAGATCGAGGAGTGCTTCGCGGGCGACATCGTCGCCGGCGTCGGTCTCAAGCAGACGACCACCGGGGACACGCTCTCGGCCCCGGACGCCCCCATCATCCTCGAGCAGATCGAGTTCCCCGACACCGTGATCGCCGTCGCGATCGAGCCCAAGACCAAGGCCGACCAGGAGAAGCTCGGCGCCAGCCTCGCGCGCCTCGCCGAAGAGGACCCGACCTTCCAGGTCACCTCAGAGGAGGAGACCGGCCAGACCCTTATTCACGGAATGGGCGAGCTCCACCTCGAGATCCTCGTCGACCGCCTGCTGCGCGAGTTCTCGGTCGACGCCAACGTCGGCAAGCCGCAGGTCGCCTACCGCGAGACGATCCGCGAACGGGTCGAGAAGGTCGAGGAGCGCTTCGTGCGCCAGACCGGCGGTAAGGGCCAGTACGGCCACGCCGTGATCAACCTCGAGCCGGCGCCGGGCGAGGGCTTCGACTTCGTCAACAAGATCAAGGGCGGCTCGATTCCGAGCGAGTTCATCCCCTCGGTCGAGCAGGGCATCGAGGAGGCGCTTCAGTCCGGCGTCAAGGCCGGCTACCCGATGGTCGACGTGCGGGTCGAGCTGATCGACGGCTCTTCGCACGACGTCGACTCCTCGGAGATGGCGTTCAAGATCGCCGGCTCGGGCGCCTTCAAGAAGGCCGCCAACAAGGCGAAGCCGGTTCTGCTCGAGCCGGTGATGGCGGTCGAGGTCGTCACCCCCGAGGACTTCCTCGGCGACGTGATCGGCGACCTCTCGCGGCGCCGCGGCAAGGTCCAGGGCCAGGAGCCGCGCGGCAACGCGCTCGCGGTCCAGGCGTTCGTGCCGCTCGGCGAGATGTTCGGTTACGCCACCGACCTCCGTTCTTCGACTCAGGGCCGCGCCAACTACACCATGCAGTTCGAGCGCTACGAAGAGGTGCCGGACTCGATCGCAGAAGAGATTGTCGAGCACCGTTCCGGCGAGCCCGTGGGCGCCGCAAGCTAGCTATATTCAGTCGGTTCGCCTACTAACCACTTTCCGAGAAAAACAAAGACCCCCCCAAAGGAGCAAGAGACCGAGATGGCAGAGAAGTTCGACCGCAGCAAGCCGCACGTAAACGTCGGCACGATTGGCCACGTCGACCACGGGAAGACGACGCTGACGGCCGCTATCACGAAGACCCTTGCCGAAAAGGGAGGGACGGAAGTCAAGAGCTTCGAGGAGATCGACAACGCGCCCGAGGAGAAGGAGCGCGGGATCACGATCGCGACCTCGCATGTCGAGTACGAGACCGACAACCGGCACTATGCCCACGTCGACTGTCCCGGTCACGCCGACTACGTCAAGAACATGATCACCGGCGCCGCCCAGATGGACGGCGCGATTCTCGTGGTCTCCGCCCCCGACGGGCCGATGCCGCAGACCCGCGAGCACATCCTGCTCGCGCACCAGGTCAACGTGCCCAACATCGTCGTCTTCCTCAACAAGGTGGACATGGTCGATGACGAGGAGCTGCTCGAGCTCGTCGAGGAGGAGGTCAAGGACCTGCTCAAGGAGTACGACTACCCGGGCGACGAGGTGCCGATCATCAAGGGCTCGGCGCTGAAGGCGCTCGAGGGCGACGAGGAGTCGACCAAGGCGATCCTCGAGCTCGCCGAGGCCCTCGACACCTACATCCCCGAGCCGACCCGTGACCTCGACAAGCCGTTCCTGATGCCGGTCGAAGACGTGATGACCATTCAGGGCCGCGGCACCGTGGCCACCGGCCGCATCGAGCAGGGCGTGGTCAAGGTTTCCGAAGAGGTCGAGATCGTCGGGATCGCCGATACGGCGAAGACCGTCGTGACCGGCATCGAGATGTTCCACAAGGAGCTCGACGAGGGCCAGGCGGGCGACAACGCCGGCGTCCTTCTGCGAGGCACCAAGCGCGAGGAGATCGAGCGCGGGCAGGTTCTCTGCAAGCCCGGATCGATCACCCCGCACACCAAGTTCAAGGCCGAGGTCTACTGCCTGAAGAAGGAAGAGGGCGGGCGCCACACCCCCTTCGTCTCCGGGTACCGGCCGCAGTTCTACTTCCGGACGACCGACGTCACCGGCGTCGCGAACCTCCCGGCGGACCGCGAGTTCGTGGCCCCCGGCGAGAACGTCGAGATGGATGTCGAGCTGATCGTTCCGATCGCCATGGACCAGGGCCTCCGGTTCGCCATCCGCGAGGGTGGCCGCACCGTCGGCTCCGGTGTCGTGACGGAGGTCATCGAGTAGACCGGCGGTAAGAGGGGGCGGACTGGTTCCGCCCCCTTTGACGTACGGCGCGGCCGCCACCACAAACTGACGGCCGCGGCGCAAATGAAAGACATACGACCGGGGCGGCGCCCCCAGAGCAGCACAAGGGGCGGCGCCCCTGGTGCGCGCTAAGAACCAAAACAGAAAGCACAGAGAAAGCACCCAAGAAGTTGGCATCACTGACAACAGGAAAGATCCGGATCCGGCTGAAGGCGTACGACCACGACGCCATAGACCGGGCTGCCCAGGAGATCATCGGCACAGCGGAGCGCACCGGCGCGACCGTCGCCGGGCCGATCCCGCTGCCGACCGAGAAGCACGTCTACTGCGTCATCCGCAGTCCCTTCAAGGACAAGGACTCGCGCGAGCACTTCGAGATCCGCACCCACAAGCGGCTGATCGACATCCACCAGCCGAGTCCGAAGACCGTTGACTCATTGCAACGGCTGGATGCCCTTCCGGCAGGAGTAGACATCGAGATACGGCTTTAAAGACCGACCAAACCTTATGCCAGCAATCATCGGAAAAAAACTAGGAATGACCCAGGTCTTCACCGAGGACGGCTCCTCGGTGCCGGTGACCGTGATCGAGGCCGGCCCGTGCAAGGTGACCGGGCTGCGCAACGCCGAGCGCGACGGGTACGACGCCGTCCAGCTCTGCTTTGGCGAGGTCAAGGAGTCGAAGCTCACCAAGGCCGAGGTCGGGCACCTGGCGAAGGCCGGCGCTCCGCCCTCGCGCCATCTGGTCGAGTTCCGCGACGAGAGCTGGGACGCTCCGGCCGCCGCGAAGGACGAAGGCGATGACTCCGAAGGGAACGAGGACTCGACGGAGGAAGGCGGAGCGCTGAAGGTCGGCGACGACGTCACCGTTTCCTCGTTTGCCCCGGGTGACAAGGTCAAGGTTTCCGGCACCTCGATCGGCAAGGGCTTCCAGGGCACGATCAAGCGCCACAACTTCGGCCGCGGCCCGGTCAGCCACGGCTCGCACAACGTCCGCGCCCCGGGATCGATCGGCGCCAGCGCCGACCCGGCTCGCGTGTTCAAGGGACAGAAGATGCCCGGGCAGACCGGTCGCACGCGCGTCACCCAGCGGGGGCTCGAGATCGTCGAGGTCGACGCCGAGCGCAACCTGCTCCTGATCAAGGGCGCCGTTCCCGGCTCCCGCAACGCGACGGTGGAGGTGCGCAGCAATGGCTGACGCTCCCAACCTCGGCTCTGCCGGGAAGACGGCTCTGCCGGACGCCGTCTTCAGCGAGCCCTTCCACGAGTCGCTCGTCCACGAGGCCGCCCGCGCCGACCTCAACGCGAAGCGTCGCGGCACGGCCTCGACGCTGACCCGCGGCGAGGTCTCGATGACGACCGCCAAGGCTTTCCGCCAGAAGGGCACCGGCCGCGCCCGCGCCGGCGCGCTCAGCGTGCCGACCCGCTACGGCGGCGGCGTCGCCTTCGGCCCCAAGCCCCGCCACTACACGATGAAGGTCAACCGCAAGGCCCGCCGCCGGGCCCTGCGCGCGGCGCTCTCGGTCCACGCCGCCCGCGACTCGATCGCGGTGATCGACTCCTCCGCCTTCGAGACCCCCTCGACCAAGGCCGCCGCCGACGCGCTCGCCAAGTGGGACGCGAAGCTGCCGGTGCTGCTCCTCGTCGGCCCCGAGGAGCCAGGCGCCGCCAAGAGCTTCCGCAACATCGAGCGTGTCACCGTGCTCGAGGCCACGTCCGCGGGCGTCGCCGACGTGCTGGGAGCCGCCTCGCTGGTCGTCTCCGAAGCGGCTCTAAAGAGCCTGGAAGAGAGGGCCAAGTAGAGATGACCGCCACCACGACCTTGCACACCTGGCTGACGCGCGTGGCACTTCGCAGCTCTGCGTCCTCGGACTTGCCTTTGCCTCCAGCAAAGGCTGCGCCCTGCGTCCTTGATCTGCTCGGCCACGCGCGCCCCCAGGCGCCCAAGGCCATGGAGGCGATCATCTAGTGAACCCGCGCCAGGTGATCGTGCGCCCCGTGGTCTCGGAGAAGAGCTACGCCCTGATGGCGGAGGGCAAATACACGTTCCGGATCGACGACCGCGCCCACAAGACGCAGGTCCGCCACGCCGTCGAGGAGATCTTCGGCGTCCACGTGCGCTCCGTGCACACCTCGCGCGTGCGCGCCAAGCCGAAGCGCCGCGGGCTCAGCGTCGGCACCAGCCGCTCGTGGAAGAAGGCGGTCGTGCAGCTCGCCCCCGGGGAGCGGATCGAGCTGTTCGAGGGCGCGGCGGTGGAAGGCTAGATCCGATGGCGATGCGCAAGACAAACCCGACGAGCCCCGGTCGCCGCTTCGCGACCTACCAGATCCGCGAGGAGCTGACCGGCGACCAGCCGACCAAGAGCCTGATCAAGGGCAAGAAGAAGACCGGCGGCCGCAATGCCAACGGCCGGGTCACCTCGCGCCACCGCGGCGGCGGCGCCAAGCAGCGCTACCGCAAGATCGACTTCAAGCGCCGCAAGGACGGCATCCCGGCCAAGGTGGCGACGATCGAGTACGACCCCAACCGCACCACCTATATCGCGCTGATCAACTACGCCGACGGCGCGAAGGCCTACATCCTCGCGCCACAGGGGCTCAAGGTCGGCGACGTCGTCCAGTCGGGCGAAGGCGCAGACATCCGGGCGGGGCATGCGCTCGAGCTGTCGGTGATCCCGACCGGCACCGTCGTCCACGGCGTCGAGCTCGTCCCGGGCCAGGGTGCCCGCATGGGCCGTGCCGCCGGGGCCGCGATCCAGGTCGTGGCCAAGGAAGGCGACACGGTCAGCCTCCGCCTGCCCTCGGGCGAGACGCGGATGGTCCGCCGCGAATGCCGCGCGACGGTCGGCACCCTCTCCAACTCCGAGCACCAGAACGTCAAGGTCGGCAAGGCCGGCCGCAGCCGCCACAAGGGCAAGCGCCCGCAGAGCCGCGGCGTCGCGATGAACCCCGTCGACCACCCGCACGGCGGCGGCGAGGCCCACAAGACGCCGGGCGGCCACCCGAAGACCCCGTGGGGCAAGCCGACGCTCGGCTACCGGACCCGCAAGAAGGGCAAGAAGTCCGACGCGATGATCGTCCGCGGTCGTCGCCGGGGGAAGAGGTCCTAGGCCATGGGACGCTCGACCAAGAAGGGGCCGTTCGCGGAGGAGAAGCTGCTGAAGCGGATCGCCGCGATGAACGAGTCGGGGACCAAGACGATGATCAAGACCTGGTCGCGGAAGTCGACGATCTTCCCCGACATGGTCGGCCACACGATCGCCGTCCACGACGGCCGCAAGCACGTGCCCGTCTACATCTCCGAGTCGATGGTCGGCCACAAGCTCGGCGAGTTCGCGCCGACCCGCACCTTCCGCGCCCACTCCGGCACCTCGAAGTCGGAGGAGTAGCGATGGCCGACGAGACTCCCAAGAAGAAGGCGGCGGCGAAGCCCGCATCGAAGAAGACCAGCGCCAAGGCTGAGGCTAAGAAGCCCGCGGCGAAGAAGGAAGCGGCAAAGAAGCCCGCAGCGAAGAAGGACGCGGCGAAGAAGGCTGGGGCGAAGCCGGCATCCAAGAAACAGTCTCCTGCGAAGAAGACGGCCGCCAAGAAGGCGCCGCCGCAGCCGATCGCCCCGCCGATCGTTCGCGCCAGCGCCAAGTACGTCCGCGTCGCCCCGCGCAAGGTGCGGCTGGTCGCCGACCAGGTCCGCGGGAAGCAGATCGACGAGGCGCGCGCCCTGCTGCGCTTCTCGACTCGCAGCGCCGCGCGCGACGTGGCCAAGCTGATCGACTCGGCCGCTGCCAACGCCGAGAACAACCACGACCTCGTCGCCGACGACATGCTGATCTCCGAGATCACGGTCGACGACGGCCCGACGCTCAAGCGCTACCAGCCCCGGGCGCTCGGCCGCGCGACGAAGATCGACAAGCGAACCAGCCACATCGCGGTGGCCCTGACTCCCGAGGAGGATTAGATGCCCGCCACCACGACCAGCCGCACCTGGATGACGCGCGTGGCGCTTCGCAGCTCTGCGTCCTCGGGCTTGCCTTTGCCTCCAGCAAAGGCTGCGCCCTGCGTCCTTGATCTGCTCGGCCACGCGCGCCCCCAGGCGCAACTGGCCATGGAGGCGGGCATCTGAGATGGGCCAGAAGATCCACCCGATTGGGTTCCGTGTCGGCTACATCCAGGACTGGAAGTCGAACTGGTACAACGAGAAGGAGTTCTCGGACTACCTCAACGAGGACCTCGAGATCCGCCAGCACATCGAGAACAAGCTCTCGCACGCCGGCCTCTCCGACATCACGATCAAGAAGGGCCCGGGCGAGGTCGAGATCGACATCGCCACCGCGCGCCCCGGCATCGTGATCGGCAAGTCCGGCTCCGAGGTCGACGCGCTGCGCCGCGACCTGCACAAGCTCACCAACAAGGCCGTCAAGGTCAACATCAAGGAGATCAAGCGGCCCGAGCTCGACGCCAAGCTCGTCGCCCAGTCGATCGCCGAGCAGCTCCAGAACCGGGTCGCCTTCCGCCGCGCGATGAAGCGCGCTCTGACCTCGGCTATGAGGTCCGGCGCCAAGGGCGTCAAGGTCCAGGTCTCCGGGCGCCTGGGAGGCGCCGAGATGGCGCGCACCGAGGGCTACTCGGACGGCCGCGTGCCGCTGCACACCCTGCGCGCCGACATCGACTACGGCTTCATCGAGGCCCGCACGACGACCGGCCGCATCGGCGTCAAGTGCTGGATCAACAAGGGCGAGGTCATGCCCGAGGGCTTCCGCTCCGCCATCTCAGACGACGACGGCCCGCCGCCGCCGCGCGGCGGTCGAGGGGGTCGCCGCTGATGCTGATGCCGAAGCGGGTCAAGTACCGCAAGCAGATGCGCGGCCGGCGCCGCGGCTACTCCAAGGGAGGAACCACCGTCGCCTTCGGCGAGTACGGGCTCAAGGCCCTCGACCGCGGGTGGATCACCAACCGCCAGATCGAGGCCGCCCGTGTCGCGATGACGCGCAAGATCAAGCGCGGCGGCAAGGTCTGGATCAACATCTTTCCCGACAAGCCGATCACCTCGAAGCCGGCAGAGACCCGGATGGGATCGGGCAAGGGCAACCCCGAAGGCTGGGTCGCCGTGGTCAAGCCGGGCCGCGTGATGTTCGAGATCGCCGGCGTCGAGGACGACCTCGCGCGCGACGCGATGCGCCTCGCCGGCCACAAGCTTCCGATCAGGACCAAGATCGTGCGACGCGAAGGAGCCGAGGGATGATCGGCGCCTGCCCCATTTGCACCTCGTTCCGTTTGCAGGCGCCGAGTCATCCCGGGAAGGGGTGCTGGTGAAGGGCGCCGAGGTCCACAACATGAAGGACGACGAGCTGGTCGAGCGCATCAAGACCTCGCGCGAAGAGCAGTTCAACCTGCGCTTCCAGCACGCCACCGGCGAGCTCGAGAACTCGGCGCGCATCGGCGAGGCCAAGCGCGACGTCGCCCGGCTGCTGACCGTGGCCAATGAGCGCGGCATCGATCTTCAGAAAGCACTAAAGGAGTAGACCCATCGTTGCCAGAGCTGGCACTCTGGCACTCGACTGACACAAATGGCAGACGAAGAGAAAAAGAACGAAGAGACTCCGGAAGAGACCCCGGCCGAGGAGACCAAGGCCGAGAAGACTCCGGCGCAGGAGCCGAAGGCCGAGGAGCCGAAGGCTGAAGAGACTCCCGCGGAGGAGGCTCCGGCCGAGGACGCCCCCGCAGAGGAGGAGGCTCCGGCCGAGGACGCCGACGCCGGCGATGACGCGGGGAACGACGCCGGTGGGGATGCCCCTGCGCCTGCCGCCTCCGGCGATGACGAGGACTTGGACTGGAAGGCCAAGAAGCGGCTCGAGCGCTCGCGCGAGCCGCACGAGGCCGGCCCCCGGCGCAGCCCGGAAGAGAAGGCCGCCGAGCGCGACGCCAGGCGCAAGGCCGCCAAGGCCGAGCGCAGCCGCTACCGCAAGCGGGCACGGACCAAGCGCGAGAAGGGCACGCCGACGCCGCCCGCCGAGCGCGAGACGGTCGCGCCCAAAATCCGCCAGGGCACCGTCGTCTCCAACAAGGCCGACAAGACGATCACCGTCCGCATCGACGTCGTCCGCCGTCACCCCACCTACGAGAAGATCGTGCGCCAGTCGGGCACTCTGCACGCCCACGACGAGCGCAACGAGGCCGGCGAGGGCGACCTGGTGAAGATCGCCGAGACCCGCCCGCTCTCGCGCCTCAAGCGCTGGCGCCTGACCGAGATCGTGGAGAAGGCGAAATAGCGTGATTCAGCAAGAGACAAAGCTGAAGGTGGCCGACAACTCCGGCGCCCGCGAGATCCTCTGCATCCGCGTCAAGGGCGGCTCGCACCGCCGCTACGCGCACATCGGCGACGTGATCACGGCCACGGTCAAGCACGCCAACCCCCAGGGCGGCGTGCGCAAGGGCGAGGTCGTTCAGGCCGTCGTCGTGCGCACCGTGAAGCAGCTCGGCCGCAAGGACGGCACCTACATCTCCTTCGACGAGAACGCGGCGGTGCTGATCGACGACGCCGGCGCGCCGCGCGGCACCCGCATCTTCGGTCCCGTCGCCCGCGAGCTCCGCGACCGCAACTTCATGCGCATCGTTTCGTTGGCACCGGAGGTGCTTTAGCGGTGACTCCTCCCACGACAACGCGCCTCAGCCGGCTGCAAACCTTCGCTGGCTCTTCGTCCTCGGGCTTGCCTTTGCCTCCAGCAAAGGCTGCGCCCTGCGTCCTCGACCAGCTCGGTTTTCGCTCGGCTGAGACGCATTGCCGCGGAAGGAGCCACCGCTGATGGCCCACAAGATGAAAATCCGCAAGGACGACAGCGTCGTCGTCACCGGCGGCAAGGACCGCGGCAAGACCGGCAAGGTGATTCGCACCGAGCCGAAGAAGCACCGCGTCTACGTCGAGGGCCTCAACATCGTCAAGCGCAGCCAGCGCCCGCGCTCGGTCAAGGACGCCCAGAAGGGCGGCGAGGTCGGCGGCATCATCGAGAAGGAAGGGCCGATCGACATCTCCAACGTGATGCTCCTCGACCCGGCGAACAACACGCCGACCCGGATCCGCATCGAGCGCGGCGCCGACGGCAAGCGCAGGCGGCTCTCGCAAAAATCCGGAAAAGAGATCGACTGATGGAAGCCACGCAGACAGAAGCCCCGGCCGAACAGCACAAGCAGGCGGCTCCGCCGCCGCGGCTGCGCGAGATCTACGAGTCAGAGCTTCGCGGCAAGCTGATCGAGCGCTTCGGCTTCTCGAGCCCGATGCGCGCGCCGACGCTGACCAAGATCGTGCTCAACATGGGCATCGGCGACGCCAAGCAGGACACGAAGATGCTCGAGGCCGCCGTCGAGCAGATGGCCGTGATCGCCGGCCAGGCGCCCAGCGTGCGCCGCGCGAAGAAGTCGGTCGCCAACTTCAAGGTCCGCGAGGACATGCCCGTGGGCGTCGCCGTCACCTTGCGCCGCGCCCGCATGTGGGAGTTCCTCGACCGCCTGGTGACGATCGCGATCCCGCGCATCCGCGACTTCCGCGGTCTCAACCCGCGCTCGTTCGACGGTCGGGGCAACTACTCGCTCGGCGTGCGCGAGCAGCTGATCTTCCCCGAGATCGATTACGACTCGATCGACCAGGTCCGCGGCCTCGACGTGACGATCGCCACCACCGCGCAGAACGACATCGAGGCGTTCGCCCTGCTCGATGGGCTCGGCCTGCCCTTCGCGGCCGACGGCCGCCCCGGCGAGGCCGACAAGGCCGCCGAGAAAGAGGATGAGCGCCGCCACGAGGAAGCCCGCGAGCGCGCCGAGGCCGAGGCCGCCGCGCTCGAGCAGCTCAAGGCCGAGAACCCCGAGGCCTACGAGAAGCCCGTCCGCGAGGAGGAAGGCGAGGAAGGCGAAGGCGAGGAAGGTGAAGTGGAAGGCGGCGAATCAGCCGCGGATGAAACTACTGACGGTGAGGAGAAAGCAGACGGTTAAAGAGGCCGCTAGCCGCTGGCCGCTGGAAACCAGCGACTAGCGACCAGCGACCAGCGACCAATTCCCTATGGCCAAGACATCTCAAAAAGTAAGACAGCAGCGCGAGCCCAAGTACAAGACCCGCGGCTATCACCGCTGCCGCCGCTGCGGGCGCCCGCGCGCGTACTACCGCAAGTTCGGCCTCTGCCGGATCTGCCTGCGCGACGCGGCCCACAAGGGCTGGGTGCCCGGGATGACCAAGTCGAGCTGGTGAGCATGATCGGAACACCACCATGCTGAGCGATCCCGTCTCCGACTACCTGACCCGCCTGCGCAACGCGCTCGCCGCCGAGCACGACGAGGTCGAGATCCCGGCTTCGAAGCTGAAGCGGGAGATGTCGCGCATCCTCAAGGAGCAGGGGTACATCCGCGACTTCTCGGTCCAGGCCGGGACCGTCGGCGAAGTGATCAAGCTCCAGCTCAAGTACACCGACGACCGCGACCGCCTGCCCGTGATCAAGGGCATCAAGCGCGTCTCGCGCCCCGGGCGCCGGCGCTACGTCGACCGCACCGAGGTTCCGCGGGTGCAGGGCGGCATGGGCACCGCGATCGTCTCGACCTCCTCCGGTGTGATGACCGGCCACGACGCCAAGCGCCAGGGCGTGGGCGGCGAAGTAGTGGCGTACGTTTGGTGATCGAGATCCAGCGACCAGCGACCAGCGACTAAGCGACCTAATGAGCCGAATCGGCAAACAACCCATCTCCCTACCTGACGGCGTGACCGTTGAGATCGCCCCTGGCAGTGTCACCGTCAAGGGCCCAAAGGGCGAGCTGACGCAGGTGCTGCCGAGCGAGATGAAGGTCGAGCAGGCCGATGGGACGATCACCGTCGATCGCCCGACCAACCGCGGCGAGCACCGCGCGCTCCACGGCCTCACACGCAGCCTGATCGCGAACATGGTCGAGGGCGTCACCGAGGGCTTCGAGAAGCGCCTCCAGATCCAGGGCGTCGGCTATCGCGCCCAGCTCAAGGGCAAGAGCCTCGAGCTGGCGCTCGGCTACTCGCACCCCGTGCAGATGGAGGCCCCCGAGGGCATCGACTTCGAGGTTCCGCAGCCGACCGAGGTCATCGTCAGGGGAATCGACAAGCAGCTCGTCGGCGAGACCGCGGCGCGCGTGCGCAAGCACCGCCCGCCCGAGCCCTACAAGGGCAAGGGCGTCCGCTACGCCGGCGAGCGCGTCAGCCGCAAGGTGGGTAAGCGCGCATGAGCATCCATGCGCCGGCTGCTCCGCTTCGCGTCCGCTGCTGTCGCGTCATTGCGCGAACGGGGTGGACCGGATGACGGTGCTTTCAAAGCCGCAGAAGCGCCTGCGCCGCCGCCGCCGCGTGCGCGCCAAGGTGCGGGGCTCGGCCGAGCGGCCGCGCCTGTCCGTCTTCCGTTCAAACCGCGGTGTCTTCGCCCAGCTGATCGACGACGACGCCGGCAAGACGCTGGCCGCCGTCACCTGGACCGAGGGCGAGCTCAAGGGCCTCTCGCCGATGGAGCAGGCGAAGAGGGCGGGCGAGCTGATCGCCAAGCGTGCGAGCGATGCCGGAATCTCGACCGTCGTCTTCGACCGCGGCGGCTACCAGTACCACGGCCGGGTCAAGGCGCTCGCCGAAGGCGCGCGCGAAGGAGGGCTAAGGTTCTGAGATGAGCGTCGAGCAAGTTTCAGCCAAGGGTCTCGACCTGCAGGAGCGGGTGATCGAGATCAACCGCGTGGCCAAGGTCGTCAAGGGCGGCCGCCGCTTCTCGTTCACCGCGCTGGTCGCGGTCGGCGACGAGGACTCGCGTCGTCGGCATCGGCTACGGCAAGGCGCGCGAGGTCCCGCTGGCGATCCAGAAGGCGGTCGAGAACGCCCGCAAGGACCTGATCCGCATCCCCAAGTACGGGCAGACGATCACCCACTTCGTCATCGGCCGCTTCGGCGCCGGCCACGTCGTCCTGCGCCCGGCCAGCCCCGGTACCGGCGTGATCGCCGGCGGCGGCGTCCGCGCCGTGCTCGAGCTCGGCGGCGTCCGCGACGTGCTGACCAAGAGCATCGGCACCCAGAACCCGATCAACCTGGTCAAGGCGACGATGGAGGGCCTCTACTCCCTCCGCCGCCCCGAGGACGTCGCCGAGCTGCGCGGCCTCACGGTCCGCGAGGTCCTCGGCATCGGGCCCGACACCAACGAAAAGAAGGAAGAGGTGGCGGAGGACGTCACCCCCAAGGCCGTCGACGCCGCGCCGGCGGCTGACGCCGCGCCGGCGGCTGAAGAGGCACCTGCCGCCGAGGCTCCACCGGAGGCCCCTTCCGATGGCTGACATCAAGCTCAAGCAGGTCCGCTCGCCGATCCACAGCTCCGGCAAGCAGCGCGACACGCTGCGCTCGCTGAAGCTCGGGCGCATCGGCAAGTCCGCGACCCATACGGACACACCCCAGCTTCAGGGCATGATCCGCACCGTCGAGCACCTGGTCGAGGTGGAGAGGTAATGGCCGCCGCCAAGGAGAAGCGGGGCGTCCGCGACCGCGATCCGGCCGAGATCGGCCTGCACTCGATCAAGCCGAAGCCGGGCTCGCGCAGGCCGCGCAAGCGCGTCGGCCGCGGCGAGGGCTCGGGCACCGGCAAGCAGGCCGGCCGCGGGCACAAGGGCGCGGGCTCGCGCTCGGGCTCGAAGAGCCGGGCCGGCTACGAGGGCGGCCAGAACCCGATCCACATGCGGATGCGCAAGCTGCGCGGCCCGAATCGCAAGATGTCGATGCCGTTCGAGAAGTTCCGCACCCGGACCCAGCCGGTCAACGTCGGCGATCTCGACGATCGCTTCAAGGCCGACGCCGAGGTCACACCCGAGTCCCTGCGCGAGACCGGTCTCGCCAAGCGCCGCCACCCGGTGAAGATCCTCGGCAACGGCGAGATCAAGACCAAGCTCACGGTCAAGGCCCACGGCTTCAGCAACTCGGCCAAAGAGAAGATCGAAGCGGCCGGGGGTACCTGCGAGGTAATCAGCTCTTGATCAGGACGATCGGAAACGCTTTCACGGTTCCGGATATCCGCCGGAAGATCATGTTCGTCGCCGGGATCCTCGCGCTCTACCGGCTCGGTGCCTACATCCCCGCCCCCGGCGTCGACGCCAACACGATCAAGGAGATCGAGGACAACTTCTCCGGCTCCAACATCCTCGGCTTCCTCAACCTCTTCTCGGGCGGCAGCCTCTCGCGCCTCAGCCTCTTCTCGCTGGGGATCATGCCCTACATCACCGCCTCGATCATCCTGCAGCTGCTGACGGTCGTCGTGCCCTCGCTCGAGAAGCTCCAGAAGGAGGGCGAGGTCGGCCAGCAGAAGATCACCCAGTACACCCGCTACCTGACCGTGGCCCTCGCCTTCGGCCAGTCGATCGGCTACGTCTTCCTCTTCCGCTCGTTCCAGAACAGCGCCGGCACCAGCGTCGTCGGCGAGCTCACCTTCGCCAAGACGATGCTGATCGTGATCTGCCTAACCGCGGGCTGCACGCTGCTGATGTGGATGGGCGAGCTGATCACCCAGCGCGGGGTCGGCAACGGGATCTCGCTGATGATCTTCGCCTCGATCACTGCCGGGCTCGCGAACGGGATCCAGCAGTGGTGGAACAACCCCGATCAGGTCTTCGTCGTGATGATGCCGTTCGTCGCGCTGGCGGTGATCGTCGCGATCGTCTTCGTCCAGGAAGGCCAGCGGCGGATCCCGGTCCAGTACGCGAAGCGGGTCGTGGGCAGGCGAATGACCTCTGGGGGCTCGACCTACCTGCCGCTGCGCGTGAACATGGCCGGCGTGATCCCGGTCATCTTCGCGGCCTCGATCATGGCCTTCCCGCCGACGATCGGCCAGTTGATCAACACCCCCGCCGCGCTCGACTTCGCCGCCTTCTTCGGCCCCAACGAGTGGGCCTACGTGGTCGGCGAGGTCTTCTTCATCATCATCTTCACCTACTTCTACACGGCGGTCACCTTCAACCCGGTCGACCAGGCCGACAACCTCAAGCAGCACGGCGGCTTCATCCCGGGCGTCCGGCCGGGCCGCCCGACCGCCGAGTACCTCGACCGCATCCTCTCGCGCCTGACCTTCCCCGGCGCCCTCTATCTCGGCGCGGTCGCCGCCCTGCCGACGATCCTGATCAGCCA
Source organism: uncultured Solirubrobacterales bacterium (assembly GCA_963696625.1). Taxonomy (GTDB): domain Bacteria; phylum Actinomycetota; class Thermoleophilia; order Solirubrobacterales; family 70-9; genus JAWVFN01. Next base: position 121,089 of record CAVOKZ010000007.1, read on the forward strand.
GACCTCGGCCAACTTCTTCTTCGGAGGCACGTCGATCCTGATCGTCGTCGGCGTCGCCCTCGACACCGTGAAGCAGTTGGAAGCGCAGCTGATGATGCGCAACTACGAAGGGTTCCTCAAATAGCCGAGCTCAACCTCGTCCTGCTCGGACCGCCCGGCAGCGGCAAGGGCACGCAGGGCGAGCGCCTCCAGGAGGACTTCCGGCTGCCGTACTGGGCGACCGGCGACATCCTGCGAGCCGCGGTCTCCGACGAGACCGAGGTCGGCAAGGAGGCGAAGAAGTTCATGGACGCCGGCGACCTCGTTCCCGACGAGGTCCTGATCGGGATCATCGCCGAGCGGATCGGCTCTCCCGAGGCCGGCGACGGATTCATCCTCGACGGCTTCCCCCGCACGCTGCCCCAGGCCGAGGCGCTCGCCGAGAAGATGAAGGAGCTCGGCCGCGGGCTGACCGCGGCGATCCTGATCGACGTTCCCGAGGAGGAGGTCGTGCGCCGGCTCGGCGGGCGCCGCACCTGCAGGGAGAACGGCCACGTCTTCCACATCGAGTTCGACCCGCCGAAGGCGGACGGCGTGTGCGACGTCTGCGGCGGCGAGTTGATCGTCCGCGACGACGACAAGCCCGAGGTGATCAAGCACCGGCTCGAGCAGTACCATTCCAAGACGGCGCCCCTGATCGACTACTACGAGAAGCAGGGCTTCCTGCACCCCGTCGACGGCGCCAAGGAGCCGGCCGAGGTCGAAAAGCAGATCCAGGGGCTGCTCGCCACCGTCCGCCGCGAAGAGGATGTCTGACGTGTACCGGTCGGGGATCATCCGCAAGACTCCCGAGCAGATCGAGGAGATGGCGGCGGCAGGCGCGATCCAGGTGCAGGCGCTGAACATGCTGCGGGCGATGGCCAGCCCCGGCGTGACCACGATGGCCCTCGACGTGGCCGCCGAGAAGTTCATCCGCTCCCAAGGCGCCGAGCCGTCGTTCAAGGGCTACCGCGGCTTCCCCGGGTCGATCTGCGCCTCGCCGAACTCGATGGTCGTCCACGGGATCCCCGGGCCCTACGAGTGCAAGCGCGGCGACATCCTCTCGATCGACGTCGGCGTCACCTACGGCGGCTGGGTCGCCGACGCCGCGATCACCGTCCCCGTCGGCGCGATCGAGCCCGAGGTGCAGCAGCTGCTCGACACGACCCGGGCGTCGCTGTTCGAGGGAATCGAGAAGTTGCGGCCAGGCAACCATCTCAGCGATGTCTCGAACGCGATCCAGCGCCGGATCGAGGCTGACGGCATGTACGTGATCCGCAGCCTCGTCGGCCACGGCGTCGGCCGCGCGATGCACGAGGACCCGCAGATCCCGAACTTCGGCGAGCCCGGCCGCGGGCCGGTGCTCGAGGAGGGCATGGTGCTCGCGATCGAGCCGATGGTCAACCTCGGCACCGCCGAGATAAAGATGGGCGACGACGGCTGGGCGGTCTACTCCAAGGACGACTCGCCCGCGGCCCACTTCGAGTTCACGACCGCGATCACGGCCGACGGACCGCGCGTGCTGACGCCCTGGCACGAAATGGAGAAGAACAAGAGCTGAATGTCGCGTCTTGCTAACATTCTGCGGCTGGCCTCCCGGCCGGTTTTTTGTGCCTGTGGACCCGACTCCTGGGGTCCGGCGGGCTTACTCCGATCCGATACGTCACAGCCCGAGTGAGGGAATGAAAGTCCGAGCATCCGTAAAGCCGATTTGTGAGAAGTGCAAGGTGGTCCGCCGCGGCGGATCCGTGCTCGTGATCTGCCCGAACCCGCGCCACAAGCAGAGGCAGGGCTAGATACCTGATGGCACGAATCGCGGGCGTCAACGTCCCCACCAACAAACGAGTCGAGATCGGGCTGACCTACATCTTCGGGATCGGCCGCGCGACGGCCAACGATCTGCTGAAGAAGGCCGGCGTCGACCCCAACACCAAGGTCAGCGACCTGACCGAGGACGAGGTCGTCAAGCTCCGCGACGCCGTCGAGGCGCTCGAGGTCGAAGGCGACCTGCGCCGCGACCGCTCGCAGAACGTCAAGCGCCTTCAGGAGATCGGCTCCTACCGGGGGATGCGGCATCGCCGCGGCCTGCCGGTACGCGGCCAGCGCACCAAGACCAACGCCCGCGGCCGCAAGGGGCCCCGCCGCATGAGCGTCGCCCAGAAGGCCAAGGCCCCGGGCAAGTAGGCAGAGACAGATGGCAGACGCAAAACAACCGCCGAAGGGCCGCGCGCGCCGTCGCGCCAAGAAGAAGGTCTCCTACGGACAGGCCCACATCAAGACTTCGTTCAACAACACGATCGTCACGCTCACCGACATGGACGGCAACGTGATCGCCTGGGAGTCGGCCGGCTCGGCCGGGTTCAAGGGCTCGCGCAAGTCGACCCCGTTCGCCGCCCAGGTGACCGCGGACGCCGCCGCCCGCAAGGGCATGGAGCACGGCATGGAGAAGGTCGAGGTCCTCGCCAAGGGCGCCGGCTCCGGCCGCGAGACCGCGATCCGCTCGCTCCAGGCCGCCGGGCTCGACGTGACGACGGTCAAGGACATCACCCCGCAGGCCCACAACGGCTGCCGCCCCCGCAAGCGGAGGCGCGTCTGATGGCCCGCGATACCTCCCCCCAGTGCAAGCAGTGCCGTCGCGAGGGCCAGAAGCTGTTCCTCAAGGGCCAGCGCTGCTTCACCGACAAGTGCGGAGTCGAGCGCCGCTCCTATGCGCCCGGCGAGCACGGCCGTGGCCGCATGCGCCACTCCGAGTACCGTCAGCAGCTGCGCGAGAAGCAGAAGGCGAAGCGCTACTACCAGCTGCTCGAGAAGCAGTTCGCGAGCTACTACGACAAGGCCTCGCGGCAGGACGGCGTCACCGGCGAGAACCTGCTGCGGCTGCTCGAGCGGCGTCTCGACAACGTCCTCGTCCGCCTCGGCTTCGCCGCTTCGCGCCGCCAGTCCCGCCAGCTCGTCCGCCACGGGCACTGGACGGTCAACGGCCGCCGCGTCGACATCCCCTCCTACCAGCTGAAGCCCGACGACGTGATTGCGATCAAGGACGCCTCCAACGCGACCGACATCGTCCGCGGGGCGACCGAGCTGACCGCGGGCGTGCCGGCCTGGCTGCAGGCCGACCACGACTCGCTGACCGCCAAGGTTCTGCGCCTCCCCGAGCGCAGCGAGATCTCGGCGCCGGTCGAAGAGCAGCTCATCGTCGAGCTCTACTCCAAGTAGCGAGAGATAGACCGGGGTCAGACCAAGGTCTGACCCCAGCCAAAACAACTTTTCCCGAAAGCAAGCAACGAGATAAGGACGCCATGACCACCCTGCCAGATTTCCAGACCCCCAAGATCGCCGCAGAAGACGTCGACGACAACCGGGGCACGTTCACGATCGAGCCCCTCGACAAGGGATTCGGCTACACGTTCGGCAACAGCCTGCGCCGCGTGCTGCTGTCCTCCCTCGGAGGCGCCGCGATCACCAGCGTCCGCGTCGAGGGCGTCGCCCACGAGTTCTCGACCATCCCGGGCCTCAAGGAGGACGTCACCGACCTGGTGCTCAACCTCAAGGACATCGTCGTGCGGATGCACACCGACACCGACGAGGTCGAGACCCCGCTGGTCGCCACCGGCCCCGGCGAGATCAAGGCCAAGGACATCGACCTGCCCGCCGGCGTCGAGATCCTCAACCCCGACGCTCCGATCGCGACGCTCGAGAAGAAGACCAAGCTCGAGTTGTACCTGACGATCGGCCGCGGCCGCGGCTATTCGCCGGCCGACGAGAACAAGGCCGAGGATCAGCCGATCGGCGTGATCCCGATCGACGCGATCTTCTCGCCGATTCGCCGGTCCTCCTACACGGTCGATGCCGCCCGAGTCGGGCAGCGCACCGACTTCGACAAGCTCGCGCTCGAGGTCGAGACCGACGGCTCGATCGAGCCCGGCTCGGCGCTGCGCGAGGCGGCCGAGATCCTGATCAAGAGCCTGGCGATCTTCACCGACGCCGACCGGGTCGAGGAGCTCACCGCGCGCGACGGTGCCGGGGCGCTTCCCGCCGAGACCGGCGCCGAGGCGGCGCCGGTCTCCGGCGCCGACGGGCTCGACGAGATCCTGATCGAGGAGCTCGAGCTCGGTGTACGCTCGTACAACTGCCTCAAGCGCGCCGGCATCCAGAACGTCGGCGAGCTCGTGCGCAAGTCCGAGTCCGAGCTGAACGCGATCCCGAACTTCGGTCGCAAGTCGATCGAAGAGGTGGTCGAGACGCTCAAGGCCCGCGGCCTCAACCTGCGGCCCGACTAGGATCCAGGCCGATGCGCCACGGCAAGCAGCGAAACAAGATCAGCCGGGACTCGGCGCACCGCAAGGCGCTGTTTCAGAACCTGTCCAAGGAGCTGATCGAGCACGAGCGGATCCGCACGACCCAGGCCAAGGCCAAGGCGGTCAAGCCCGAGGTCGAGAAGCTGATCACGCTGGGCAAGCGCGCCGACCTGCACGCCCGCCGCCAGGCGCTCTCGAAGCTGGGCCAGGACAAGTTCGCGGTCCACAAGCTGTTCGTCGAGATCGCGCCCCGCTATCAGGGGCGCGACGGCGGCTACACCAGGATCGTCAAGCTCGGCCCGCGCCGTTCAGACGCAGCCGAGATGGTGTTCTTGGAACTCGTCTAGGCGTCGATGCCGGTTTCGGTTCGCCCGGCGCCGGCCCGGTTAGGGCCGACGGCGAAGGCGACGGCGAAGGTGAAGGCGGCGAAGATGCCGAGCACCAGCCACTGCGCCCAGCTGTCGATCAGGGTGAGCGCGCCGTAACAGAGGGCGACGCCGATGATCAGCGCAATCACGCTGTAGATCGCCGCTCCTCCCTCGGATCCGCGCCGGATCTGCTGTTCGCTGCCGCTCAGGGTCGCGCGCTCATAGCCTTCGCGGTCGGTCACGTCCATATTCGCCATTCTCTGCTCCTCCTGGCTGGCCCCGGACGCCTGTGCCCCGAACGGGGTGCGAAGCGGAGGAGCCGGCCTCATTGGGATAAGTCACCGTACCCTAGGCCGCTGCCCCGGGCAAGCTCAGTGACCTTGCGCACACGATGACCACCGTCAGGCTCGACCTCTCCTACAACGGCGCCGAGTTCGCGGGCTGGGCGACGCAGCCGGGCAAGCGCACGGTTCAGGCCGAGCTCGAGTCGGCGCTGGCGACCGTGCTGGGCGAGCCGGTCCGACTGACCGTCGCCGGCCGCACCGACGCCGGCGTCCACGCGCTCGGCCAGGTCGCGAGCTTCGAGTGCAGCGGCCCGCTCCCGGAAGCCCTGCGCTCGATGCTCAACGGGATCACCGATCAGGACATCGCCGTCAACGGCGCGGCGCCGGCCGCGAACGGCTTCGACGCGAGGCGAGACGCCCGTTCGCGGACCTACCTCTACCGAGTCCACTCTGCGCCGGTCCGGAGCCCGTTCGAACGGGGCCTGGCGCTGTTCTGGCCGCACCGGCTCGACTTCGATGCCCTCCGGGCGTGCGCGACGGCGCTCGGCGGAACCCACGACTTCACCGCCTTCACCAAGGCCGATAACCACCATGTGCGCTTCGAGCGTGAGATCCTCCGCGCCGAGTGGAGGAAAAGCGGATCGACAGTCGAGTTCTGGATCGAGGCCGACGCGTTCATGCGCAACATGGTGCGGGTGCTGGTCGGGACGATGCTCGAGGTCGGTGGGGGGCGGCGGGATCTGGCCGATTTCCAGCGACTTCTCGGGGGCGCACCGCGGGAGCAGGCCGGCGACACCGCCCGGCCGCACGGGCTCTATCTGGCCGAGGTCCGCTACGAGCCAAGTAGTTAGGTAACCCTAACCCGATCTCTGCTACGTTCCGCCACGCATGTCGTTCGCTGAAACCGCACTGCTCGGCGGGATCGCCGGGTTCACCATCTTCCTCGGCCTCCCCTTCGGCCGCGTGCGTCTGCTCTCCACGCGGACGAGGGTCGCCCTCGCGATGTTCTCGGTCGGCGTCCTCGCCTTCCTCTTCGCCGAGGTCCTCTCGCACGGCATCCACATCATGGAGGAGCAGTTCGAGCATCTCGGCGAAGGTGAGGCGGACGCGAGCTGGGGCACCGGGATCTTCTACGCGGCGATCCTCGCCGTCGGCTTCACCGCGGGGATCGCGGGCATCGCCTCGCTCGAGCGGCGCATGCGCCCGGCCGAACCGCCGCCGCCGATGGCGGGCGGGGCCCCGGACGCCGCCACGGTCGATGAGGTGCAGGCGCTGCCCTCGGTCCAGGAGCCCGCCGTCACCAAGGCGCTGCGGATGGGAATGACGATCGCCGCCGCGATCGGGCTCCACAACTTCGCCGAGGGCCTCGCGATCGGGGTCGCCGCCAACAGCGGCGACGTCGGCCTGGCCACGGTCCTGATCATCGGCTTCGCCGTGCACAACACGACCGAGGGCTTCGGCATCGTCGGCCCGCTCGGCGACGTACGGCCGAGCTGGAACTGGCTGATCGTCGCCGGCCTCGTCGGCGGCGCGCCGACCCTGCTCGGCTCGATGGTCGGCTACCAGGTCGACTCCGACCCGCTCTCGCTGCTCTTCTACTCGCTCTCGGCCGGCGCGATCCTCTACGTGATCGGCGAGATCTGGAACGCGATGCGCCGCCTCGGCCACCGCGAGCTGGGCCTGGTGATGATCGCCGCGGGCGTCTTCGGAGGCGCCGCGACCGAGATGATCGTCGCCTACGGCGGGCTGGGGTAGGCGCAACCTAGAATCGGTGCCCATGAGGGTGCTGATCACCAACGACGACGGCATCGGCGCGGCCGGCCTCGGCGCGCTGCGTAAGGCCCTGGGCGGGCTCGAAAGCGTCGAGGTGAGCGTGATCGCACCCGATTCGAACCGCAGCGCGACGGCACGGAGCATCACCACCCGCTCGCCGCTCTGGGTCGAGGAGATCGACTTCGACGACGGGACCGTCGGCTTCGCGACCGAAGGGACGCCGGTCGACTGCGTTCGCTTCGCCGAGCTCGGGCTGCTCGGCGAGCGCCCCGACCTGATCGTCTCCGGCATCAACCACGGGGCGAACCTCGGCGACGACATCACCTATTCGGGCACCGTCGCGGCGGCGCTGGAGGGGATCGTGCTCGGGCTGCCGGCGATCGCCGTCTCCCAGCAGTCGGCGGCGCGAGAGATGGATTTCCGGCTCGGCCGCAGCTTCGACTTCACCGTCGCCGCCAGCTTTACGGCGCGGCTCGTCGCGCGACTCGCCAAAGAGCCGATGCCCGAGGGCACGCTGATCAACATCAACTGCCCGGCGGGCGAGCCGATCGGGGTCGAGGTCGCCAAGCTCGGCAAGCGGATTTACAACGACGAGATGAAGCTGGTCGAGGAGGAGGACGAGAGCCGGCGCCGGTATGAGATCTACGGGTTCGAGCCCTCGTTCGAGGACGAGGACGGCACCGACCTGACCGCGGTCGCCCAGGGCCGCATCGCGGTCACGCCGATCCACTTCGACCTGACCGATCACGGCGGCCTCGACACGCTGCGCGGCTGGGATCTCGAGCGGATGCTGAAGGGAGTCAAGACCTCGACCGACGAGCCGACACACGGCGCAAAATCTTGAGCCCGAAGGCGAAGGCGAAGAGCCCGGCGAAGCGGGTCGAGGAACTGCGCAAGCAGATCGTCCACCACGAGCACCGCTACTACGTGCTCGACGACCCGGAGGTCTCCGACACCGACTACGACGACCTCGTCCGCGAGTTGGAGGAGCTCGAGGCAGAGCACCCGGACCTGTTGACGCCGGACTCCCCGACCCAGCGCGTCGGCGGCAAGCCCTCGGAGCGCTTCGGCCGGGTCGAGCACCCGGAGCCGATGCTCTCGCTGGCCAACGCGCGCAACGCCGAGGAGCTGCGGGCCTGGGAGAAGCGGCTCCACAACCGGCTCGAGCAGCTCGACGTCGCCGCCCGCGACGTCGAGTTCTTCAGCGAGCCGAAGATCGACGGCCTGGCGATCTCGCTGGTCTACGAAAACGGCAAGTTCGTGCGGGGCGCGACTCGCGGCGACGGCCGCGTCGGCGAAGACGTCACCGCCAACCTGCGGACGATCAAGGCGATCCCGCTGGCGATCGACGACGCCCCCGACCTGGTCGAGGTCCGCGGCGAGATCTACCTGCCGATCGCCGACTTCGCCAAGCTCAACGAGCAGCGCGCCGCCGACGGCGAGGCGACGTTCGCCAACCCGCGCAACTCGGCGGCGGGCTCGCTGCGCCAGCTCGACCCCGCCCTGACTGCGTCGCGGCCGCTCTCGATCTGGACCTACGGGCTCGGCGCCACCAGCGGCTGGGAGCCAAAGCGCCACTCCGAGGCGATCGAGTGGCTCTCTGACCACGGCTTCAAGGTCAACCCCGACGTCAAGCTGCACGAGAGCTTCGACGACGTCGCCGATCGCTGCGCCTGGTGGGAGGAGCGCCGCGACGAGCTCGACTACGAGATCGACGGCGTCGTGATCAAGGTCGACGACCGTTCGCTGCAGCGCGAGCTCGGTGTGATCGGCCGCGAGCCGCGCTGGGCCGTCGCCTACAAGTTCGCGCCGACGACGGCGACGACGAAGCTGAAGAAGGTGGTCTGGAACGTCGGCCGCACCGGCGCCCTGTTCCCCTTCGCCATGCTCGAGCCGGTCCACGTCGGTGGGGTGACGGTGACGACCGCGACCCTCCACAACGAAGAGGATCTGGCGCGCAAGGACGTCCGCGAAGGCGACGAGGTGGTGGTGATGCGCGCCGGCGACGTGATCCCGGCCGTCGTCTCGCCGGTGATCCAGAAACGCAAGAAGGGTGCGCGCAAGCCGAAGGTGCCGAAGAAGTGCCCTCTGTGCGACACGCCGATCTCCAAGGACGAAGGCGCGGTGTTCAGCTACTGCCCCAACCGCACCGGCTGCCCGGGTCAGCAGTTCCAGCACGTGAAGCACTTCCGCGGGGCGATGGAGATCGAGGGCCTCGGCGAGAAGAACGCCGCCCGCTTCCTCGAGGAGGGCGTGATCGCCGACGCCGCCGACATCTACGAGCTCACGGTCGAGAAGGTCTCCGAGCTAGAGGGCTTCGGCCTGGTCTCCGCCCAGAACCTGATCGAGGAGATCGAGCAATCCAAGCAGCGACCGTTCTCGCGCGTCCTCTTCGCGCTCGGAATTCCCGGCGTCGGCTACGTCAACGCCCAGTCGCTCGCCGAGCACTTCGGCACGATCGACGCCCTGCTGGCCGCCCAGCCCGAGCAGATCGAGCAGGCCGAGGGAATCGGCCCGATCCTCGCCGAGCAGATCGCCGAGGAGCTCTCCGGCGAGCGCACCCGGGCGCTGATCGAGCGCCTGCGCAAGGCCGGGCTGCGGATGGAGCTCGACGCCTCCGAGCGCCGGGTCGAGGGCGGGCCGCTCGAGGGCAAGACTTTCGTGCTCACCGGAACGCTCCCCGACCTGACGCGGGGCGAAGCGACGAAGCGGATCAAGCGCGCCGGGGGCAAGGTGACCAACTCCGTTTCGAAGAAGACCGACTACGTGGTCGCGGGGGACAACCCGGGCTCGAAGCTGGCCAGGGCAGAGGAGCTGGAGGTTGACGTCATTGACGAGGCCGGTCTGAATAAGCTGCTGGCGTGAGCGCTACTTTTCCCCGCGCGAGGGTATTCAGGCTTCGATGAAGCGACTTTGCCTGGGAGTCATCGCCTGCGCTATCGCGTGGGCGGCAATCGTGGCGCCGGCGATGGCCGCCGGGCCTGCGTGTGACTACCTCGGCGGGACGCGGACGCTCAGCATCCTTTACGGCGACCCCGGCATGGCCGCGGCCAAGATGTCGATCCAGCTCAACCTGGGAAACATCGAGGTCCGTGACGCCAACAACGTGCTGGTCGCCTGCAGCGATGGCGATCCCCAGCCTCCACTTTCGAATGTCGATCGGATCTTGGCCACGGACTCAGTGGGGAATAACTCGACGTTTTTGGTCAGCGAGCGAAACGGCGCGTTTGTCGGGGGCGGAACCACCAATGACCTTGCCGGCTCGCAGGAGGTTGAAATCGAGTACGTCGCCTTGGATGGGACCGACCAGCTCCAGGTCGACGGCACTGACCAAGCCGACAGCTGGCTGTTCGGAGAGAGCGCCGTCGGTGTTCTCGGTGCGAATCTCAACGGGGATGACGACGGCGACGACATCACGGGTACGGCGGTCGAAAAGGCCGACATCAACGGCGGTAAGGGCGACGACACGGTCAGCGCTGTCGGGAACTCCAACATCCCGGCGATCCAGCAGCCCCTGACGCTCGATCCCGGCAACCTGATCCTCGAGGGCGGCAACCAGAACGACACGATCCGAGGCGGCAGCGGCGCCGACAACCTCGACGGCGGCACCCAGGACGACGACCTCGACGGCGGGGGCGGCAACGACAGCCTCGATGGCGGCTCCGAGAACGACTCGCTCCAGGGCGGCGGGCAGGCCGACACGATGATCGGCAACACGGGCATCGACCTCGCGACCTATGCCGACCAGGCGGGCGCGGTAAACGTCACCCTCGACGGCGCCGCCAACGACGGCGGCACGCCCGACAACTTCGCCGACAACGTCCAGACCGACGTCGAGAACGTCAACGGCGGGGCCGGCTTCGACAACATCGTCGGCTCCTCGCTCGGCAACGTCCTCACCGGCAACGCGGGCAACGACACCGTCAACGGCGGCGCCGGCAACGACAAGGTCTCGGGCTCGGCCGGCGACGACCGCCTGCTCGGCAACGTCGGCAACGACAAGATCTTCGGCGGCGACGGCAAGGACAACCAGGTGGGCGCCTCCGGCAACGACAAGATCACCGGCAACCTCGGCAAGGACATCTTCCTCGGCAAGAAGGGCATCGATCGCCTGATCGCCAAGGCCAACGACAAGGACAAGAAGATCGACTGCGGCCCGGGCTCGAACAAGAAGGAAAGCTTCACCCGGGACAAGAAGAAGGATCCGAAGCCCAAGAGCTGCTAGAGGCCACCAGGTCTACGGCCGATACCTCGCGACGATCGCCGTCATCTTGTCCTGGAGCAGGTGGGCACGGGCGTCGGAGATCCTGCTCATCAGGAACGAGAAGGCGGTCGTGTGGCCGGAGCCGAGGCAGTAGCCCGAGAGGGCGCTGACACCGTTGATCGTGCCGGTCTTGCCGCGGCAGCGCCCGGCCGCCGCCGTACCGCGCATCCGCCGCGCCAGGGTCCCGGTCTGACCGGCGACCGCGAGCGAGTCGGTCCAGGCCGAGGCGACCTCGGGGGGATCTTTGAGCATCGAGACGAGCAGCCGCCCGACCGAGGCGGGAGAGGCCCGGTTCTTGACCGTCAGGCCCGAGCCGTTCTCGGCCTTGAGCTGGGCGCCGCGCGAGCGGGCGAAGCCCTTGATCACGTTGATTCCGGCGACCGTGCTGCCGCCGGCGCCGAAGGTCGCGCCGATGTCCTTGACCAGGGTCTCGGCGAAGAAGTTGTTCGAGGGCACGTTGGTGTCCTCGATCAGGTCGGCGATCGTCGGCGAGCCGAAGTCGGCGAGCAGGGTGCTGGTCAGTTTCGGCAGCGTGCCGCTGCGGACGCTGCTCGAGACCGTGATCCCGCGCTGCTTGAGGTCCGCGACGAAGTCCTGGGCGGCCTTCTTCGCTCCTCCCGGATAGATCAGGCCCGAGAGTGACCCGCCGATGCTGCCGCTGACGCCGGTTACGGGCACAGCCCCTTGGCCGTCGAAGAACGACTCGTCATAGACGACGTGGCCGGTTATCGAGGTCACCCCGGCTGCCTTGACCCGGCTGGCGAGCGTCGCCAGCCCGGAGCTCGAGAGCGTCGGGTCGCCGCCGCCGCGCAGCACGAGGTCGCCGCTCATCTGCCCGGCGAGCAGCGTCCCCGTGTTCCACGCCGTCGTCGCCAGGCGTCCCTCCGGGCCGAACTTGACCAGCGCGGTCGAGGTCGTGAACAGCTTCGTGTTCGAGGCGAGCTTGCGCCGCTTGCCCACGCGCTTGGAGAAGAGCTTGACCTGGCCTCCGGTCGAGGGGACATCGGCGACCCAGGCGCCGCTGCGCCTGCCGGCGCCGCGCATCAGCTTGGCCAGCGCCGAGCGCAGCGACCCACTTGAGACCGCGACGCGCGCAGTGGCGGAGGCGCTGGTCGCGACCGGCGTCCGGGCGATGCGCTCGTAGCGCGCGGCGCTCGCGCCCGCGGGAAGCAGGGCGAGGACGCAGGCACACGCGAGCACCGCGATGAAGGCTTTCATCGGAGTAGGTAACAACGGGGCGGGGCGAGGGTAGCGGCGACCCCAGCGTCTGCCCTTGGCTGCCTGGCCAGCCTGGTATAAGCCCTGCATGGGCAAGGAAGGTGGCGCAAACGGTTCACGACGTAGTGCCGCCGCCGAGCGCGCCAAGCGCGCCCTGAGGCGGAACTCGAAGACCGCCCTTGTGCTCGGAGGCGGCGGCTTCACCGGCGGCGTCTATGAGATCGGCGCCCTGCGCGCCCTCGACCTGCTCGCGGTAAACCGCACCGTCAACGACTTCGACGTCTACGTCGGCACCAGCGCCGGCTCCTTCGTCGGCGGCATGGTCGCCAACGGGGTCACGCCCGAGGAGATGATGCGCGTGCTCAACAAGGCGCTGCCCTCGCCGATCCCCGATCCGAAGCTGCGCAACCTGCTGCGGCTCAACTACGGCGCCTTCGCCCGCCGCGCGGCGCTGCTGCCGCTGCACGTCGCCGGCGTCGCCCGCCAGCTCGCCTCGAACCTCGGCGAGACCTCGATGGTCGACATCGCGATGGGCATCGCCGAGGGCCTGCCGAGCGGCATCTACTCCAACAGGGGGCTCGAGAAGTACATGGCCGAGGTGCTCTCCGAGGACGGCCGCTCGGACGACTTCCGCAAGCTCGGGCCCGAGCTGCTGATCACCGCGACCGACGTCGATACCGCTGAGCGCCTCGTGCTCGGGCAGGACGAGTGGGCCGCGGTGCCGATCTCGAAGGCGGTCGGCGCCTCGACCGCGCTGCCGATCGTCTACGAGCCGGTCGAGCTCAAGGGGCGGCAGCTGATGGACGGCGGGATCGCCTCGACCACCAACGTTGACGTAGCCGTCGACGCCGGCGCCAAGTTCATAGTCGTGGTCAACCCGCTCGTTCCCTTCGTCAACGACTTCAAGCACAAGATCCCGACGATGTTCGGGTCGCGCGTGCGCCGCGTCGCCGACATGGGGCTGCCGGCGATCGGCAACCAGGCATTCCGCCTGATGGCCCACGCCCGCCTCCAGCTCGCGGTCGAGTCCTGGAGGCACCGCTTCCCCGACGTCGACATCGTCCTGATCGAGCCCGAGATGGACGACGAGCTGATGTTCGGCACCTCGGTGCTCGACTACACGGCGAGGCTGAGGATCGCCCGCCACGGCTTCGAATCCGTCACCACCCGCCTCGCCCGCGACTACGAGGAGTACAAGGAGATCGCCGCTCGCCACGGGATACGGATCTCCGGCCGCCGCGTCGAGCAGGTGCTCGACACGGTCGAGGAGGAGGAGACCGGCGAGACCTCGGTCTGGCGCCGCGTGCTCGAGCAGACGACCGGCGCCCTGCTGCGACAGTCGGACGAGCGCGACAGCGCCGGCTCTCGCCAGTAACCAGCTGACCTCGGGGACGGCCTCGCCGATGCCGCTGCCGGCGCCGGTGACGGCTGCGGTTCCTCGCTGCCCGGCCATCGAGCCGCACCCCAGATGAAGGGTCTCAGCGGCGGCGCTTCTTCTTGCGGCAGGCGCGTTTTGGCTTGTGGGGCCGCTGGCGCTTGCGGGTGCAGCGCCTGGACTTGGCCTTGACCCCGGCGAGGTTCGACGCCGGCGGCGTAGCGCCGGCCTGTGAGCCGCCGCCGCCCTGAGCACCGCTGCCACCCGGCGGCGACGCCTCGAGATAGACCGGCGAGCTCAGCGCCGCCATCGCCTGGTCGCCGAGGCAGGGGACGAAGTCGAGGCCGGGAACCCCCGTGCAACCGAGTAAGTCCTGAAGCGCGCCGGGAAGGAAGCGCATCTCGGCGCGGAGCCAGCCGTCCTCGGCGGGTGCGTCGAGGTCGATGTGGCCGCCGGGAGCGAGGAAGGCGTCGTCGAGGATCGTCTCGCCGTCGGCGCGGACCCTTACGAGGCCGCCGATCGGCCCCCCGCCGCTGATCCGCAGCGGCGTGCCGCCCTCCACGTCGCTGCCGATCGCGGGCTCGAACGTTCCGTCCCGGTCGGGGTCTGCCTCGATCGTCAGCGGTGTCGCGCCGAGTATCGGGGGCAGGCGGGTGATCGACGTCCGGCCTGCGGCGACTCCGCCCAGCACCCCATCGGCGCTGCGCGCGTCGCTGAGAACCCAGGTCGTCGGGTTGCCGACGCCCATGACGGCCGCGAGCACCAGCCAGTGCGAGTCGCTGCCTCCCGTCGCCGGAAGCCGTACGCCGCGATCGAGCCAGCACTCCCACCATCTGGTCGAGTCGTTGAGGCCCGGGGTCGCGAGGTTCCACACCTCGAGCGCGTCGGGCCTGACGCTGTAGCCGTAGGACCAATCGAGCTCGGCCGGGTCGCAATCGTTGATCGTTCCGGGAGCGGAGACCGGATGGTTGATCTGGAACAGTCCGCCATCGGCGTGCAGCGCCGCCGCCTGGGCCTCGACGTCGGCGACCGACCCGTCGCCCTTGGGGTAGACCCGGGTGGCGCCGAGCATCTGGGCGTGGCCGTTGAGCGAGCTCTCATAGCCGGGAACGCCGATCACGCCCGCGGTGCCGAAACCGGGATCGGTCACCGAGCGGACGTCGTTGTGGTCAGTGATCGTGAGGAAGTCGAGCCCTCGCAGGTTCGCCTCCGAGAAGCGGGCCCCGACCGGGAGGCTGAGGGTGTAGATCTCGTCGATCCCGGTGTTGTCGTCGCCGGGCCCACAGTAGGCGTCGTGCGAGAAGCAGGTGTGGACGTGGAAGTCGCCCGCGAGCCACTCGCGGCCGGCGGCGACCGGGTTGGCGTCGACCCAAACCGGGCTCGAGTAGGCCATCGGCCGGCCGTCGGCCGCCAGCGCGCGGACGAAGTACCAGCGCTTCGAGCGATCGGCGGCGACCGTCCCGTGAAGCTCGCCGTGATCCCCCGTCGCCACGACCTCGCCGCCGCTGGTCACCAGCTCGAGCTTCAGGTCCTTGTCGGTGACGCTCGCCGAGACCGGCAGCTGCTCGTCCGCGAGCCGCCGCAGCCGCGAGCCCATGCCCTCGCCGTCGACCGAGAAGCCGAGGCGCAGGGCGCCGTCGCGAACCGCATAGAAGTGGCGCGCCTTGAGCGCCGCTTCGATGGCCTCCGGCGAGCGGTCGGCGGCGTCGATCACGGTCTTGGCCCAGCCCGGGCCGCCCCAATCGTCGCTGCGCCGGTGGCCGAGATCCTCTGCCCCGACCGCGCCGAGGTGCCAGCCCTCGTCGAGTGCGTGGGCGTACCAGCCCTCGGGCGGGCCGCTCGAGCCGAAATCGTCGCTGTCGTTGAAGACCTCGATCCCGACCATGCGCGAGTCCGCCGCGGGAACGTAGGCGAAGTCATTCCAGTTGAAGCCGGGGTCGCCCTCGGAGAGCTTCTTCGCCCCCGGGTGGTTGAAGGTCGCGACCCCGTCGGCGCCGCCTCCGAGTCCCGGGTCGCGTAGGAGCCAGCGCCAGAACGTCCCCATCGTCACGTAGCCGCCGTCGAGCTTCGCGTTGCGGTAGCGGCTGGAGAAATAGACGTTGATGTGCCCGAAGCGGTCGGAGGTCCACTCGAAACCCCGGAAGGCGGTGAAGGCGTCGTCGCTCGCCGCCGCGGCCTGCTCCCCTGTCGCCGCCCACTTGCGGAATGAGTCGAGCGGGTCGACCGTGTCGGCGAGCAGGCACGAGGGGAGCTCGATCCCCAGGCACGCTTCGCTGCCGGCGATCGGCAGCGGGAAGGTGTCGGAGTGGTCGCTGCCGCCCATGAAGTCGAGGCCGAAGGCCCTGCCGGAGGCGTAGTAGTCGGCCGGGCGCGACCCCAGCCATCCGTCGGAATAGGCCGAATGCTCGTGCATCGAGCCGACCAGCTCGACCGCGGGGGCCGAAGCGGGAACGGCGAGCAGGGCGGCGCCCGCGAGCACACCCGCTGCCCAGGCCCTGGCCGTCAACCCCCAAGAAGTCACGGCGGCAAGGTAGCGCCGCCGCTTCACGGCCATGTTACGTCCGTGTTTCGGAGCCGGCGCCCAGCCTAGCTAGTCGGCGTACAGCTGCTCGATCGCGGCCGCGTGCTTCTCGGCGACCGCGGCGCGCTTGACCTTCATCGTCGGCGTCAGCTCGCCGCCCTCCTGCGAGAGGTCTTGCGGCAGGATCGCGAACTTCTTGACCTGCTCGGCGCGAGCGAACTTCTCGTTGACCGAATCGACGTGCTGCTGGATCATCTCGCGCATCTCGGGCCGCTCGGCGATCTGCGCCGGGTCGGCGGGCCAGCCCTTCTCCTCGGCGAGCTTCGCGACCTCCTCGGGGTCGAGGGTGACGAGCGCGACCAGGTAGGGGCGGCGGTCGCCGACGACCACGCACTCCGAGACCCACTGGCTCTGCTTGATCTCGGCCTCGAGGTTTGCGGGGGTGACGTTCTTGCCGCCCGCGGTGATGATGATGTCCTTCTTGCGGCCGGTGATCTTGACGTAGCCCTCGGAGTCCATCTCGCCGATGTCGCCGGTGCGGAGCCAGCCGTCGACGAGGGCCTCCTTGGTCGCTTCCTCGTTCTTGTAGTAGCCCTGGAACACGTTCGCGCCCTTGACCAGGATCTCGCCGTCGTCGGCGATCCTGATCTCGCAATCCTCGAACGGCTTGCCGATCGTGCCGAACTTGAAATGCTCGGGCGTCGCGATCGTCGCCGCGGTCGAGGTCTCGGTCATGCCCCAGCCCTCGACCACCGTGACTCCCGCCGCGTCGAAGAAGCGCAGGATCTCGGGGTTGATCGGCGCCGCGCCCGAGACCGCGAGGTGCAGGCGGCCGCCGAACAGGCCACGGATCTTGGAGAGCACCTGCTTGTCGGCGAAGTCGAACTGCCGCTTGAGCAGCCAGCCGATCCGCTTGCCGGCGCGCTCGCGCTCGCGCACCTTCTTGCCGGTGCCGACCGCCCAGTTGAAGATCACCTTCTTCAGCCCGCCGTCCTTCTCGACCTGCGAGGTCGCGGCGGTGTAGATCTTCTCGAAGATCCGCGGCACCGAGGGGAGGTAGGTCGGCTTGACCTCGGAGAGGTTGGGGAGGATCTTCAGCGAGTCGCGCTCCCAGTAAGCGAGCGTCGCGCCGAGGTCGAAGCTGCCGAGCTGGATCAGCAGCGCGAAGGAGTGGGCGAGGGGGAGGTAGAGGTAGGTCAGCTCGTCGTCGCGCATCACGCTGACCTTGTGGACCATGTCGAGCATCGAGCGGTAGTTGCCCTGGGAGATCACGCACCCCTTCGGCGGCCCGGTCGTTCCCGACGTGTAGATGATCGTGCAGATGTCGTCGGTGCTCACCGACGTGTAGCGCTGCTCCCACTCGGAGGCGTCGTGCTTACGGCCGCGCTCGGCGAGCTCGTCCATCGAGATCGCGCCGTCCGAAGCGCCGGTCATGCGGATCACGTGCTCGAGCTTCGGGCACTGGTCGCGGATCTCGACGATCTTGGCGAGTTGCTCGTCGTCCTCGACGATCACGGCCTTGGCGTCAGAGTTCTCGAGGACGTACTGGCACTCCTCGGGCGAGTTGGTCTGGTAGATCGGGACCACGGTGGCGCCGGCCGAGAGCGCCGCGAAGTCGAAGTAGGTCCACTCGGGGCGGGTGTTGGCGAGGATCGAGACCTTGTCCCCCTTCGAGATCCCGAGGTCGATGAGGCCGAGCGAGAGGTCGCGGACGACCTCGCCGACCTCCGCGTAGGTCTTGGTGACCCACTGGCCGGACTCGTCCTTGAACATGATGGCCGGCTTTGACCCGTGCTTTAAGGCCGCGAGCGGCAGCAGGTCGGCGGTCGTTTTGGCGCCGGTCGCCGAGTCGGTGGCCGAGCGTTCGAGCGTTGCAGTTTCCAAGCCTCTCCTTCCTCCGGGGTTCTCAGAGGTCGCGGCCTTTGCCGCCAGGAGAGTATATGAACAGTGGTCCCGTCTAGACGGCGGCCCGCTGCCGCGGTGGAGCCTGGATGCGGCGCATCGAGGAGACGAACAGCGTCTTGTCGATGCGACCGTGGAAGATTGGTACGTGCATCTCCATGCATTTGGAGATCACGTCTCGGCGCTTCATCTGCAACTCGTCGGCGAGCTCGGTGGGCGTCAGGTGGACTGCCAAATGAGTCTCCTCCTCGATGCTGGTTGACATGGAGATGTATATCGCGCCGGGCTGACGTGTCAAGCAATTTCCCCGCAAGTTGCGGGGTTGCCGCCGGAGCTAGACCGGGTTCGGAACCTCGATGAAGCGGTGCTCGACGCCGAACTTCTCGCCGATCATCTCGCCCAGCCGCCGGATTCCGAAGGTCTCCGTCGCGTGGTGCCCGGCGGCCAGGAAGTGGATTCCGTTCTCGCGGGCGCTCGCCCGCGCCGGCTCGTTGGGCTCGCCCGTGATCAGCGCGTCGAGGCCGAGGGCCGCGGCCTCCTCGACGTAGGAGGCGCCGCCGCCCGACAGCACGCCGACCCCGCGGACCTCCGCCGGCCCCGACTCGAAGACGAGCGGGTCTCGCCCGGTCAGCTTCGCGACGCGCGAGGAGAGCTCTTCGGGAGAGATGGCGTCTGGAGGAACGCCGATCGCGCCGACCGGCCGGCCGCCGGCTCCGCCGAAGCCGCCGGTTCGCTCGAGGCCGAGCCCTTCGCAGATCAGCGCGTTGTTTCCGATCTCGGCGTGGGCGTCGAGCGGCAGGTGGTAGCCGCAGACCGAGATCCCGGCGCCGAGCACGCTCCGCAGGCGCTCGGCGAGGGCCGGGGTCAGCGCCCGCGAGCCCCGGTCCCAGAACAGGCCGTGGTGGACGACGACCAGCTCGGCGCTTCCGTCGGCCGCCGCCTGCAGCAGCTCGAGGTTCGCCGACACGCCGCTGACGACGCGCTCGACATCCTCCGCGCCCGGCACCTGGAGGCCGTTGGGGCAGTAGTCGTCGAATTCTCCGATCGTGAGCAGCGCGTCGCAGAACGACACGATCTCGTCTCGGTCGGCGGACATGGCCTCCAGCCTAGGCAAATACCATGGCCCGATGGCTGCGCCTGACCAGAGTTTCCTCGAGTCGCTGATGGACACCGACCTCTACTCGATGGGCGCGTTCTTCAGCGATCAGCACCCCGATCTCGTCGACGAGGTCGTCGCCCGCGCCGAGGCGATCGAGGGGGCCGGCCTCGAGACCTGGGCGAAGCAGAGCGAGATCTCGGTCGAGGAGGCGTACCGGACGCTGCTCACCGGCCTCGCGGTGCGCTACTACAAGGCCGTCGCCGGGTGAGCGAAGAAGCGCCGCGCCGCCGTCCCCGACTCGTCGGGGTGATCGTCCTCGTGCTGGCCGTTGGCGCCCTGCTGGCGCTGGTCGCGAGCATCTCGCTCGACGACAGCGCCGACAAGCCGATCGAGATCACCGGCGCCGGCGAGGTCCAGGAGCTGATGGGGGGCATCCACCAGAGCGCCGCCACGCTGGGGTCGCCCGACGCCCCCGTGACGATCGACTTCTTCAACGACCTCCAGTGCACGTTCTGCGCCGACTATCAGCTCGAGGTCGTGCCGAAGCTGGTCGAGGACCTCGTGCGGCCGGGCGAGGCGACGCTCGTCTACCGGCACTTCCCGCTCGGCGACAAGGCGGAGGAGCAGGCCGACTTCGGCGCCCTCGCCGCCGGCAACCAGGACTACGAGTGGCAGTTCGCCCAGCTCTTCTACATCAACCAGGACGAGGTCAAACCGGCGCGCGGTGTCGACGAGGACTTCCTCGAGCGGGTCGCGGCCGCGGTGCTCGAGATGGACCAGGGCCAGTGGCGCAGTGACTACGAGAAGATCGCCGCCGGTGACGACGAGGCCGCGAACGAGACGCTCGCCAACGACGAACAGCTCGAGCTCGACCTGGGGCTCCCGGCCGAGCCGGCCGTCGTCGTGACCGGGGCGAACGGCGTTCGCCAGCTCGAGCAACGGCCTTCGGCCGAGGAGATCGAAGCCGCCGTCGACGAGGTGAGCTGAGCTTGTCCTGCCTCTCTATCCTTCGCTCCTCTTCGGGGCGTGGCGCAGCCTGGTAGCGCGCACCGTTCGGGTCGGTGAGGTCCCCGGTTCAAATCCGGGCGCCCCGATTGAGTCTTCACCCACCACTACCGTCCCCGGTAATGGATCTCCCGTGCAGCGGCAGCGATCAACGCGGCCGCGAGATTGTGCTCACGCCCGAGCGGTGGGGGACACATCATCGACGGGCCGGCATCCTGAGCCTCGAGGCGCATCAGGACGATGTCATGCGCGCACTCGAAGCCCCGAGCCATGCCGCTCCCGGCCGCGAGCCCGACGAGGAGTGGTTCAACGTCGCTGACGCCGGTCCGAGCCGGCCTGTCGCATTCAAGACCTGACCCCATTTGTCGCCTGATCGGCAGCTGCCTGGCAGGGTGCATCTGGTTAGAATTATGGTCAGATGAGGAGCGTGCCCCTCACAACTGCGAAGGCGAAGCTCTCCGAGTTGATCGATGCCGTGGAGAATGAGCATGAACGCCTGGCCGTCACCCGCCGGGGAAGCACCGCCGCCGTGCTGATCAACGAGGACGATCTCGAATCGCTCGAGGAAACCGTCGCGATCCTCCAGGACGAGGAGCTGGCAGGTTCCGTGCGCCGCTCGCGCGCGGAGTCCGCGCAGGGAAAGCGCTCACGGCTGGAAAGACCCGAATAGCGGGAGCCGGGGAACCGCCCTACGACGTCGAGACGACGCCGGTGGGGCGACGCCACCTTGACCGTCTACCGGAGCGGGTCCGCGGCGCAGTCCTCGCCGTAGTCTTCGACTCGATCGCGATCAACCCGCATCGCGCCGGCAAGCCGCTCCGGGGTGAGCTCGAGGGACTTCACTCGGCACGGCGAGGGGACTTCCGGGTGATCTACGAGATTCTCGAGGAAGCGCGAGTCGTGGTGATTCACCGTGCCGCCCACCGCGCCGACGTCTATCGGCCGCGGTGACTCGGGATGCACAGGGTCAGGTCTTGCATCCGACATTCACGCGGCCGGTTGCATTCAAGACCTGACCATCTGAGCCTTTACGACCGACCCCGATGACCCTGCGTATGCCTGGCCGGCCGACCTCGACCGCGCCGTCGCCGAGGCCGCAGCCAACGGGATGCAGATCTCGATCAGGATCCTCGGAACGCCGCGCTGGGCGAACGGCGGCCGCAACGCGCGCTTCGTGCCGGCGAACCCGAGCGACTACGCCGACTTCGCGGTCGCGACCGCGAAGCGCTATCCGAGCGTCCGGCTGTGGAGCGTCTGGGGCGAGCCCAACCGCGAATCGATGTTCGGGCCGCTGACTCCGTCCCCGGTCAAGGGTCCGCTCAACGCCGCCCAGCAGGTGGCGCCGCGCAACTACGCGATCCTCCTCGACACGACCTACGGGGCGCTGAAGGCGCTCAACCCGGCGAACCTGATCATCGGCGGCAACACCTTCAATTCGACGGGCACGAGGTTGATCCACCCATACCAGTGGATTCGGTACCTGACCCTCCCCCACGGGAGCCGGCCGCGGATGGACCTCTACGGCCACAACCCGTTCTGCTACCGCAAGCCGACTCTGAAGGCCCCGCCGTCACCGATGGGGCGCGTCGACTTCTCGGATCTGCCCCGCTTCGGCAAGGCGATCGACCGCTACTTCCCCGGCCCGCGGCTGCGGTTCTTCCTCGCCGAGTGGGGCGTCGACGTTGGCACCGAAGTCGAAGGGCGATTCCGGGTCAAGTTCAAGACCCAGGCGAAGTGGATCCGCGCCGGGTACCGAATCGCCCGGACCTGGGATCGCATCTACACGCTCGGCTGGGTCCGTGCGATCGACACCGACATCAGCACGGGGGGGGCTGATGGACCAATTCGGCAACCCCAAGCGCGGCTACTCCGTATTCAAGGGCGCCTAGTGGGTCGTCCAGGAACGTCGTGCCTGAAACGGCGAGACCCAGGCGCCGCCGGGCAAGGACGCAGGGAGCCGGAATGGCAGCGCCATTTCGGCGACCGAGGACGCAGATCCGGCGGTGATCTGGGGCCGCCGTTTCGGGTGCGACGTTTCGGGACGGCCCACTAGGTCGCCTCGCCCTCGCCCGAGGACGACGGCGTACCTAGTTTCGGCGCGATCCACCGCGCCAGCGCGAGCAAGGCGAGAACGATCACCAGGCTCCCGATCAGCAGCGGGTCCGTTGCCGAAAGCGTGTCGAGGCGGCTGCCGAAATAGACGAAGATGGCGGTGATCGGCAGGTAGCCGGCGAACGTCGTCCACAGATAGCGCTTGAACGGCACGCGGGCGGCGCCGCAGATGTAACAGACGATGCTGAACGGCATCAGCGGAAAGAGGCGGATGCCGAGCAGCAGCGATACGCCGCCGCCGTGAACGAGCTGTTCGCCGCGGCGCATGCGCTCCTCGCCGGCGAGCTTGTACAGCAGGGGTCGCGCCGCGTGCTGCCCGATCGCATAGCCGACGACCGCCGAGGCCATCCAGCCGAGCATAACCAGCGGCAGGGCGATCCAGAAGCCGTACGCATAGCCCGCGGCCGCGTTGAGGATCTCCGCCGGGTAGAAGACCACCGAGTGGATCAGCGCCAGTGCGACGACGATCAGCGCGCCGCCGGCGCCGAGGTCGTTGATCTCGCTCCGCATCGCCTCGGTGTCGCCCCGGACGGCGTAGGAGACCGCGTGGCGCAGCTCGGGGATCGCGAAGACGAGCGCGGCGGTGAGCACGATGCCGGTGATGGTGGTGGCGATCCCGGCCCAGCCGGGGACTGGTTCGGTTCGGCTGGACACGGGCGGAGACACAGGCCAAGTATGGCCATAGGTAGTGTTTGGCCGACTGGGATACAGGACAAATCCCCAGACACCACCCAGCCCGTAAGGAGAACGAATGGCCTACGAAGTCCCCCCGCTGCCCTACGACTACAACGCGCTCGAGCCTCACATCGACGAGGCGACGATGAAGCTGCACCACGACAAGCATCACCAGGCGTACGTCGACAAGGCCAACGCGGCGCTCGAAGGCACCGAGTGGGCCGACAAGCCGGTCGAGGAGGTCCTCCGGAACCTCTCGAGCCTCGGCGACAAGGAGGCCGCGGTCCGCAACAACGCCGGCGGACACGCCAACCACAGCTTCTTCTGGGAGATCATGTCCCCGGACGGTGGCGGTGAGCCCGACGGCGATCTCGCCGCGGCGATCAACGACAAGTTCGGCGATCTCGATTCGCTGAAGGAAGAGGTCAAGGCCGCGGGCGTGGGCCAGTTCGGCTCCGGCTGGGCATGGCTCGTACACGACGGCTCGGGTCTCGCGGTCACCTCGACCGCCAACCAGGATTCGCCGATCTCGGCCGGCCAGACCCCGCTTCTCGGCATCGACGTCTGGGAGCACGCCTACTACCTCAAGTACAAGAACGTCCGCCCCGACTACATCGACGCCTGGTGGAACGTCGTCAACTGGGCCAAGGTCGCGGAGCACTTCGCCTCGGCGAGCTGATGAGGCGGCTGGCGGGGATAGCGGCGCTATGCGCTGCGGTCCTCGCCGGCACCGCCGCGATCGCGTTGGGCGCCCCGGCGTCGATCACCAATGTCGGCGATACGTTCAGCGCGCCGACCTATGCGCACGATGCCGGGACGGTCGCTCAATACGTAAACGCCGGTGGCACCCATAACGTCACCGCCACCGCGAACGGGCCGGATGGGAAGGCGCTCTTCCGCAGCGCGACAATCAGCGGGGGCTCGACGCCGGTCAACGGCACCCAGTACCTCGCGCCCGGCAGCTACTCCTTCATCTGCACGATCCACCCGACGACGATGACCGGCAACCTGATCGTCGGTGCGGGCACGCCGCAGGCGCGCCCCAGTGTCACGGTCAAGATCCTCGACACGAAGCTGAAGTCGGTGCTCAAGAGAAAGCGGCTGAAGGTGAAGCTGACCGCGACGGGCTCGGGCAACGTCCCCTTCGACGCCTTCCTCGGCAAGAAGGCGATTTCCTCCCGCACCCAGGTCGACGCCCCGGGCAGCACGGTTCTGAAGCTGCCGCTGACGAAAAAGGGCCTGAAGGCGCTGGCCAAGAAGGCCACGGCAAAGGTCACGGTCAAGTCGTCGATCGACTTCGGCTCGCCTGCCACGGCCACGGCGAAGCTCAAGTAGCTTTCGCCACCGCTACCCCACCCGGGAAGCGGTGTTGGAGAGCCAGATGAATCCCTCGCAGAGGAAAGCCATTCGCCTGATCGTGCTCGGCATCGCCCTGGCGGCGCTGGCGACGCCCGCCGCCGCGTCGGCGACCGTCGCCAGCCCCGTGCGCGCGGTCTTCCTCAAGGAGTTCTCGAAGACCAACTACACGATGGAGCAGGGCCAGATCCTCGTCTTCGAGAACGACGACCCGTTCCTGCCCCACGGGCTGCTCGGCGTCGCCGGGCTGCAGTCGCCGACGATCGCGCCCAACCAGACCCGCCTCGTCCGCAATGCGCCGTTTCTCGGCCCCGGCACCTACTCGTTCCACGATCCCGCCCACCCCGAGATGGGCTCGAGCCTGACCGTGACCAGCGCCGGCACGCCGCTGCCGGCCGACCGCGTTCAGCCGAAGGCCGGAATCAAGGTCCTGACCCCGGCCAAGCGAGCGGCGAAGAGCGGGCGGATCAAGGTCCGCGTCACGCCGAGCGAGCCGGTCGACGCCTCGATCAAGGCCGTCGGCCCGAACGGGGCGCTCGGGGTCGGCAACCGAACCTACGCAGACGCTGCCTCGGGCGGCCTGATCGTCACTCTCGACCCGGCCCTGAGAAAGCAGGCCGGCCGCGGCGTGGAGCTAAAGATCAAGCTCACCGACGTCGCCGGCAACCGCACCAAGCGCAGCGCGGCGCTCAAGGGCGGCGGCAGGAAGAAAGGCCGATAGGGGCCATTCAGGGAGAGCCCGGGACCGCCGCCCCCGGACGCGAAGCGGAGGAGGCGGCGGTTGGTGACGCCGGCCGTGCCTGCTCGGGCAGGTGGCCCTCCGGCTCCCCTCGCCGGCGTGGGATCTCGGCCATCGCGCTCTCGGCAAGCGCCGTGATCGTGAGGCTGGGGTTGACGCCGGGGTTGGCGGGCACCGCCGAGCCATCGCAGATCAGCAGGTTCTCGTAGCCGTAGGCGCGGTTGGCGCCGTCTACGACGCCGTGCTCGGGGCCGTCGCCGATCACCGCCCCGCCGAGGATGTGGGCGGTGGTAGGGATGTTGAAGATCGCCTCGAAGTTGTTGGAGGTTGCAAAGCCGCCCGTCTTCGAGGCCCACCAGTTCGCCGCCTTCTCGGCGACCGGGATGAAGGTCGGGTTGGGGCGCTCGGGGTCCTGCTCGGTCGTCAGCTTCACCCGGCGGCCCAGCAGTCGGCGCTTCGGCTTCAGCCGCATTGCGGTGTCGAGCGTCTGCATCACCAGCAGGATCACCGTGCGCCGCGACCACTTGCGCGGCCAGAACGTCTTGAGGAAGTTCACCGGGTGGCGGAGCACCTGGCCGATCCACATCAGCGGGCGGGTCAGCCGCGTTCCGTCGCCGGTCGTCAGCGTGTAGAGCGCGCCCATCGAGTCGGCGTGCTCGCCATAGGTGACGACCTCGATGTGCGTGTTGGGGTCGGGGTAGATGCTCGATGTGATCGCGATCGACTTGGCGAAGTCGCGGCTGTCGTCGGGGGAGGTGACCGCCTGGATCGACTCGGTGTTGGTGCGGACGACGTAGCCGAGACGGTCGGAGAGCCGTGACAGGGCGCCGCGCCGCTTGCACTCGGCCAGGAGCTGGTTGGTTCCGAGGGCGCCGGCGGCGACGACGACGCCGCGCGCGGTAAGCCTGTCGCGCTTCTTGCGCAGCCAGGAGCCCGAGCGGACGCTGGTCAGCTCGTAGCCGCCGGAGCCGTCCTCGCCGTCAAGGGGCTTGATCTCGGTCACCTGGCGCTCGGGCCGGATCTCGACGCCGAGCTTCTCGGCGAACCAGAGGTAGTTCTTGACCAGGGTGTTCTTGGCGCCGTGGCGGCAGCCGACCATGCAGCTGCCGCATCGCTGGCAGGCGAAGCGCTCGGGCCCCTCGCCGCCGAAGTAGGGATCGCCGCCGCTCTGACCCGGGCCCACCGATCCCGGCTCGCCGAGGTAGACGCCGACGCGGGTCGGCTTGAAGGTGTCGGCGACGCCGAGCTCCTCGCCGAGCCCGCGCAGCAGCTCGTCGGCGGGGCCGACCTGGTCGTAGGTCGTCACCCCGAGCATCCGCTCGGCGGTGTCGTAGTGGACCGAGAGCCGGCGCTCGCGGTTGCCGATCGAGCCCCACTGCTCGTCCTCGAAGAACGCCGGCCGGGCGCGGTAGAGCGTGTTGCCGAACCCCAGACTGCCGCCGCCGACGCCCGACCCCGAGGCGATGAAGACGTCCTTGAACACGGTGAGGCGGAGGATCCCGCGCATGCCGAGCTTCGGCGCGAAGAAGTAGCGCCGCGCCTGGCGGGTGGTCTCGGCGAAGTCGTCGTCCTCGAAGCGGCTGCCGGACTCGAGGACGCAGACCGAGTAGCCCTTCTCGGCGAGCCGCAAGGCCGAGACGCTGCCCCCGAAGCCGCTGCCGATAACGATCCAGTCGAAGTCGTATACCCGGTCGTCCATTGTCAGAGCCTAGTCCTCCTCCTGAATAACGAGTCCGGCCCCGAGCCTCCAACGCGGCAACGGGGTGAGTACACGAGCTCGGGGCCGGCTCTTCGGGCCTTGGGATTCGCGGTCACCCTACCAGTCCTGACACAGTGTCTGACACTCTGTCAGACAGTCTGTCAGCGGGGGTAGAATCCGCGCCGTGCCGAGCACCGCCCAGCCCAAGGCCAGCCGCCGCCGCCGCGATGAGGTGCGGGCGACGATTCTGCGCCGCGCCCTCGAGCTCGCCGAGGACCGCCCTTACGCCGACCTCACAGTCGAGGAGATCTCGCGCGCCGCCGGGATCTCGCGCAGCGCCTTCTACACCCACTTCCGCGACAAGGAGGACCTGCTGCTCGCCGCGGTCGAGGAGGTCGCCGACGACCTCTACGAGATGGCCGAGCGTTGGTGGCACGGCGAGGCCGGCGAGTCGCCCGCCCAGCTCGTGCGTAACGCGCTGACCGGGGTCGTAGCGGTCTGGAGCAGCCGGGTGAGCCTGCTGCGGGCGGTGATCGACGCCCACGGCGCCGAGGTCCGCGAGCGCTGGGTCGGGATCGTCCAGCGCTTCGTCGATGCCACCGCCGAGCACCTCGCCGCCGAGCGCGAGCGCGGCCTGCTGGCCGAGCACCTCGACCCGGCCGGCGCTGCCGAGGTCCTGGTCTGGGGGGCCGAGCGCTGCTGCTACGTGTGCCTCGTTCGCGAGCGGCGCCAACCGGAGACGGTGGTCGAGCAGCTCACCTCGCTCTGGATGGCCGCGCTCTACCCCGGCGTCGTCCCCGCCTACGAGCTCCGTCCGCAGAACTAGGCCGCAACAAGCGGCGCGGGGATGTGAACGGCGCGTTAGCATCTCGGGCTCGGTGTTCTCGGGCAAAGGGAAAGGCATGGGACGCAGGGCGCGCTGGCTGGCGCCGCTGCTCGCTTGCGGCGCGCTGCTCGCGATCGCCGGGCCCGCCCCGGCGCACGTCGAGCGCGCCTCCTACTGGCCCGATCCCGGCGCCGAGGACGTAGGGGCCGGTCGGACGGCCGGCGGCATCGTGCCGGAGTACCGCGACCTGTTTACGGCCCTCGACAAGTCGGCCGTCGGCGACACCCGGATCGTCTGCCAGGGCACCGTGCCGAAGTCGCCGAAGAAGAAGATCAAGAAGCTGAAGAAGAAGATCCAGAAGTTGAAGAAGAAGAAGGAGAAGAAGGTCACCGGCAAGGCGCTGAAGCGCAAGGTCAAGAAGCTCAACAAGCGCTACAACAAGAAGGTCAACGCCAACCCCTC
This sequence comes from uncultured Solirubrobacterales bacterium, assembly GCA_963696625.1. GTDB lineage: Bacteria > Actinomycetota > Thermoleophilia > Solirubrobacterales > 70-9 > JAWVFN01. The sequence goes on from CAVOKZ010000007.1 coordinate 149,083, forward strand.
GATCCAGGCGCTCAACGCCTCGATCAAGGCGGCCAAGGCCGGCGGATTCAAGCTGCGCGCCTCGCAGCCCGCCCTGCCGTTCACCAAGCACGACGGCAAGCAGTTCCGCAAGCTCAACAGGAAGCTGCTCGCCAACTGCGGCTACCACGAGATCCAGCCCGCCGTCACCGACTCGCACAACAACGACCGCGTCGTGGTCATGCCCGGCGTCTACACCGAGCCGACCTCGCGAGCCGCGCCGGCGCAGGACCCGAGGTGCGCCGACCTGGTCGAGACCAACGACCACGGCACGACCGGGGCCCTCTCCTACAAGTATCAGGCGGCCTGCCCGAACGACCAGAACCTGATCGCCGTGATCGGGCGCACGCCGGGCGACACGCCGCCGCCGCAGCCGCCCGCCCTCGACCGCCACGGGATCCCCGACACCGGCCCCTGCATCCGCTGCAACGTGCAGATCGAGGGCTCGGGAATCAGGCCCGAGGACGTCACGATCGACGGCGGCGACCCCGCGCTCGGCGACCACAGCCCGTCCGGCGACGACCCGCCCGACTACGCCAAGGACGTCGGCATCCGTCTCGACCGCGCCGACGGCAGCGTGATCCGCAACCTCAAGACCCGCCACTTCAACGAGCACGGCATCTACGCGACCGAGACCGACGGCAATCACATCGACCGCGTGAAGATGTCCTACAACTCGGAGTACGGCTACCTCAGCTTCGTCGCCGACCACACCCTGGTCGAGAACTGCGACGCCTGGGGCTCGGGGGACGCCGCCGTCTACCCCGGCGCGACCGCCGACGTCGGCGACGCGGTGCCCGCCGAGCAGCGCCGCTACGGCACCGAGATGCGCAACTGCGACGCCCACCACAGCGCCGCCGGCTTCTCCGGGACCGACAGCAACGCGGTCTGGATCCATCACGTCAACTTCTACGACAACACGCTCGGCTACACGACCGACGTGTTCACGGCCCCCGGCCACCCCGGGTTTCCCCAGGACTCGAACCTGGTCGAGAACAACAACTTCTACGACAACAACTTCAACCTCTACCTGCCGCCCTGCGGGCCCGGGGAGTCGCCGGGGCCGCCGGAGCCCGGGCAGAACATGGACAACCCGGGTGGAAACTGCTCCGACGTCGTACCGACCGTGCCCGAGCCGGTCGGCACGGGTCTCTGGATCGCCGGCGGCAACCACAACATCGTCCGCAACAACCGCTTCTGGAACAACTGGCGCCGCGGCACGATGACCTTCGCCGTTCCGGACGCGCTTGTCTGCGGACCTGCGGGGGCTGTCGCGGAGAGCCTGCTGGCGGGATGCAGCATCGCCGGACTTTCGACGTCGTATCGAAACGAGTTCTACGGCAACAAGATGGGCGTCGCGCTCGACGGCGGCCGGCATCCCAACGGCACGGATTTTTGGTGGGACAGCTTTATCGGCAACACCGGCAACTGCTGGCACGACAACACCGGGGTCAACGGGGACAGGGCCAGCCTGACCACGATGCCCGCGCTCGGACCGGTGCCCGGCGCCTCGATCCCGACGTTCTTGCCGGAAGCCTGCGACTCGACCAGCATCGGCCTGGTGGTCGGCAACCCACTGGCAGAGCCCGAGCTGCTCGGGTGCTTGGCTGCTTTTGACCAGGACCTGCCGATCCCCTGCGACTGGTTCACAACGCCAGCCAGGCCGTAGGTTCCGCGTGAACCGCGGTCGCCCGGCGCTCGCCCTGCTTCTCGTTGCGTCGATTGGCGCCGCCGGTTGCGGCGGCGGCTCGAGCAATGCGCCGACGGTCCCCGTGCAGGGCCTCGACGTCGGCGAGCCGATCAGCCTCGCCGACTGCCACGACTGGGAGCAGGCGAGCACCGAGCAGCGGCTCGGCACGATCCGCGAGCTGAAGAGCTTCGCCGGCGGTGAGGTCGTCGGGTCCGGCGCCGACGACCCCCACGGCCCCGGCTCGGTCCTCGACGACTCCAAGGCCTACGACCTGCTCGACAATTACTGCGAGAACAGCTTTGCCCGCGGGTTCAAGCTCTACAAGCTCTACCAGCGGGCCGCGACCTTCTCAGGAGCGCCTGCAGGGTGAGCTTCCCGGGGCGCCCGTGCGGCGCCTCGAACCGCCCCGTCGGATAGGTTGCGGGGCAGGAGAGCGCCACGCTTAACGTGAACTCAATCGGAATGGGGAGAGGTGCCCGAATCGACGCCTGAGCAGGCGACGATTGTGTGTTGGTTGTCCTTTGACAGGCGTCAGAGCCGAATGGGAGAATTCACGCTCTGCGAAACGCAAATCGGATTCGCGCGGTTCGGAGGAGTCAAGGAGAGAACGTACTGGGGTAGCTGAGCCGACTGTGTCCACTTCAACCTCCGTAGGCCGCATTGCCGCGATCCTCGCGCTGATCGGGGCGCTGGTCATCGTCGTGCTGCTTCTCTTCGGCGGCGGCGACAGCTACAAGGTCACGGCCGACTTCGAGAACGCGAGCCAGCTCGTCAACGGCAACACCGTCGCCGTCGCCGGCGTCTCGGTCGGCAAGGTCGATGAGATCAAGCTCGCCGACGATGGCCATGCCGAGGTCGTGATGTCGATCAACGACGCCGACTACGAGCCGTTGCAAGAGGGCACCGTCGCGACCGTCCGCTCGCAGTCGTTGTCAGGGGTCGCCAACCGCTACGTGGAGCTGACGATGCCTCCGGCCGACAAGGCGGGCGGCGACATCGAATCGGGCGGCGCGATCGACCTGACTCACACGGTCTCCGAGGTCGACCTCGACGCTGTGCTCAACACGCTCGACGAGAAGACGATCGGTGAGTGCACCGACACTGGCGGGGAGCGCAAGTGTCGCGGCCTGCGGGGCGTCATCAACGGTTTCGCCCGCTCCTACACGGGCGTCGGCCAGCAGGCCAACGAGGGCTTCTACTACTTGAACCCGTTGCTCTCGACGTCGCGGCGGGTGTTCGCCGAGCTCAACTCGGACCAGCCCGCGCTCGAGTCGCTGATCGTCAACGGCGCCTCGCTGACCAGCGCGCTCGCGGCTCGCTCCAGCGACATCGACCACCTGGTCGACGGCGGCTCGAAGGCGCTCGGCGCGATCGGCCGCCAGAACCAGCGGCTCGCGACCGCGATCGGCGAGCTTCCCCGACTTCATGCGCCAGTTCAATACGACCTCGTTCAACCTCCGGGACGCGCTCGACGACGTCGATCCGCTGATCAAGGCCTCGCGGCCGGTGGTCAAGGAGCTGAAGCCGTTCGCCGAGAACCTCCGCGGCTTCGCCCACGCCGGCGTGCCCGCGGTCAGGGACCTCGACAGGATCGTCGCCAAGCCGGGAGCCGGCAATGACCTCACCGAGCTGCACCAGCCTGCTGACGCCGCTCGGCCAGATCGCCTCCGGGCCGGTTGACCGCAACGGCGCCACCCGCGAGGGCGCCCTGCCGGCGGCGAGCCATGCGCTCACTGACAGCCTTGACGCGCTCAGCTTCCTGCGGCCCTATGTCACCCTCGAGGGTGTCAGCGGCTGGTTCGACGACTTCGGTCACTCCGGCGTCTACGACGCCAACGGCAGCATCGCCCGGATCGCGGCGCTCGGCAACCTCTTCACCGCTTCGATTCCAAACCCACTCGGGCTCGGCGGACTGCTGCCCGACATCAGCCTCGGCTCACTGATCGACCAGACCAATCTCAACAGCATCCCCGGCCTCGACGTCGGCTTCACCGCCCGCTGCCCGGGATCGAATGAGCGCGGCCAGACCACCGACCAGCTGACCTACAACGGCACGATCGACTGCGATCCGACCGAGGTGCCCACGGGGCCATGAAGCGGATCGGGCTGACACTGCTGGTGGTGATCGCGGCCGCGGCGGCCGTCGCCGTCGCCTCGGCGGCCGCCGGCGACGAGCGCAGCTACCAGGTCGAGCTCGATAACGCCTTCGGATTGGTCCAGGGCTCGGAAGTGAGGATCGCCGGGGTCAAAGCCGGCACAGTCACCGATCTCGATATCAACGCCGACAAGAAGGCGCTGATCAGCTTCAAGATCGATACCAAGTTCGGCGAGCTCAAGGCCGACGCGACCTGCTCCTCGGAGCCGCAGTCGCTGATCGCCGAGTACTTCATCGACTGCCAGCCGGGGCAGAGCGACCAGCCGCTCGAGGGGCCGGTTCCGGTCGAGCAGACCAGCGGCACCGTCCCCAACGACCTCGTCCAGAACATCTTCCGCGAGCCCTACAAGCGCGGCCTCCAGCTGCTGATCAACGAGTTCGGAACGGCGCTGAGCGGGAACTCCGAGAACCTCAACGCGGCGATCCTCCGCGGCGCGCCGGCGCTGCGCGAGCTGAAGCAGGTGCTCGACATCCTCGGTCACCAGAACACCGTGATCCGCGACCTCAACGTCAACTCCGACGCGATCATCTCCCAGCTCAACAGTCGGCGCGAGGACGTCGTGACCTTCATCAACGAGGCCAACGACGCCGCCGAAACCGCTGCAGAGCGCCGCGCCGACCTCGGCGAGACCTTCAAGCAGCTGCCCGGATTCCTAGCCGAGCTGCAGCCGACTATGCGCCAGCTCAGCCGCGCCGCCGACGAGAGCACGCCGCTGCTGGTCGAGCTCAACAAGGCGGCGCCCCGCCTCAACAAGTTCGCGGGCGCACTGCCCGCCTTCGACAACGCCGCCGCCGTCGCGCTCAGCGGGCTCGGCAAGGCCGCCGAGACGGGGACGAGGGCGCTGACCAAGGGCGGCGACGAGATCAAGCAGCTCGGCCAGTCCACGGTCAACGCGCCCCGTGCCGCCGACCTGCTCTCGCAGTTCTTCGACTCGATCAACGATCCGAAGAACGTGGTTGAGGAGGATGGGCGCGCCCGCGACGACCTCAGCGCCCAGCCGGGCGAGGCCGACCGGCGGGTCGAGCTGCTCAACCAGAAGGTCGGCGGCGGCGTGACCCAGCCGGGCTACACCGGCCTCGAGGGCCTCCTCAACTTCGGCTACTACCAGGCCGGGGCCCTCAACCAGTTCGACCAGTACGGGCACATCCTCCACCTGCAGTTCGCCTCCGCCGCGGTAGGCCCCTGCGACCGCTACAACGCCAGCCCCACGTATCCGGCGGCCGGCGGCGGCTTCACCACCGACCCCCAGGCCGCGCACCCCTGCGTGTCGGTGCTGGGCGACAACCAGCCGGGCATCGGCGTCACCAGCGGCCCGACCGCGAACCTGCCCCGCTACGACAACTCGGTCTGCCCCAACGGCTCGACCGACCTCGACCTCTGCGACCCGACGATCTCGACCCACGGCGGCACGACCCGCTCCTCGCGGGCCCAGGTCTCCGAGGCGAACCCGATCGCGACGTTGCCGCAGAAGGCGCAGGACCTGATCACCCCGCAGGTACTCCAGGACCTCGCCAGCGGTGAGCCGGCGCCTCCCGACCTCGTCCAGGCGCTCGGCCCCAACGCCCAGCAGATCATCGACCAGCTGCTGCAGGCGCTCACCGGCGCAACCGCGAGCAGCGGGACGCCGACCACGCCGGCCCCCAGCACCCAGAGCAGCGGCTCTGCTCCGACGGAGAGCAACCCCTCCGCGTCCGCCAACCTCCTCGACTTCCTCTTCGGGCAATGACCGGCCGCCGCCGACGCGCACAGTCACTCGCAGCCTCGCCGACGATGGTCGGGGCGATCACGACGCTGATCGTGATCGTCGCCGTCTTCCTCGCCTACAACGCGAACAACGGCCTGCCGTTCGTCCCCACCTACAAGATCTCGGCGGAGATCCCCGACGCCTCGCGGGTGTTGCCCAACAACGAGGTGCGGATCGGCGGCAACCGGGTTGGCGTGGTCGAGTCGATCGACACGGTCACCAACCCCGAAAACGGCCAGCAGGCGGCGAAGCTGAACCTGAAGCTCGACAAGAGCGCCGAGCCGATCAAGGCCGACGCGACCGTTCGGGTCCGCTACAAGTCGGCGTTCGGCCTCAAGTACGTCGAGCTGACCCGCGGCAGCTCGGGCGAGGACCTGCCCGAGGGCGGCACCCTCGCGATCGCCCAGGCCCAGCCGCAGGCCGAGTTCGATGACCTCGCCGACACCTTCGACGAGCCGACCCGCGAGGCCGTGCGCACCAACCTCTCGGAGTTCGGCGCCGCCTTCGCCGGCCGCGGCGCCTCGCTGAACCAGGCGATCTCGAGCCTCAATCCGCTGTTCGCCAACCTGAGGCCGGTCGCCGCCAAGCTCGCCGCGCCGCAGACGAATCTCGCGCGGTTCATCTCAGAGCTCGGCGACGCGGCGCGCCTGGTCGCCCCGGTCGCCTTCGAGAACGCCGAGCAGTTCACCAACATGGCGATCGCCTTCAACGCGATCTCCTCCGACCGCGAGGCGCTGAAGGACGCGATCTCCTCCGCGCCCCCCACCCTGCGCGCCGGGGTCGCCGCGCTGCCCGAGATCCGACCGTTTCTTCGCGACTTCGCCACCGCGTCGCGCCTGCTGCGGCCGGGCGTCCGCCAGCTGCGCCTGGCGCTCCCCGACCTCAACAAGGTGGTGCGAGTGGGCACGCCGGTCCTGCGCCGGACGCCGCCGGTCAACGTCGAGCTTCAGGGCGCCTTCGGCGAGCTTGAGAACCTCGTCGACGATCCGTCGACCGCGGTCAGCCTCACCCGGCTCGGCGACACCTTCGGCTCGGCCCGCGATGCCTCGGAGAAGATCGTCCCGGTCGAGACCGTCTGCAACTACTGGGAGTACTGGTTCACCTTCCTGACCGAGCACATCTCCCAGAAGGACCAGATCGGCTTCTCGCAGCGGGTGGTCCTGATGACCACGCCCGGCCTGCTCGGCTCGCCGACGGACTGGCCGATGAACCCGCTCGACAACTACTCGGGCGAGCCGGCCAACGGGCGTAACTCCGTGCTCAATCTGGGCGGCCCCGGAGTGTTCGACCCGCACCACCAGCCGATCGCCCACGGCAACCCGTACGTCTCGAGCTACGGCACCAAGGACGCGCCGAACTGCGTCAACGGCCAGACCGGCTACCCGCTCGGTGAAGCGCTGGCGCCCGGCCAGCCGCCCGATATCCCGGCGTTTGGCGTCAAGAACTTCAACGAGGCCCTCGGCATCCCGCCGCTCGGCAAGACCGACCTCTTCCTCAAGAAGGACGGAACCAGGGTGTTCACGGGACAATGACCAGGCGACCCGGAAACAAGCGCTGGCAGCCGTGGATGACCGGTCTCGTGGCCGTCGTGCTGACCGTGTTCGGCTTCTACCTCGGCTTCTCGAAGCAGCTGCCGTTCACCGGCAACGGCTACGAGATCAGCGGCATCTTCACCAACGCCCAGCAGATCCGGGTCAAGAGCCCCGTGCGGATCGCCGGTGTCAACGTCGGCAAGGTGACCGAGGTCGACCATCTCACGACCGACGGCGAGGGACAGCAGGCCGCCGTGGTCAAGATGGAGCTGAAAGACGACGCCCTGCCGCTCAGGCAGGATGCGACGATGGAGATCCGCCCGCGCCTGTTCCTCGAGGGCAATCTGTTCGTCGATGTGCACCCGGGGTCGCCGGCGGCGCCCGAGCTGAAGGACGGAAGCACGGTGCCGATCGCGCAGACCTCGACCTCGGTCCAGCTCGACCAGGTGCTGACCTCGCTGCAGGCTCCGGTCCGTGCCGGCCTCCAGACGTTCCTGATCGAGTTCGGCAACGCGCTCGACAAGTACGGCGGCGGCGCCGGGCTGCAGGAGACGTTCAGGAGCTCGCCGACCGCCTTCAAGTCGACCGCCGAGGTCAACGAAGCTCTGCTCGGCACCCAGCCGGGCGACCTCACCGGGCTCGTCGTCGACGTCGACAGCCTGTTCCGGGCGCTGAACCAGAACCAGCCGGAGCTCCAGGACCTGGTCACCAATCTCGGCACGGTTCTCAACTCCTTCGGTCGCGAGGACCAGGCGCTCGAGACCGCGATCTTCACCCTGCCGGAGCTGCTCGGCGTCGGCAAGCCGGCGCTGGTCAAGCTCAACAGCGCCCTGCCCCAGCTGCGGGCATTCGCCCGCGAGGCGCTGCCCGGCGTCCGCGCCTCGGAGCCGGCGCTGAAGGCGGCCAACCCCTTCCTCGCCCAGCTCCGCGGCTTGGTCCGGCCCGGCGAGCTGCGCGGGCTGGTCTCCGACCTCGTCCCGACGGTCCCGGTCCTGGCCAAGCTCTCGCAGGACTCGCTGCCGTTCCTCGAACAGACACGCGGGCTGTCGAGCTGCTTCAACAACGTGATCATCCCCTGGAGCAACTCGACCGTCCCCGCGAGCGACGGCACACCGACCGCCCAGGTGTACAAGGACACGGGCTACGCCCTCGCCGGACTCGGCGGCGAGAGCCGCTCCGGCGACGCCAACGGCGAGTGGATTCGCACCGGCCTCACTGCCGGCATCAACACCGTGATCCTGCCGCAGCCCGACGGTGTCGACCAGTTCGGCGTCATCGGCAACCTGCTGGGCGCGCAGCCGGCACTCGACACCTCGGCCAAGACCCCGTTCAACCCGGACGCTCCGTGTGAGAACCAGGACCCCCCGAACCTGGCGGCCACCGTCGGTGCGCCGCCGACGATCCAGACCGCCGCGAACCGCGACGCAGATACGACCGCGGACCTGCTCGATTCCCAGACCAAGGGCTACATCGAGGACTACCTCGGCATCTACAACGACATCCAGCAGGCCCAGGCCGGCGGCGGTCCCGAGGCCGCAACGGCGCTGGGTGACGCGATGAAGCGGCTGCGGCAGTACAACAAGACCGACTTGCCCAAGTACCGGGCGTCGCTGGGAGGCGACAAGTGAGCAAGGCGATTCGCGACCACTCCCGCGACTTCATCGCGATCCTCTCGCTCGTCGTCGTCTCGCTGGGCATCGGCTACTACATCGTCCAGGAGCAGCGGCTGCGGATCCCGATCCTCGAGGAGAAGCCGTTCGAGCTCCACGCCGACCTGCAGACAGCGCAGGCGGTCACCCCGGGCCAGGGGCAGACGGTGCGCGTCGCCGGCGTCCGCGTGGGTGACATCTCCAAGGTCGAGCTCGACGGCGGCGTCGCCGACGTGACCATGGACATCGACCGCAAGTACCTGCCGGTCTACCGCGACGCGACGGTCCTGCTGCGCCCGAAGACGGGCCTCCAGGACATGTTCCTCGAGCTCGATCCGGGCTCACGGGCTGCGGGTGAATACGACGAGGGCGACACGATCCCCGTGGCCAACACCGCGCCCGACATCAACGTCGACGAGGTGCTCTCGGCGCTCGACGGTGACACCCGCGGCTACCTGAGGATGCTGCTCGTCGGCGGCGGCGAGGGCCTCAAGGGCCGCGGCAAGGACCTCGGCGAGCTGCTCGGCAGCCTCGGCCCGATCAATCGTGACCTCGCGCTGGTGAACGAGAAGGTCGCCGAGCGCAAGGAGAACCTCTCCAGCCTGATCCACAACCTCGGTGAGCTCAGCGGCCGTCTCGGCGAAGAGGACCAGTCGATCGCCGCGGTGATCGAGCACTCCAATGACGCGCTGTCGGCGATCGCCGACCAGGACCTCAACGTCACCGAAGCCACGGCATTGCTGCCCGGGACCCTCGAGCAGACCCGCGACACGCTCAGCCACGTCGGCAGCTTCTCGACCGTGCTGAAGCCGGCGTTGCGCAACCTGCGGCCCTTCGCCCGTCGGCTCACCCCCGTCGCAAACACGCTGCGCAACCTCTCGGTCGTCGGCACGCCCGCGGTCCGTGACCAGATCCGGCCCTTCACCCGGGCCGCGCGCCGGCCGGTTCTCGACCTCGGGACCGCGGCCGGCCAGGTGAACGCGTCCCTGCCCAACCTCACCAACCTCGCCTCGAAGCTCAACCGGCTCGGCAACATGGCCGCCTACAACCCGAATGGGGCCGAGCCGCTCGGAGCGCCCGGGCGGGATGAGGGCTACCTCTACTGGCTCGGCTGGCTCGGCCACAACGGCAAGAGCGCCTTCTCCTCACAGGATGCGCACGGCGTAATCCGCCGCGTGTACGCGACCGGTGGCTGCGAGACGCTCAAGAACATCGTCCTTCAGACCCCGCTCTCGGGGCTGATCACCGGCTTCGCGACCCTGTTCGAGCCCGGCGGCGTCCTGGAAGGGGCCTGCTGATGCAGAAGTCCGCGCCCTCACTCGGCCGCATCGCCGTCGCGATCGCCTTCGCGCTGTCGTGCTTCGCCCTGCTGCTCTTCCTCTGGACCGCCTTCGGTGGTCCGGTCCCGCTCGCCCCCAAGAGCTACCGCTTCACCGCCGACTTCCCCGAAGCGATCACCCTGCAAAAGGAGTCCGACGTGCGGATCTCCGGCGTCTCGGTGGGCAAGGTCAAGGACGTGGCCCTCGCCCCCGAGGGCGACGCCACCCGGGCGACGATCGAGATCGACCCCGAGTACGCGCCGATCTCCTCCGACGCCAAGGCGATCCTGCGCTCGAAGACCCTGCTCGGCGAGAGCTACATCGAGATCACCCCGGGCACCGAGCCAGACGGGAGCGGCGATTCCGGTAACAGCGCCCAGGCCGGCAACTTTGACTCCCTCTCCGGCGACGCCGCCGTCGAGCCGATCTCAGAGGGCGGCCACCTCGCCGAAGCCCAGGTCCAGGACCAGCAGCAGATCGACGAGATCTTCAACGCTTTCGACGAGCCGACCCGCAACGCCTTCGGTGTCTGGCAGCAGGAGCTGGCGGTCGCCGCCGAGGGCCGCGGTCAGGACGTCTCCGACGCGCTCGGCAACCTCGGCCCGTTCGCCCAGGACGCCTCCGGCGTGCTCGAGACGCTCAACCGCCAGGACCAGGCGCTCTCTCAGATCGTCAACTCGAGCGGCCAGGTCTTCGACGCGCTGACCCGCCGCGACGACCAGCTCACCGGCCTGATCAAGGGCAACGATCAGACCTTCGGCGCCCTGGCTTCGCGCGACGAGCAGCTCGCCGAGGCGATCAAGGTCTTCCCGACCTTCAACGAGGAGGCGCGCAGGACGCTCACTCGCCTCCAGGATTTCTCGGTCAACGCCCGCCCCTTCGCCCGCGACCTCAAGCCCGTCGCCCGCGTGCTCTCGCCGGCGCTCAGAGACGTTCGCAGGCTCTCCCCCCACGCCCGCCGCCTGTTCACCAACCTCGGCCCGCTGGTGACCGCCGCCCGGACCGGCTTCCCGGCCCTGCGCGGCGTGTTCAGGGACCTGAAGCCGGTGATGGACGGGCTCGACCCCTTCCTCGCCAACCTCAATCCGATCATTCGCTACGTCGACACCTACTCGGGCAACGTCACCGACTTCCTCGCCAACCCGCCCGCCAGCATCGCCGACACGATCCCCGGCAACCCGGGCCAGCAGCACCCCAAGCACTACCTGCGGCTGGTGCCCCCGATCAACGCCGAGGAACTCGCGATCTACCCCACCCGCCTGCCCCAGAACCGCGGCAACGGCTACATCCCGCCCAACGGGATCGGCTCGCCCGACGCGATCAAGTACCGCGCGCTGTTCGCCAGCCACGACTGCAACAACACCGGCGCAACCGGCGGCCTCGGCTCGGGCCAGGTCACGGCCGACCCGCCGTCGAACCCGCTGCCGAGCGTCGGGATGTTCCCGCTCAGCTTCCTGCCGGCGGCGGTGGTCCCGGGGACCCAGGCGTTCGCGCCCTGCACGATCGCCCGCCAGCCCGCCTCGCTTGGCGGCGGCACCGTCCCGTACGTTCCCGCGGATCCTTAGGCCCTCGCGGGTAGCTGATCGAAGTAACTTGAGCGGGTGAGCGCCAAGCAGGACCAGCAGGACTGGGCGGCGACCGTCGCCAAGCTGGGGGAGAAGCGCGGGCTGCGCTACGAGCCGGTCGGCGGCATCAACCCCAAGGACATGCCGCCCGCCCCCTGTCCCGGGGGGACCAATCGCCTCACCGGTCAGCTCACCGAAGGCTTCTGGGGCGCCTCCTGCGACGCCTCCGAGCACGAGGAGGGCGGGTTCGGGCGCAGGGCGATCCTGCCGGGCTCGGTGCTGGTCAAGGCCCACATGCCCGACCTCGCCAAGGTCGTGCCGATCTTCAGCGTCGAATCCCTCGACAGCAACGCCGAGGACCGCCTCTTCGACAGCCACTCGCGGCGCAAGGTCGAGTTCGAGTCGGTCGAGTTCAACAAGCGATTCATCGCCACGGTCCCGTCAGACCACGATCCGATCGCACTGCGCGAGCTGTTCAGCCCCGCCTTCCTCGACTGGACGACCCAGTTCGAACGCCCGGTCGAGTTCGGGATCACCGACAACCAGCTCTTCTTCAACTGGAAGCTGCGCGAGCGGACCGAGGAGGAGCTGAAGGAGGCGCTCAGGGGCGCCGCTGGGATCTTCGGAAAGCTCCAGCGCGAGATGGACGAGCACGGACTGCACATCTACCCGCCCGGCCCTTGGAGCGCCGGGCTCGAGCAGTTCCCGCCGGACTAGCGCTGCGCCGGGAGCGTTCCGGTCACTGCTCGGCTCCCTCCGGGAAGGGGATGTCGTCCCAGCCGTCGGGCATCACGATTCGCCGCTCGTCGCGGTCGCCCTCGACCGTCGGCATCACCGGCTCGAGGCTGCGCTCGGCGGCGCCGGCGAGCGCCTCCTCGGCGTTGGCGAAGGGGAGGAGGGTCTCCAGGTGCTTGATCGTCGGGAAGACCAGCGCCAGATCGCCGGCGGCGTGGCGGTCGAGCGCCTCGCGTGCGGTGAACCATCCCGCGTCGACGAGCTCGTTGCCGTCGGGCTTGGGGGGCGAGTGCGGCGGCGCAAGGGCAAGGAAGAAGAACGTGTCGAAGCGAATCGGCACCGCCTCCGGCGTGATCCACCGGGAATAGGGGACCAGGTCGCCGGCGTCGATCTCGACCCCGACCTCCTCTTGCAGCTCGCGTACGGCGGCAGCCCGCATTCCGGCGTCGCCCTCGCCGTCGGCGTCGTCGACGCCGCCACCCGGGAAGACCCAGACGCTGGGCATGAAGCGCGCACCGGGGTTGCGCTTGGCGAGCAGGAACTCGAGCCCCCGGTCGGCGTGCTTGCCTCCCCGGCGCAGGAGAATCACCGTCGCCGCCGGGCGCGGAAACGCGGGCTGGGTGCTCTCCTTGGCCACCCCCGGACCCTACCGGCGGCCGCTCCGCTTCGCGTCCGCTGCCGCCGGGGGAGGGCTCTCGGTGAATGGCCCCTATGAGTCGGTAACCTGCTTGCCTCGATGTCTACAGAGACCCAAACCAAGCAGTGGATCTGCACCTCCTGCGGGTTCATCTATGACCCCGAGGAGGGCGACCCCGACGGTGGCGTTCCCCCGGGAACCGCCTTCGAGGAGATCCCCGATGACTGGTTCTGCCCGGTCTGCGGCGCCCGCAAGTCGGACTTCGAGCCCTACGAGGAGTAGGCGCTAGTCGAGCGCCCGCTCGCGGGCGTGGCGGCGCCAGGCTCTACTCGCGAGCCAGATCAGGGCGCAGAGCAGGGCCAGGGGCACCAGGACCGCGAGGGTGACCAGCGCGCCGCCGGCGATCGCCTTCAGCACCGAGCCTGCGTCGTCGGCCGCGTCGCCGAGGGTCCAGCCGCTGTCGTCTGAGCGGTCGCCCCTGATCGCGACGCTGACCGGCGTCAGCTGAACGCGGGCCTCGAGGTGCGCGAGCCGGCCGCGCTCGGCCGCGAGGGCGGCGCGCAGCGCCTCGTTCGAGGGATCGGCGGCGAGCTGCTTCTCGAGCGCGGCGACCTCGGCGACTTCATCGGGAGGGGTGGAAAGCGTCATCGATGCGCTGCGGGCGACACTGCGTGCGGAAGCCGGAGGGACCGCCTCGGCGGCACCTGCCGCGCCTGACGTCGGCTCGACCGTCTGCCGGTCGGTGGAGGTCGCGACGTCTTTCACGCCACCGGAGTGCGTCAGGTCGGGCGCCTCCTGTGAGATCTGGGATACGGCCACCCCACCCACGACCAAGAGGGTCGCCGCAGCGCCCCGTCGGCCGAATCCCTCGATCGCACCCTCGTCGAGCGCTGCTGCAGATGCCGCCTCTGGCAGCGGCCGCATCGCGCGCAGCTCATCGGCGATCTGGTTCTCAGTCAGCTTCATCGCAAGACCTCCTCAGCTTCTCCATGACGCGGTTGAGCCGGGTGCCGGCGTTCGACTCGCTGATGCCGATCACCCGGGCGATCTCTCCGTTGGAGAGGCCTCCCTGGCGGGCGCTGCAAGTGCTTCGCTCATGCCCTTACTACGGCCCAACCACCCTTTCATCACACATGAATATCACCGCTGATAAGGGCCATTCAGGGAGCCGCCGTTGGATGTCAGGCGGCCCGGGGGAGGTCGATCACGTTGCCGCCGCCGAGATCGTCCTCGATCCCGTAGAGCAGCTCCTCAGGATGCCCGGCGGCGACGATCGCCTCGGCGACGACCGCGACGAGCCTCCGCAGGTCGGCCTTCGAGATCGAAAGCGGCGGCATCAGCACGAGGGTGTCGCCGAGCGGGCGCACGATGACCCCGCGCCTGCGCGCCTCGACCGTGACCCGGTGTCCGAAGCGCTCGGCGGGCTCGTGGCCGGAGACGTCGATTCCGACCATCGTCCCGCAGCGCCTCACCTCGGCGACCTCGTCCATCTCCTCGACGTCGACGAGCAGGTCGCCGAGCAGGCGGATCTTCGGCTGCAACCCGACCAGCGTGCGCTCTTCCTCGAACACCTCCAGGGAGGCGAGAGCCGCGGCGCACGCCAGCGGGTTGCCCGTATACGTGTGACCGTGGAAGAAGGTGCGGTACTCCTCGTAGGCGCCGAGGAAGCCGTTGTAGATCTCCTCGGTCGCCAGGGTCGCGGCGAGCGGCATGTAGCCGCCGGTAAGTCCCTTGGCGAGGCACAGCAGGTCGGGTGCGACCCGCTCCTGCTCGCAGGCGAACATCGTCCCCGTGCGGCCGAAGCCGGTCGCGACCTCGTCGCAGATCAGCAGCACCCCGTGGCGGTCGCATAGCTCGCGCACCGCGCGCAGGTAGCCGGGCGGGTGGACGATGATTCCCGCGGCGCCCTGGACGAGCGGCTCGACGATCACCGCCGCGATCTCCTCCTCGTGGGCGGCGAGCAGGCGCGCCATGTGGCCGGTGTCGCCGGGCTCGGCTTGGTAGCCCGAGAACAGCAGCGGCTCGAACTTGCCGTGGAAGAGGTCGATGCCGCCGACCGAGACCGAGCCGATGGTGTCTCCGTGGTAGGCGTCGCGCAGCGAGATGAACTTGGTCTTGCGCACGTGCTGGCCGCCGCGCTGCTGCTGGTACTGGAAGGCCATCTTCAGCGCGATCTCGGTCGCGGTCGAGCCGGAGTCGGAGTAGAAGACGCGGTGCAGGCCGGGCGGCGCGATCTCGACCAGCTTCGCCGCCAGCTCCTCGCCGGCGGGGTGGGAGAGCCCGAGCATCGTCGTGTGGGCGACCCGGTCCATCTGGTCGTGGATCGCGGTGTCGATCTTCGGATGGCGGTGGCCGTGGACGTTGCACCACAGCGACGAGACCCCGTCGAGGTAGCCGCGGCCCTCGTCGTCGAAGAGCTCGGTGCCCTCGGCTCGCTCGATTCGCAAATGGGGCTCCGCTTCCCAGTCGCGCATCTGCGTGAAGGGGTGCCAGACGTGGGTGTCAGGCTGAGTTTGTCGATCCATCCCTGAGCTAGGCAGAAACTAGATCGGCTGCCGGTCGGAAAGAAGTCAGACCGACGTCACAGAGGCTTTCAGCGCCGACCGAGCGCTGCGCTGATCTGGGCTAAGCCGCCTTCTTCCTGAGAGCGGGATCCTCGTTGCGCCGGCAGGTCGCGGCGAGAATCTCGGTGATCCGGTTCTTGTAGAGGAAGTGCCCGCCGACATCGTCGACCTCGAGGGTCGCGACCGGCAGCTCCTCGGCCAGGCGGCGGACGTCGCGCAGCGGGACGAGTTTGTCGTCGGCGCCGTGCCAGATCCGCACCGGCTCACCGACTTCCGAGAGGTCGAACCCCCACGGGCGCGAGCAGGCGAGGTAGTCCTCGATCATCGGGTCGGCGCCGCCCCGCATCGCCTCGGCGAACCGTGCTGCTGCCGCCTCGCGGTCGACCGGGTTGGCGAGCAGCTCGCGGTCGGCGTGGGAGGCTCCGAGCGCCATCGCCCGCATCACGAGGCCCGGGTGGTGGTTGACGAGCGCCCGGATCCCGCGGCCGATGCCGCGGATCAGCCACGGCGCGGTGCTGAGCACCGCGAGCGGCATGCGAAAGCGAATCCCGGCGCCCGGCGTGCGGTGAACGGCGTGGAACGGGGTGACCGGGGTGACGGTGATGGTCGCCGCCAGCCGGTCGCCGAGGCGGTGTGCGCAGGCCAGCGCGTAGGGAGCGCCGGCCGAGACGCCCACGATCGAGAAGCGCTCGAAGCCGAGCCCGTCGGCGAGCTCCTCGATGTCCGAGGCGAAGTCGAGGACGCTGCGCCCCGGGAGTGGGTCGGAGCCGCGGAACCCGGGGCGGTCGACCATCAGGTAGCGGATGTCGTTGGCCTCGATCGCCGCGTCCATCTCGGGCGTCCGGCGCAAGGGCGAGCCGATCGAGCCGTGCATGTAGAGGACGGGGAAGCCGCGCGGCGATCCGAGCGCGGAGAAAGAGATCCGCCTCCCGTTGGCCAGCCGGGCGCTTTCGATCGAGTGCAGGGTGTTGCGCTCGCTCACGGTTGCTCCCGGCGCTCAAGGTAGGGGGCCGCACGCCCCCAGTTGTCACCGTGTCGTGATCGGCAGCCTGTTCAGTACCGAACGAACCGCGTAGGCGAACTTGGCCGGCGCCTCGATCATCGGCACGTGGCCGGCCCCGGGGACGATCTCGAGCGGCGCGTCGGGGACGAGCTCGCGGATGGCGCGCGACGCGGGAAGCGGGATCACGCGGTCGCGGTCGCCCCAGACCAGGCCGAGCGGGCGCTCGAGCCGGCGCAGCAGCGGCTTCAGGTCGGCGGCGATCGCGGCGGCGACCCCGTCGGCGATCCGCGTCGCGCCGCCGGAGGCGGCGAGCATCGCCCGCGTGTCCTCCTCGCTGAGGCTCGCGGCGTCGGCGACCGCGGTTCCGAGCAGCAGCCGACGCCCCATCGCGCTGCCGGCGAGTCGGGTGCCCAGCCGGCGGCGGGCGTTGACCAGCGCCTCGGCGCCGAGACCGAGGCCGGTCGCGAGCGACTGGCGGCGGGCGATGAAGCCGGCCGGAGCGCCGAGCACGAGCCGGTCGACTGCGGCGGGTCTGTGCACAGCGAGGCTGAGCGCGACCGCGCCGCCGAGCGACTGGCCGTAGAGGACGTAGGGCTCGGGGACGCCGGCCTGCTCGAGCCCGTCGGCGACCGCGCCGGCGACGTCGCTGAGATCGAAGCCCTCGCCCGCCGCCTCCGTGTCGCCGAAGCCCGGCATGTCGAGCGCGACGGCGCGCCACTCCTCGGCGAGCAGCGGCATCGCCTTCGCCCAGATGCTGCGGCTGGTGCCGACCCCGTGCAGGAGCACCAGCGGCTCGCCGCTTCCGGCCTCTTCGAGCGCCAGCTTCACGGCGCAGAGCGTAAGGCGGGCCAGCTCTGCGGGTCGGCGAGGTCGAGCTCGGGCAGGACCTCCACGGTGACCTCGCCGAGGCGGGCGATCGTTTCGCGGTTGCTCTCCTCCATCTGAGAGGGCGCGGCGGGCCAAGGGGTGAGGACGACGAGGGCCGGCTCGAGCCTGGCGGCACGCACCGA
>CAVOKZ010000008.1:0-9128 GCA_963696625.1 uncultured Solirubrobacterales bacterium
CCCAGCCCGCTTTTTCAGCTACGAGACTCAGCACGGCCAGGTAGCGCGGCGCGCCCTTCAGGAGCTTGCGGCGGAATTCGACGGGATCCTGCCGGGCCTCGCCGGCAAGCTCGTCGATGAAGCTCTCGGTGAAGAATGCGTTGTGCGAGTGGCCGACGGAGCGCCGAACCCCACGGGCACGCCCATGTGCGTGGCCACGTGTTCCATGTGCTGGCTCGCGAAAGCATAGGGCAGGTCGAACAGGCCCTCCGCCGTCGTCTTGTCCGGCGTGTCGATCCATCCCGAGCCGGCAGCGTGCGCTCCATCCACCGGGGTGTAATCGCATCGCCGGCAGACTGATCCTCAGACTGGTCACGGTCCCCTGCGCGTCGATGCTGCCGCGAAGCATCGCCACGTGCATCGGCCGGTGCAAATCGTGCGTCGTGTCTTCTTCCCTTGACCAGATGAGCTGGACCGGGGCGCCGGCACAGTCCATTGCCACACGAACTGCCTGGGCCGCGTAGTCCACCTCAAGCCGCCTGCCGGAACCCCCCACCCCAGAAGCGTGACGTGTACCGTCACATCGCCCACGGGAACCCCGGCCACCTGCGCCGCGGCCTCGCGCGCCATCTGCGGCACCTGGGTCGGCACCCAGATCGCCACCGTGCCGCTGCTCACCTGGGCAGTACAGTTCATCGGCTCCATCGTGGCATGCGCCAGATAGGGGGCACGGTCCAGGCCTCCACCTTGCGGCTTGCCCCGGCTTCGGCCGCCCGGGCGTCGCCTTGCTCGTAGAACACGTGCCCCTCAGCTGTCATTACCGCCGCTTCGAGGTCCGAATCGATGCGGCGGGAGTGCGAGCGGGCCGAGCGGCCTCGGGCGCCATTCGACATCGACCGCCTGGGCCGCTTGGCGGGCGTGCCAGTAGGTGGGCGCGGCCCGCACGGTTAGCTTGTAGGCGGGAGCGCTCACCTACTCCATGTCCGACTCAACTTCAGAATTCGACTTCGATTTCGGCGACGATCCGTCGGGCGAGCCCGACCCGAACACCGATGAGCACCGTCACGGGCTCGACCCCGACGACACCGGCCCTCAGGACCTCGGCCCCGTTGGCCGCCGCGCGCTGAGCGCGGGGCGCACCGAGCCCCGCAACGGCCGCGGCAACGGCGCGACGCCGAGCTTCGACCCGAGCGTGCCCTCGAAGCGCGAGCGGGAGCGTGGCAACGGCGCCGGAGGAAACGGGGGCGGCGCCATCGACTTCGATCAACCCGGAAACGGCGGCGAGCCGGCTGCTCCGCCCCGGCGCGAGATCGATTTCGAGCCCGACGTCGACTTCGACCTGCCCCGGCGCAGCGAGCCCGAGCCGAAGACGAGCCCACGGCGCGGCACCGCCCGCGAGGATGACCGCATCGGCGAGGACGGCGCCTTCTTCGCCGACACCGGCGAGGAGCCCTTCGCCGACGACGACGACGCGGCCGAGCGCCCGGCCGGCAAGCTCGTGCGCTCCGGCGACGCCGGAGGCGCGGCTCCCGCCCGCCGGGTCGGCGGCGTCGCGCTTCCCAGCCTCAGCGGCGTCGGCGAGCGGCTCCGCGGCCTGCGCCTCCCCGACAAGCTGAGGCCCCCCGAGGTCGAAACCGGCGGCGGCCGGCGCGGTGGTGGTGGCGGGATCTCGGTCGGCGGGCGCCGGATCAAGCTCCCGTTCGGCGGCGACGACGGGGGACGCAAGAAGGGCCAGATCAAGAAGTGGCGCGTGCTGATCATCGTCGCCGGCCTCGGGCTGCTGGCGATGGTCTCGACCTTCTTCGGGATGATGATGGCCGTCTCCAGCGATCTGCCGGACCTCGAGAACCGCACCGAGTACCAGGCATCGGAGAACTCGGTCGTCTACGACGTCAACGGCAACAAGCTGGGGACGCTGACCAACAACAACAACCGCAAGCTGGTCGAGTCGGGCGACATCGCGCAGTCGATGAAGCAGGCCGCGGTCGCGATCGAGGACTCGCGCTTCTACGAGCACAACGGCGTCGACTTCCGCGGCATGGCCCGCGCCGCGTTTGCCGACGTGATCCCCGGCGGCTCGACCCAGGGCGCCTCGACGATCACCCAGCAGTTCGTCAAGAACGCGCTGGAGGCGCAGGGCAGCAGAACCGTCTTCCAGAAGTTCCGCGAGGCGGCGCTCGCGTACCACCTCGAGCGCCAGTGGGACAAGGACAAGATCCTCACCCAGTACCTCAACACCATCTACTTCGGCGAGGGCGCCTACGGGATCGAGGCCGCCGCCGAGACCTACTTCGGCTGGAACCACCCCGACTGCGGCCAGGACGGCTATCCCAAGTGCTCGGCGCTGCTGCTGCCCGAGGAGTCGGCGATGCTCGCTGGGATCATCTCCTCGCCGTCGGCCTTCTCGCCGCGTGCCAATCCGCAGGCGGCGATGGACCGCCGCAACCTCGTGCTCGCGAAGATGGCCGACCAGGGCTACCTGACCGAGTCGGACGCCCAGCTCGACATGCAGAAGCCGCTGCCCGCGCCGTCGGAGATCAGCCGGCCCGAGGAGGACTCCCTCGCCCCCTATTTCACCTCGTGGCTGCGCCAGATCCTCGTCGACCGCTACGGCGCCGGGCGCGCCTTCGGCGGCGGCCTGCGGATCAAGACGACCCTCGACCTCGACCTCCAGGAGGCGGCCGAGAACGTCGTCCGCAACACCCTCGGCGGGGTCATCCCGACCGCCTCAATCGTCGTCCTCGACAACAAGACCGGCGGCATCCGCGCCATGGTCGGCGGCCTGGACTACGAGGAGCACCCGTTCAACCTCGCCACCAACGGCCAGCGCCAGCCGGGCTCGGCGTTCAAGCCGTTCACGCTGGTGACCGCGCTCGAGAACGGCCACTCGCCGAGCGAGACCTACAGCTCCGCAAAGCAGGATTTCATCGTCCCCGGCTCGGGCGGCAAGGAGCACTTCCCCGTCCACAACTACGAGGACATCTACTACGGCGCGTCCGATCTGACCTCCGCGACGATGCACTCCGACAACTCGGTCTACGCGCAGCTCGGCCTCAACATCTTCAACAACAAGCCCCAGAAGAGCCTCGACGCGATCGCCCAGACCGCTCACAAGATGGGCATCGAGACCTGCTTCACCTGCCGGCCGAACGGAACCGACACTCCCAACCCCGCCATGATTCTCGGCGGCCTGGTTCAGGGTGTGACCCCACTCGAGATGGCTCACGCCTACCAGACGCTCCAGAACCGTGGCCAGCGCACCAGCGGCACGCTCGCCGCCGACCCCCTCGGGCCGGTCCCGATCCTCGAGATCAAGAACAAGGACGGCCACGACATCAAGGGCGGCACCAACAAGCTGGTCGAAAAGCGCGAGATCCCCGAGGACACCGCCGACACCGCCAAGTCGATCCTCAGCAACGTCATATCCTCAGGCGGCACCGGCAAGCGCGCCGCGATCAGCGGCCACTCGCAGTGGGGCAAGACCGGCACCACCGATAACAACGGTGACGCCTGGTTCTGCGGGGCGACCAAGGAGGTCACGGCCTGCGTCTGGGTCGGCCACGCGGACAGCACCGAGCCGATGGAGACCGAGTTCGGCGGCCAGCCCGTCGACGGCGGAACCTTCCCGGCGCTGATGTGGGCCTCGGTCGTCAGCGACTACTACGACATTCAGGCCCAGCACACGGCCGGCGAGAGCGGAGACAGCGTCGGCGACAGCGGCGGCTACGTCGCCCCCTCCTACTCAGCCCCCTCGTCCGGTTCGGGCGCCGGCGACACCGGCGGCGGTGGCGGCGACACGGGCAACGCGACGCCCGCTCCGGCGGCTCCGAGCGGCGGCGGGGCCGGCGGCGTCGGCGCTGGGCTCTAGACCTTTAGGCGCTAGGCGCTAGCGGCGCTCAATGGCACCGAGAGGTAATCGCTGTCCGCGGCGACATAGCGCCAGGGCAGCTCGCCGCCTTTGCTGATGCCGATCCGCACGTCAGTGCTGACGCGAACGTCGCGCCAGTCGGTGTCGCGGCCGAGGATCGCGAACGGGGATTCGAGCAGGCTGACGGCATTGTGCTCGGGGCCGACGCCGAGCGCCTGGGTCAGCTTGCCCGGGCCCGAGCAGAGCTGAGCTTCGGGGTCGAGGCCGCGGCGGCGCCGCATCGCCTCGATCCCGTCGGTCGGCTCGATCGCGCGGATCAGCACCGCGGCGGCGTCGCCCTGCGGCTCGCAGACGAAGTTGAGCAGGTGGTGCACCCCGTAGGAGAAGTAGACGTAGGCCACCGCGGGCGGGCCGAACAGAGGCGCGTTGCGCTCGGTCGGCCCGTTGTATGCGTGGCAGGCCGGGTCGGTCGCGTCATAGGCCTCGGTCTCGACGATCACGCCCCCGGCGCCCTCGAACCCGAGGCGGCAGCCGATCAGGTCCCGGGCAACGTCGTTGACCGGGCGCTCGAAGAAGGCCGTGTCGAGCTGTTCGCTCACGGACCGAGCTCGGCGAGCGAGCGGCGCGCGAGCTGGAGCTGGTCGACCAGGCGGGGCGACGAGGTGCCGCCGGCCGAGACCTTCGACTCGAGCACCCGGCCCTCGGCGAGCGCCTCGCGCACGGCGGCGCGGGACCCCACCGGAACGTCGCGCATGTCCTCGTTGTCGAGCTCCCCGAGCTGGACGCCGCGGTCGATCGCGATTCGGGCAAGGCCGCCGACGATGCCGTGGGCCTCTCGAAACGGCACTCCGTCGCGAACCAGCAGGTCGGCGACGTCCGTTGCCGCAAGCAGGTCGTCCTCGGCGGCGTCCCTCAACCGCTCGCGGTCGAAGCTGAGCCCGGAGAGCATCTTCGCCGCCGCCTCGAGGCAGAGCCTCGAGGTTGTCGACGGCGTCGAACAGCGGCTCCTTGTCCTCCTGCATGTCCTTGCTGTAGGCCAGCGGCAGCGCGTGCATCGTTCCCAGCAGGCTGTAGAGGGAGGAGGCGATCCGCGGCCCCTTGCCGCGCAGCAGCTCGGCGGCGTCGGGGTTCTTCTTCTGGGGCATGATGCTCGAGCCCGAGGCGAAGGAGTCGGCGGGCTGGCAGAACCCGAACTCCTCGCTCGACCAGATCACGATCTCCGAGCCGAGCCGCGAGAGGTGCATCGCGCAGACCGCCGCCGAGTAGAGGTAGTCGAGGGCGAAGTCGCGGTTGGAGACGGCGTCGAGCGAGTTCGGGTGCGGCCGCGCGAAGCCGAGGTCCTCGGCGATCGCGTCGCGGTCGAGGTCCCAGTTGAGCCCCGCGAGGGCGCCCGAACCGGCCGGCATGTCGCCGGTTGCCTCGACCACCAGTCTGAAGCGGCGCGCGTCGCGGAAGAACATCCAGAAGTAGGCCAGCAGGTGATGCCCGAGGTAGACGGGCTGGGCGCGCTGCAGGTGTGTGTAGGCCGGCGCGGCCCAGTCGGCGTGGCGCTCGGCGAGGCCGGCGAAAACCTCGAGCAGCTCTTCGAGCAGCGCCCCGGCCCGCTGGGCGTGCCCGCGCACGAACATCGCCAGGTCGGTCGCGACCTGGTCGTTTCGCGAGCGCGCCGTGTGCAGCTTGCCGCCGAGCGGCCCGATGATCTCGGTCAGCCGCCGCTCGATCGCCATGTGGATGTCCTCGTCGGCCGGCGAATAGGCGAATTCGCCCTCGGCGAGCTCGGAGCCGATCGCCTCGAGGCCCTCGTCGATCTGCTCGTACTCCTTCGCATCGAGCACGCCGAGCTTGCGAAGCGCCCGGGCGTGCGCACGTGACTGCTCGACGTCGTAGGGGCCGAGGCGCCAGTCGAAGCCGATCGAGGAGTTGATCCGCTGGAACAGCGGATCCGGGGGTTCGCCGAAGCGGGACATGGCGGCCAGTCTAGGCCGGGTGCCCGAGCGCCTCGGCGAGGGCCTTGCAGACTCGCTCGATCTCGGGCTCGGCCATCCGCGGGTAGAAGGGCAGCGCGACGGAGCGCTCGGCTACGCGCTCGGCGACCGGGAACTCACCGCCTCCGAACCCGAACCGCTCCTTGTAGAACGGCATCAGGTGGATGCAGGGCAGGTAGGCCTTGGACTGGATCCCGCCGGCGGCCAGGGAGGCGATCACGCCGTCGCGATCGGCCGTGGCCGGGAGCTGGACGGCATAGACGAACCAGCTGCGCTTCTCGGAGCCGCGGTCGGCGCAGGGCAGGACGAGGCCGTCGGGGTCGCCGTCGCCGGCGGGCGCCCCGCCGAGCTCGGCGAGGGCCTCGGTGTAGGCGCCGGCGACGCGGGCGCGCTCGGCGAGCATCGTGTCGAGCTTCTCGACCTGAGCGACGCCGATCGCCGCCGAGAGGTCATCCATGCGGTAGTTGAAGCCGAGGCGGTCGTGGTCGATCCTCGACATGTCCGGGTTGCGGCCCTGGTTTCGCTCGCTGCGCAGGCCCTCGGCCATCTCGGGCGAGGAGGGAACCAGGACGCCACCCTCCCCTGTCGTCATCTGCTTGTTCGGGTAGAAGGCGAAGGCGGCCGGGTCGCCCCGGCTGCCGATCTGCTCGCCGTCGGCGTCGAGTGCTCCGAGCGCCTGGCAGGCGTCCTCGATCAGGCCGAGGTCGCCCTCGGCGGCGATCGTCGAGAGCTCGCCGATCGCAGCGGGGTAGCCGAAGATGTGGACGGGCAGCAATCCGGCGGTCTTCTCGCCGATCGCCGCGTAGGCGGCGTGGGCGTCGATCTGGAGCGTGACCGGGTCGATGTCGCAGAAGACCGGCGTCACGTTCTCGTAGAGCAGGCAGTTCGAGGAGGCGACGAAGCTGAGCGGCGTCGTCACGACCTCGTCGCCCTCGCCCCATCCCATCGCCCTGACGGCCAGGTGCAGGGCGGCGGTGCCGCTCGAAACCGCGACGGCATCGTCGACCCCGAGCCAGCCTGCCAGGTCCCGCTCGAAGCGCTCGAGCATCGGCCCCAGCGAGAGCTGGCCCGAGGTGAGAACCTCGTCGATCAGCTCGCGCTCGCGATCGCCGATCTCGGGCCTCGCGAGCGGGATCTGCTCGGTCACCCGCTGCAACCTCAGCCCTTCTTCGCCGGGGCCTTGCCCGCGGGCTTGGCGCCTTCAGCGTGCGGCTGGTAGGCGTACTCGAGCGAGTCGACGAGGGCCTCCCAAGAGGCCTCGATGATGTTCTCGGAGACGCCGATCGAACCCCAGGCGCGCTCGGCGTCGGCGGAGTCGAGCAGCACCCTGGTGACGGCGCCGGTGCCGTGGTTCTCGTCGAGGATCCGCACCTTGTAGTTGGTCAGCTCGATGTCGGCGAGGTGCGGGTAGCGGTCGGTGATCGCCTCGCGCAGCGCCGTATCGAGGGCGTTTACCGGGCCGTTGCCCTCGGCGGTCTTCACGTAGCGCTCGCCGTCGACCCAGATCTTGATCGTCGCTTCGGTCTGGACCTTGCCGTTCTCGCGCTTCTCGACGATGACGCGGAAGCCTTCGAGCTTGAACAGCGGCTGGTAGTCGCCGGCCTCCCTGCGCAGGAGCAGCTCGAACGACGCGTCCGCCGCCTCGTACTGGTAGCCGTCGTGCTCGCGCTCCTTGAGCGTCGCGAGCGCGCGCTTTGCGGCCTCGTCGTCGAGCTCGAGGCCATGGCGCTCGGCGAGGTCGAGCACGGTGCCCTTGCCGGAGAGCTCGGAGGCGAGGATCTCGCGCTCGTTGCCGACCGTCGCCGGGTCGATGTGCTCAAAGGTGCGAGCGTCGTCGCGGACGCCGGCGACGTGCATGCCGCCCTTGTGGGCGAAGGCGTTGCGGCCGACGTAGGGCTGGTCGGGGTCCGGCGAGACGTTGCAGAGCTCGTCGACGAAGTGCGAGACCTCGGTCAGGGTGGCGAGCTGCTCCTCGGTGACGACGTCGCGGCCGAGCTTGAGCTGGAGCGCGGGCAGGATCGAGACCAGGTTGGCGTTGCCGGTGCGCTCGCCCACCCCGTTGATCGTGCCCTGGACGAGGTCGGCGCCCTCGGCGACCGCCGCGAGCGAGTTGGCGACCCCGCACTCCGCATCGTTGTGGGTGTGGATGCCGACGCTGACCTTCTCGCCGAGCTGGGAGACGACGTCGCGCGTCGCCTCGGCGATCTGGCTGGGGAGGCTCGAGCCGTTGGTGTCGCAGAGGCTGACGTTTTCGGCCCCACCCTCGACCGCGGCGCGCAGGCACTCGAGGGCATAGCCGGCATCGTCGCGGTAGCCGTCGAAGAAGTGCTCGGCGTCGTAGATCACCCGCTTGCCCTCGCCGACGAGGAAGGCGACCGAGTCGCCGATCATCGCCAGGTTATCCTCGCGGCTGACCTTGGTCACCTTCTCCAGATGAAGGCCCCAGGTCTTGCCGACGAGGGTGACGACCGCGGCGAAGCAGCCGGCGAGAACCTTCAGGCCCTCGTCGTCGGCGGCCCCGGCGTCGCGGCGCCGGGTCATGCCGAAGGCGCAGACGAGCGCCTGGCCGAGCTGCTCGGAGGCGAGCGCCTCGAACAGCTCGAGCTCCTTCGGATTCGAGGTCGGGAATCCCGCCTCGATGTACTGCACTCCCAGGCGATCGAGCGCACGGACGACCCGCACCTTCTCCTGGGCGGATAGCGACATGCCTTGACCCTGCATGCCGTCGCGCAAAGTCGTGTCGTAGAGCTGTACTTCTGCCATCAGATGCCTCCTACGGAATGTTCGGGGAAAAGGGCGTGCGACCGCGTACGGCTATGCCGTAGCGGCGGAAATAATTCGCCCGATGTGCCCGAAGCGGGAAAGCATCAAGTACTGACCTTACCGGAGGCGGCCTTTTCGCCTGCAGGCTTCGCGGCGTCGACGATGTCGAGCCACTCGAGGTACTCCTCGGCCTTGCCGTGCAGCGCGTCCTCGAACCTGGCCTGGATCACCCGCGTCATTTCGCCCGGATGTCCCTCGCCGATCGTGTGGTCGTCGACCTCTCGCACCGGCACGAGCTCGGCCGCGGTGCCCGTGAAGAAGACCTCCTCGGCCAGGTAGAGCTCGCCGCGCGCGACGTCGCGCTCGACCACCGGATAGCCGAGGTCCTGGGCGATCTGGATCACCGACTTGCGGTTGACGCCGTCGAGGATCGAGGCCGTAGGGCCCGGGGTGATCAGCTGGCCCTCGCGGACCAGGAAGATGTTCTCGCCCGAGCCCTCGCAGCAACACCAACCGAACCAGTAGACGAACAG
>CAVOKZ010000009.1:0-14166 GCA_963696625.1 uncultured Solirubrobacterales bacterium
TATTGGGGTCGACGCCGGGCACGGTGATCGTCACCGACCCGCCGACCTTCTTCGTCTTCGCAGTTGCCGTAGGCGCGACAGCGAGCGCAGCGACGAGCAGCACGGCCAGGGCCGCCGCGAGCTTCTGCCGGGGCCTCGCGCCTAGCACGCGGCGCGCCCGAAGACGAATACGTTGCCGGCGAAGTTCACGCCGAAAGGACCGAAGGTGATCGCCTGCGTCAGCAGCACCGGCGGCGAGGACTCGGCGGGGCTGCCGTCGGCGAACGTGCTGGCGAAGTTGGTGACCGAGTACTGGATCGCCCCGGCGAGGCCGCCCGAGTTGCCCGCCGACGAGACCACCCTCCACACACCGCGGTAGGTGGTTGTGAAGTAGGTGTCGCCCGCGTAGTCGAGCTTGCGGTAGGAGTAGGTGCCGTTGGGGCAGAAGTCGTAGCGCTCGCTGCCGGCCGGGGTCGGGGATGAATTGGGCAGTGTGCCGTTGAGGCTTCTGCGGGCGAGCAGCTTGAAGATCGGGCCGTGCTTCTTGCACTTCTTCCTGCCCTTCTTGCCCTTCTTGCACTTCTTCTTCTTGGCCACGACGGCGTGGCCATCGGCGGTCCCGGCGACAGCCGGTTCGGTCGCCGCGATGCTGCCTATGAGTAGTGCGCCGCTGAGGGCCAGCACCGTTGCCACCCGCATCTGGTTTCTCCTTTGCGTCCAGCTTGCACCCAAGTTGCGGAGCAGACTAACACCGAGGGTGCAGGCGCGATGCAACGGAGAGGGGCCGCTGTCGCGGCCCCTCTCCCAACTGCATGTCTACCTCGGCGCTACTTGGACGAGCTCGAGCTCGTCGGCGCCGGGGTGATCCTCAGCGACACCAGATTGAGGGTGCTGGTCTCGTTGTTGATGCCATCAAACGCGGCGACCGTCCACGTCCCCTTCATCTTCAACCCTTCGAAGAAGGAGAGGCCCAAGTCCCCAGCCGTCCCGACATAGGGCGGGTTGAGGGTCTCGTCCGGGTTGTCGCAGGGCGGCGGCGGCGGGGTCGGGGAGCTGGAACAGATTTCGACCGGCGAGTTCGCCGTCAGCGTCACTGGTCCGAGCGACTGGCCGCTGAAGTTACCCCCCACGTAAACGGAGCGTCCATTCGGCGCGCTGACCTTGAAGGCCAGGTCATTCGCGGCGGTCGGGGTGGCACCGGTGGTCTGCAGGGTGAGCTGCACGTCGCCGACCGTCGACTTCTTGAACTTCTTGCTGACGGTGAGCGGTGTGGCGAGCTTGCCGTATGTCGCCGGGGTGGTCGCCGAGCCCGGCAGGGCGTCGGGGATCGCACGCGGCGTCGTGTTGCTGACGGTCGCCACCTTGGCGCCCTTCTTCTTCTTCTTCGCGACGGCAGCGCCACCGAAGATCGCGCCGCCCAGCAGGGCGATGCAAGCAATGGCGACTCCAACCGTCAGTCGCTTCTGTGAGTTCAATGTTGCCTCCTGTGCGCCCCGATCTCCCCCCGTGGGCGAGACCCGCTAGCGCTTGTCTTGTCTGCTGCGTAACCCTCCCACATCGCCGGAGTTTCGGTCAGGAAGAGGGCGCGGGAGTTTGGTCAACCGGCGACCCGCTCGATGATCTCTTCGGAGACGTCGAAGTTTGCGTGGACGGAGTCGACGTCGTCGTGCTCTTCGAGGTCATCCATCAGTCGCAGCAGGTTCGGAGCCTGGCTCTCCCCCACCTCGACCGTGCTCTGCGGTTCCTTCGAGAGCCTCGGCGGACTGGACCTCGACCCCGGCCGCCTCGAGCGCCTCGCGAACGGCGGTCAGGTCGCCCGGCGCGGTGGTCACCTTGAGCACGTCGCCGTCCTCCGAGACATCCTCGGCGCCGGCGTCGATCGCGGCCAGCTCGGCGTCCTCGCCGTAGCGCTCGCCGTCGAGGAGGATCACCCCGCGCGTGTCGAACTGCCAGGCGACCGAGTTGGGCTCGCCGAGGCTGCCGCCGTGCTTCTCGAAGGCGTGGCGGATGTCGGAGCTGGTGCGGTTGCGGTTGTCGGTCAAGGCCTCGACCAGGATCGCCGCTCCGCCCGGGCCGTAGCCCTCGTAGACGACGCTCTCGATCGCCGCGGCGTCGTCGCCCTCACCGGTGCCGCGGTCGATCGCCCGCTGGATGTTGTCCTTGGGCATCGACGCGTCGCGCGCCTTCTGCACCGCGCCGGCGAGCGTCGGGTTGCCCTCGGGGTCGCCGCCGCCGTCGCGCGCCGCGACCGTGATCGCGCGCGCGAGCTTGGTGAAGAGCTTGCCGCGCTTGGCGTCGGCGGCGCCCTTCTTGTGCTTGATCGAGGACCACTTCGAGTGACCGGACATGGCCCGATTGTATGGAGAACGGCGAGCGACCCCGGGATGTCCCCGGGGCCGCCGACGCCGCCTACTTCGGGTTGGACATCTTGATCTGCAGCGTCCAGCAGAAGAGCGTCCCCTGCTCGCCCTTCTGGTCGTCGGACGCGATCAGCGTCCAGGTCGTGTTGTTGACCTTCTTGCCGCCGAGCCCGTTGAGCCTGAACAGGCTCTCCTCCGGCGCGAAGAAGCCGTTGTACGGCCAGGCGCCCGGGGTCGCGATCGAGGTCGGCGAATTGCTGTCGAACACGGTCATCGTCCCCGCGCAGCTGGTGGCGCCGGAGCCGTAGTCGTTGTGACCGCTGCCGTTGTCGCTCGAAAGGTCGAGAACCCCTCGCGGTGTGACGAGGTAGAACTCGAGGTCGTCGTCGAGCGGGTGGTTGGCGCGGATCCCGACGGCGACGTGCTGGATGTTGCCGCGCTTCGGCAGCCCCTTGACGTTGATCGTCGAGCGCACGAGCTGCGGGAGCTGCCCACCGCCGTCGGGAATCGCGCTGGCGACACCGCCGGTCTGCCCGCCGACGCCGTTGGTGAACGTCTTCGTCACCGGCTTGCTGTGCTTCTTCTTGGCGCCGGCGACGCCGGGCACGAGCCCGACCGCCGCCACCGTCACGGCGACAACTCCGGCCACCGTCAGGCGTTTGAGCTTCCCATTCATGACTTCCCTCCTTGGCTTGATCAGCCAAGAGGTACCCGCAACGCCTAGACGACGAACTTTCCGTCGCGCTCGAGCTCCTCGCCGTCGACGACGATCGAGCCCCCCTTGCGCAGGTCGCAGATCATGTCCCAGTGCACCGCCGACTCGTTGACGCCGCCGGTGTCGGGGTAGGAGGCGCCGACGGCGAGGTGGACGGTGCCGCCGATCTTCTCGTCGAGGAGGATCTCGCCGGTGCCCTCGGTGATGCCGTAGTTGGTGCCGATCCCGAGCTCGCCCAGGCGGCGGGCGCCCTCATCGGAGTCGAGCATCTCGTTGAGGAACTCCTCGCCGCGCTCGGCGGTCGCGTCGACGACCTTGCCGCCCTCGAAGCGGAACTTGACGCCGGAGACCTCGCGGCCGGCGTAGGTCGCCGGCAGGTGGAAGGTGATCTCGCCCTCGGCCGAGTCCTCGACCGGGCCGGTGAAGAACTCGCCGTCGGGCATGTTGTGCTTGCCGTCGGCGGCGATGAAGGTGCGCCCGGCGACGTTGAGCTTGACGTCGGTCCCGGGGCCGGTGATGTGGACCTCCTCCCTGCCCTGGATCCAGCCGGCGAGGCGCTTGGTCTCCTCCGAGGCCTTCTTCCAGGCGCCGACCGGGTCGCCATCGGTGGCCAGGCAGGCGGCGTAATAGAAGTCCTCGTAGGCGTCGAGGCTCATGTTGGCCTCGGAGGCGTAGGCCTCGGTCGGAAACAGGGTCAGCGCCCAGCGCAGCTCGTCGGTCGCCGCCCGCTCCATCATCTTCTTCATCAGCGGCTGACGCGCGGTCTGCACGGCGCGCTGGCGCTCCGGCGCAACGGAGGAGAGCTCGCGGTTGTTGGTCGACGCCATCACCCGCAGCCGCACGTCGGCTTCGTCGACCGCCCACTGCGATGGCGGCGGGACCCAGGCGAGCTGCTCGTCGCTCGCGCGCTCGAAGAACGCGGCGCTCTGGCCCGGGAGGCTGAGGCTGAGGACGGGCAGCCCGCCGGCTTCGAGCACCTGTTCGTAGAGGGCCTTGAGCAGCGGCTCGGCCGCCGACTCGCCCTCGATCACGCAGACATCGCCCTTCTTCACGCCGGTCGAGTGCTCGACCATGATCCGGGCCAGGTTCTCGATCCGGGGATCCTTCATTTGGTCCTTTCCTTTGAGGGCTCGCTGACGAGAGCGAGGAAGAGCGCGTGGAAGCGCGAGTCGTCGGTGAGCTCGGGGTGGAATGCGCAGGCGAGGAGATTGCCGTCGCGGACCGCGACCGGGTGGCCATCGACCTCGGCCAGGACCCTGGCCGACCCGGGGTCGGTCACCCAGGGCGCCCTGATGAAGACCGCCCGCAGCGGCTCGGAGCCGATCCCCTCGATCGCGAGGTCGGTCTCGAAGCTGGCGAGCTGGCGGCCGAAGGCGTTCCGCTCGCAGACCCAGTCGCCGAGCCCCAGGTGCTCGCGGTCGGCGACGATCATTCCCGCGCAGGAGCCGAGGATCGGCGTCCCCGAGGCGTGCAGCTCCTTGACGGCGACATCGAGCCCGTCGCGCTCCATACCCTTCGAGATCGTCGTGCTCTCGCCGCCGGGGATGACGAGGCCGTCGAGGTCCTCGAGGTCAGACGGTGCCCGCGCCTCGACCGCCTCGGCGCCGAGCCCGCGCAGCATCTCGGCGTGGCGGGCGAAGTCGCCCTGGACTGCGAGTACGCCGACTCTCAAGACCCGCGGTGCTGGAGCAGCTCGCCGTCGGCCGCGAGCGCCTCGATCTCGAGCCCCGGCATCGCGTCGCCGAGCGCCTCGGAGGCGGCGGCGACGCGCTCCGGGTCGTTGAAGTGGGTCGTCGCCTCGACGATCGCCTTCCCCCGCTTCTCGGGGTCCTCGCTCTTGAAGATCCCCGAGCCGACGAAGTTGCCCTCGGCGCCGAGCTGCATCATCAGCGCGGCGTCGGCGGGGGTTGCGATGCCGCCGGCGCAGAACAGCGGCACCGGGAGCCGGCCGAGCTTGGCGACCTCCTGGACCACGTCGAGCGGAGCCGAGTGCTGCTTGGCGGCGGCCGCCTGCTGCTCGGGGCGCAGCGAGGAGAGCCACTTGATGCCGCCGGTGATCTCGCGCATGTGGCGGACCGCCTCGACGATGTTGCCGGTGCCGGCCTCGCCTTTGGAACGGATCATCGCCGCGCCCTCGCCGACGCGGCGCAGCGCCTCGCCGAGGTTGGTGGCGCCGCAGACGAACGGCACCTCGAACGCGAGCTTGTCGATGTGGTTGGCCTCGTCGGCCGGGGTCAGGACCTCGGACTCGTCGATGTAGTCGACCTCGAGCGCCTGCAGCACCTGGGCCTCGGCGAAGTGGCCGATCCGGGCCTTGGCCATCACCGGGATCGAGACCGCGGCCTGGATCTCCTTGATCATCCGCGGGTTCGACATCCGCGCGACACCGCCGTCGCGGCGGATGTCGGCGGGCACGCGCTCGAGCGCCATCACCGCGCAGGCGCCGGCGTCCTCGGCGATCCGTGCGTGCTCGGCGTTGACGACGTCCATGATCACGCCGCCTTTCAACATCTCGGCCAGGCCCGTCTTGACGCGGAAGGTTGCGCGTTCGGTCATGGCTCCATCTTACGGAGGGTCGCTGGTCGCTAGTCGCTCGTCCCTCGAACTACCGCTCCAGCGGCCAGCGGCCAGCGGCCGCTATTTCAGCTTGAAGGCGCGGATCCGGTCGCGGTGCGCGGCCTCGTCCTTGGCGTAGACGCCGTGGGCGAGAGCCTGGACCAGCGACATCAGCGCCGCGTTGGAGCGGATGTAAGAGGGGCTGTTCGAGCTGTAGTAGAGGACGAGCTCGGAGTGCTCGGCGACGTCGGAGAGGCTGGCGTCGGTGATCGAGAGGCTGCGCGAGCGGCGGTGGCGGGCGAGCTTCAGGGCTCGCAGGATCAGCGGGTGGGCCTTGCCGGCCGAGATCGCGACGACGAGGCAGTCCTCGTCCATGCGGTTAAGCCGCGAGAGCGCCTCCTGGTTGGTCGAGGCGACGATCTCGGCGCGGATGTCGAGCAGGCCGAGCAGGTGGCGCAGGTAGCTGGCGAAGAAGGCCATCTGCTCGACGCCGACGATGACGACGCGGCGGGCGTTGGCCAGCGCCGAGACCGAGGACTCGATCTGCTCGCGGGTGAGGCTGCGTGCGGTCTCCTCGATGTTGGCGTGGTCGGAGCCCAGCGATGCCTCGAAGTCGGAGTGGTCGAAGCTGAACAGCGGCATCTCGGTCTTGCCGTTGCCGTTGGCGCCGGCCGAGCCGGCCGAGACCTTGTGCCGGTACTCTTCGATCGCGGCCTGCTGGAGCTCGGGGTAGCCCTCGAAGCCCAGCGCCTGCGAGAAGCGCACGACGGTCGACGACGAGGTGCTGGCGCGGCGCGCGAGCTCCTCGGCGGTCTGGAACGCCGCCTCGTCGAGGTGGTCGACGATGTAGCGCGCGACCTCCTTCTGCGAGCGCGAGAAATCGTCGAAGCGCTCGGTGATGTATTCGGAGAGGCTTTTTCGAGCCTGCGCATTGCGGGTAGCCGTTCGTGCCACGGCGGTCCATTTCGCCTCCCCCGGCGATTCTCCTTTGAGAAATCTGCTTGTATCGCCTGGAGATGACCCTGGAACAGGCGCTGCGGCAGACCAATCGCAACATGATCGCGTTCGATTTGGCGCTCGGGACAGCCGCGCTGCTCGCCCCCACTGCGACCTTGCGGGCGCTCGGACACGACGCCCCGAGCGAGGACGCCAAGCACCTGTTTCAGCGGTGCGGGCCTATCTGGCTCACCTTTGCGGCGGCCCATCTGATCGCCGAACGGCAGGGGCGCTCGCGCGACTGGTGGGCGCTCGCCTGGCTGCGCGGCACCGAGCTCGCGACCGACGCGGTCTGGGCGCGCTCGCCGGCGGTCTCGCGTCCCGGGGCCAAGGCCGGCCTGGTCATGGCCGGAATCGCCAATTTGGCGATGAGCCTCGGCTTCGCGCATATGGCGAACCGCGGCGGCAACGTCTAGCCCCGCGTGAAGTGGCGTAGGACCAAGAACCCCGACGTCATCGACCAGCGCGACGGCTCGAGCGGGGGACTCGGCGGAGGCATGGGCGGACTGCCGATCCCATCCGGCGCCGGCAAGGGCGCGGGCGGACTCGGAATCGCCGCGATCATCGTCTTCATCCTGATCCAGGTCCTCGGGGGCGGCGGCAGCGGCGGCTTCGACATCCCCGCCGGGCTGCCGAGCAGCGCCCGGGCCCAGGACCCGCAACCGGGCCAAGGAATCCCGGCGGACCAAGATCCCCAAGCCGACCTCAAGGACTTCACCACCTACGTCTTCACCGACGTCCAGCAGATGTGGAAGCAGACCTTCACCGAGGCCGGTCATCCCTACGACAAGGCGCAGGCCGTGGTCTATGACGGGGCGGTGAGCACCGGTTGCGGCAACGCGACCTCTGCCGTCGGGCCGTTCTACTGCCCCGCCGACAGCCGCGTCTATCTCGATCTCAGCTTCTACAACGACATGGAGCAGCAGCTCGGGGCGCCCGGCGACTTCGCCTGGGCATACGTGATCGCCCACGAGATGGGCCATCACATCCAGAACCTCGAGGGATCGAGCGACAAGGTCGCATCCGAAAGCCGGGCCAACCCCGGCGATGCCGACGAGCTCTCGGTCCGGCTCGAGCTCCAGGCCGACTGCTACGCCGGCGTCTGGGCGAAGACGGTGTTCGCCAAGGGCGATCTCGAGTCAGGAGATATCGAGGAGGCTCAGAACGCCGCGGCCGCCGTAGGCGACGACCGGCTCCAGAAGCGCGGCGGCGGCAGCGTCGACCCCGACAGCTTCACCCACGGAACCTCCGAGCAGCGCCGGCACTGGTTCCAGACCGGCTACGACTCGGGCGAGCCGGCGAGCTGCGACACCTTCGGCCCCGACTCGGTGTGAGACCTAACCCGGGGCGCCGCTCGCGGCCAGCGGGTCGCTGCAGTCCTTGAAACCGACGGCGCGGGCCAGCTCGTGGCGCTTGGCGGCGCCGTCGGCGATCTGCTTCTGGAGCTTTCCGTAGGTGTTTCCGTCCTGCTCTTCGGCCGCGTCCCGGCCCTGCTTGAGCAGATCGACGGCCTCCTGCTGCGCGTCAAGGTAGGCGTCGTAGTTGGCGCTCAGCTCGCTCGGGGCCTCGAGGTCGCGCAGCGCATCGAGCTCCACCTCCGCCGAGGCGACGAGCTCGCCCGTCTGATCGGCGGCCTCGGAAGCGTTCGCGGGGGCCGTCTGCTGGATCTCCTTGAAGTTCTGCTGCTCGGCGCGGCAGAGCTCGTCACCCCGGGCCAAGAGCTCCTCCGCGTCGACGGGGGTGCCCCCTCCCCCGCAGCCCGCGAGGACAGCGAAGCCGGCGAAGCCGAGCACCGCAAGTCTCCGAGTAGTGAACATCGCCGGGAATCCTACGCGGGGCGGTCTGCCCGGCATGCTTGAATTGACGGACCGAAGAAAGGAGGTGGTCCTAAGTTGAGTGACATGCTTGCCGGGACATCGGAGGTGCAGGGCCCCTAGGCCGCGCGCGGGCGGCCGGGTGGAATCCAACCCGGGCACCGGTGAGCGAGAGAGGTGGGCCTTGTCCCGTCCCGCCATCTGAACCTCTCGCCCGCATATTTCCGCGTCTAAGAGCAGAGGGCCGTCCCCAGCATCACTTGGGGGGCGGCCCTTTGTCTTTTTCAGACGTCGGTCTCGACGGCGATGCGGCCGTCGTCGACGGCGGCCTTGAGCGCAGCGTAGTCGCGCTCGGTCTGGTCGGCGTAGGCGTCGGCGAACTCGGCGATCGCCTCGTCGAACTTGGGCCCCTTGCCGAGGTAGGAGGCGATCGCGATCGGGTCGCCCGAGCGCGCGTGGGCCCGGGCCAGGGTCCAGCCGCAGAGCTGCGCATAGATCGCGAAGGCGTCGGGCGCCATCGTCTCGACCTCGGCCGAGCGCTTCCAGTCCCAGAGCTGGCGCACGTAGAAATCGCGCTCCTTGCCGTCGATCCCGGTCGCCCGGGGCAACCAGCCGAGCAGCACGTCGCTCGCCGCCTGCATCAGCCACTGGCCCTGGACCACGCGCTCGCCGTGGCTCTCGTAATCGCTGGCGCCGGCGTACGGCTCGAGCACCGACGCTTCGGCCTCCTTGACCTGGAGGAACAGCGGATCGCCGGTGTCGCGGCCGACGAGAAGCACCACCCAGGCCCGCGTGCCGACGCTGCCGACGCCGACGACCTTGCGCGCGAGATGGACGTACTGGTAGCGGTCGAAGAGGCGGCGGCGGTCCTCCTTGAGGGTCTCGCGGTAGCTCCGCAGCAGCTCGACGATCGGCCCCTCGATGTCGTCGCGCATGTCGGGCGGCGCGAGGCTCTCGATCGGAACCAGCAGCGGCGGGTCGGCTTCGATTCGCAGGTGGCCGTCGACCTCGGTCGAGAGCCTCTCCAGCGCCCGCAGCGAGTCCTTGCGCTTTGCCTTGTCGACCTGCTTCTCGAGCTTGCGGGCCTGCTCCTTGTCTGCCAGGGCCTCGAGCGTCGCGAACCGCTCCTCGATGTCGAGGCGCGCATACCAGACGTCGAGGTTCCGCTTTGCGGCGAACTCCGCCATCGCCTGGCGGTAGGAACGGGTCGCGTCCAGCACCGCCTCGCGGCCTTCCTTCTTCGTGAAGCCGCGGTCGCGAGCGCCGATCTCGAAGCTCGCCGCCAACCGCTTGACGTCCCACTCCCACGGCGCCGGCAGGGTCTCGTCGAAGTCGTTGAGGTCGAAGACCAGGCGCCGGTCGGGGGCGCCGAAGACGCCGAAGTTTGAGAGGTGGGCGTCGCCGCAGGTCTGGACACGGAAGCCCGAGTCCGGGGTGGTCGCGAGGTCCATCGCCATGATCGCCGCGGCGCCGCGGTAGAAGGTGAATGGCGAGGCGAGCATCCTCCCGTAGCGGATCGGGACGAGCTCCGGCACCCGGGCCTCGTCCTCCGCGGTGATCACCTCCACGGGATCACGGCGATCTGCCGCCGGTGCCCAGCCCGCGTGCTCGGAGCGCGGAACCGCCTTGCGGGCGGCTTTCCCCGCGGCGGAGCGCTCGTCAACCGAAGTCCCTGCCACGGGGTCCATCACGGGCACGTGTCGATCCTACGTCCAATCGGTCGCGACCGCCAGCCCTTCTGTGGCAAGCTCCCGTCCGTGGGAAGGGTGAGAACAGGCTGGCGCCTCGCCGGCGAGAGCTGGAGCGTGCTGCGCGGCGACAGGACGCTCGCGGTGTTCCCCGTGATCTCGTTCGTCTTCGCCGCGATCGCGTTCATGCTCCTGATCGCCCCCGGGGTCGCGGCCGCCGCCGCCAGCGACAAGGACTGGGTGCTGCTGCCGTTCGCGCTGATCGCCTCCTACGCCGCGACCTACGTCTCGATCTACTTCAACGTCGCCCTGGCCGGAGCGGCGTCGCTCTCGCTCGAGGGCAAGGACGCGACCCGTGCCGACGGCATGGCTGTCGCCCGTTCGCGCCGCCGCCAGATCGCCAGCTGGTCGGTGGTCCAATGGGCGTTCGGCCTGCTGATCAACGCGATCCAGTCGCTGCTCTCCGAAGGCGGCGTCGGCCAGATCGTCACAACGGTGATCACCGGCCTGCTCGGCGCGGCCTGGTCGATCGCGACCTTCTTCATCGTTCCGGTGATCGCCCTCGAGGGCCTCGGGCCCAGGGACGCCTTCAAGCGCTCGATCGAGTTGATCCGCCGGCGCTGGGGCGAAGGCGTCGTCGGCAGCGCCTCGATCGGAATCGCGATCTTCCTCATCGTCTTCCTTCCGCTCGCGATCTTCGTGGGAATCGGCGTCACCGCGATCTCGGAGACGCCGGCGCTCGGCGTCCCCGCCTTCGTGATCGCCGCCGTGATCGCGATCGCGGCGATCGTCGTCGGCTCGGCGCTCAACGTGATCTTCCGCGTCGCGCTCTACCGCTACGCAACCGAGGGCCACGCCGCCGGGTTCGACGACGCGGACCTCGAGGGCGCGTTCAGGCCGAAGAAGCGGCGCGGCTAGCGCCTACTTGCCTTCGACCTTCGTCTGCAGCGTGGTGATCTGCTCCTGCTGCGTGGTGGCAGCTGCTGAAGCTGCTTGTCGTCCGGGCTCAGCGTGTTGACCTGGGTGGTGAGGTTGTCGATCTTGGTGGTCTGCTGCGCGTCGGTGACCTTGAGCTGCTTCTCGAGCTCGGTGATCGACTGGGCGTTGGCGTCCGCGGCCGAGCCGGCCTGTGAGGCCGACGCCTGCTGCTGGGCGACCTCGGATGAGACCTGCTTGGAGAGGTCCTCGTCGCTGGTGTTCCCGTTCTTGGCGCTGATCCCGATGATCAGGGCGACAACGCCGAGGACGAGTGCTCCTATTCCAATAGCGAGACTCAGGCCCGGCTTAGAGCTCGTCGACGTTGCGATCCGCCGCCGGCAGCGCCTCGAGGCGCTCGTCGGGGATCGGATCGCCGCTGACTAACGAGACGCCGTAGGTGCCCTCGGCGAGACGAGCTTCTGCACGCTCGAGGGCGGCGAGCTCGGCCTCGAGCGTCTCGCGATCGCCGGCATCGGCTTCCGCCTGGTAGAGGTTCTCCGAACCCTCGTCACCTGGCTCGTTGGTCATCGCCTCGGGGCCCTCGCGGTCCAGCGCGGCCATCGCCTTCTCGATCCGATCGCGCTCGGCGGCGAGCAGCTCCTTTGCGCGGGCGTCGTCCATGCAGACAATCTACGCGTCTTAGAACTCGGCCGGGTCGAAGAAGCTGACGACGTGCGGCCAATCCAGATCGATCGCATAGAGGGCGTCGGCGACCTTGCGTGCGGCCTCGCCGAGCTCGAGGTCGCCCACGACCGTCATCGCAATCTGCTGCACGCCGTCCGGTCCCGGCCCCCCGGCCGGACCGACTCGAACCGCCCGCCGAGACCGGCCACGACCTTCTCAAAGCGGCCGGCATCGGCATTTACGAACCTCATAGGTCAGGTCTTGAATGCAGCACTCAGCTAGATCGGCGCTGCGAGGCGCCGGAGGCACTGGTCGTGGGCGAGCGAGAGCGAAGGTAGCGCTCGGGGTCGGCGCGAAACCGCGCCCGGCAGGCTTCCGAGCAGAAGACGAAGGTCTTGCCCGCGTGGGTCATCTGCAGCGCCTCGCGGTCGGAGTCGATCGCCATCCCACAGACGGGGTCTCGCCGTGCGCCCTCGACGAGCGGCTCGGGGGAAATCGGCCGCTCCCGCGCGAGGTCAAGCATCAACGAGAGCTCGTTCAAGACCAGCCGCGGCAGCAGGAAGTGCTGGCGCACCCGCTCCCGGCCGGCCTGGGCCAGTGCTTGGGCGCGGGGGCGATCCGAGAGCAGCGCCACGATCGCCTCCGCGCAACCCTCGATGTCGTCGACGAGTAGGCCGCCGACGCCGTCGGCCATCTGCAATGGGATGCCACCGGCGCGGCCGCCGACCACGGGCGTCCCCTTCCATAGGGCCTCTGAGACCACAAGGCCGAACCCCTCGCGAAGCGACTTCTGCACGACGACATCGGAGAGCCGCTGAAAGGCGTTGACCTCGACGTTGCCCACCCCGGTCAGGTTGGTGAAGACATGGATGTTCGGATCGTCTTCCGCCGCCTCGCCGATCTGCCGGTAGATCTGCCAGCCCTCTGGATCGTCCAGCGCCATCGACCCGGCCAGCGCAAGCTGCAGGTCCGGAACGCTCTCGCGAGCAAGGTCGTAGGCGGCGATCACACCCAGGGGGTCCTTCCACAGGTCAAACCTCGAGATCTGGGTGATCAGCGGCCGATCGAGCTGAACACCGATCCAGCCGAGGACCTGACGCGCCAAGTCCTCGGAAAGGGGGAGGTTCTTGGGGCTCAGCGGGTCGATCGCCGGCGGCACGATCTCGACCCGGCCGATCGGCAGGTCCGGCGCCACGAACTCGCCCAGGGTGAAGATCGCGGCGTCATAACCGCCGAGGAACGTTCGCAGGAAGCCCCAGACTGCGGGGTTCGGCTCCGAGGTGTCGATGTGGCAGCGCCAGACCCACCTGGCCGAGTCCTTGCCGTGTAACGGCAGGATCGCCGCGGGCTGCGGGTCGTGGACGAAGACGAAGTCGTAGCTCTCTTCGAGCATCGCCGCGTTCTGCTCGCTCGTGCGCTCGTAGGTCTCCCGTTGGGCCGCCGTCAACGAGCGCTCCGCCCCCTGAAGGCCGTTGTGGATGGCCTTGGTCACCTCGAAGAACGGATTCTCCCCGGAGATCAGTTTCCACTCGACCACCAGCCCGAGGTCGTTGAGCAGCGGCACGGTCGAGCGCAGGAGCTCCGAGACACCGCCGCCGTAGGCGGTGGCGTTGAGATGCAAGACACGGGCGCCGCGCAGGCTCTCGGCACGGCGCCGAAGCTCATCCAGCGTCGTGCCGGGGACCAGCCCGTCGTAAGCGTCGAGCGAGCGCTGACCGACATCGACACTCTGGAGCACGCTCAGTCCCTCACTGCGGCGCTGCGACGGTCGGGTTACGGCTCTCAGTCTGGATCGCCGACGGATGCCAGCGCCGCAGCCGGTTCGCGTTGCTGACCACCGAGAGCGAGCTCGCCGCCATCGCCGCGGCGGCGATCATCGGGCTGAGCTGAAGGCCGAGGAACGGGTAGAGGACGCCGGCGGCGATCGGAATCCCCATCGCGTTGTAGCCGAAGGCGAAGACCAGATTCTGGCGGATGTTGCGCATCGTCGCTCGGCTCAGGTTGAGCGAGGTGGCGACGCCGCGAAGCTCGCCGGAGATCAGGGTAATGTCGGAGGCCTCGATCGCCACGTCGGCGC
Source organism: uncultured Solirubrobacterales bacterium (assembly GCA_963696625.1). GTDB lineage: Bacteria > Actinomycetota > Thermoleophilia > Solirubrobacterales > 70-9 > JAWVFN01. The sequence continues at coordinate 13,788 of CAVOKZ010000009.1, forward strand.
CGGTCCCGATCGCGATCCCGACATCGGCCTGGGCCAACGCCGGGGCGTCGTTGATCCCGTCGCCGACCATGCCGACCAGCTTGCCCTCGTCCTGCAGGTGCCGGACCTCCAGCGCCTTGTCCTCCGGAAGCACCTCGGCCAGGACCCGCTCTATGCCGACCTGGTGGGCGATCGCCTCGGCGGTACGCCGGTTGTCGCCGGTGATCATCACCACCTCGAGACCGAGTCTCTGCAGGGCGGCGATCGCCGCCGCGGAGTCCGGCTTGACCGTGTCGGCGACGGCCAGGATGCCGGCCGGGCGATCATCCAGTACCGCGAAGATCGCCGTCTTTCCCTCGGCCTCCAGTCTCGTCGCCTCGGCCTCCAGCGAGCCGGGGTC
>CAVOKZ010000010.1:0-75829 GCA_963696625.1 uncultured Solirubrobacterales bacterium
CTCGAGGGCGGCTACGCGCCCGAGGCGCTGGCCGCTTCGGTGGTCGCGACGCTCGCGGCGCTGGGGGACGGCGGATGAGGCGCTTCGCCCTGCTGGCGACGCTCGCGTTCGGGCTGCTCGCCCCGCCGGCGGCGGCGCTCGAGATCCACGTCTCGGGCAACTCGCTGGTCGATGCAGCCGGCAGGCCGCTCGTCCTCCACGGGGTCGCCCGCAGCGGCACCGAGTACGCCTGCGCCCAGGGCTACGGGTTCTTCGACGGGCCCGCGAACGCGCGCAGCATTCGGCGGATGAAGAGCTGGCGGATCAACGCGGTGCGGGTGCCGCTCAACGAGAGCTGCTGGCTCGGGATCAACGGGGTCAAGACCTCGCTCGGCGGGGCGAGCTACCGGCGCACGATCCACGCCTGGGTCGAGCGCCTCCACGCCGCCGGGTTCTACGTCGTCCTCGACCTCCACGTCGCCGCGCCCGGGACTCAGAAGTCGCTGGGGATCATCCCGATGGCCGACTCCGACCATGCTCCCGCGTTCTGGCAGTCGGTCGCCTCGGAGTTCCACGCCGACCCGGCGGTGATCTTCGACCTCTACAACGAGCCCCACGACATCGGCTGGGACTGCTGGCTCAGCGGTTGCCCGATTCCGGGGGAGGGAGGAAGGGCGAGCGCCACGCGCCCTACGTGGCCGCCGGCATGCAGCAGCTGCTCGACGCTGTGCGCTCGACCGGCGCCACGCAGCCGGTGATAGCCGGCGGCACCGACTACGCGCGCGTCCTCGACGAATGGCTCGCCCACATGCCCGTCGACCCGGCGGGCCAGCTCGCGGCCTCCGAGCACACCTACGGGAAGCTCGCGCCCTGCGTCGGCGCCTGCCGCACGGCGATCGCCAATGTCGCGGCGGTAAAGCCCGTCGTCGTCGGCGAGCTCGGCGAGACCGACTGCCGCCACGGCTACATCGACAAGTTCATGCCCTGGGCCGACAGGCGCGGCATCTCCTACATCGGCTGGACCTGGAACGCGACCTCGAGCGCCGAGGGCGGCTGGACCTGCAAGGGCGGCCCGAGCCTGATCGAGAACTTCAACGGCAAGCCGACGCGGTTCGGGGTCGGTTTCCGCAATCACCTGCGCAAACTCGCCCGGTCGGCCGATGAGTTTCGGCGCCCAGCTGGAGGTTCAGGACGGTCAGGCGATCCTCTTCTACGTCAAGGCCGACCTCGAGCCCTCGAACGACACGATCCTCCCGGTGAGATCTCGTTGCGCCACTTCGAGCTCTCCGGGCGGGGGTCGCCGAGCTCGGAGCGGGCGAAGCCAGCGCATCGCGCCAGTCCCGGAGGCCGTCGCGGACGGTCATCGAGAACCCGTGGGCCATGACCACGGTCGAGCGGCGCGTGCCGCTCGGCTTGAAGTGGTGGGCCGCGAGCTCGCCGATCCGCAGCACCTCGGCTTCGGCCACGGCTACTCGGAGAGGAACAGGTCGAGCACCAGCTCGTCCTGCTTTTCGCCGGCGGCGTACTTGGAGAGGTCGGTGACGCCCTCCTCGGCCATCACCTCGTCGTCGATGTAGAAGTTGCCGGTCGCCTCTGAAGACGGGCGGGTGATGATCGCGTAGGCGGCGTCGGCGTAGATCTCGGGGGTGCGGGCACGGGACATCGCCTCGTCGCCGCCGAGCAGGTTCTGGACGGCGGCGGTGGCGATGATCGTCCGCGGCCACAGCGAGTTGGCGGCGATGCCCTTGTCCCGGCCCTCCTCGGCAAAGCCGATCGTGCACATGCTCATCCCGTACTTGGCGATCGTGTAGCCGAGGTGGCCGCCGAACCACTTCGGGTCCATGTCGATCGGCGGGCTGAGGGTGAGGATGTGGGCGTTGCCGGATCGCTCGAGGTGCGGCCACGCCGCCTTCGAGAGCAGGAACGTGCCGCGGCAGTTGATGTCCTGCATCAGGTCGTAGCGCTTCATGTCCTGCGCCGACGGCGAGGAGAGGTTGATCGCGCTGGCGTTGTTGACGACGACGTCGATGCCGCCGAACCTCTCGACCGCCTTGGCGACGGCCTCGTCGACTGAGCTCTCCTCGCGCACGTCGCCGACGATCGCCAGCGACTTGCCGCCGGCCTCTTCGATCTCGGCGGCCGCGGTGTGGATCGTTCCCTCGAGCTTCGGGTGCGGCTTGTCGGTCTTCGCCAGCAGCGCGACGTTGGCGCCGTCCTGCGCGGCTCGCTTGGCGATCGCCAGGCCGATGCCGCGGCTGCCGCCCGACATCAGCATCGTCTTGCCCGCCAGGGACCTCTCGCTCACGGGGTGCAGCCTATCGGCGGATAAGGGCCACTCATGGAGAGCCCTGGACCGCCGCCCCCGGGCGCGAAGCAAAGCAGGCGGCGGTTAATGCGGGGCCAGCTGCCGGATCTGGGCCTCGATCTTGGCGAGCTGCTCGGTGCGCTGCTTGAGCAGGCCGAGGTCGAAGCTGTCGCGCCGGTACATCTCGAGGGCGAGGCTGCCGAGCTCGCGGAACTCGTCTTCCCGCACCCGCTCCAGCTCGCGAAGCTTCTTCTTCGGCCTCATTTGACTAGGCCGTCAGCTGCTCCTTGATCTCCTCGAGGAGATCCTTGGGGAATCCGGGGACCGCGTCCATGTCGTCGATTGTCTCGAAGCCACCGGCGCGATCGCGGTAGGCGACCACCCGCGTCGCCTGGGTGACGCTCATCCCCAGGCTGCGGAGCTCCTCGAAGCTGGCGGCGTTGACGTCGATCAGACCGCGCTTGGGCTTCGGTTCGGCGTCTTCCTTTGTTTTCGTGGCGGCCTTGCGCCGCGCGGTCCTGCTCTTCGCCTTGGCCGCCGACTTCCTGCGGGTCGAGGTCTTGGTCTTGTCCTTGGCCGACGAGGCTGCCTTCTTCTTCGCCGCCGGCTTCTTACGCGTCTTGGCCTTCGGCTTCGCCTTCGTCCTGGGCTTGGTCTCGGGAACCGGCTCGGGTTCGGGCTCCGGCTCGTCCTCCACCTCGAGGTCGGCGGCGACCGGGGCGACGACGTCGGAGGCCTTGTTGCGAATCGCCGCCAGCTTGCGCTCGACCGCGTCGAAGCGGCTGGCGCGGTCGGCGGCCTCTGACTCGCGCAGGCCCTCTTCGGTCGCGAGCAGGCGCTGCTCGGCGCCCTCGGCGCGCGACTCCGCCTGGTCGAGCCGGATCTCGGCCGCCTTCAGCGCCGAGGAGGCCTCCTCGAGCTCGGCGCTCAGCTCGGCTTCGCGGACCTTGATCCGCTCGGCGGCGGCGCGCTCGACCTCGCGCGTGGCCTTGGCGACCTCGCGCCTGATCTTGCCGTCTGACTCCTTCTTGAACTTGTCGGCCTGCTCGGCGAGCTTCGCCTCCATCTCGGCGGTCAGCTTGTCAGCGGTCTCGCGGCGGGCCGCGGCGATCTTGTCGCGGGCCTTGCGCTCGGCGGCGCGCTCCATCGAGCCGCCCTCCGAACGCAGCCAGGCAGCGGCCGCGCCGCGGGCCTCGAGCTCGGCGTCCATCAGCTTCTTCTCGGCCTCGAGCAGCTTCTTCTCCGCCGCCTGGGCCTTGCGCTCGGACTTGGCGATCGCCTCGGCCTTGCCGGCCTTCTCGGCGTCGAGCTCCTCGCGCAGCTCCTTCATCTGCGCCGAGACCTCGCGCTCGGCCGAGCGGCGGGCCTTCTCGGCGGCGGCGCGTTCGCGCTCCTTCGCCTCGGCCTCGAGCTCGGCCTCGCGCGCTGAGAGCCGCTCGTCGGCCTGGCGCGCGTGCTCGGCGATGCTGGTCTCGGCCAGCTCGACGCGGCTGCCGGCCTGATCGAGCGCGCGCTCGATGTCGGCGAGCCGCCGCTCGGCCTCGGTCGCGGTTCGCCCGGCTGCCTCGCGTTCGCGCTTGAGCGCCTCCTCGCGGGCTGCGAGCTCGGCGCCGTAGCGCTCCTCGGCTGCGCGCTTGGCGATCTCGCTCTGCTCGGCGGCACGGGCCTCGGCCTCCTCGCGGATCTTCGCGATCTTCCCGGAGAGCTCGGCCTCGATCTCGGCGCGGACCTCGGCGGTCGCCGTCTCGCGCGCCTCCTCGGCGCTTTCCTCGGCGAGCCGGATCAGCTTCTCGCGCTCGGCCTCGAGCTCATTGCGGACCTCCTCCTCGCCGTAGAGGTTGCGCAGCTTCTCCTCGCTCTCGGCGCGGGCCTTGTCGACGGCGGCGCTCACTTTGTCGGACGCCTCGCCCTCGAGCGCCTCGATCTGGGCGCGGAGGTGGGCGGTCTGCTCGTCGAGGCGCTTCTGGGCCTCGGACTGGACGCGGCGCTCGGAGTCGATCCGCGCCTGCTCGGCCTCGCGGGCGGCGCCTTCGGCGCGCTCGACCTCGGTCAGGGCCTCGCGCAGCGCCGCGATCGCCTCGTCACGCTCGGCGAGCAGCTCGGCCTCGCGGCCTCCGACCTCGGCGCGGGCCTTCTCCTCGGCCTCGGTGCGGACCTGCTCGGCCTGGCGGCGGACCCACTCGGCCGCCTCCTCGCGGACCTCGGGGCCGGCCGGCTTGGCGGTGACGCCGCCGCTCGCCTCGGCTTCCTCGAGCTTGCGCTTGACCTCCTCGAGCGCCTTCGCCGCCTTCTCGCGCTCGTTCTCGAGGTCCTCCTCGAGGGCGAGGATCTCGGCGGTCGCGCGCTCCTCGGCCCTGCGGCGCGCCGCCTCGACCGCGTCCTGAAGCTGTTTGTCGCTGCCGCCGTTGCCGTTGGCCGGCCCAAGCAGGCGCGAAGGCTGCTTTTCGGCGCGGCTCACCTTCGAGGAGCCGCGCTCGGCCTGCTCGAGCTCGGCGCTCGGGGAGGCATGGCCGGCGCTGCCGAGCACCGGGCGCATGCGCGGGGACGGGCGCGGGGCGGGGGGGCGGGCGGGCGCCGGCTTCTCGGGGGCCGGCTTCGCGCGAGCCGGCTTCTCGCGCGGAGGCTTGGCCGCGGCTACGGGGGGCTCGCTCGCCGGTTGGGCCTCGTAGCGCTTCTCGGGCCGGGGCTTGCGCGTCGTCTTGCGCTTCGGCGCGGCCTTCTCGGGGACCGGGCGGCCGCTGAGGGTCGCGTCGAGCTCCTCCATCTCGGCTTCGAGCTTGGCCAGCGAGGCGGCGTGGCCGCGCACCGCGGCCTCGTTCAGCTCGTCGTTCTCGGCCAGCTCGAAGACGAGCGCACCGAGATCGGTGAGCCTCTCGTCGCCCTCGCGGCGGAGCGCTTCGAGACGCCTGCGCATCGCGCCGCGCTCGCGCATACCGAGTGACGCGCCGGTCCTTCGCTTACCGTCGCTCATTCTGCCTCAGTGTAAGACACATGCCCGCTGCTATTCGGGTCGTGGGCAAGGCCTTGATAGGCGGCGATCACGCGCTCGGCCATGCGTTTCGCCGAGAAGGCGCGGGCGCCCCAGTCGTCGCCGGCGCGGGGGTCGGCGGCCTCGAGGTGGGCGCGTGCGAGGGCCGCCCAGCGCTCGGCCTCGAACTCGCCGACGAGGCAGCCCTCGACGCCCGTGAGCACGAAGGGCGCGACCCCGACCGGGGTCGAGAGCACCGGCACCCGGCAGGCGAGCGCCTCGAGGATCGCGAGCCCGAATCCCTCGCTCTCGGAGGTGACGAGCACCGCGCTCGAGGCGTTGACGAAGTCGGGCATCTGCTCGGGATCGATCTCGCCGGCGCTGAGCAGCTCGGCGCCGGCGAGGCGGGCCACCTCGGCGGCGCGGTCGCCCCGCTTCACCTCGCGCGCGGGGTCGGCGGGGAAGAACAGGTAGCGCCCGCCGGGGTCGAGCCCGAGCCGGCGGCGCGCGGCGGCGCGGTCGTCGGGGACGAAGCGGTCGATGTCGACCCCGCAGGGGAGGACGGCGGCGAGGCCCTCGGGCGGCGCGAGGCCGGGCCGGCCGCCCTCCTCCTCGAAGATCGAGCGCGAGGCGCCGGCGGCGAGGTCGAGCTTCTTCAGCAGCCGCCGCGAGACGGCGCCGCTCGCCGGGTGGCGGACGTCGGTGCCGTGGAAGGTGACGAGCAGCGGGTCGGCGCCGGCCCGGGCCGCGACCCAGCCGCAGAGGCCGTAGTGGGCGTGGACGACGTCGAAGCTCTCGGCGGCGAGCAGCTCGCGCAGCGGCCGCACCGCGCGCAGGTAGCTGCGGGTGCCGAGGCCGAAGGTGAAGAGCTCGACCTCGACCCCGAGCCCGCGCAGCGCCTCGACCTGGTCGTGGACGAAGCGGCCCCGCCGAGGCGAGTCGGCCGACGGGTAGAGGTTGGTCACGGTCAGGACTCGCATCGCGGGTCCAGCGTATTTCGACACGGAGACGACCGTTTACCGGCACCGCGCGGTGTGGATCGGCCACCGCGCGCCCGCGAGCATCGCCAGTGATGGCGACCGGGGTCTGACTTCGGTCTGACCCCGGTCAGGAACTGAAAAACCTGAGGAGGAATCTGATGCACGCAATAGCCGCTTACGCCGGCGCCCGGGCGCACATCGCGAGGCGCCGCCTCGCCGGCGAGGAGGGTCAGGGCACCGTCGAGTACGTCGGCCTGATCCTGCTCGTCTCGCTGCTGATGGTCGGCATGGTCGCCGGCATGAAGGGCTTCTCCGGAACCCAGGGCTCCGAGCTGGCCTCGGTGATCGTCGACAAGATCCGCGCGGCGGTCTCGAAGATCACCTTCAAGTAGAACGACGAGAAATCTTGGCCGGGGACGGACTTCAGTCTGTCCCCGGACAGGCGGGCGTGGTCGGCCTAGACTGCCGCCATGCCCGCCAGCCGTTCCTATGACCGATCCAGCGGCGACCTGCGCCCGATCTCGATCGAGCCCGGCTTTGTGCGCACCGCCGACGGCTCGGCGCTGATCTCGATCGGCGAGACCCGGGTGATCTGTACCGCCTCTGCGAGCGGCTCGGTGCCGGGGTGGCTCGAGGGCAAGGGCCGCGGCTGGGTAACAGCCGAGTACGCGATGCTGCCCGCCTCGACCGGCGACCGCAAGAAGCGCGACCGCGGCAGGCAGGACGGCCGCGGGGTCGAGATCCAGCGCCTGATCGGCCGCTCGCTGCGCGGCGTCGTCGACCTCGAGGCGCTCGGCGAGCGCTCGGTCTACGTCGACTGCGACGTGCTCCAGGCCGACGGCGGCACCCGCTGCGCTGCGATCACGGGCGGCTTCGTCGCCCTCCAACTCGCGCTCGCCGACCTGGTCACCAAAGGCGACCTCGCCACGCTGCCTCTCAACCAATCGGTCGCCGCGGTCAGCGTCGGCATGGTCGAGGGCAGCGCTCTCTGCGACCTCGACTACTCAGAGGACTCGACCGCCGAGGTCGACGCCAACGTCGTGATGACCGGCGACGGCGGCCTGGTCGAGGTCCAGGCGACCGCCGAGCGCACGCCGCTCTCGCGCGCCTCGCTCGACGAGCTGCTCGGCCTCGCCGAGGGCGGTATCGCGCACCTCCGCGACCTTCAGGAGAAGGCCGTCGGCGATCTGCCGGGGTGACCACGATGACCGCCCTGGTGGTCGCGACCCGCAACGAGCACAAGCTGCGTGAGCTCGGCGAGGCGCTGCCCGGCGTCGAGCTCGAGCCGCTGCCGCCGCAGGTCGAGCTGCCCCCCGAGGAGGGCAGGACCTTCGCCGCCAACGCGCTGATCAAGGCCCGCGCCGCCCACGAGGCGACCGGCAAGCCCGCAATCGCCGATGACTCGGGCATCGAGGCGGCGGCGCTCGGCGGCAAGCCCGGGGTGCGCTCGGCCCGCTACGCCGGCGAGCTGGCGACCGACGCCGAGAACCTGGCGAAGCTGATCGGGGCGCTCGCCGGGGCGAGAGACCAGCGGCTTGCCTACGTCTGCGCGCTCGCCTACATAAGCGAGGACGGCGGGGAAGAGGTCTTCGAGGGCCGCTGCACCGGGACGATGGCCGCGGTTCTGAGGGGCGAGGGCGGCTTCGGCTACGACCCCGCCTTCGTGCCCGACGACACCGGTCCCGGCGACGAGCGCACGATGGCCGAGCTCCGCCCCGAGGAGAAACACGCGATCTCCCACCGCGGCCGCGCTGCGCGCCAGCTCGCCGAGCACCTCGGGGTGGCGGCGTGAATGGCGACACCGTCGATCCCGTGCGCGCCCGCACCCGCGCTGCCGGCGTCTCGATCGTCTCCAACTCGCTGCTGATCGCGCTCAAGCTCGCCGCCGCCGCGATCACCGGGTCGGTCGCGATCCTCTCCGAGGCGCTTCACTCGTCGATCGACCTGATCGCCTCGGTGATCGCCTTCGTCTCGGTCCGGGTCTCCGACGAGCCCGCCGACGCCGACCACCACTACGGACACGAGAAGGCGGAGAGCCTCGCCGCCGCGATCGAGGGGATGCTGATTCTCGTCGGCGCCGGGGTGATCGTCTACGAGGCCGTCCACCGCCTCTCCACCCACGCCGAGGTGGAGTCGCTGGGGGTCGGCATCGCGGTCATCGCCTTCTCGATGCTCGTCAACATCGGCGTCTCCCGCTACCTGCACCGCACCGCCGAGCGCTACGAATCGCCGGCCCTCGCCGGCGACGCCTCCCACCTCGGCGCCGACGCGCTGACGTCCGCCGGAGTCCTCGTCGGGCTCGTGCTGGTGGTGCTCACCGGACTCGACTCGCTCGACTCCATCGTCGCGCTCGGAGTCGCCGCGACGATCGTCTTCGCGGGGCTGCGGATCCTCTCCCGCTCAGGCCGGGTGCTGCTCGACGAGTCGCCCCCGGCCGAGGAGCTCGACCGGATCGAGGCTGTGATCGCGCACGAGCGGCCCGAGGAGATGGTCGGGTACCACAAGCTCCGCGCCCGGATCGCCGGCCGCCGCCACTACGTCGATCTCCACGTCCAGTTCCGCGACGGGACGACGCTCGAGCGCGCCCACGAGCTGGCCCACGAGCTTCGCAACGCGATCGAGCGCGAGCTGCCCAGGGTCGAGGTCCTGATCCACGTCGAGCCCGAGGCCTCGCGCAAGGACCCGACCGACACCGGGCCGTTCAGAGCAGGTTGATCGCCGCGGCGAGGCCGACGGCGCCGACCACGATGCTGTAGCCGGTGTAGCCGCCGATCGCGAGCAGGATTACTCCGACCACGCAGAGGAGGACGATCGACAGCCATGAGCCCTGAGCCAGCGACATCGCCCGCTATTTTGACGTCATGCCGGACGTAGCGACCGCCCCGGGGGGGCAGGCCGACAAAGCAGTCGCCTACCTGATCGAGATCTCGCCCGAGATGCGCGGCTGCGCGATCCTCGGAGCCGAGGGCAACGTGCTCGCGTCGACGGGCTCGGCGTCGGGGTGGGAGAAGGCGGCGGGAGAGTTCTCGCGGGCGGCCGACGCCGCCGGCTCCGAGCCCGTCGCGCACGCCCACGTCTCGACCGGCGACGGCGACGTCTTCTACGTTCGCGCCGAGGGTCTCGCGGCGATCGCGGTCACCGAGCGGCTGGCGCTGTCCTCGCTCGTGCTCTTCGACCTGCGCACGGCGCTGCAGGACCTGGCCGGGAAGGGGGAGCGTTGATCAAGCCCCACCGCATCGTCCGCGAGCGCGTAACCGACATAGCCGGCGAGGCTGCGGCGTATCTGCGGCGGCGCAGGCTCGAGAAGAAGCCGTTCGCGCGTCTCTATTACGCAGGTGGCCGCAGCGCGGCCCAGGCCGCCGACACGGAGTCCGGGCGCGCCCTGTTCACCGCCGCCTCGCACGTGATCGAGGTCGCCGGGCCGCCGCTCAGCCGGCGCCGGCAGAAGCGCAGGTAGTCGTCCTCCGGGGGCGGTGTTAGATTCACCGCAATGACGCGCCCCAGAGGAAGGAACGAACGTGACCAAGGCTGACTTCCTCGAGCAGCTCGCTCGGGACAAGAGGATCGGGAACAAGAAGGACGCGGCGAGGGCTCTCGACGCCGTGCTCGACGCGATCACCCACACGCTCGGCGCCGGCGACGAGGTCAGCTTCACCGGCTTCGGCAAGTTCAGCGTCGCCGAGCGCAAGCCGCGCCAAGGCGTCAATCCGAGGACTGGCGAGCGGATCTTCATTCCCGGCGCCAACGTCCCGCGCTTCTCGGCCGGCTCGGCGCTGAAGAACAAGGTCAAGGGAGCCTGAGCGCTCCGTTCGCCGATCGGCTGACGGCGCTCGTAACCGAGCGCCGCAGCCAGGTTTGCCTCGGGCTGGATCCGGGTCCCGAGATTTCGGCCCCGGCGGTCGCCGAGTACTGCGCCGAGTTGATCGACCGCGCCGGGCCGGCGTGCGTCGCGGTCAAGCCCCAGCTCGCCTGCTTCGAGCGCCACGGCGCCGCCGGATGGGAGGCTCTCGCCCAGGTGGTCGCGAGGGCACAGCGGGCGGACCTGCTCGTCGTCGCCGACGGCAAGCGGGGCGATGTCCCGACCACAGCCGCGGTCTATGCCGAGGCGCTGATCGAGGGACTCGGGGCGGACGCGGTCACGATCAACCCGCTGCTCGGCGGCGACGCGATCGAGCCGTTTGTCGCGACCGCCGAGACCGCCGGCGCCGGCGTCTTCTCCCTGGTGCGGACCTCGAACCCGGGAGGCGCCGAGCTCCAGGACGCCGGCGACCCGCCGCTGCGCGAGCGCCTCGCCGGCCTCGTCGCCGAGCGCGCCGAGCGGCTCGCCGGTGAGAGGGGCCTGAGCGGGATGGGCGCGGTGGTCGGGGCGACCACCCCCGAGCTGCTCGGCGGGCTGCGCGAGTTGATGCCGGCTTCGGTCTTCCTGATCCCCGGAATCGGCGCCCAGGGCGGCAAGCCCGAGGATCTCGCGCCCGCAATCGCCGAGGGGCGGCCCGCCTCGGTCCTGGTCGCGGCCGCCCGCAGCATCGCCGGGGCGGAGGACCCCGCCGCGGCGGCAGAGGAATTGCGCGCTGCCGTCTGGGCGCTCGATGAATGAGTGGGGACAGACTGAAGTCCTTCCCCACCGTCTTTAGCGCCGCGCTGCCATCATCCTGCGGCTAGATGAGCGATTCCGCGACATCGCATGCCTGGATGACGCGCCTGGCGCGTCGCATCTCTTCGTCCGCGGGCTTGCCTTTGCCGCCGGCAAAAGCTGCGCCCTGCGTCCTCGATCTGCTCGGCCAGACGCGCCCGGAGGCACGCGAGGCCGCGGAATCGATCGTCTGATGTCAGACCGTCCCCCGAACCAAGTCGCGCGCGTGGCCGCCGTGTCCGGCGTCATCCTCATGTTCCTGCTCGCGGTCGTGGTGATCGCGACCGCCGGGGGCGGCGACGACTCGGGCTCGGGGTCGGACAACGGCTCCGACATCACCACGGTGACGGGGCCTGACACCAGCGACCCGCGCATCGAGAGGGCGATCGAGAACGGGATCTACGTGGTGCAGGAGGGCGACACGTTCACCTCGATCGCAGAGGCGACCGGGGTCGACGTCGAGACCCTCCAGAACCTCAACCCGATGGCCGACCCCCAGGTGCTGGTCGCCGGCACGCATCTGAAGCTGCGATAGGAACCGGTGCGGCGGGCGCTGATCTCACTCCTCTTCGTCGTGCTGCTCGCGGCGCCGGCTGCGCTCGCCGCCAAGCCCGAGGCCCAGCCGGCGGCCCCGGCGAAAGCGAAGCCCGCGGGACCGCCGCGCCTCGCCGACGCCAAGGCCTACATCCTCATCGACCCGCTCGATGGCGCGGTGCTCGCCGCCAAAGCGCCGCACCGCGAGCTGCCGATCGCGAGCACGACGAAGCTGATGACGGCCTACCTCGCGCTCTCAAACCTGAAGCCGAACCAGAGGCTGAAGGCGCCGCCCTACAAGGCGACCGACGCCGAGTCGCTGCTCGGCCTTCGCGCCGGCGAGAAGATGTCCGTCCGCGACCTGCTGTTCGCGCTCGTGATCGAAAGCGCCAACGACGCCGCCGAGACGCTCGCGGTCGGGGTCGCGGGCTCGGTCGGGGCCTTCGTCGACGAGATGAACGCCGAGGCGCAGAAGCTCGGCCTGACCGAGACCCACTACTCGACTCCTGTCGGCCTCGACGAGCCCGGCAACTACTCGAGCGCCAACGACCTGACCAAGCTCGCCGCGCTGCTGCTCAAGAACAAGCTGTTCGCGAAGGCCGCGAACAGCCCCAGCTGGTCCCTTAAGACGGGTGACGAGCCCAGGACAATTACCAACCGCAACCTGCTCGTGCTCTCGACCCCCTACGTCACCGGGGTCAAGACCGGCCACACTCTCGACGCGGGCTACGTGCTCGTCGGCTCGGGGATGCAGCACGGGACGACGCTGATCTCGGCCGTGCTCGGAGCGCCGAGCGAGGCCGCGCGCGACGACGACACCAAGGCGCTGCTCGACTACGGCTTCAGCCAGTACAAGCCGGCGAAGCCGGTGGACAAGGGGGCCGAGCTCGCCTCGCCGGCGCTCAGCTACGACCGCGGCGAGCTGCCGCTGGTCGCGGCGCGCGCGGTACCGGTCTCGACTCGGCCGGGCCAGACGATCGCCACCCATGTCGACGCCCCCGACGAGATCACTAGCGCGGTCAAGGACGGCCAGCGCGTCGGCATGGTCCAGGTCACCGTCGACGGCCGGCCGGCCGGTGCCTCGGCGCTACTCGCCACCAAGGCGGTCGGCGCCGCGAGCACCGCCGACAAGGTCTTCTCGGTTGCGGGGAACCCGCTGATCTTCGTGCCGATCGGTTTGCTCGTCCTGCTGGGAGGCATACTGCTCGCGCGGCGCGAGCGAGAGCACCTGCACATGCCGCAGATGCCGCCCAGGCCGCACATGCCGCCGCGGCCGCAGGTGCCGCATCGCAAGAAGCCGACCGGGCGTTCGCTGCCCAAGGTCAGCCTCCCCAAGCGCGAACCGAAAACCCCGCGGACGGCCGCCGACCGTGAGAGGATGAGGGAGGAGAGGATGCGCCGCAGATCGGAACAAGCGAGGAGCCGGGAGGAATGATCCTCACCGTCACCCTCAACGCCGCGATCGATCGCACGATCGCCGTCCCCAACTTCCGCCAGGGCCGGCGCCACCGCGCGGTCGAGGCGAGCACGATGGCCGGCGGCAAGGGCATCAACGTCGCCCGCGCGCTGAAGCTTCTCGGCAGGCCCGTGATCGCCACCGGCCTCGCCGGCGGCCCGACCGGCGCGCGATTGATGGAGCGCCTTGCCGAGGAGTCGATCCTCACCGACTTCACCTGGATCGGCGGCGAGTCGCGGACGAACATCGCCGTCGTCGACCCGACCACCGGCGAGCAGACCGAGATCAACGAGCGCGGGCCCGAGATCTCGGCCGAAGAGCTCGAGCGCTTTCTCGAGAAGCTGATGTACCTGGCCCGCGGCGCCAAGCTCTGCGTGATCGCCGGCAGCCAGCCGCCGTCGGTCCCCGCCGACTTCTGCGCCCGCATCGTCACGGCGCTGAAGGAGATCGACGTCGAGGCGATCGTCGACACCGAGGGTGAGCCGCTGCACGCGGCGCTGCGCGCCGAACCCGCGGTAGTCACTCCCAACAACGCCGAGGCCGAGGAGGCCGTCGGCCACGAGTTCAACGACCCCGAGGAGCGCCTCGCCGGCCTCCGCGGCCTGGTCGAGCTCGGCGCCGCCGAGGCGGTCATCACCTCCGAGACCGGCTGTGTCGGAATTGTCGGCGACGCCCAGGGCCGCCGTGCCTACGAGGTCACGGCCCCCGAGCTCGAGCCGGTCTCGACCGTCGGCTCCGGCGACGCCTTCCTCGCCGGCTACGTCGCCGCCCGCTACGAGGGCAAGAGCCCGCGCGACTGCCTCACCTACGGCATCGCCTGCGGCGCCGAGTCGACCCAGCACTTCGGCGCCGGCTCGATCCACCGCGACGACGTCGACCACGTCCTCGCCTCGGTCGAGATCGCCGACCTCGAGACCCGCGCCGCGGTCAGCTAGACGCGATTTTGGACAGTTGGCTACCCCTCGGGTGGTCAAGTTGCGCCGATCTTTGGGCGATAAGAGCACTGGCGGCCGGATTCCGCCACCCCACTAATGTCGACCCAGCCAACGATCCAGAGTGGTCCAGCGGAGCTTTTGGGCGACCCGCGGGCGATCGCGACCGAGATCGGAATGGCGATGCTCGCCCAGACAAGCACGGAAACGGTCGCGCACTGCGACGACGTCGTCGTCATCTCCGAGGCGATCTGCCGGCGCCTCGGCATCGCGGGGGACGAGCTCGAGGACATCCTCGCCGCCGCCCGCCTGCACGATGTCGGCAAGGCCTCGATCCCGACGGAGATCATCGAGAAACCGGGCCCGCTGAGCGACGACGAGTGGCAGCTGATCCGCCAGCACACGGTGATCGGCGAGCAGCTCCTCTCGCACGTCGACGGGCTCGAGGGTGTCCTGCCCTTGATCCGCCACTCGCACGAGCGCTGGGACGGCCGCGGCTACCCCGACGGGCTCGCCGGTGAGGAGATCCCGCTCGGCTCCCGGATCATCTTCTGCGCCGACGCTTTTCACGCGATCCGCTCGAGCCGGCCGTACCGGCCGGGGACGTCGGCGCGGGAGGCACTTAAGGAGGTCAGCCGCAACGCCGGAACCCAATTCGATATCGGGGTCGTGGGCGCTCTGCAGGAGGTCGTCGAGGAGTTGTGGCTGGCGCCGGCGGCGGGCCGAGCCCGGATGCCGCGCCGCTTGGTCGCCCTGCTGCTCGCGATCTCCGTCGGCGCGACCGGGTCGGCGGTCGCCCGCTCGGGCCTCTTCGACGGAGGGAGCTCGAGCGGAGGCCGCGACGCGGCGAGCCTCTGCGCCGGCGGGACGTGCGACTCGCCTCTCGACTTCTCGAGCGGACCCCCGGCCGGGGCGGCCGCGGAGCACTTGCGTTCGGTGGCGCTGACCGCGGCGTCGGCCGCGGCCGTGGCTGTGCGGGCTCCCGGCGCCGTGACGGGCGCCGACCCCGCTGCGGTGGGTCGCACGGAAGATGCCGGGACCGAATCGGCGACCGACGAGGCGCCGGGCAACCCCGGTAAGTCGGACGCCGCCGGCGCTCGCGCCCCCGGCAAGCCCGGGAGCTCCTCGGGCTCGGCGCCGCCGGGCTCGAGGAACCCGCACGGCAGCCCGCCTGGCCAGGGCGGCGGCCCGCCGGCCTCGAACAACCCCAACGGCAGCCCGCCGGGGCAGGGCGGAGGTCCTCCCGCCTCCAACAACCCCCGCGGCGCGCCCGTGGGGCAGAAGCCCTAGATGAGTCCGGCCGCGTCGAGGTCGGCCCGCGGTTTACCGCTGTTATCCTCGGTGGGGCGTTGGTGATCTACTCGAACAACGCCGCAAACAGCGGTTTTGAGGTACCCCGACCCCGGCGCGCCGGGGTCTTTTCGTCCGCGAACGAAACTAGGATCGGCTGATGGAGATCGAGATCGGCAGAGGCAAGAAGGGTCGTCGCGCTTACGGCTTCGACGACATCGCGATCGTCCCCTCGCGGCGGACCCGCGACCCCGACGACATCGACATCACCTGGACCCTCGGTCCCTATCGCTTCGAGCTGCCGCTGCTCGCCTCGGCGATGGACGGTGTCGTCAGCCCGCGCACCGCGGAGCTCGTCGGCAAGCTCGGCGGCCTCGCCGTCCTCAACCTCGAGGGCATCTGGTGCCGATACGAGGACGCCGACACCAAGCTCGAGGAGATCGCCGCCGCGCCGAAGCACACCGCCACCAAGCTGATGCAGGAGGTCTACGCCGAACCTGTAAAGCCGGAGTTGATCGCCCAGCGGGTCGAGGAGATCAAGGCCACCGGCGTCGTCGCCTGCGGCTCGCTCACGCCCCAGAAGGTCTCGCGCTGGCACGGAGTCGCGCTCGAGGCCGGGCTCGACATCATGGTCATCCAGGGCACGGTGATCTCGGCCGAGCACGTCTCGGAGTCGAGCGAGCCGCTCAACCTCAAGGAGTTCATCGCCGACCTCGACATCCCCTGCGTCGTCGGCGGCTGCGCCTCATACAACACCGGGCTTCACCTGATGCGCACCGGCGCGGTCGGAGTGCTGGTCGGGGTCGGTCCGGGCGCCGCCTGCACCACCCGCGGCGTGCTCGGCATCGGCGTCCCGCAGGCGACCGCGATCGCCGACGTCGTCGCCGCCCGCTCCCAGCACATCATGGAGACGGGCGAGTACTGCAACGTGATCGCCGACGGCGGCATGCGCACCGGCGGCGACGTCTCGAAGGCGATCGCGATGGGCGCCGACGCGGTCATGGTCGGCTCGCCGCTCGCCCGCGCCACCGAGGCCCCCGGCCGGGGCTACCACTGGGGCATGGCGACCTTCCACCCTTCGCTTCCGCGCGGCGCCCGCGTCGCGACCACCCAGGACGGCAGCCTCGAGGAGATCCTCCTCGGCCCGGCCCAGGAGAACGACGGCACCTTCAACCTGATGGGCGCCCTGCGCACGTCGATGGCGACCTGCGGTTACGAGGACATCGCCGCCTTCCACCGCGCCGAGGTGATGGTCGCGCCGGCCTTGATGTCGGAGGGCAAGCAGCTCCAGCGCGAGCAGTCGGTCGGCATGGGCTCGAACGGCCGCGCCACGGTCACCGCGGGAGTCTCCGCATCGGATGACTAAGCGGCCTCAGTGGCCCCGGCCGCGTCTGCGGCGGCGCCCTGACGGCTGCGGATCGGCGCTCGGCGGCGTCCTCAGTCGGCCGAAGAGCGCTGCTGTTCGGCCTCCCTGCGTCCTTGCCGTGCCTGGTCCCCGCTCGTCAGCCCACCACCGCATCCACGGCCGTGGCCACTGAGACCGCGACGGCCGAGGTCGTCAAAAACGAGCCACCGAGGGCCAGTGAGGAAGTTCTGGTCCTCGACTTCGGCGGGCAGTACTCGCAGCTGATCGCCCGCCGGATTCGCGAGTGCGGCGTGTTCTCCGAGCTGCTCCCTCATGACACCTCGATCGAGGCGATCCGCGCCCGCAACCCCCGCGGCCTCGTGCTCTCCGGCGGGCCCGCATCGGTCTACGCCGAGGGCGCCCCGAAGCTCAACCCCGAGCTGCTCGAGCTCGGGGTCCCCGTGCTCGGCATCTGTTATGGGATGCAGATCATGGTCCACGACCTCGGCGGCAAGGTCGAGCAGGCGCCGGCCGGCGAGTTCGGCCGCAGCCGGCTCACCGTCTCAGAGCACGGGCGGCTGCTCGACGGCCTCCCCGGCGAGCAGCAGTGCTGGATGAGCCACAGGGACACCGTGTTCGAGCCGCCGCCCGGGTTCACGGCGCTGGCCGCGAGCTCGGAGTCTCCGGTCGCCGCTACCGAGAACGTCGAGCGCGGCCTCTACGGGATCCAGTTCCATCCCGAGGTCGTCCATACGCCTCACGGAGGAGAAATCCTGGTCAAGTTCCTCCGCGAGATCGCCGGCTGCAAGGACCGCTGGTCGCCCGCGTCGGTGATCGAGGAGCAGGTCGCGGCGATTCGCGCCCAGGTCGGAGACGGCCATGCCGTCTGCGGGCTCTCCGGCGGGGTCGATTCGGCGACCGCCGCGCTGCTCGTCCACAAGGCGATCGGCGATCAGCTGACCTGCGTCTTCGTCGACCACGGCCTGATGCGCAAGGACGAGGGCGAGCAGGTCGTCAAGGCCTTCCGCGAGCAGATGGGCGTGCCGCTGGTGCACGTGAAGGCCGCCGACCGCTTCATCGACAAGCTCGCCGGGGTCACCGAGCCCGAGCAGAAGCGCAAGATCATCGGCGAGGAGTTCATCCGCGTCTTCGAGGACGAGGCGTCGAAGATCGAGGACGCCAGGTTCCTGGTCCAGGGCACGCTCTACTCCGACGTGATCGAGTCCGGAGGCGACGGCCGCGCCGCCGCGACGATCAAGTCCCACCACAACGTCGGCGGGCTGCCCGAGGAGATCGACCTCGACCTGGTCGAGCCGCTGCGGATGCTGTTCAAGGACGAGGTCCGCGCGGTCGCCGCCGAGCTCGGCCTCCCCGACAAGTTCGTCTGGCGTCAGCCCTTCCCGGGCCCGGGCCTCGGCATCCGCATCGTCGGCGGCGAGGTCACTCGCGAGCGCCTCGAGATCGTCCGCGACGCCGACGCGATCCTCCAGGAGGAGGTCCGCGCCGCCAACCTCTACCGCGAGCTGTGGCAGTCGTTCTGCGTGCTGCCGGTCGTGCGCTCGGTCGGGGTCCAGGGCGACGAGCGCTCCTACGCCTATCCGATCGTGATCCGCGCCGTGACATCGGACGACGCGATGACCGCCGACTGGGCCCGCCTCCCGTACGACCTGCTCGAGAAGGTCTCGAACCGGATCATCAACGAGGTCCGCGGCGTCAACCGCGTGACCCTCGACGTCACCTCGAAGCCGCCGGGGACGATCGAGTGGGAGTGAGCCGCCGGTCGGCCGCCGCCGCCGGGCTCGCCGTCGCCCTGGTCGCGGTCGGCGTCCTCGTCGGCACCGTGATCGCCCGTCCTCGCCGACCGCCAAGCGCGAGCCCCTCGCCCAGAGCACGGTCGTCAAGGGCGCCAAGAACCGGACCCTCGGCCTCTCACGCGTGACGATTCCCGCCGACGCGACGATCGCGCTCCACCACCACGAGGGAACCCAGGTCGCCTCCATCCAGGCCGGGATCCAACACGCGGGCTGTCTCTGAGGAGCGCCGGGCCCGAGCTAGGACAGGTTGTCCCAGATCGTCAGCGTGTTCAGCGGGTTGATGGCGTGGCCGCGGCGGTACCAGCCGCCCCTGGTCCAGAGCTCGAAGTGGAGGTGGCAGGCTGTGGCGTCGCCGGTGTCGCCGACGACTCCGACCTGCTGGCCCGGGAGCACCTTCTGGCGCGGAAGCACGATCGCGGGCGCGGCGAGATGGGCGTAGAAGTAGCTCTGCTTCGAGCGCTTGTCCTTGAGCACCAGGTAGTTGCCGGCGAGACCCTGGAACTTGCGGTAGATGACGATCGAGCGGCTGACCGCGACCAGCGGCGTGCCGCAGGGGGCCATGATGTCCTGGCCCATGTGGCTGTGGCCGGCGCGAGCGGCGCCGAAGCCCTGGCCGAAGGTGTGGGCGCCCGAGACGGGGAAGACGTAGGCGCCGGTGGCCGCGGGCGGGGCGGGGGCGGGGGCCGTCGGGTCGGACGGGGCGGTGGAGCCGCCACCGGTGGTCTGCGCCGAGGCGACGCCGGCCCCGAGGGTCAGCAGCGAGGCCGCGAGCGCGGTTGCGAAAAGCGCGTGGTTTCGGAAAGACACCGTCATTCTCTTTCGCTGGGCCTACGGGGTTAGCTGACGGGCTCGCGCAGAAAGACAGCGCTACGGCCAGAACTTCGGCCGATTCGCCCCGGAGCCCTTCTTGACTGGACTCCAGTTGGTTCCCCCGTTCCCCGGCGGCATGGCCACCGGGAATTGGGCACTCAATGGCGCGGGAGAATAACAGGGCAACCCGTCGTGTCAATACATCAACCGACACCTCCTCCGCTTCGCGCCCGGGGAATACATCAACCGACACCTCCTCCGCTTCGCGCCCGGGGTGTCGGGAATAGAGCGCGTCCGGGGTGGGCCGTATCGGCCTCCGCTAATGGCCTATTCTCCCGGGTCGGCCGCGCCCCGGGGTGCGGCTGTTTTTGAGATGAAGACCTTTGTCGCCACACCCGCCAACCGCCAGCGTGACTGGTACGTCGTCGACGCCGAGGGCAAGACGCTCGGGCGCCTCGCAAGCCAGATCGCGACGGTGCTGCGCGGCAAGAACAAGCCCGACTTCACGCCCCACGTCGACACCGGCGACTTCGTCGTCGTCGTCAATGCCGAGAAGGTCCACGTGACCGGCAACAAGCGCGAGCAGAAGCGCTACTGGCGCCACTCGGGCTACCCCGGCGGGATCCGCTCACGGACGCTGAACGAGATGCTCGACCGCCAGCCCGAAGAGGTGCTGCGCAAGGCGGTCAAGGGCATGCTGCCGCGCAACAAGCTCGGCCGCGCGCAGCTCACCAAGCTCAAGGTCTACGCCGGAACCGACCACCCCCATGCCGCGCAGCAGCCCAAGGAACTGGAGATAACGACTTGAACGACGAGCCGCAGAACGACGCTCCGCAGGAGGAGACCCCGCAGGAGGAGACCCCGCAGGAGGAGACCCCGCAGGAGGAGACCCCGCAGGAGGAGACCCCGCAGGAGGAGACCCCGCAGGAGGAGACCCCGCAGGAGGAGACCCCGCAGGAGGAGGCGACCGGAGAATCCAGCTCGTCCACCACAACTGGGCCCGAGACCGGAGGCAGCGCAGGCGAAGCCGAGCAGCCCCCGGATGAGAAGAAGGAACCGGCCAAGAAGAAGGACGCGATCCCCGGCGCCGAGCTCGACCCGATCGCGATCTCGGAGGAAGGCGAGATCTCGGCTGAGGAGCGCGCCCGCCGCGAGGCCGAGGCCGAGGAGCGCGCCCAGCGCGACGCCGAGGCCACGGCCGAGACCCGCGACGAGCCTGCGGCGGCATCGATCAAGCCCGCCGACCTTGCCAAGGACGCCCGCTACTCGGCGACCGGCAAGCGCAAGAACTCGGTCGCCCGCGTCATCATCAAGCCGGGTGGTGGCGCGATCGTCATCAACGGCCGTCCGCTGGAGGAGTACTTCCCCCGTCCGCAGCTTCAGACGATCGCCAAGCAGTCGCTGGTCACCAGCGGCTACGAGGGAACCGTCGACGTCGTCGCCCGTGCGCACGGCGGCGGCATCTCGGGCCAGGCCGCCGCGGTCCGCCACGGCATCGCCAAGGCGCTGACCGAGATCGACCCCAACCTGCGCCCCGAGCTGAAGAAGCGCGGGTTGCTGACTCGCGACGCGCGGGTCAAGGAGCGGCGCAAGGCCGGCCTCAAGAAGGCCCGCAAGAAGCCGCAGTTCTCGAAGCGCTAGAAGCCCCGCCGTGGCCGAGCGCAGATTCTTCGGTACCGACGGAGTGAGGGGACCGGCCGGCAGCTTCCTCAGCGCCGAGCTGGCGACGCGGCTCGGCAAGGCCGCCGCGATCGAGACCGGCGCCGAGCGTCCCCAGTTCCTGATCCTTCGCGACACCCGCGAGTCGGGGCCGATGCTCGAGTCCGCCTTGGCGGCCGGCGCCGCTTCGGCCGGCGCCGACGTCTTCCTCGCCGGCGTGCTGCCGACCCCGGCGGCCTCGATCCTCACCCGGCATTTCAACTTCGACGTCGCCGCGATGATCTCGGCCTCGCACAACAGCTACGAGGACAACGGGATCAAGTTCTTCGATGCGGGCGGCGACAAGCTCGACGACGAGGCCGAGGCGAAGATCGAGGCCCGGCTCGAGGACCCCGACGGCGAGACGATCGGCCGCGTCCGCACCCTCGAGAACGCGCTCGACGACTACCTGCGCGAGCTGCGCACCTCGTTCCCGATCGACCTCGGCGGCAGCAAGGTGCTGCTCGACTGCGCCAACGGCGCCACCTACCGCGCGGCGCCGGCGATCTTCAGCGAGCTCGGCGCCGAGGTGATCGCAGTTGCCACCGAGCCCGACGGCCGCAACATCAACGACGGCGTCGGCTCGACCCACATCGAGAAGCTGGCGCCACAGATGGCCGAGACCGGCGCCGACGTCGGCTTCGCCTTCGACGGCGACGGCGACCGGATGCTGGCGATCGACCGCACCGGCCGCGTCCACGACGGCGACGACCTGATCGGCCTGATCGCCCACTTCCTCAAGTCCGAGGGCAAGCTCGGCGGCGGCGGCGTCGCGGTGACGGTGATGAGCAACTACGGCTTCCACCAGGCGATGGAGCAGGCCGGAATCGAGACCGAGACCACCGCGGTCGGCGACCGCTACGTGCTCGAGGCGCTGCGCGAGAAGGGCTGGACCCTCGGCGGCGAGCAGGCCGGCCACATCATCTGGAGCGACTACGTTCCGACCGGCGACGGCATCGGCGCCGCGCTGCTGACGATGCGCGCCCTCGCCGGCCGCGACCTCGCCGAGGCGATCCCGTTCGAGAAGCTCCCCCAGAAGCTCGACGGGATCAAGACCGACAAGCGCGACCGCCTCGACGAGGCGACCGCGTTGAAGGCGGCGATCGAAAAGGAGAGCGCGGCGCTCGAAGGCCGAGGCCGAGTTCTCGTCCGCCCCTCGGGCACCGAGCCCCTCGTCCGGATCATGGTCGAGGCTCCGACCGAGGAAGAGTGCTCGGAGATCCTCGGCCGCCTGATGGAGGTCGCCCGCGCCGAGCTCTAGCCGCGCGCCTTCTGTCACACGATCTAAGTCCCCTCCACTCCAGGGGTCAGACCCCTTGGTGTGACCTCACTTAGATCTGAACGTGTTTGGGTTCAGACGGGGTGACTCGGATTCAGGACGGGCGCGCTGAATGTGTCGAGATTGTGTTGCGGGGGCTGCGTGCGTTTGGCGGTTTGGGCCGTCGCTATGAGGCTGGCGTCGAAACTGCGGTTTCGAGCGGGCCGATCACGGCCGGCAGTGGGTCGGCGCCGGGGACCATCGCGGCGGTCCATTCCTTGATCTCGGGGGTGAGATCGTCGAGGGTCTTGCCCTCTTCGATTGCGGCCTTGACCTGGGGGATGACTTCGGAGTCGAAGCGCAGCTTCTCGTCGAGAGAGATGATGTCGGGGAGGCGCAGGGCGGCGTCGGAGAGCTCGGCGCCGATGCGGGCGAGGAGGAGGTCCTTGTAGGCGGCGATCGCCATCGCGTCGGCTCGCTCGTTCATGTGGTCGAGCAGGGCCTCGCCGGCGAGACCGTCCTCGGTCGCGGCCTCGGGCAGCGCCTGGACGTAGATCTTGACCTTGGGCTCGGTGCCCGAAGGGCGGACGGTGACGGCGTAGCCCTCGAGGAAGTACTGGAGAACGTTGCGGGAGCTGGCGTCGGTGTCGGAGAGGATCGGGCCGTATGCGGAGTCGTCGAGGAAGTCGACGGCCCTGGTGACGGCGACGCCGCCGATCTCGTTCGGCGGTTCGGCGCGCAGCGAGGCCATCGTCTTGGTCGTGTTCTCGACGCCCTTCTCGCCGGTCATCACCAGCGAGCGGGCGGCCTCGGCGTGGCCGCCGAGCTGGTCGAGGATCGAGACGTAGTAGTCGCGGATCGTTCGGCGCTCCGCGGCGAGCCGGCGGTGGAGGATGCCGAGCAGCAGCGCCGCCGGTGCGGCGTCCTTGTCGCGGATCGCCGGGCTGAGCATCAGCCCGTGGCTCTCCTCGGCGGCGAAGACGACGTCGTCGCCCTTGCCGGTGACCTCGCCGTAGCGCCCGTCACGATCGAGAGCGACGATCACCTTCGCCACGTACTTGAAGCCGACCAGCAGGTCGTCGACGATCTGCGATCCGGCGGCCTCGGCGATCCGCCGCAGGAGCTTGGTCGTCACCGCAGTCGTCACCACGATTCCCTTGCGCTGCGGGCCGTCGGGGTCGGCGACCACGAAGTAACAGAGAGCCGCCGCGATCTGGTTGCCGGTCAGGTGCTGCCAGTCGCCGCCCGGCCCCTTGAGGTCGAGGCCGACCCGGTCGGCGTCGGGGTCGGAGGAGAGCACCAGCGCCGCGCCCTGCTCGTCGGCGAAGGCCATCGCCGGGGTGGTCGCCTCCGGCACCTCGGGGTTCGGCGCCCGGAACGGGATCGGCGTGAACCTGCCGTCGGGGCCCTGGTCGGCGGGGGTCGTGACCGGGATGCCGCTGCGCTCGAGCAGCGCGCCGCAGGTCTGGCCGCCGCAGCCGCAGAGTGGCGTGTAGACGATCTTCGCTTCCTCGCCGCCCTCGGCGAGCGCCGAGAGATCGGCGTAGGCCCCGAAGTACGCCTCCTGCGCGGCGGCGGGGACGTCATCGACCAGGCCCTGCTCGACCGCTTCGTCGAACCCGATCAGCTTGACCTCGCCCGCGTTGCGGATGAACTCGACGATCCGCTCGTCCTCGGGCGGCACCGGCTGGCCGCCGTGCTCGTTGAAGAACTTGACGCCGTTGTCGTCGGGCGGGTTGTGCGACGCCGAGAAGTTGGTGCCGCCGGTCGTGCCCAGCTCGGTGATGAACCAGGCCAGCTCGGGAGTCGTCACCAGGCCCTCGGGGTCGCCGGGCCTGGCCATTAAGCAGCGGATCCCGTTTGCCGCGTAGATCCGGCAGGCGAAGCCCGCCAGGTCGCGCGAGGAGAGCCCGAGCAGGGGGTTGTCGTCTCCCAGGGTCTCGGCATAGGCGCCGTTGATGTCGTTGTAGACGCGGACGTCGTTGGCGACGACGACCGTGAGGTCGCCCTCGTGCTCGGAGCGCAGGAAGTCACAGTGCCCCTGGATCGAGCTGGCGACGATCGCGCGGTTGAAGCGGTTCGGCCCGAAGCCGACGCGCCCACGGCGGCCGCCGGTGCCGATCGGCAGGTCGCGCCAGAACGAGTCGAGCAGGAGGGGGAGGTCGCCGGCCTCGACGACACGCTTGATCGCCTCCGGCTCGGCGAAGGAAACGTCCCCGGAGAGCCAGCGCTCGAGATTCTCGGCGGCGGTCTTGCCGGCGTCCCCGTACCGCTCGGCGAGGGCCGAGAAAGCGTCTGTTGAGGAGGCGGGCACGCGGACGGGCAGTATGCCTGGGACCCGCTTTTTCATGCCTGGACCCCGTCGCCGCTACCCTGTGTCCTCCTCTTATGTGCGGCATAGTCGGATATGTAGGCAACCGACCGTGCCGGGACCTGCTGATCGCCGGGCTCGAGAAGCTCGAATACCGAGGCTATGACTCGGCCGGCGTCTCGGTTGTCTCGGACGGTCAGATCGACTCCGTGCGCGCGGTCGGCAACCTCGCCAACCTGCGGGCGGCGGTCGAGGCCGAGGCCGAGGCCGGCGGCAACGGCGGCGTCGCCGTGGCCGAGATGCCGGCGACGATCGGCGTCGCCCATACCCGATGGGCGACTCACGGCCGCGTCACCGAGGAGAACGCCCACCCGCATGGCGACTGCAACGACAAGATCCACATCGTCCTCAACGGGATCGTCGAGAACCACGGCGAGCTCCGCGACCAGCTCTCCTCCGAGGGCCACCACTTCAGCTCCGAGACCGACGCCGAGATCGTCTCGCACCTGATCGAGAAGCACGACCAGGGCGATCTGACCGCCGCCGTGCGCGCCGCCTTCGCCGAGCTGCGCGGCCACTACGCCTTCGTCGCCATGCACCTCGACCACCCCGAGACCCTGGTCGGCGCCCGCAAGGAGTGCCCGCTGATCGTCGGCACCGGCGAGGGCGAGCAGTTCCTCGCCTCCGCGATCCCCGCCTTCCTCGCCCAGACCCGCAACGTGATGATGATCGAGAACGGCGAGATCGTCACGGTCACGCCCGAGGGCGTCGAGATCACCGACGCCGGCGGCACCCCGGTCGCCCGCGACGTCGACGAGGTCACCTGGGACGAGGACGCCGCCGAGAAGGGCGGCTACCCGACCTTCATGATGAAGGAGATCCACGAGCAGCCCGACTCGGTCGCCGAGACGATCGCCGACCGGCTGCCGGAGGACGACTCGGTCGATCTGTCGGACGTCGATCTCGACGACGAGTTCCTCAAGAACATCAACCGGATCGTGATCGTCGCCTGCGGCACCAGCTACCACGCGGGCCTCGTCGGCCGCTACGCGATCGAGCAGTGGGCCCGGATCCCGGTCGAGATGGACGTCGCCTCCGAGTACCGCTACCGCGATCCGGTGATCGGCGACGGCGACCTCGTGATCGGCATCACCCAGTCGGGCGAGACCGCCGACACGCTGGCGGCGATGCGCCTCGCCTCCGAGCGCGGCGCCAAGGTCCTCGCGATCACCAACATCATGGGCAGCCAGGCGACCCGCGACGCCGACGCCGTCCTCTTCACCCGCGCCGGGCTCGAGATCGGGGTCGCCGCGACCAAGACCTTCGTCAGCCAGGTCGCCGGCATGTACCTCCTCGCCCTGCGCCTCGCCGAACTGCGCGAGACCCTCTCCAAGGAGGAGCTCACCGACCTGATCGCCGCCCTGAAGCGGATCCCGTCGCAGATCGGCGAGACGATCGCCTCGGTCGACGAGCGGGTTCAGGCGATCGCACGCTCGCACCACAACCAGCGCTTCTTCCTCTACCTCGGCCGCAACATCGGCCTTCCCGTGTGTCTCGAGGGCGCGCTGAAGCTGAAGGAGATCTCCTACATCCCGACCGACGCCTACGCGGCCGGGGAGATGAAGCACGGGCCGATCGCCCTGCTCGACGAGTCGACGCCGGTGATCGCCGTCGCCACCAACAGCCCCGTCCTCGACAAGGTCCTCTCCAACGTCGAGGAGGTACGCGCGCGCGGCGCCGACGTCGTCGCGATCGCCAGCGAAGGCGCCGACCGGGTCGCCGACGTCGCCGACCAGACGATCTTCGTTCCCGAGACCGATTGGATCCTCGAGCCGATCCTCTCGATCCTGCCGCTCCAGCTGCTCGCCTATTACATCGCCCGCCTCAACGGGCTCAACGTCGACCAGCCGCGCAACCTTGCGAAGACGGTGACGGTCGAGTAGTTTCCGCCGCGGAGCAAGCGTTCGCGAACCGGAGGTTCGAGATGTTCAGTAGGGGAGCTTTCAGGGCGGTTGTGGTCGCGGCGGCGGGCGCGTGCCTTGCGATCCCGGCGGCGGCCGGCGCCGCGGTTCTCCACGACCAGAACAACAACCCGGCCATCAACGGCGTGACGTCACAGTTCGGCACCGGGGCTCCGAACGCCGACGTCCAGGCCGCCGACGACTTCGACGTGCCAGCCGGGCAGATCTGGACGATTGGGTCGGTCGACGTGACCGGCTTCTACAACCTCGGCAACGGGCCGGTGCAGAGCGTCAACGTCTACGTCTACCACGACCAGGGCAACCTGCCCGGTATCGAGGCTTTTGCGAGGAAGAACATCATTCCCTCCAACGGGCTAACGGGGCCGAGCTTCTCCGCGCCGGTCAACGGGGCGCCGCTCGCGGGCGGGCACAAGTACTGGCTCTCGTTCCAGGTGAACCTCAACGACTATCAGGCTGAGCAGTGGTACTGGCAGAACCGCGTCCTTCAATCCGGCAGCCCGGCCGCCTTCCGCGACACGGCGGGAACGCTGTTCAGCGGGTGCACCTCCTTCATGGTCCGCAGCGCGCCCGGTTGTCCGGGGCCCGCCGGCTCAGCCGACGAGATGTTCCGCCTCAACGGCGTCGCGACGGCGGCGAAGAAGAAGTGCAAGAAGAAGAAGAAGGGCAAGCGCCACGCCGCGGTCGCGAAGAAAAAGAAGAAGTGCAAGAAGAAGAAGTGAGCTGATTCCCGCGGGCTGATCGCGGCTACGATGCCGCGGTCATGAGGTTTTCCCTGCGTTTGGGCCTGATTTGCGTTGCGCTCGCCGCCGCTGCGATCGCCGCCGGCTGCGGCGGAGACGGCGGCGGGGAGGCCGTCACCCCGGAAACCGGGATCACCGAGATCACGCCGCCGGACGCCTCGCTCTACGCCGACGCCGTGATCAAGCCGGAGGGCGATCTCAAGGACAGCCTCGACAGCTTTCTCTCGGCGGTGCTCGACACCGACAGCCCGGGTTCGAAGATCACCGGCCTGATCGACGAACGGTTCCAGCACAACGGGGAGGACAAGACCTTCGCCGACGACGTCGAGCCCTGGCTCGGCGACGAGGGCGGCGTGTTCACAATCGGCTTCGCCGACGACGCTCCGGCGTTGACCGCGGTCCAGTCCGAGGACCCGGAGGCGGGCGTCGAGCTTCTCTCCTCGGCGTCGGCCAACCTCTCCGGGGAGGAGTACAAGGGCGTCTCCTACGAGATCGACGAGGACGGCAACGCCTTCGGCGCGATCGGCGACTTCGTCGCGCTCGGCGACCGGCCGGCCTTCAAGGCGGCGATCGACGCCTCCGACGGCGAGTCCCTCGCCAACAGCGACCGCTTCCGCGACGCGGTCGACGAACTGCCGAGCGACGCGCTCGGGCGGATCTACGGCGACGTCAACGGGCTGGTCGCCCGGGTCGCCAAGGACAACGGCGTCCCCGAGAGCACGGTCCAGAACGTCCTTTCCCGGCTCGGCATCAAGGGCACCTTTACCGCCGCGGCCCAGGCGGGCGACAAGCGCATCTCGCTCGACGTCGTGGGCGTCCCGGGGCTCGGCACCACCGAGCCTTCGAAGGTCCTGGGCTCGTTGCCCTCCGACGCCTGGCTCGCGGTCGGGGTCGGCGATTTCGGCGGCAGGCTCAAGGGCCTCGCCGACAGGATCGAAGCGGCCGGCATCCCCGGGATCGGCAAGGGAGTCGTCGCCGCGGCGGTCGAGTCGCAGACCGGCATCGACCTCAACGAGGAGGTCTTCCCCTGGCTCGGCGACGCCGCGCTGTTCATCCGCGGCACCGACCCGGATTCGCTCGAGGGGGCGCTGGTGCTCGAGTCGACCGACGATGCGGCCGCGGCGCAGACGGTCGACGCGCTGCGCTCGGTCGCCGCCGAGCAGGGCCTGGGGACGGTGGAGCCGCTCGGCCTCAGCGGTGAGGGCGCCGGCTTCACGATCATCAGGGATTCCGACACGACGGATTCGACAGAGACGACGGAGACGACGAGTACGACGGGTTTGATCGAGCCGACGGAGCCGACCCGTACGTCGCAGCCCATCAACGTCGTCCAGCAGAAAGGAAGGGTCATCATCGCCCTCGGCGACAGCGCGACGGCGGCGGCGCTGACCCCGATCAAGAAGCTTGAGGCTTCACCCGCGTTCGCCGCCGCCAGCGGCGCTCTCGGCGACGACGGCCCGGCCTTCTTCGTCTCCGCCAAGGTGGCCATCGACTACCTCGCCGCAAGCGCCGGCCTCGACAACCCCGACTTCAAGCTGCTCGAGCCCTACCTCAAGCGGCTCTCCTATCTGACGGTCGGCAACGAAGACGCCCTCGAGATCATCCTCGGCGCCGAATAGCGATGGGCGTCGGCATCGACCTGCTGGAGATCGAGCGACTCGAGGCCGCGCTCGAGCGCCATCCGCGCCTCGCCGAGCGGCTGTTCACCGAGGCCGAGCTCGCCTACGCCTCCGAGCGCGCGAGGCCCGGCCGCCATCTCGCCGCCCGCTTCGCCGCCAAGGAAGCCGTGATCAAGGCCCTCGGCCTGCGCCACTTCGGCGTGCGCGAGATCGAGATCGTCGCGGGCGAGCCGCCCAGCGTCGTGCTCAGCGGCGCCGCCGCGGAAGCCGCCTCGGGCAGGGAGGTCGAGGTCTCGCTGACCCACTCGCGCGAGACCGCGGCCGCGGTTGCCTTCGTCGGCTGAGCCCTGCCTCTAGGCTGACCGCCTAATGGCGGACTGGCTCGACCCTGTGCTCGACGCCGAGCAGATGCGCGCGGTCGACGCCTGGGCGATCGGCGATCAGGGCGTCTCCTCGATCGACCTGATGGAGGCCGCGGGCAGATCGCTGGCGGCGATCGCCGAGCCCTGGATCGGGGAAGGGCCGGTGCGGGTCGTGTGCGGCAAGGGCAACAACGGGGGCGACGGCCTCGTCGCGGCCCGCTGGCTGAGCGAGATGGGCCAGGACGTCGAGGTGCTGATGCTCGCCGCCAGCGACGAGCTCTCGCCCGACGCCCGCACGAACTTCGACCGCTTTCCGACCGCGAAGACGATGGCGGGCGCCGGCCTCGCCGAGGCCCTCGAAG
The DNA here is from genome assembly GCA_963696625.1 of uncultured Solirubrobacterales bacterium. Taxonomy (GTDB): domain Bacteria; phylum Actinomycetota; class Thermoleophilia; order Solirubrobacterales; family 70-9; genus JAWVFN01. Next base: position 29,379 of record CAVOKZ010000010.1, read on the forward strand.
GCTCGGGGCTGGTCATCGACGCGATCTTCGGCACCGGCTTCGAGGGCGAGCCCCGCGATCCGGCCAAGGCGGCGATCGAGGCGATCAACGGCTGCGGGGCCCGCGTGGTCTCGGCCGACATCGCCTCCGGCGTCTCGGCTTCGAGCGGCGAGGTCCAGGGCGTCTCGGTCGACGCCGACGTCACCGTCACCTTCCACGCCGCCAAGATCGGCCACTTCATCGAGCCCGGCAAGTCGCGCACCGGCGAGCTCGAGGTCGCCGAGATCGGGATCCCGCCCGGGCCGCCGGTCGAGCCGACGGCGGGGCTGATCAACTCGGACGTGCTGCGCCTGCCGCCGCCGCGCACGCCGAGCTCGACCAAGTTCGACTCCGGCCGCGTCGTCGTCGTCGGCGGCTCGCGAGGGCTGACCGGGTCGGTGGCGATGGTCGCCTCGGCGGCGATCCGCAGCGGCGCCGGCTACGCGACGGTCGCCGTGCCGGCTGAGCTCGAGCACATCTACGCGATCAAGCTGACCGAGGTGATGACCGCGGGACTGCCCGGCCGCGAGGGCCACCTGCGGCCCGCCGCCGGCGAGCGCGTGCTCGAGGTCTGCGACGGCGCCGAAGCGGTGGTGCTCGGCCCCGGTCTCAGCAAGAACCTCGGCGCCGCGAACTTCGCCCAGGAGGCGGCGATCCGGATCAAGTCCCCGCTGGTGATCGACGCCGACGGCCTCAACGCCCATGCCGGCTCGATCAGCGCCCTCGCCGGCCGCGAGGGCCCGACCGTGCTCACTCCTCACGCGGGGGAGATGGGCCGCATGCTCGGCACCGAGTCGAGCACGGTCGGGGCGCGCCGCCTCGCCTGCGCCCAGGGCGCGGCGAAGCAGGCGCGCGCGGTCGTCCTGCTCAAGGGCGACGACTCGATCGTCACCGACGGCAAGCGCATCGCGATCAACCGCCTCTCGAGCCCGGCGCTCGCCACCGCCGGCACGGGCGACGTGCTCTCCGGCGTGATCGGCGCCCTGATCGCGCGCGGGCTCGAGCCGTTCGAGGCGACCTGCGCCGCGGTCTTCGCTCACTCCCGCGCGGGACTCGATGCCGCCGGGCGGATCGGCCCCGAGTCGGTGATCGCCGGCGACGTGATCGACTCGCTACCGGCCGGCCTGAGGCCGTGACCGAGGTCACCGATCGGGCGTTCGCGCGGATCGACGCCGGCGCGATCGCGCGCAACTGCGAACTGCTCGCGGGCAAGCTCGACGGGGCGGAGCTCTGCGCCGTGGTCAAGGCCGACGGCTACGGGCACGGCGCCGAGACGGCGGCACGGGCGGCGATTGACGGCGGCGCCACCTGGCTCGCGGTCGCCGCCGCCGCTGAAGCCGCGGAGCTGCGGGCATCCTTCCCCGAGGCCAAGCTGCTCGTCCTCGGCGCCCTCAGCCCCGGCGAGGTGAGGCTCGCGCTCGAGTCCGGAGCCGAGATCGCCGTCTGGAAGGAGCGATTCCGCGCGCTCGCATCGCGCGAGGCGGCCAAGGCCGGCAAGCCGGCGCGGGTCCACGTCAAGCACGACAGCGGCATGGGGCGGCTCGGCGAGAGGGATCCGGACGTCCTGCGCGACCTGGTTCGCGCCTGCGCCGAGGACCCGAATCTCGAGCTGGCGGGCTTCTGGACCCACTTCGCCACCGCCGACGAGGAGGACGCCTCGTTCATGGAGGAGCAGCTCGGGCGCTTTGAGCCGTTGGCGCGGGAGGTGAAGGACGCCCACCCCGAGGTCGCGCTCCACGCCGCCAACAGCGCCGCCACCCTTCGCGATCCGCGCACGCACTTCGACCTCGTGCGCTGCGGCGTCGCGATCTACGGCATGGACCCCTCCCAGGGCGACCCCGCGAAGGCCGGGCTGACCCCGGCGCTCAGCCTGCATTCATATGTCGCCGACGTCAAGCGCTTCGCCGCCGGCGACAGCGCCGGCTACGGGCGGACCTGGCGCGCCGAGCGCGACACCTGGGTCGGCGTGCTGCCGATCGGCTACGGCGACGGGGTCCGGCGCGGCCTCGGGAACGAAGCCGAGGTCCTGATCGGCGGCAGCCGCCATCCGGTGGTCGGCACGATCTCGATGGACAACCTCACCGTCGATCTCGGACCCGAGACCGAGGTGACCTCGGGCGAGCCGGCGGTGCTGATCGGCAGCGACGGCTCCGAGGCGATCCTCGCCGAGGAGTGGGCGGCGAAGCTGGGGACGATCAACTACGAGGTGACCTGTGGGATCTCGGCGAGGGTCCCCCGCGTCCCGGCATGAGCGCGAATATCGCCGAGCGGCTCGCGAACGCGAAGGCGGTGCAGACCGCGCGTGAGGCGCTCGGCGACTCCGAGGCCTGGATCGTCGGCGGCGCGGTCCGCGACGCCGCCCTCGGCGCCGAGGTCACCGATCTCGACCTCGCGATCCGTGAGGGGGAGGAGGCGGGCGCCGCGCGGGCGATCGCGCGGGCCGGCGACGCCCACGTCTTCCAGATCTCCGATCGTTTCAACACCTGGCGGGCGGTCGCCCGCGACGGCGCCTGGCAGGCCGACGTCTCGGCCCTGCGGGGTGCCTCGATCGAGGCCGACCTCGGCGAGCGCGACTTCACCCTCAACGCTGCCGCCATTCCCCTGGGCGGCGGCGACCCGGTCGACCCGTTCGCGGGGCTCGCGGACCTCGAGCGGCGGACCCTGCGCGCGGTCTCCGAGCGCAGCTTCAGTGACGACCCGCTGCGGCTGATGCGCGCGGCCCGCCTCGGCGCGGCGCTCGATCTCGCCCCCGAGCCGGCGACGGTCGCGCTCGCGCGTTCTCAGGCGGCGAAGGCCGCCGACCCCGCAGGCGAGCGGATCTTCGCCGAGCTGCGGGCGCTGATCGCGGGCCCCGCTCCGATGCGCGGCCTCGAGCTGATGGACGAGCTCGCGATCACCGCCGTCGTGCTCCCCGAGCTCGACGGGCTGCGCGGCGTGGTCCAGAACCCGAACCACCACCTCGACGTCCACGGCCACACGCTGACGGTGCTCGAGGAGTGGCTCGGCATCGAGGCCGACCTCGAGCGGATCGCCGGCGACCGCGCCGCCGACGTCCAGGCCCTGCTCGACGAGGCGCTCGCCGACGAGATCACCCGCGGCGGCGCCCTGCGCTTCGCCGCGATCCTCCACGACATCGGCAAGCCCGCGACCCGCGGCGAGCGCGACGGCTACGTCACCTTCATCGGCCACGACTCAGTCGGAGCCGAGATGATCGCCGAGCTGATGCAGCGGCTGAAGACGAGCCGCGCGCTGAGCACCCATCTGCAGTACCTGACCCGGCACCATCTCCGCCTCGGCTTTCTAGTGCCCCAGCGGCCGCTTTCGCGGCGCCAGGTATACGACTACCTGAGCGTGACCGAGCCGGTCAGCGCCGACGTCACCCTGCTGACCGTCGCCGACCGGCTCTCGGCGCGCGGCAGCGGCCCGCTCGCGAGCGCCGAGATGATCCAGGCCCACCTCGACCTCGCCCGGGAGATGCTCGGCGAGGCGCTCGACTGGCGCGCCGCGCCGCCCGAGGCGCCGATCCGTGGCGAGGAGCTAGCCGAGGCGTTGGAACTCGAACAGGGGCCGGAGGTGGGGCGGCTGCTGGGGGAGCTGCGGGCGGCGGCGTTCGCCGGCGAGATCTCCGGTCGCAAGCAGGCGATCGAGCGTGCCCGAACGCTGATCTGACGCCCTCCAGAGAGCGTCCAGGCCCGTAACCCCCTGCGCAGCTCCGCCGCTTACGGGGTGCTGACAGCAATAACCGCCCAGCGTCCGCGGGACATCTCTCGATGGCGCGTCGGGCAGAGAGAAGGAGATACACGCATGCGTAAGACAATCAGTGCTCTGGCAGTTTCTGGGGCAATCCTTGGGCTTGTGGCCGCTTCGGCGATTGCAGCCCAGCCGACGAAGCCGCCGAAGGCGTCGAAGACCCACGGCGGGACCGTGAGCCTCGTCGCCCCGAGCCCGGCGGTCAGTTCGACCACCACCACGGCTTCGGGCAACGTGTTCTCGCAGGCGAGCTGCCGCAAGAACCGCACGGTTCACCTGACGCTGACCAAGGCCGACGGCACCTCCGCCGGTCCAGAGGTCATCGCCACGACCATTTCGAACGGCAACTACACGGCCGCGATCACGCTGCCGGCGAACGTGGCGCCGACCACCAGCACGCCCTACACCCTGACGGCGACGGTCGATGAGGCCATCCGCAAGTCGGGCAAGGGCAAGAAGAAGGGCAAGGCGAAGGGCAAGCGCAACCGCGTGCACGTCTGCGGCGCGCTGACCAGTGCCCCGGTCACCGTCACGGTCACCAGTACGCCCGCTCCCTGAATCACCGCATCATCTGCAACGCACGACGGCCCGCGCGAGCGGGCCGTTGTGCGTTCGATAGGGTCTCGCCGTGGCCGAGGACTGCCTCTTCTGCGGGATCATCGCCGGGGACATCCCCGGCCAGATCGTCGACTCCGACGACGACACCGTCGCCTTCATGGATATCAACCCCGCGACCCGCGGCCACGCCCTGGTCGTCCCCCGCAACCACTCCGCCGACCTGATCGAGATCTCGACCGGCGACCTCTCGGCGGCCACAGTCGCCGCCCAGCGTCTGGCGAAGCGGATGGGAGAGGCGCTCGGCGCCGACGGCATCAACGTGCTCAACGCCTGCGGCGCCGCCGCCTGGCAGACGGTCTTTCACTTCCATCTGCACGTGATCCCGCGCTATTCCGATGACCCGCTGAAGCTGCCTTGGATTCCCGAGCCCGGCGACAGCGACGAGATCGCCGCCACGGCCGAGGAGCTGCGGGTATGACCGTGCGGCTGGAGCGCGACGGCGGCGTCGCCTCGATGGTGCTCTCCAACCCGCCCCTCAACTTGTTCGGGGACGATGCCTGGTCGGCGCTGACCGAGTGCGTCGACGAGGTCGAGGGCTCCGACGCGCGCTGCCTCGTCTGGCGCGCCGACGGTGACACCTTCAGTGGCGGCGTCGACGTCAACGTCTTCCAGAAGGTCGTCGACGAGGGCAACCCCGAGCGCTTCGGCGAGCTGATCGCCACCGTGCGCCGGCTCGAGGAGCTGCCGATCCCGACCCTCGCCCTCGTCCACGGGCTGTGCCTGACTGCGGGGCTCGAGGTCGCCTTGGGCTGCGACATGCTCTGGGCGACGGAGTCGGCGAAGTTCGGTCTGGTCGAAGCGGTGGTCGGGCTGACGCCCGGCGCCGGCGGCACCCAGCGGATGGCCGAGCGCGCGGGCCCCGCTCGCGCCTCGGAGTTCGTGATGAGCGGCGGGCTATACGACGCGGCGACGCTCGAGCGCTGGCACGTCGTCAACCGCGTCGTCGGCGATGACGAGCTGCTTGAGACGGGGATGAAGTTCGCCCACAAGCTCGCCGACGGCCCGACAGTCGCCCACGGTGCGACCAAGCGCATCATCCGCGCCTACCGCGCGGGCGGGGTCGACGCGGCCGACGCCGTCACGCCCGAGCAGTTCGCCATGCTCTTCGCCAGCGAAGACCTGCAAAACGCGGTCAAGAGCTTCCTTGCAGACGGACCCGGGAAAGCCACTTTCGAGGGCCGATAGGAAACGCCGCCTCCTCCGCTTCGCGTCCGGGGGCGGCTGCGGCTACCCTCCATAACTTCGATGGCGAAGGAAGAGAAGATCGAGATGGAGGGCGAGATCACCGAAGCCCTGCCGAACACCATGTTCCGGGTCAAGCTCGACAACGACCACGAGGTGCTGGGCCACATCTCAGGCAAGATGCGCCGCCACTACATCCGCATCCTCCCGGGCGACCGGGTCAAGATCGAGCTCTCCCCGTACGACCTCGATCGCGGCCGCATCACCTACCGCTACAAGTAGCTGCGCGCGGCCGCAGGGTCCGGCTCGGCGAGCTCGGCCGCGAGCGCCGACCAGCCGAAGTCGACCGCGCCGAGGCCCTCGCCGCTGAACGGCTCGTAGAACTCGCGTGAGCCCTCGCGCGCATAAACGTCGCAGACCGCGTTCGCGAGGTGGTCGGCCTCGGCCTGGAAGCCGAGGCGAAGCAGCCCGATCCACAGCAGCCAGGCCGAGTTGACCCACATCGGGCCGCGCCAGTAGCGGCGGCCGCGCAGCGTCTGCCACTCGCGCGGCTCGAAGCTCGGATCCTGGCGCGAGACCGAGGTCGGCGGCACCGGGGTCCAGTACCTCTCTGGATCGAGCAGGTGCTCGGTGACCAGCCGCCGGCCGATCTCCTCTGGCAGGTCGGGCAGCGCCAGCGGCGCCAGCGCCGCCCAGGTCGAGACGCCGATCCGCTCGCCCGAGGGCTCGACCCGGTCGAGGAACAGGCCGCGGTTCTCGTCCCAGCAGCGGTCGATCAGCGCCTGCGTGATCGACGGCTGGCCGTTCGCAATCCGCGCCAGCCCCCAGAGCACGTTGGTCATCACCTCGCAGATCACCGGCCCGCCGGCGTCGCGGATCCGCCGCGCGTCCCACATCAATTTTCGGTTCCGTCGAATGAGAAGGGCGAAGCCGATGTGCGCGTGCGCGCGCCGGCCCCAAACCGGGTCGAACTTCGGCGAGGAGTCGAGCCCCGACTCGTCGGGCTGGATCAGCCACAGCAGTCCGTCGCCCTCGAGGTCGCGGTTGGCCTGCAGCCACTCGTGGTGGCGCGCGATGCGCGGCTCCGAGGCCGGGTCGCCGACGGCTATCTTCCAGGCCCAGGCGAGCAGCGGCGGCTGCATCGTCGAGGTGTGGGGGGCCTTTCCCGAGTCGACGTTGTAGAACCAGCGCCGGCGCCAGTCGACGTGGCCCTTCCAGAAGATCGTGTGGCCGATGAAGCCGTCCTCGCGCATCCCGTTGAGCAGGCTGGTCAGCTCGCGCCGCGCCCGCTCGGGGTCAAATCGCCGCCAGACGAGGCCGGTGAAGCACGAGTCCCAGTACCACTGCCACGGGTAGTGCCCCGGGCTCGGCGCCGTGTACGCGTACGGAACGCCGTCCCGCTCTCCTTCGGCCCAAGAATTGCGGAGCGTTCGCTCCGCAATCCCCATAACCGTCGGCTCCTCCGCTTCGCGTCCGGGGCCGGCGGGACGGGGGCTCGAGCCTGGTGGATCTGATTTCACGTCTCGGTTATGCGCTGCATCCCGCGCAGCGCGGCGTAGTAGAGAATCGCCGCCAGCCCGGCGAGAACCAGCAGCCCGGGCCAGGTGTCGTCCCAGGTGACTCCGCCGATGAAGCCCTGGCGCGCGAGCTCGAGCACCTGGGTGATGGGGTTCCAGCGGGCGACGGTCTGCAGCCAGCCTTGGAGCAGGTCGAGCGGTGCGTAGGCGGTGGTCAGGAAGATCGCAAGCAACATGCCCATCTGCATCAGCGGGGCCGCCGATTGCGAGCGGTACTTGAGCGCCAGCGACGTGGCCCAGTTGGCGGCGACTGCGGAAATTCCCATCATCGCGATCAGAGCGAGGATCAGGCCGAGCAGGCCCGGGAAGTGGGCGCCGGTCGCCAGTGCAACGGTCAGCAGAACCGCGGCCGGGATCAGCGACCGCATCGCCGCGGTGATCATGATCGAGGCGAGCAGCACCGGCCGCGGGGCGGGCGAGGCGAGCAGCCGGTCGAACCAGCCGGCCTCGATGTCGCGGGCGAGGTTGACCCCCTGGGCGGCGCCCGTGAACGACGCGCCCTGGAGCAGGCTGACCGGGATGATGAAGCTCTGGAAGCTGGTCGAGGTGAAGCCGGGGAGCTGGGTCAGGTGGCCGAAGACGCTGGTGATCCCGAGGAAGAAGATCGTCGGCGCCAGCACACCGGGGATCGCGGCGCCCGGAACACGGGCCAGCTCGTTGGCAGAGCGCCGGACCAGCGCCGCGAGCATTCGCAGGTCGTCGCGGGTTGTCATCCGCCCGTCCTCAGCCGCCCGCGCAGCGCCATCGCGCTGAGCCCGACCCCGAGCGCCCCGAGGCCGGCGAGCGCCGCGAAGGCCTGCGCCGTGTCCGTGGCCGACAGCCCGGAGACGATCGGCTCGCGGATCCCGTCGACGATGAAGCTCAGCGGGTTGTAGTCGGCGACGGTCGCCGCCGGTTCGAGCATCAGATTGGCGGGGAAGAAGGCGTTGGAGAGGAAGAGGATCACGAAGATCAGCGGGAACAGGCCCTGGACGACGCTGGCCTTTCCGGTCTTCAGCGCGATGGCCGAACCGAGGCCGCCGAAAGCGAGTGCCGAGGCGGCGACGATGACGATGATCAGCAGCACGCCCGGGATCCCCGCCTCGATGGTGCCGCCGAAGATCACCCCGATCGCCAGGAACCAGACCGCGGTCATCGCGCCCATGATCGCGACCCCGGCGAGGCGCCCGAGGACGAGTGAGAAGCGGGAGATAGGCGCCGCGAGCAGGCGGTCGGTGAATCCCATCTCGATGTCAAGAGCCAGCGCCAGGCCGCCGCTGTTACCGGCCAGCAGGGTCGCCTGGACCATCGCTCCGGCGAGCATGAAGGCGAGGAAGCTCTCGACGTGGGGGAAGCCGGGTAGGTTGACCGCGCCGCCGGCCCCGCCCGTCTGCACCGCGAGCAGCACGGTGGGGAAGATCAAGATCGGCGCAACGAGCTGCGGCCGCCGGAAGGTCTGGCGCACGGAACGCGTGCCGAGCGCGCCGATCACCCGCAGGTTGGTGACCAGCCCGCCGGTGGTCACTCGCCGTCGCCCTCGAGGTGGTAGCCGGTCTTGGCGACGAAGACGTCGTCAAGCGTCGGCTCGACAAGGTCGAGCGACTCGACCAGGATCCCCGCCTCGTCGAGAGCGCGGACGACCGGCGCGATCTCGGTCGCGCCTCCCTCGAGCTCGACCAGCAGCTTGCCAACCTGCGGCGGCAGTGGCTTGCCGAAGCGGGCGAGCACGGTCTCGGCGTCCGGGGACCGCCCGTCGGCGGGCGCGATCACGAGATGGGGGCGCCCGACCTCGGCCTTGAGCTGGCGGGGCGTGCCTTCGGCGACGAGCCTGCCCGAGTCGATGATCCCGACCCGGTCGGCGAGCTTGTCAGCCTCCTCGAGGTACTGGGTGGTGAGGAAGACGGTCGCGCCCTCGTCGTTCAGCTTCGAGACCTCCTCCCAGATCGACTGGCGGCTGACCGGGTCGAGCCCGGTCGTCGGCTCGTCGAGGAAGAGCACGCTCGGGCCGTGGACCAGCGCCGATGCGAGATCCAGGCGCCTCTTCATGCCCCCCGAGTAGGTGCCAACCTGGCGGTCGGCGGCGTGGGTCAAGCCGACGCGCTCGAGCAGCGCGTTGCCGAGCTCCTTGCCGCGCTTTCGCGGGATCCCGTGCAGCGTCGCCTGTAGGTGGATCAGCTCGCGGCCCGTCATCAGCGGGTCGAGGGCGGCCTCCTGGAGCGCGACGCCGATCGCCTTGCGGACCTCCGGCGCCTCGGTCGAGACGTCGTGACCGGCGACCGCCGCCCGGCCGCCGGTCGGCGCCAGCAGCGTGGTCAGCATCCGCACGGTGGTCGTCTTGCCGGCGCCGTTCGGTCCGAGAAAGCCGTAGATCTCCCCCTCGGCAACCTCGAGGTCGACGCCGTCTACGGCCTTGATCTGGCCCTCGAATTCGCGTTCCAGCCCAACTACCTCGATCGCGGCCACGGCGGGGGAGGATAGTGAGGGCGCTTCGCGTCCCAGCGGCCACGCAACCTTCGCCCAGACATGTGTTTGGGAAGACGTGTTCACATTGCCGCGACACCGCCCCGCCTGGACTGCGGCCGCCGCATGCCTGCTCGCGCTCGCATGCGTGGTGGGCCCGGCTTCCGCCGCGAAGAAGCGGCCCAAGGCGCCGTCGCCGAAGCTCGTGGTACTCGGCGCGAGCGCCCAGACCGCGCAGCCGGCCTGCCCGGCGAGCCCGTGCCAGGCGATCGGCCGGGTCACCGGATTCCAGAGGAAGATCGGCAATGCCAGCAACGTCTTCGTCGCCCCGTTCGACGGCAAGGTCGTCGCCTGGTCGCTGAAGCTCTCGGCACCGACCGACACCCAGAAGAAGTTCTTCAACGATTTCTATGGCGGCGACCCCAGCGCCCGCCTCGCGGTGCTGAAGCCGCTGAAGAAGTCACCCGGGGCCTACAAGCTGAAGTCACAGACGCCGGTCGAGCCGCTCGACGGCCTGCTCGGCACGACCACCACCTTCACCCTGCGGGCGCCGCTGACCGTCCGCACCGGCCAGATCGTCGCCCTCACCGTGCCCACCTGGGCCCCGGTGTTCGCGATCGGCCTCGCCAAGAACAACTCCTGGCTGGCGAGCCGCAAGACCGGCAAGTGCACGAACCCCGACGACATCAAGGCGGGGTTTGCCCAGGAAGCGCTCGGCGGCCAGCGCCGGTACGCCTGCAACTACAACACCGCCCGCCTCCTCTATTCGGCGACGGTCGTCCGCGGCGGCGTCTAAACCGACGCCAACGCCGATAAGGTCCACCCCGACGGCACCCTCGTCCCGGCGGCCGCGGACGCGAAGCGGAGCAGCCGCCGGTTGGTGTCAGTCCCCGCAGGCGCCGGGGTACTGCTTGCAGTAGTCGTTGAAGTTCTGCTCGGCCGAGCTGCCGCCGTTGCCGTTGCCCTGGTTCTGATTCTGGTTTTGGTTCTGGTTGGTCTGGGTCGGTGTGGTGTAGACGTCCGGCGTCGTGTCGGGGTTGGTCGGGAAGCCTTCGTCGGTCGGCGCCGTGGTGGTCACCGACGGGATCGCGGTGTCGATGCTCGGCACCGTGATCGAGCTGTCGTCGCCGGAGTCGTCGCTGCCGCAACCGGCGGCGCCGATGCCCGCGGCGGCGCCGATGCAGACGGCGGCGACCGCGACCCAGTAGCGGGTCAAGCCTCGCCCTGCCGCAGCCCGCAGTAGGGGCAGTCGGAGACGTCGAGACCGATCAGCTGGTCGCAGCGCCGGCAGGCGCGTAGGTTCTCGGGGCGCCGCAGCAGCGCCGACTCCGAGGGGGCCAGCGGCAGGGTTCGGGAGACGACCTCCATCTCCTCGCCGGTCTCGCGGTCGACGTAGACGCCGTCGGCGTCGACCGGGGCGATCGCCTCGCGGCCCGAAGCGGGCGCGCGCAGGCGGTAGGTCTGGCGCTGGTTCTGCATCGGCGCGAACCATAACAATGGCTCGCGCGGCACCTTCCTCCATGCGAATCCTCATATTCCACGGCTACCTGCTGCGCGGCACCGGGTCCAACGTCTACAACGCCAGCCTCGCCCAGGCGCTGAAGCGGCTCGGGCACGAGGTCCATCTGCTCTGCCAGGATCGCAACGCGGGCGCGCTGCCGTGGGTGGGGGGAGAGGGCCCCGGCTCGGTCACGGTCCACGTGCCCGACATCGGCGGGCTGCTGCCGGTCTACGTCGCCGACGAATACGAGGGCTTCGAGGTCAAGACCTTTCCCGAGCTGAGCGAGGAGGAGCTCGAGAACTACCTCGCCGCAAACGTGGAGGCCGTCCGCAAGGTCGTCGACGAGCATGGCGCGCCCGGCGCGGCCCTCGCCAACCACCTGATCATGGGCCCGGCGATCCTCGCCCGCGCCGGGCTGGAGTTCGCGACCAAGGTTCACGGCTCCGACCTCTCCTACACGGTGATGCCGAATCCCGAGCGCTTCGTGCCCTACGCGCGCGAGGGCGTTGACGCCTCGGCCGGCGTCCTCGTCGGCTCTTCGCACACCGCCGAGGACCTGTGGGAGACGCTCGAGGATCCGGCACTGGTCGCCAAGACGCGCCTCGGGCCGCCCGGCATCGACACCGAGCTGTTCCGGCCCTTTGGAGAGCGGGAGGCGCTGGCGAAGCTCGCCCGTCTCGCCGACGCCCTCGACGGGGAGACCGCCGACGAGAGCTTCGGCCGCGAGGGCCCCGAGGCCGCCGCCGCCGTGCGCCGCTGGGCCGAAGGCTCGCCGCGGGTCCTCTTCGTCGGCAAGCTGCTCACCAACAAGGGCGTCCAGCTCCTGCTCGACGCCTGGCCGCGCGTCCTCGCCGAGCACCCCGGCGCCCGCCTCCTGCTTGCCGGCTTCGGCGAGCAGCGCCCCACCTTCGAGGCGCAGATCGCCGAGCTCGGCGTCGGCGAGTCGGTCGCGATCAGCGGCCGCCTCGAGCACGGCGAGGTCGCTGACATCGACCCCGCCGCGGACGCCCTGGTCATGCCCTCGACCTTCCCCGAGGCGTTCGGCATGGTCGCGGTCGAGGCCGCGGCTTGCGGGGTGCTGCCGGTTTCGGCAGGGCACTCGGGGATGCTCGAGGTCTCCGAGCGCCTGGCCGAGGCCGTCGCCCCCGACGTCGGCCGCCTGCTGTCCTTCGACGTCGCCGAGGGAGGCGAGGCGATCGCCGAGCGGCTTATCGCTTGGCTCACGATGCCGAGCGACGTCCGCGAGGAGGCCGGAGAGGCGCTGTCTGAGCGCTCGGCGGAGCTCTGGAGCTGGGAGCGTGTCGCCGAGGGCGTGATTTCTGCCTCAAACGGGCGTCTGGATGACCTCCAAGCCGTGGTGCCGACCAATAGACTGCGACCCCGATGAAGGGGATTCCCTACGCGAAACTGGTCGTGGCCATCGTCACGCTCACCGTCGTCACCTCGGTGATCATGCTGATCCCGAACTGGGACGGCGAGCAGGCCTCGACTGCCGCCGACGACATCGATCGTCTGCTCGACGTGATGATCGTCCTCAGCTCGTTCGTGTTCTCGATCGTGATCGTGATGCTCGCCTACGCGCTCTGGCGCTGGCGGGCAAAGCCCGGCGACGAGTCCGACGGCGAGCCGATCCACGGCAACACCAAGCTCGAGATCGCCTGGACGGCGATCCCCACCGTCATCGTCCTCTTCGCCGCCGCCTACTCCTGGATCACCCTCGACAACATCGAGGCGCGGGACTCCGACCGCATGGTCGTCAACGTCACCTCGCAGCAGTACGCGTGGGGCTTCCAGTATCCGGCCCAGGGCGCGATCGAGACCCGCGAGCTGCACGTCCCGGTCGACCGGCAGGTCGAGTTCAAGATGCACGCCCTCGACGTGATCCACTCGTTCTGGGTCCCCGAGTGGCGGATCAAGAAGGACAACGTCCCGGGGATCACCACCCGGGCGATCATCACCCCGGACAAAGAGGGGACCTTCACCCTGATCTGCACCGAGCTCTGCGGCTACGGCCACTCGACGATGCGGGCCAAGGTGGTGGTCGAGTCTCAGGCCGCGTTCGACACGTGGGCCGCCGAGCAACAGGCCGCTCAGCCCGGCGGCGATCCCTCGGGCGCGCCATCGGGGGCGGCTGCGGGATAATGCAGGCAATGCCAGGAGGACTTAAGTGGTAGCGGCGATCAAGCGGCCGGGGTGGATCCGCGGCGCCATCGGCTTCGCGCTCGCCGCCGGCTTCGGCGTCGGCCTCGTCGCGCTGCTGCGCGAGCTCTCCGGGCTGCCGACCTGGCAGACCGAGCAGACCGGCTATCCGCAGGTGGTCGTCCCCGCGATCATCGGACCGCTCGGCTTCCTGATCGGCTTCGGCTGCTTCGACTACTGGTTCCGCTGGACCACGGGCGCGCCGACGATCCCCGAGGACCACTCACAGCACGGCGCGACGAGCTGGAAGGACTACTTCCACTTCAACACCGATCACAAGGTGATCGGGATCCAGTACATCTGCACGACCTTCTTCTTCTTCTTCGCCGGCGGCTTCGTCGCGATGCTGATGCGCGCCGAGCTGGCCCAGCCGGGCACCCAGATCGTCGACCCGAGCACCTTCAACGGGCTGTTCTCGACCCACGCCGCGCTGATGATCTTCGTCTTCGTGATCCCGGTCTTCGCCGGGATCGCCAACTACGTGCTGCCGCTGATGATCGGCGCGCCCGACATGGCGTTCCCGCGCCTCAACGCGCTGTCGTTCTGGATGCTGCCGATCGCCGGGCTGGCGTTCCTCGCCAGCTACTTCGTCCCCGGCGGCGCCTTCGACGCCGGCTGGACCGGCTATGCGCCGCTCTCGACCGGGGCGCCGTTGGGCCAGTCGTTCTTCAACATCGGGGTCCAGTTCGCCGGCGCCTCGTCGATCGCGACCGCGCTCAACTTCCTGGTCACGATCATCACCATGCGTGCGCCCGGAATGAACTTCTGGCGCATGCCGCTGCTGGTCTGGGCCAACCTCTCGACCTCGCTGCTGGTCGTCGCCGCGACGCCGTTCATCGCCGGCGCCCAGTTCATGGTCCTCTTCGACCGCGCCCTGAACACCAACTTCTTCAACGAGGCGCTGGGCGGTGACGTCATCTCCTACCAGCACATCTTCTGGTTCTACTCCCACCCGGCGGTCTACATCATGATGCTGCCCGGGTTCGGGATCGTCAGCGAGGTCATATCGACGCATTCGCGCAAGCCGATCTTCGGCTACAGACTCATGGCCTTGGCGCTGCTCGGGATCGTCGTCCTCAGCTACTCGGTCTGGGCCCATCACATGTTCGTCGCCGGCATGTTCAGCTGGCTGCGGGTGCCGATGATGTTCACGACGCTGCTGATCGCGGTGCCGACCGGGATCAAGATCTTCTCCTGGCTCGCGACCCTGTTCCACGGGGTGATCCACTTAACGAGTACGGCGATGCTGTTCGCCCTCGGGTTCATCGTCACCTTCACGATCGGAGGCATCTCCGGCGTGATGCTGGGGATGATCCCGCTCGACATTCACGTCAGTGACACCTACTTCATCGTCGCCCACATCCACTTCGTGCTCTTCGGCGGCTCGGTGTTCACGATCTTCGCCGGCATCTACCACTGGTTCCCGAAGATCACCGGGCGCATGTACGACGAGAAGCTCGGGCGCATCCACTTCTGGGGAACCGCGCTCGGGACGTGGGGCACCTTCGTGCCGATGCACTGGATCGGGATGAACGGCATGCCGCGCCGCGTCGCCGACTACTCGACGCAGTTCGGCGACTGGAACCTGCTGATCTCGGGCTTCGCCTTCCTGCTCGGCGCCGTGCAGCTCGTCTTCCTCTACAACATGATCGTCTCCTGGAAGTGGGGCCCGAAGGCGAGCTCAAACCCCTGGCGCGCGAAGACGATCGAGTGGCAGGTCACCTCGCCGCCGCCGATCTTCAACTTCGACGAGATCCCGCGCGTCGTCGGCGGGCCGTACGAGTTCGGCGTTCCCGGCGCCCGCCACGCGATCATGGCCGGCGAGGAAGCTGAGGTGCGCAAGCCCGGTGAGGCGACGGCCGGAGCGCCATCGTGACCGAGACGACTGAGGCGCCCCAAAAAGACGCCGCCGTCGAGAGCCCGGTCGAGGCGCCCTCCGAGGGCGGCGGCGACGCGATCACCGACTTCGGCACGCCCTCCGAGCATGCCTCCGAGGTCGTCGCCGAGCGCGAGCCGGCCTCCAGCGGCGACCCCGACGCGCCGCCTTCTCACGAAGGTGTCAACCGGGTGCTGATCTTCTTGAACGAGGTCGCCGGCGGCCGCAAGCTGGTCACGGCGTCGCGCGAGCTCTCCGACGCAGGCGCCTCCTACTTCGCCGTGGTCGCGCCGCAGAACGAGCCCGATGTCGGCCAGATCGTGACCCCCGAGGAAAAGCGCGACGCGGCCCAGAGCCGCGTCGACGTGACCCAGGCGGTGCTCGCCGACTTCGGCATCGACTCCGAGTCGGCGGTCATGGACCCCGACCCCTTCCTCGCCCTCGGCGACGCCGTGCGCGCGACCAGCCCCGACATCGTCCTGCTCTCGGCGCTGTATGAGTCGCGCTACGGCCTGCGCCGCCGCGACCTGGTCGAGTGGGCCAAGGACAACCTCAATACCCGCGTCGAGCACATCCCGGTTCGCGTCGACGACGACGCGGTCAAGTGGGGCCTCACCCACACGCTCATCGTCGCCACCCAGACCGTCAACAGCCCCGACCTCGTCAGCAGGCTGAAGGAGCGGGCCTCCGAGCGCCCGCACCGCTACACCTTCATCTCGCCGCGCTCCGGCGCGGTCACGCGCGAGCAGGTCTGCGCCGGCCTCGCCGCGACGCTCGCCGAGCTCTATCGCTCCGAAGTCGACGCCACCGGCCAGCCGATGAGCCCCCCGCCGCTGCCCGCGATCAAGAACGCGCTCGAGCACTACCGCCTCGACGAGATCCTGATCTCGACGCTCAAGGGCGAGCAGTCGAAATGGCTCGAGGACGGCCTGCTCGAGAAGGTCAAGGAGCTGACCGACAAGCCGATCGAGCACGTGGAGGCGAGTCCCTCACCGAAGCGCACGACCGCAGGAGCGCCGGCCTAGGCCATGGAAAGCGCATCCGTAGCAGCCGAGCACCACCACCACGGGCCGCCCGAGGCCAACCAGAGCTCGCGGATCGACCGCCAGACGCTCGGGATCTACCTCTTCATCATCACCGAGGCGATGCTGTTCGGCGCGTTCTTCGCGTCGTACTTCTTCCTCCGCGTCGTCGCCAACGACGGCCCCTGGCCGCCCGACGGCTTCGAGCTGCCGGTCGCCATCGCCGGGGTCAACACCGCGATCCTGATCTCATCGAGCTTCACCGTTCACTGGGCGCTCGAGTCGATCAAGCGGGGCAACCGCCGCGGCATGACGATGGGCCTGGCGGCGACCTGGCTGCTCGGGGCGGCCTTCCTCTTCATCCAGCTCAACGAGTACTGGCACCTCGGCTTCAGCATCCGCGACGGCTCGTTCGGGACGATCTTCTACTCGCTGACCGGCCTCCACGGCGCCCACGTCTTCGTCGGGCTGACGCTGCTCGCCTTCGCCAACATCAGGGCCTGGCGCGGCCACTTCGGCCCGGAGGCGAAGGACCATCTCGGCGTCGAGGTGCCCGGCATCTACTGGCACTTCGTCGATGTGATGTGGATCATCGTGTTCACAACCGTGTACATCATCTGACATCGCTGCAAACCGGCGCATGACTGCGTCCTCAGTCGGTCGAGTCGCTCACGCACGTTTTACGTGCGCTCGCTTCCTCTTCCTCCTTGCGTCCTTGTCCTGCTTGGTTTTCACGATGTCAGCGCCCGCCGCGAGCGCCAAGCCGCGGACGATGGTCTCGATCGAGTTCGACGACGCCTACAAGGACCAGTGGAACGTCCGCGACGAGCTGAAGTCACACGGGATCGGCGCCACGTTCTTCATCAACAGCTCGCTGATCGGCACGCCGGGCTACCTGACGGTCAGCCAGCTGCTCCAGCTCCAGGGCGACGGCCACGAGATGGGCGGCCATACCCGCACCCACGCTCATCTGACCGACCTCTCCCACGCGCAGCAGGTCGACGAGATCTGCGGCGACAAGAAGCAGCTGATCGCATGGGACCTCGCCGCCCACGACTTCGCCTACCCCGATGGCGCCTACGACGCGGACACCCGGCAGATCGTCAGGGACTGCGGCTACAACAGCGCCCGCACCGTCTATGGGCTGACCGCGCCGGGACTCTGCAAGACGACCCCGGGGTGCCGCCGCGCCGAGACCCTGCCGCCGACCGACGCCTACGCGACCCTGACGGTACCCACCGACGTGCCGCCGCTCGGCTTCCACGCGCTCCAGGGCTATCTGCTGCAGGCGCGCAAGTCGAAGGGGAGGACCTGGGTCCAGTACGTGTTCCACCACATCTGCGACGGCTGCCACTCAAACGCCGTCACCCCCAAGGTTTTCCACCGCTTCCTCGACTGGCTGGTCCGCCCCAAGATCGGGCGCCAGATCAAGCTCCTGCGCGCCGACTTCCTCACCGGCCTTCCCGGTCCGGGCCGGTGAAGCGCAACCCCTTCCGCAAGGAGGGCGACGCGTTCTACATGCTGCTCGTGGTCGGCGTCGCGGCGCTGGCGGTGATTGCGGTCAGCGCGGTCCTCGGCGGCACGGTGGGGGCGATCCTCGGCCTGATCCTGCTGATCGCCGCCGCGGTGATCGTCGTGCGCTGGACGCGCGAGGCGATCGGCTCGGACGAGGAGTAGTCGAGGGCGGGGCGGCTACTTGCCGCCGTTGACGCTCTGCATCAGGTAGTCGACGAGGCCCTGGATGTCGTCCTCGGTCAGCGTCTGGCTGAAGTTGCCCGGCATGATCCCCGGGCCGAAGCCGGCGGCGATCATCGCGTCGGGGTCGACGATCGACTGGTTGATGAAGGCCGCGTCCTTGCCCTGCAGCGACTGGTCGAGGTCGGGGCCGGTCGTGGCCGTGGTGCCCGCGGCGGCGAGCTTGTGGCAGATCCCGCACTGCTGGGCGAAGAGCTCGGGCGGCGGCAGCTTCGGCGGCTTGATCCCGGGGATGCCGGCGACGCTGCCGACGTAGGCGGCGACGTCGGCCAGGTCCTGACCGGTGACCAGCTCGGCCGGCATGTAGATGTCGACCTGGTCGGGGCTGGCCGGCCGCGGGTTCTCGACCTGGGCCGAGACGACGCCCTCGATCGTGTCCTGGTCCCCGCCGTCCTCGCGCGACTGGGCGAAGGCGGCGTCGAGGTCGGGCCCGATCTGGGCCGCGGTCCCGGCCTGCGCGAGCGCGTGGCAGGTGCCGCACTTCTGCTGGAACAGCATCCGCCCGTTGTCGACGTCCGCGTTCTCCTGGGGGTCACAGCCGCCGGCGACGAGCACGACGGCGAGCGCCCCGAGGGCGGCGAGCGTCGGTTTGGTTCTGCGCGGAAAGAAGTTCATCAGCGAGCGGGCGCAATCCTATTGGACGCTCCTGCCGCATCGCCCGCTCGCCCAGGCAGGAAATCAACCCGAGGCCGGCGGCGTGTTGTGTAGGCTTGAGCCGATAAGCACTAGCCACCCCAACGCGAGCCGAAAGGAGCCTGATGGAGGTCCGGGAGGGAATGTCGAGCATCGTTCTGTCGGTAGGGCCGTCGCACACCCTGCGCGAGACCGCCGAGAAGATGGCCGAGAAGAAGACCGGCGCCGCGATCGTCTTCGACGACGAGGCCCCAGGCCCGAGCATCATCACCGAGCGCGACATCCTCTACTCGATCGGCGCCGGCCAAGACCCCGATACCGAGACGGTCGCCGACCACAAGAGCGACTCCGTGATCTCGGCTGCCCCCGACTGGAGCCTCGAGCGCGCCGCGCACGAGATGACCGAGAAGAACATCCGGCACCTCGTGGTGGTCGACGGAGGCGAGCTCGTCGGAGTGCTCTCGATGCGCGACATCGTGCGGGTGTGGACGACGGCGGGCGCCACCGTTTCGGTGACGCCCCCCTAACGACGGTTCGGTAGCTGGCTAGCGTCCTGGTGATCCGGCCGGCGGGGTGCCGTGCGGAGGAACGGGTCCCCAGCTCGCCCGCCCGTCACCCGTGATCGGGATCTTCGGTCCGGGCATCACGGCGGTGTTCGTCGTCGTGTCGTAGGCGGCCTTGACCCTGGCGAGGACCTCGCGCATGGCGCTCTGACGTCCGTGGGCTCCCCATGATTGCCTGTCGGCGGTCAGCCCGGTCGCATCGAGGCCGGCCGCGTCGGCTTCGTAGAGGGCGCGCGGCATGTGGAAGCCCTGGGTGACGACGACAGCGCTGCTGACGCCGAAGATCTCGCGGGCGCGGACCATGCTCGCCCAGGTATCGAAGCCGGCGTGGTCCTCGAAGATCACCCGGGGAGGGATGCCCGCGGCGAGGAGAGCCTTCCTCATCGTGTCGGGCTCGTCGTAGGCCCAGGCGTGGTGGTCGCCGCTGACCAGGATGCGGTCGACCTTGCCGGCCTCATACAGCGCGGCCGACTGGCTCACGCGCTCGGCGAGCATGCCGCTCATCGTGCCGTCGGACGGACCTGCGCGCCGGGGACGATCGCCACCTGGGCATGAGGTACGTCGGCGATCACGCTCGTCGCCTTGCCCTTCTGGCTGTAGACGATGTAGAGGTTGATCGCGGCGATCGAGGCGATGCCCACCACGATCAGCGCGGCGAAGCCGATGACGATGCGCTTCGAGGGCTGCGGCAGGCGCGGCAGGCGCCAGGCGGGGCGTCCTACGGCTTCCACGGCGCGCAACCGTAGCAGCGGCAGGCGGGCGGTAATTGCAGCCCCGCTGGGATCGGCGCCCACTAGCCTGGCGCGATGCGACGGGGCGGAGGCAAGGGTGCGAGCGTGATCCGGCGGCGGCGCCTGACCGCGCTGCTGGTGCTCGCGGTCGCCGGATTCGCCTTTCTCGAGGTCGTTGTCGGCCCCGCGAGCGAGCGGGCCCGCCACGGCGCCGAGCACCGCGAGGTCGCGATCGACAGCAAGGACGTGGGCCAGAAGCTGACCACCGAGGTGATCGTCCCCAGCGGCGGCGGCGAAGGCCGGCCGATCCTCGTCTTCCTCCACGGCCGAGGAAACGGCCCGAGCAGCAATGTCAACGAGGAGATGTACGACGCGATCGCCGCACAAGGCAAGCGGGCGCCGGTCGTTGCCTTTCCGGACGGCGGCGACCACTCCTACTGGCACGACCGCGCCGACGGCAAGTGGTCGAGCTACGTGGCCGACGAGGTGATCCCGCGAGTGGCCAAGGAGACCGGCGCCGACCCCCGCCGCGTCGCGATCGGCGGCATTTCGATGGGTGGGTACGGCTCCTTCGAGGTGGCCCGCAGCCACCCGGGCCGGTTCTGCGCGATCGGCGGGCATTCGCCGGCGATCTTCCCCGAGGCCTCCGCCAGCGCCCCGGGGGCGTTCGACGACGCGGAGGACTTCGCGGGCCACGACGTCTTCGCCGCGGGCCAGTCCGCCCCGGCGCCGTTTCTGGGCGTTCCAATCTGGCTAGACGCCGGCACCGAGGACTCGCTCCACACGATCACCCAGCGGTTTGCAACCGAGCTGGAGGCGAACGGCGCCGACGTTTCTCTGCACGACACCTGGCCGGGGGGTCACGACGGCGACTACTGGCATTCGCATCTCGGCGCGTACCTTCGCTTCTATGCGACCGCGCTCGCAGCCTGCGGTCGCTGACAGAGCTACTCCCCGGGCTTGCCGGGGTCCTTAACCGCCTTCGCTGCGTCCATCGCCTTGTCGCCGAGGCTCTTCTTGCTCGTCGCTACGTCCTTCAGCTCGGCGGCGTCCTCCTTGAGGCTGTCGACTCCGCCGCGGTCGTCGACGGCCTTCTTGCCTCTGTTGAACAGGTTCTTGAGGTTCATCTCTTTCCTTCCTTAGCCTGAGATCTCCTGTACCCAGTCCGCGTCGGTCTCAGCGTCGGGCGGGTGCGATGCCGCTCAGATGACTCGTTGCGAGCGCCCTGCGAGGAGCCCGAGCGCCACCAGCACGCCGGCGAAAATCCAAAGCCAGCTGCCGATTGCCGCGTAGGCGATGACCAGCATCAGCGCTCCGACCACCAGCAATTCGAGTACCTCCTTCTCTACGAAGCCTATTCCTGTGAGGTGTCGATTCAGCGCTGGAGCCGCCCGACCCGGAACGCCGCCCAAAGCACGGCCAGCCAAGTCAGCGTCGCCGTCGTCACGTGGAACCAGACGATCTCTGTGGGGAGGTGCTGGGAGTACTGGACCGAGCCGATCAGGCCCTGGGCCGCGAGCAGGGCCAGGAGGACGACCAGCGGCTCGAGCAGGTGCCCCGTCGGGTTGCTGCGCCACGGCATCGCGCTGAAGTTGCTGCGGCGCCAGACGAGGTATGTGACGCCGAGCGCGGCGAGGCCGAAGAAGGTGGCGAGCGCGCCGTGGATGTGGATCAGGAAGTCGAGAGTGTCAGAGCCCTTGAAGGTGATGCGGACGACCTTGTCGTCGGTGCCCTCGCCGCCGGCGTGGGGGCCGGCGCCGGTGGCGGCGGTGCCGGCGAGGATCGTGATGAAGGCGATCGGGACCAGGGCGAGCGTGGTGAGGCCGGCGATGCGGTCGGTGGGAGGGGCGGTCTCGTCGCCGGGCTCGTTGTAGGCCTCGCGGACGAGCCAGACCGCGGCGATCAGGACGATCATCGAGAGCGCGTAGTGGGCCATGACCCAACCGGGGGAGAGGCCGTAGAGGACGGTGCCGCCGCCGAGCAGGGCCTGGGAGAGAACGCCGAGCGGCAGCAGCGCCGAGATCTTCACCAGGTCGCGGCGATAGGGACGGCGGAGCACCGCGCCGGCGAAGGCGAGGATCGCCGCCGCCGAGACGACCCCGGTCAGCATCCGGTTGCCGAACTCGATCACGCCGTGGGTGTTGAGCGACGTGTAGAGGCTCGAGTCGCTGCACTTGGGCCAGGTCGGGCAGCCGAGGCCCGAGCCGGTCAGCCGCACCGCGGCGCCCGTGAAGACGATCAGGGTGAGCGCGACCAGAGCCGCCCAGGCGAACTGGCGGTAGCGCTCGGGTGAGACCGGATATCGCTCTCGCAGCGCGTCCACGCGCTAGATGACCGAACCGACGCCGCCGCACGCCCGGATGGCACCGGTGGTGCTGCGCATCTCTGCGTCCTCGGGCTTGCCTTTGCCGCCGGCAAAGGCTGCGCCCTGCGTCCTTGATCTGCTTGACCGCCGGCACCACCGGACGCACGCCGGCATCGATTCGGTCATCACAGCCCTCAGGCGCTGTCAGAAGCCTTGCGGGTCCTGGGCGAGAGCGGCAGCGGGGCGGTCGCGACGGGCTGGCTGCGCGGCAGCCGGACCAGGTCGCGCCAGGACTGACGCAGGAAGGAGATCAGGGCGAAGAAGGTGACGGCGCCGCCGATCGCCGCGTACGGCCACCAGGTGAACAGCCCGGCTAGGAGGCCGGCGAAGCCGGCGGCGAGCAGCGCCGGGGCCCAGCTCGGGCGCGGTGCGTAGACCAGCTCGGTCGGCTCGGGAGCGTCGTTCATGCGAGGTAGAGAACGGTCACGTAGAAGGCGAGAGCGAAGACGACGAGGCCGAGTCCGGCGGCGCCGAGTCCGGCGCGGAGGTTGCGGGTTGCGGTCTCGCGGTCCATGAAGGCCTGTCTATCAGACCGCTCTGTCCAGGGCCATGGCGACGAACAGCAGCGCCAGATACAGAAGCGAGCTGAGGTAGAGCCGGCGGGCCGCCGCGCGGGTGTGGTTGCGCAGCAGCGTCGCCGCGAGGGCGATGAAGCCGGCGCCGAGCACGAGTGCCGCGGCGAGGTAGAGCCCGCCGAAGAGACCGGTGAAGACCGGCAGCATCGTCAGCCCGACCAGCAGCAGCGAGTAGAGGAGGATCTGGCGGCGGGTCGTCTCCTCGCCGGCGACGACGGGCAGCATCGGCGTCCCGGTGCGCGCGTAGTCGTCCTTGATCAGCAGCGACAGCGCCCAGAAGTGGGGCGGCGTCCAGAAGAAGACGACGGCGAACAACCACAGCGCGTCGAAGTTGAGCTCGCCGGTGGCCGCGGCCCACCCGACCAGCGGCGGCATCGCGCCGGCGGCGCCGCCGAGGACGATGTTCTGCGGCGTCCGCGGCTTGAGCCAGATCGTGTAGAGGAAGACGTAGCCGAGCAGCCCGGCGGCGGCGAGCGCCGCGGTCAGCGCGTTGACGGTGATCGCGAGCTGGACGACGGCGAGAACGCCGAGCACGATCCCGAAGACGAGCCCGTGCCAGGGTGCGACGCGCCCGCTGGCCAGCGGCCGGCGCGCGGTGCGGGCCATGCGGGCGTCCTTGTCGCGCTCGATGTAGTGGTTGATCGCCCCGGCGCCGCCGGCGGCGAGGTAGCCGCCGAGCATCGTCCAGAGGATCAGCGTGAGCGCCGGGCCCGAGGGATCGGCGACGAACATCGCCGCGACCGTGGTCAGCAGCAGCAGCGAGATGATCCGCGGCTTGGTCAGCGTGATGTAGTCGCCAAGGATCTCGGCGACGGCGCGGTGCGGCGCGACGCGGCGGTGAGCCGAGGGGATCGCGACAGGGCCTGCCCCCGTCTCGATCCTGCGCTGAAGAGTTCCGGTCTTGGCTTCCATCGATGAGGCCCCCAACTCAACTTGGGGGCGGACTCAGGCTACAGGCTCGCCCTCGGGCGTCTCTTTAGCTTCGGGCTCGCTTGTGCCGATCAGCGCGCGGATGTCCTTGAGCGGCTGGTCGCTGCGCACGTCGGGGACGACGTCGAAGTTGTGCACGGGCGGCGGCGCCGGCGCGTACCACTCGAGCGTCCCCGCTTCCCAGGGGTCGTGGCCGGCGCGCGGGCCGCTGTTGCGGCTGAGGATGGCGTTGGTCGTCTCGAGGAAGATCCCGGTGAAGAGGATCACCGAGCCGATCGTCGAGATCAGGTTGAGGATGTCGAGGTTCTCGACGTCGAAGTACTTGTAGATGTCGGTCGGCTGGCCCTCGAGCCCGGCGAGGTAGAGGGGGATGAAGGTCGCGTGGACCCCGATCAGGATCGCCGCGAGGGAGATGCCCGAGAGCTGCTCGCCGATCGTGCGCCCGGTCATCTTCGGGAACCAGTAATGCAGCGCGGCGAAGCCGCCCAGCACCGCGGCGCCGACGACGAGGTATCCGCTCGCGGCCTGGGCGGTGGTCGAGTCGGAGATCTGCCAGGCGACGGGGACCACCGACTGCATCAGCTCGAGCGCGAGCCCGATCGAGATCGTCGAGATCGCCGCCAGCGCGTATTTCAGCGGCGCCCGCATCCGCAGCGCCCCGCCGGCGAGGGTGGCGAGCCAGCTGTAGAAGACGATCCCGAAGGGGATCACCAGCAGCAGCGCCATCGCCTGGGCGAAGTAGAGGAACCCGATCGGGATCGCCGCCGTGTACATGTTCTGCATCCAGGCGAGCAGGCCGAGGCCGCCGATCGCGGCCATCGAGCCCATGATCGCGCCGCGGCCGAGCAGGGCGCGGCCGCTGAACGTGGCGACGATGTCCGAGATCGCGCCGATCGCCGAGATCGCCAGCGTCAGCCAGACGCCGGTGAAGAAGATCCAGCTCAGGTGCTGCCAATAGCTCGGCGCGCCGCCCTCGCCGGAGTTGAAGAAGACGCCGTCGAAGTGGCGGTCGATCTCGAGCATCGTCATCGCCGCGAGCATCGCGGCGCCGGCGATGATCACCACGTAGGAGCAGACCAGCGCGCCCCACGAGAACATCGGCACCCGGCGCCAGGCCATGCCCGGCGCCCGCGACGTGCGCAGGGTCGCGACCAGGTTGACGGCGAGCAGCACCATTGCGAGCAGCGAGGCGCCGCAGCCGAGGATCCAGGCGTCGACGCCGTTGTCGGACGAGAACACCGACTCCGACAGCGGCGGCCAGGGGTTGAAGCCGGCCTCGGGCGGGGTGAAGATGTAGGTGACGAACAGGGTCAGGGCGCCGACCGCGAACAGCCAGAAGCTGAAGTTGGCGAGGCGGGGGAAGGCGATCCCGCGGGCGCCGATCTGAAGCGGCACGACGTAGGTGAAGAGGCCGAAGACGAAGGGCAGCGCGAAGAAGAAGACGAGGGTGGCGCTGTCGACGGTGAGCAGGCGGTCGAAGCGCTGCGGGGTGATCAGGTCGTTCTCGGGGACTGCGAGCTGGAGCCGCATGAGGACGAAGCCGAGCGCCGCGACGACGAGCATGCTGAGCCCGCCGGTGACGAGCATGCGGCCGATGTCCTTGTGGTCGCCGCTGGTGGCGAGCTCGACCCAGCGCGGGCGCGCCGGGGGCAGTCCGTCGCTGACCAGCTCGGGCCGCGGGTTGGCGATCGCGCCGTTTCCTGTGTCAGGCGGCGGTGCACTCACTTCTCATCCACCTCCGTTCTCGGCAGGGGCCGCGGGAAGTCCAGGGGCCGTGCCCGAGGTGATCGTCTCCTGCACGGTCGTCTGCGCCGCCTTGATCTCGGCCGCCTGCTCGGTGAGCCACGCCTGGTACTCGGTCGGGGTGACGACGCGGACCCGGGTCCGCATCGCCGCGTAGGAGGGGCCGGAGAAGGCGGCGGACTGGCCGTCGTATTCGCCGGTCTCATCGGCGCGGAACCAGGTCTGGTTCCCGGAGCCCGGCAGCGCGTCGAACTTGCCGCCCAGCGCCGGCACCCACCAGCGGTGAAGGACGTCGGTCGAGTCGAAGGTGAGAACGACGGTCGTGTCCACCGGGACCACGAGCTCGTAGTAGGAGAAGACGTCGGCGAAGCTCTGGGCGCTGAGCCCCGGCGTGTCAACGGCCGTCACGGGCGAGTCGCCGGTCTCGGGGTCCGGGTACTCGTAGCGCCAGATCCACTGCTGGCCGATCGCGCGGATCCGCAGCGGGTCGGCGGCGCCCTCGGGCAGCCCGAGGTCGAGCGACTTCTGCGCGGTCAGGGTCGAGCCGGCGCTGAGCCCGTCGGGGCCGGAGGCAGCGACGTCGCTCGCCTTGGTCGCATAGACGACGCCGGCGACGAACACCGCGATGGCCAGTGCCGAGAAGCCGATCAGCACGCGCGGGGTGGCGCGGTAGAGCACCGGCGGCGGCGCCGCGGCCTTGCCGCGGGCCGCGCGGTGGCGGGCGACGATGATCAGCAGCGCGCCGTTGATCGCGAAGATCAAGACCAGCGCGAGGATGAACATCACCCAATAGATCGTGGTGATGTCCTCCGCGTTCGGTGAGTGAGCGGTTTCCGGGCCCAGCAAGGCGCGGCCAGTCTATTAATTCCGCCCGCGGCAGCGTCCCTGCGCAAAGGATTGGCTGCTTGGCCAGTCTTCTGACAGAATCGCTCCACACGACTCGGCCTCCTCCGCTTCGCGTCCGGGGGCCGGACCACAAGGAGGCCCGAGAGATGGCGAGTACCGCTGATCAGGGAACCGCGACCGAGGCGCTGCGGCGGATGAGTCAGGCCGACCCGGAGCTTGCGGCGCGGATGATTCTGCACTCGTTGCCGGCCGCAGCAGCCGACCTGCCCTCGGGCCTCAGCTACCGGATCGAGATCGAAGGGCTCGGCGCCTACCGCGTCGCCCCCAACGGCGGCCCGGCCCAGGTCAAGGAGGTCCCGGCGGATCCGGAGCTGAACGGCGACGCCTTCGTGATCTCGACCGACCCGGCGACGCTGGCGAGGATCGCCGCCGGCGCCAGCCCGCTCGGCCCCCTCGCGCGCGGCAAGCTCAAGCTGCGCGGTAAGCGCCGCAAGGCGCTGGCGCTGCGCAAGCTCTCCCAGGACGCCGGACCGCGCGAGCTCGCCAAGCTCGGCGCCCCGGTCGACCCCGACCTGATCTACCGCGCGCTCGCCTACGCGATCGACCCCGAGTGGACCCGCGGCCACAACTTCCGGCTCGGCTATGAGATCGTCGGCGAGGGGGGAGGTCGCTTGTATCTCGACGTCCGCGACGGCACGATCACCAGCGGCGCCGGCTTTGGCGACCGCGAGCCCGACGGCGTCGCCCGCATCCACATCGACACCTTCCGCAAGCTGCTCTCGGGCGAGCTGACGCCGGCCCGGGCGATGCAGCAGAACCTGACCGAGATCGACGGCGACATCTACGCGGTCACGCTCGCCGGCCGCTGGATGGACCGCGCCGAGGGCCGCGACGGCCCCGAGCTCGAGCGCGAGGTGCGCCAGCGTCAGATCCAGGCCAGCCGCGTGCGCGCTTGGGGCTCGAACCAGCCGGTTGATGAGGACCACCCCGAGGAGCGCCCCACCTCCGGCGCCCGCGGACGCGAAGCGGAGCAGGCGCCGGTTGGGGCCGGCGGTCTGATGGATTACGAGCAGCTCTACGCCCTCTGGGAGCGCCAGAACTGGAAGTCGACCGAGCTCGACTTCTCGGTGGACCGCGAGCAGTGGCTCGCGACCCCGGCCGAGGCACAGGCCCACACCGCGTTCAGTCTCGGCAGCTTCTACGTCGGCGAGGAGCGCGTCACCGCCGACCTCGCCCCGTTCCTGATGGCGGCGCCGAGCGGGGAGGTCGAGGCGTTCCTCGCGACTCAGCTCGTCGACGAGATGCGCCACGCCGTCTTCTTCGACCGCTGGATGGCCCAGGTCATGGGCCTCGAGGCCGGAGACATGCGCGCCCGCCTCACCGAGCTCGAGTCGAAGATGCTCGGCGCGCCCTGGCATTTCCTCTTCGACGATTCACTCAGGGACGTCGCCAACCGGATCAAGGCCAAGCCCGACGACCTCGGGTTGTTCGTCGAGGGCATCGTCACCTACCACATGGTCACCGAGGGAGTTCTGGCCATGCCCGGGCAGCGGATCATCATCCAGTACACGAAGGACCACTCGATCTACCCGGGCTTCAACCAGGGATTCAGCCTGGTCGAGCAGGACGAGCACCGCCACATCGCCTTCGGCGTGCGCTTCCTCAAGGACGTCTGCTCCGAGCGCCCGGAGATGAAAGACGTGATCCTGCGCCGGCTCGAGGAGCTGCTGCCGAAGGCCGCCGAGGTCTTCTGCCCGCCCGAGGCCGACGACCCCGCCGACTTCACCTCCTACGGCCACCACTCCTCGCAGGTCTACGGCTTCGCCTATCAGGCCCTCCAGCGCCGGATGAAGATGATCGGAGTCGAGATCCCGCCGCCCGAGCAGCTGATGCCGGGTCCGGTCGACTTCTCGGGTCTCGACGAGCGCCGGCCGCTCGCCGAGCAGATGGCCGCGACTCCGGCCTGATAGCAGGCCTTCTTCGCGCAGTCACTCCTCGCTGCGGCGCATGCCCTCGTCGACGAGGTCGTCGATGCAGACCGGCGGCATCTGCCGCGTCCGGGGCCGCCTGTCGTCCGGCCTGACATCACCGCGACCTATACTCGCCGCGCCTTGTATAGGGACGTCTCTCGCTCGCCTCAAAGGTCCCGCCTCGGGACAGCCGTCCGGATCGGCGCTGCGGTCGCGATCGGCGCGTCGTTTGCGGTCCCGCTGGTTCGCAAGCGCCTGAAGATCCCGGCGGGGGTGACGACGGCGGCGCTGGCGGCCGGCCCCCTGGCTTCGGCGGTGCTCTGGCCGCGCACCAAGAAGCGCGACGTCGCCCTCTATGCCCAGCAGATGTGGGCCTTCCTGCAGGCGCACGAGCTGCCGTACGACAACCCGGAGGCGCTCGAGGCGCGGCTCAAGATCAAGTACCCGATCCGCATCGACCGCGCGATCGGCGGCGGCGTGCTGCCCAACACCCGCCTGCAGCGCGCTCTCGGCGGCCGCAGCGACACCCTCAACCAGACACTGACCTGGGTCCACTGGCTCTGGTTCCTCGAGCCGCACTCCTCGCTGCTCTGGATCCTCTTCCGCCACAACGAGCGGTTCCCGCGCGCGGCGCGGCAGATGTCGGCGGTCTACGACCTCGGCTGCGTCGGCTATTTCGCGGCGCCGACTGCGCCGCCGTGGTGGTCGTCGGAGGAAGGCCACACCGGCGCCGACAAGGTCGAGCGGGTCATGGTCCCGGTCGGCGAGCGCACCTGGAAGGGGGCCTGGCCCGGGATGTACGACGCGCTCGGCGGCAACCCTTGGGCGGCGATGCCCTCGCTTCACTTCGCGACCTCGCTGATGTCGGCGATCCTGCTCGCCGAGAGCGGCTTCTGGGAGGGGTTGTTCGGCTGGAGCTATTCGCTGACGCTCGGATTCGCGCTCGTCTACCTCGGCGAGCATTACGTGACCGACCTTTTGGCCGGTGCGGCGCTCGTCGTCGCGGTCCGCTATGGCGAGCCGCTGGCCGAGCCCATGGTCAACGAGGTGAACAAGGTCCTGCGAGAGCTCGAACGGATCGCCGGGTCGCCGGAACTACCTGCGTAAGCTTGGGTTTCGTGCGGGAAGCGGAGACAGAGGCCGCACCACCGGAGGAAAAGAAGGCTCGGCTCGACTTCGATCAGGATAAGGCGCCGAGTTTCTTTGAGGACCCCAAGAAGTTCATCTGGACCGGGGTCGCCGCCGTGCTGCTGCTCGTCGGCATCTACGTCCTCATCCCCAAGCTCACCGACCTCCGCGGCGCGATCGAGAACATGGACAACGGCAGCCCCGGCTGGCTCGCCGCCGCCGTCGGCTTCGAGGTCCTCGCGATCGGATCTTACGTCGCCCTGTTCTGGGGCATCGTCGGCAACCAGATCAAGCTCCACTGGCACGAGACGATGGAGATCAACCTCGCCGGGATCGCCGCCAACACCCTGTTCGCGACCGGCGGCGCCGGCGGAATCGTGCTCACCTACTGGGCCCTGCGCAAGGCGGGGATGCGACGCCGGATCGCCGCCAACCGCATGGTCGCCTTTCTCGTCATGCACTACGTCTTCTACCTCGCGGCGCTGGTCGTGTTCGGGATCCTGCTGCGCACCGGCGTGCTCAGCGGAAAGGCGCCGCTCAGCCTGACGATCATCCCAGCGGCGATCGCCGGTGTGCTGCTGGCGATCCTGTTCGCGGCGACGGCGCTGCCCAAGGGCTTCGAGCGGCGGATCGGCGAGGAGGGCAGGAAGGCGAGCTTCTGGGGCAAGATGGCGCGGCGCATCGCGACCGTTCCCGCGACGCTGGCCGAGGGCGCCCGGACCTCGCTCGGCTACTTCCGCCAGCCGAGGTCGGCGGGTCTGGTGATGCTCGGCGCCGCCGGCTACTGGGCGGGCGCGATAGGCATCCTCTGGGCCTGCTTCCACGCCTACGGCGTCGAGGTCCCGCTCGGGGTCGTGATCCAGGGCTTTTTCGTCGGCATGGCCGCCAACCTGTTCCCGTTCGCGCCGGCCGGGGTCGGCGCCGTCGACGCGGGCATGATCGGCACCTTCTTCATCTTCGACCTCCCGCACGAGGCCGTCTTCAGCTCGGTCCTCGCCTATCGGCTGATCGCCTTCTGGCTGCCGATCCCGTTCGGGATCTTCGAGTTCTTCCGGCTGCGCGGCACGGTCGCGCGCTGGGAGGCGGAGGGCCGGGAGGTTCCCGACTCTGCGCCCGAGGGCGCCGAGGCCGCCCCAGCCTGAGACCCCAAATTGCGGAGTTGGGTCTTTCGACACAACTGTTAAGGGTCTGACCCCTTACTATACTTTATGAAGTAACATGTGGTTGAGGCCTTAGACTGAACCCGGAAGCTGATGATGAGCGACAACAACTCGAACGCTCCACGAGAGAACACCGCACAAGAGAAGATCGAGGATTTGATCGTCCTCGGAGGCGGCCCGGCCGGCTACACCGCCGCGCTCTACGCGGCCCGCGCCGAGCTCGATCCGCTCGTGATCGAGGGTTTCCAATGGGGTGGCCAGCTCCAGAACACGACCGACGTCGAGAACTACCCCGGCTACCCGGAGGGGATCATGGGGCCGGAGATGATGACCCAGTTCCGCGCCCAGGCCGAGCGCTTCGGCACCCGGTTCGTCTCCGACGACGCGACCGAGGTCAAGCTCTCCCACGACGGCGGCATCCACGAGGTCGAGGTCGGCGAGGACGTCTACAAGGCCCGCGCCGTCATCCTCTCGATGGGCGCCGAGCCCAAGCGCCTCGGCATCCCCGGCGAGACCGAGCTTTCGGGTATGGGCGTCTCGACCTGCGGCGTCTGCGACGGCGCTTTCTTCAAGGGCGACGACGTCGCCGTGATCGGCGGCGGCGACACCGCGATGGAGGACTCGATCTTCATCTCCAAGTTCGCCGAGAAGCTGACGATCATCCACCGCCGCGACGAGTTCCGCGCCTCTCCGATCATGGAGGAGCGCGCCCGCGGCAAGGACAACATCGAGGTACTGACGCCCTACAAGCCGCTCGAGTTCGTCGCCGGCGACGACGGCAAGATCGCCAAGATCAAGCTCGAGAACGCCGAGACCGGTGAGGAGAAGGAGCTGGCAGTGGGCGGCGCCTTCGTCGCCATCGGCCACACGCCGCGCAGCGAGCTGGTCGCCGACCAGGTCGACGTCGACGAGAACGGCTACGTCCAGGTCGAAGAGCCCTCGACCAAGACCAAGCTCGACGGCGTCTTCGCCGTCGGCGACCTCGTCGACCACACCTACCGCCAGGCGGTCACCGCCGCCGGCAGCGGATGCAAGGGCGCCCTCGACGCGGAGGCCTACCTCCGCGACATGACGGCACCTCCGTCCAAAGAGGCCTGGTCACCGGCTCCCGGCGAGGTCGCCAAGGCGGTCGAGGCTTCCTAGGCTTCCACCCTCATGCGGAGGGCCGTGATCGAAAGGAAGTAGTCAGGCCGCAGTACGCCCGAGTTCGCGCAGCGCGACCCCGTCGGCCGCCGCCCAGCGCAGCAGGGGCGAAGCGCGATAGGCCTCGCCGTGCAGCTCGCGCAGCGCATCGAGGATGCCGACGGCGCGTGCGGGCCCGATCAGATCGGCCCACTCGAGCGGGCCGAGCGGCCAGTTGAAGCCGAGCCGCATCGCCGTGTCCATGTCCTCGGGCGAACCGACGCGATCCTCGAGCGCGAAGGCCGCCTCGTTGGCGATCTGGGCGGCGACGCGGGGAACCGCCTCCGCCGCGAGCTCGCCGGCGCGCTCGATCAGCTCGTCCTCGTCGACCGTCGGCCGGCGCGGTACACCCTCGGGGTCGGGAGGGCGGTGCTCGCCCGAGGAGTAGTCGTACCAGCCGCGTCCCGCCTTGCGGCCGAGCCGGCCCGCGGCGACCATCCGCCCCTGCAGCGGGCTCGGTCGCCAGCGCGGCTCGCCGTAGCTCTGCCGGTAGAACGACTCGGCGACGCCGAGGTTGACGTCGAGGCCGATCAGGTCGGCGAGCTCGAACGGCCCCATGCGAAAGCCGCCGCCGAGGCGCATCGCGCGGTCGATCTCCTCGGTCGCCCCGGCGCCCTGGGCGAGCAGCCGCAGCGCCTCGAGGCCGTAGGGGCGGGCGAGGCGGTTGGCGAGGAACCCCGGGCTGTCAGCGGCGCGGATCGGGGTGCGGCCCATCTTCTCCGCGACCTCGGTCGCGAGCTCGAGCGCCGGCCCGGCGCTCTCGGCGCCGGCGACGATCTCGACCAGCTCCATCAGCGCCGGCGGGTTGAAGAAGTGCATGCCGACGACGCGCTCGGGCTTCGGGGCGCCGGCGGCGATCGCGGTCACGGGCAGGGAGGAGGTGTTGGTCGCGAGCACGACCTCATCCCCGCAGGCCTCGGCGAGCGAGGCGAACAGATCGCGCTTCAGCTCGAGCCGCTCGGGGGCCGCCTCGATGATCAGATCGCAGCCGGCGAGGTCGGAGAGCTGCCGAGCGGCGGATACGCGGGACCCGGCGGATTCGGCGACCTGCTCGGTCCAGCGCCCCCGCTCGGCGCCCTTGGCGAGGCTCGCCTCGAGCTTCTCGATCCCCTTCTCGAGCGCCTCGGCGACAGGGTCGTGGAGGCGCGTCTCGATTCCACCGAGCGCCGCGATCTGGGCGATCCCGGCGCCCATCGTTCCCGCCCCTACGACTCCGAGAATCAACGTCCCTTGAATACGGGTTTGCGCTTCTCGATGAAGGCGGTCGTGCCCTCGACCCGGTCCTCAGTCGCCATCGCCAGCTCGAACAGGCGCCGCTCGGCGGCGAGCCCGGCCTCGAGGCCCGCCTCGTCTGCGGCGAGAACGGCCTGCTTGGCGAGCTTTGCGGCGATCGGCGCCCGGCGGGCGACGACCGAGGCGAGCTCGAGTGCCTTCTCCAGCCAGTCGGCCCTGCCGGTGACCTGGTTGACGAAGCCCATCTTCAGCGCTTCCTCGGCCGAGACCCGGCGGCCCGTGAGCATCATCTCCATCGCCCGCTGCTTGCCGATCACCCGGGCAAGCCGCTGGGTGCCGCCGCCGCCGGGAATGATCCCGAGCGTGATCTCGGGCTGGCCGAACTCGGC
This sequence comes from uncultured Solirubrobacterales bacterium, assembly GCA_963696625.1. Taxonomy (GTDB): domain Bacteria; phylum Actinomycetota; class Thermoleophilia; order Solirubrobacterales; family 70-9; genus JAWVFN01. Next base: position 62,764 of record CAVOKZ010000010.1, read on the forward strand.
CGAGTCCGAGGCGACGATCATGTCGCAGCACAGCGCGAGCTCACAGCCACCGCCGAGCACAAAGCCGGAGCAAGCGGCGATCAAGGGGGTGCGGCACCCCGCGATCCGCTTCCAGAACCCGTTGTTGTCGGAGGACATCGCCTCCTGGAAGGTGCGGTCGCGGAGCGCGACGATGTCGGCGCCGGCGGCGAAGGCGTCGCCGTCGCCGGCGATCACGATGCAGCGCGTGCCCTCGTCCTCGTCGAGCCGCTCGACGGCGGCGGCGAGCTCCTCCATCAGCTCGGGGCTCAGCGCGTTGCGGGCCTCGGGGCGGTTGAGCGTGCAGAGCGCGACGCCGTCGCCCTCGGCGGCTACCTCGACCAGCGCCATCAGTCCTCCTTCATCGGGGTCATCGCGTTGATCCCGGTCTGCTCGCGGCCGATGATCAGCTTCTGGATCTGCGAGGTGCCTTCATAAAGGGTGGTGACCCGCGCGTCGCGCAGGTAGCGCTCGACCGGGTAGTCGTCCACGTACCCGGACCCACCGTGGACCTGGATCGCGGCGTTGGCGCACTCGACCGCCGACTCGGTCGCGAACAGCTTCGCGATCGAGGTCTCGATCGTCGACGGCTTGCCCTGGTCCTTGAGCCAGCCGGCGCGCATGACCAGCATCCGCGCTGCGTCGCGCTTGACGACCATGTCGGCGATCAGTTCCTGGACGAGCTGGAAGCGCGCCAGCGGCACGCCGAACTGCTTGCGCTCGGTCGAATAGGCGGTCGAGGCCTCGACGCAGCCGTCGCAGATGCCGACGCAGCCGGCGGCGACCGAGTAGCGCCCCTTGTCCAGGGCGCTCATCGCGACCTTGAAGCCGTCGCCGATCTCGCCGAGCATCGCGTCGTCGGGCACCTCGACGTCGTCGAGGCCGATCGAGGCGGTGTCGGAGGAGCGCAGCCCGAGCTTGCCGTGGATCTCCTGGGTCTCGAAGCCCTTGGTCTCGGTCGGGACGCAGAAGCAGGCCATGCCCTTGATGCCCTTCTCGGGATCGGTCTGGGCGAAGATCAGGGCGACGTCTGAGACGTTGCCGAGCGAGATCCACATCTTCTGCCCGTTGATGACCCAGCCGGAGTCGGTCTTCTTTGCTCGCGTCCGCAGATTGGCGGCGTCGGAGCCGGTGTCGGGCTCGGTCAGCCCGAAGCAGCCGAGCCCCTCGCCCGAGCAGAGCCGCGGCAGCCACTTCTGCTTCTGCTCCTCGGTGCCCCACTGCTCGATCGAGCCGGCGACGAGCGAGGTGACGACGCTGACCACGGTGCGGGCCGAGGAGTCGGCTCGGCCGACCTGCTCGACGATCAGCCCGTAGCTGACGTAGTCGAGCGAGCGCCCGCCGTAATCCTCCGAGACGGGAGCCCCGAGGTAGCCGACCTCGCCGAGTTTGCTCGCGAGCTCGCGATCGAAGCGCCCTGCGCGGTCGTTATCGCGCACGCGGGGCGTGATCTCCTTGTCGGCGAACTCGCGCGCGGTCTCGGAGATCAGCTTTTGCTCGTCGGTGAGTTCGAAGTCCATCTAGAGCTCCTGTTCGAGGATCTTGCCGAAGGCTTCTATCGCGTCGGTGGTGCGCGGCCCGGGCGCGGTGAAGTCCTCCTCGTCGATCGCCGAGACCGGTTGCACCTCGCGGGTGGTCGAGGCGAGGAAGGCCTCCTCGGCCCCCCAGACCTCGGCCGCCTCGAAGTCCCCCACCTCGACGTCGAACTCGGCGACGATCCGCGCCCTGGTGATCGACTCGAGGATACCGCTCGAGATCGCCGGCGTCTTGAGCTTGCCGTCGGAGCCGGCCCAGAAGATGGTCGAGGTCGGCGCCTCGAGCACGGTGCCGTCGGGCGTCACCAGCAGCGCCTCCTCGGCGCCCTTGCCCTTGGCGATCCGGGTCGCCTGCATGTTGGCGGCGTAGGAGAGGGTCTTGACGCCGGTGAGGATCACGCTGGGCGAGAAGGTGACGGTGGCGAGCACCACCGTCTCGCCCCGCGGCGGGAGCTGTTCGGTCAGCAGCAGCTGGCGGCCGCCGCGGGTGAGAACGATCCGCAGCTGCCCCGGGTTCTCGCCAAATTCCGTCAGAAGCGCATCTACCTGGTTTTGGACGGATAGACGGTCGACCGGCAGCTCGATCGCCGACGCCGATCTTTCGATGCGGTCGAGATGCTCTTTGAGGGCGAACGGCTTGCCCCGGTAGAGGCGGATCACTTCGAACACTCCGTCGCCCCGCAGCAGCCCCTCGTCGGTGGCCTCGATTCGTGCGTCGAATGCAGGCGTTATCTGCCCGTCGAGGCTGGCCAGCTCGGGGGCCGAGCCGGCGGGATCTGGGGTCGCGGAGGCCAACGGAGGGGCGAGGCTATAGCACCGGTGAATCGGGGGCTAAAGGTTCGGATCCGAGCTGCCGATGGGAGATTGAAACCGTTCTTGCGGGCGGTTTCGTCCTGCGCATCCGGCGGGTACTCGTAGTACGCTTCGGCAGTCCGGATCGGGCCTTGGGGGCCCGGCGTTACGAGTGAACGAAACCTAGGAGGCAGGCCGCATGGAAGCCAGCAAGCTGCGCTTGAGGATCGCCACATTGAGCTTCGCCGCAATCGCCGCGGCGATGATGGTTGTCCCGGCGCTCGCGTCGGCCACCGTGGTCGATGACCTGCTGAACGGCCTCGGCCTCGGTGGCCTCACCGGCCAGCAGGCTCAGCAGGCACCCGCCGCTTCTCCCCCTTCCGGGGACACACAAAAGGCCGGAGCCCCGCCGAGCTACGTGCCGCCCCTCCACGGCACCAACCCTCATGGTCAGGGCGACGCCGCGACGATCTCGCTGGCTCCCGGGCCGGACAACCCCGTCAGCGGGACCCCGGGTATGCCCGAGACCGTGATCCTCGGCAGCTCCAAGGGTGAGCAGAACCCCGACGGCACGTACCACGGGCACATCAACATCCTTTCCCTGTTTGGCGCGGAACTGCTCAGCGTCGACAGCAACCCCGGTGAGGCAAACCAGAGCCCGGTTGCCGCGGTCCAGGACGGCGTGCTGACTCCGCTCTGTACCAGCACCGGTGGCGTGCTCTGCGTGACCCTGCTCAAGGCGGATTCCACGACTACGGCGACCGGCTCGACCAACGAGTTCGAGACCCTCGGCGCCACCATCGGTGTTCCCGGTGACCCGGCAACCAGCATCAGCCTCGGCGCCGCTTCGTCGACCGGCAATATCAGCAGCGACGGAACCTGTCAGACCGCCACCGGCACCTCGAGCGTCGCCAACGTGAACGTCCTGGGCCTCGTCGGCGCGGACGCGATCAGCGGCAGCTCTGAGTCGAAGGCCTGCAACAACGGCACGCCCTCTTCGGTGACCCAGAGCTCGAACGTCGTCAATCTCAACGGCGCCGGCATCGCAGTGCCCGTCGCCGGCTGCGAGGACGGGACGCCGAACAGCAACTTCGACATCCTCGCCCCGTTGCTGAGTGCCGTCTGCAACGCCAGCGATCAGGACGCCGGTCAGACGACGGCTCCCTACGGCGTCCGCGAGGGCCTCACCGCCTTCGTGCTTGCCGGCCTCGGCCTGCCGCCGCTGGTCAAGGCGACCACCGCGGGGCCGGAAAGCCACGCGGTCGCTCCGCCGGCGAGCGCCGCCCCGCCCTGCGTGGGTGCCAACTGCCCGGGTGGCGGCAATCAGGGCAACAAGAACAAGAACAAGAACAAGAACAAGAACAAGAACAAGAACAACGGCAACGGCAACGGCAACGGCAACGGCGGCGGCGACGACGGCAGCGGATTGGGCAGTGGCTCGACCGCGAACAACGCCGGCGCCGGCGACGGCAGCCTCGCCTTCACCGGCGCGGACCTGCCCTGGCTGGCGATGCTGGGTCTCGGCCTCCTCGGAGCCGGCCTGGCGCTATTTGCCTCGATGCCCGGTGCCCGGCGCCCGCGTCTCGACGCCTAGAACGCCCGCTCAGTAGCGATACCCGTGCAGTCCGAGCGCTTTGTCGCCCGGCGGCGCCTCGCGCTGGGCGTGATCGCGGTGCTGATCGTCGTCCCGGTGTACATGCTGTTCATCCGGGACGACGACGACCCGCCGCCGGAGCCGGCCGTCCGCGAGGCGGTCAACGATCCGAACAAGGCCGCCGAGATCCTGCTCGATCAGGCCGGCGATCCTCAGCAGGGCATCACCGTGCGCTTCCCCGACGGCTGGTCTAGCGCGAACGAGAACCAGGTCGTCCGGGCGAAGAGCGCGGATGGCCGCACCGTGATCGCGGTGACGACCGGCGGTCCGGCGGCCCAGGCGCCGAAGCTGTTCACGAAGGCGGTCAAGGGTGTCTCCTCGAGCTACACGAAGCCCAAGGTGGCGTTGATCCCCTCCAAGGAGCAGCCTCCGATCGGCGGCCTGCCGGCGGCCGGGGCGATCGTCAGCGGGCAGCTCAAGGGGGGCGGACCGGGCACGACCTTCGTATACGTGAGCCGCGGCAGCCGCCGCGCCTACGTCGTCAGCGCGCTTGTGCCCAGCGACGGCGGCGATCTCCCGACAGCGAACCTGATCCTGACCCGCGGGCTGACTCTCTCCGGCTAAACCGCCTCGACCACCGTCGCCAGGCCCTGGCCGACGCCGATGCAGAGTGTGACCAGGCCGTAGCGGGCATCGCGGCGTTTCATCTCCCAGACGAGGGAGGTCATCAGGCGGGCGCCGGAGCAGCCGAGGGGGTGGCCGAGGGCGATCGCGCCGCCGTTGACATTGAGGCGGTCCTCGGGGATGCCAAGCTCGCGCATGCAGGCGATCGACTGCGAGGCGAAGGCTTCGTTTAGCTCGACCAGGTCGATGTCGTCGATCGTGAGGCCGGCGGCGGCGAGTGCCTTGGGCACGGCCTCGACCGGGCCGATGCCCATCACCGCCGGGTCGACGCCGGCGACGCCGAAGGAGACGACGCGGGCGAGCGGTTCGGCGCCGAGCTTGGCGGCGCCCTCCTCAGAGGCGAGCACGAGGCAGGCGGCGCCGTCGTTGAGGGTCGAGGCGTTGCCGGCGGTGACGGAGCCGCCCTCGCGGAAGATCGGCTTCAGCTCGGCTAGCTGCTCGAGTGAGGTGTCGGCGCGGGGGCCCTCGTCGGCCTCGAGGCCGTTGACGGGCACGATCTGCTCGTCGAAGCGGCCGTCGGAGGCCGCCGCGAGCGCGTTCTGGTGCGAGCGCAGCGCGAACGCGTCCTGGTCCTCCCGCGATACGGAGTAGCGCTCGGCGACGTTCTCGGCGGTCTCGCCCATCTGCTCGGTCGAATAGGCCTCGGCCATCTTCGGGTTGATCAGGCGCCAGCCGAGCGTCGTGTCGTAGAGCGTCTGCTCGCCGCGGGCGAGGCCCTTCTCGGGCTTCGGCATCACCCAGGGGGCGCGGCTCATCGACTCGACCCCGCCCGCGAGGTAGACGTCGCCCTCGCCCAGCTTCAGCGCCCGCGAGGCGCCGTTGATCGCCTCGAGGCCCGAGGCGCAGAGGCGGTTGACGGTGACGCCGGGGGTCGAGACCGGCAGGCCCCCGAGCAGCGCCGCCATGCGGGCGACGTCGCGGTTGTCCTCGCCGGACTGGTTGGCGGCGCCGAAGAAGACGTCCGAGATGCTTTCCGGGTCGACCTTGTTGCGCTCGACCGCCGCCTTGACGACGTGGGCGGCGAGGTCGTCGGGGCGCTCGCCGGCGAGCGCGCCGCGGTAGGCGCCCATCGGGGTGCGCAGCGCGTCGATGATCAGGGCCTCGGGCACGACGGAGGATTCTAGATGGGCGTAGGCTGGGCCAGAGTCATGGATCCGTTCATCCCGCTCACGCTTGGGGCGGTCATCCTCCTCGTCATAGTCTTCATGGGCCTGGCGCGTGCCTTCCAGGGCCACGGCGTCGACGAGCTGCTCGACTGGGAGCCGACCCGCGATTACGAGGCCGAGATCGAGCTCGAGCAGGACGACGTCCAGCAGATGATCGACGCGCAGAACGAGATGCGCCGCAAACGAGGCAAGAAGGAGATCAGCCTCGAGGACGTCCACAAGCAAGCCGAGGAGGACGAGCGCATCCGCATGCGCGGCAAAGGTCCCTTCGGCGGCCAAGGCGGGTAGTTGGCCCGAGCGCTGATCGTCGGCTGCGGGTGCCGCGGCCGCGAACTGGGGCGCGGCCTCGCCGATGCCGGATGGGAGGTGCGGGGCACGACCCGCACCGAGGAAGGGCTTGCGGCGATCGAGGCCGAGGGGATCGAAGCAGCGATCGCCGACCCCGGCCGTCCCGGAACCATCCTCGAGCTGGTCGGCGACGTCACCCTGATCGTCTGGCTGCTCGGCCCGGTGCTCGGCGAGGTGCACGGAGAGAGGCTCGAGAGCCTGCTCGGCAAGCTCGTCGACACTCCCGTGCGCGGCTTCGCCTATGAGGGAACGGAGGAGGGGGCAGCGATCGTCGAGCGCGCCGCGGCGACCTGGCAGATCCCGGTAGCGATCATCCGCGGCGCGCCCAGCGCCGAGGGCGTTCTGGCCGCGCTCGGCTAGCTATTCCGGGCGGACGGCCGGGATCTGCGGCGCGCTCGGGTCCGACCACGGGGCCGCGTCCGGGTTCGACGCCGGCACCTCGTCCGAGTGCCGCGCCCAGGCGCCGACGCCGAAGATGAGAATCAAAACGACAGCGAGGGTGCCGCCGAGAACCGCGATCTGGCTCCTGCGCGAGGGGCCGTATGCGTGGCCGATGACCTGGCGATACTTGTCTTTGCCCATCGCATCGACCTTGGATGGCTCGTGCTTCTGCGCATGCTTCGAGGTCTTCAGCCGGTGCAGCTTGCTGATGTCCGGCGCGCTCGGCGCCGTGCCGCGGGTCGGACCCTTGCGGCCGGCGGGCTTGCGGCCGGCGCGCGAGGACGTGCCCTTGCGAGCGCCTCCCGATGAGCTCCTCCGCTGCTGCGCCATCGAACACAGAACTTTATCGCCGCCGCAGGCGCGGCGCGCCGCTGCCTCCGACTAGCCGTAAATAAGTAGGGTGCGGGCGTGGCTGAGCCGCGCACGCACACCTTCCCGGGGAAGGGCGGAGTCGACATCCACGCCAAGTGGTGGCCGGCCAAGCGCCCGCGGGGCTCTGTCGTCATCTCCCACGGCGGGGGCGAGCACTCCGGCCGCTACCAGCATGTCGCCGAGCGGCTCAACAAGGAGCGGTTCGCGGTGTTCGCGCTCGATCACCGCGGCCACGGGCTCTCGGGAGGCAAGCGGGGGCTGATCGACAGCCTCGACAAGGCGGTCGCCGACCTCGGCACGCTGATCGGGCTCGCCGACGACGAGCTCCCCGACAAGAAGCTCTTCCTCCTCGGCCACAGCCTCGGGGGATGCGTCGCGCTCGAATACGCCCTCGACTACCGCGACACCCTCGACGGCCTGGCGCTTTCGGCGCCGCTGGCCAAGCTCGATGTCGCAAACCCGGTGCAGCTCGTCGCCGCGCGGGCGGTCTCGGCCGTCGCCCCGAGCTTCGGCGTCTACAAGGTCGACTCCTCGGCCGTTAGCCGCGACCCCGAGGTCGTGCGCGACTACGACGAGGACCCGCTCGTCCTCCACGACAAGCTGCCGGCGCGGACGGTCGCCGAGATCGCGGCCGCGATCGAGCGGTTTCCCGACCGGCTTCCGAGTCTCACCGTGCCGCTGCTGGTCCAGGTCGGCACTGCCGACGAGCTGGTTCCCCCCGAAGCGGCGGAGATGGTCGAGGAGCTCGCCGGCTCCGAGGACCGGACGCTGATCGAGTACGAGGGCCTCTACCACGAGGTCCTCAACGAGCCCGAGCAGAAAGAGGTCATGGACGATCTCGTCGAGTGGCTCAAGGCTACGTAGCTGCGCTTCGCCCGACCCGTTCGAGCAGCAGCGAGAAGATGCGGGCGGTCGCGCCCCAGACCATCGCCTCGCCGACGTTGAAGGTGTCGGTGCGGAAGGGGATTCCGCGGCGGACGAGGCGCTTCTTCTCGTAACCGGCGATCAGATCGTCGATCCGCAGCCGCAGGACCTCGGCGACCTCGTCCGGGCTCGGCGTCAGCGGGACGTCGGCATCGACGACGCCGACGAACGGGAACACCTTGTATCCCGTGACGAAGGTGCCGACGGGCGGCAGGGCGCCGACCAGCTCGATCTCAGAGGCCGGGAGCGCCAGCTCCTCGTCTGACTCGCGAAGCGCGGTCTCGTGCAGCTCCTCGCCTGGGTCGCGGCGCCCGCCGGGGAACGAGATCTCGCCCGAGTGGCTCTTGAGATCCTCGCGGCGGCGGGTGAAGACGAGGCCCGGGTCATCGGGCCAGTCGAAGATCGGCACCAGCACCGCGGCCTCGGTGTCGCCGTGGGCGTCCATCGCCACCGCCTCTTCGTTGGTGAGCAGCAGGGATTTGAGGTCTTCAGGGGACAAACAGGATCAGCACCGGTACGGGCGGCCGCTCGGCGACCTCGAGCCCGGCGTGGAGCTCGTGGCCGTCGTGGCTGAAATGGAGGCCGTCGGCGTCGAGGGCGAGGGTGCCGTCGGTGATCGGCCCCGGCTCGGCGGGGTCGCCGTCGCTGTAGTCGGCGCGGGTGTCGATGCGGACAGGGCCCACCCGACAGAGCCGGCGCAAGCGCGCCCGGATTCCTGCGCACAGGCGGCTATTTGCATTTCCTCAGAAGCGTTCGACGCGGTTGTTGAACTCGGCCTCGTTGACGAGCGCTCGGTGCACCGGGCACTTGCCGGCGACGACGAGGAGCCGCTTCTCCTGCTCGTCGTCGAGCTCGGAGGGCAGCTTCAGCAGCACGTCGAAGCGCGAAGCGCTGCCGGAGGGGTCCGAGAGCTCGGCTTCGACCTCGACCTCGAGGTCGCCGACGTCCCAGCCCTTGCGGTCGGCGTACATCTCGACCGTGATCGCGGTGCACGCCGCGAGGCTGGCGCAGAGCATCCGCGTCGGCTGTGGGCCCGCGTCCTTGCCACCCTCGGATTCGGGCTCGTCGATGACGACGGTGTGGCCGGTGTCGGTTTCGACCTCATGGGTGAAGCCGTCGCGTCTGCGGGCGACGACTTTCACTTGCCCCGCCCCGCGAACAGCTCCGGGTCGTCGACGTCGCCGGCGCGCGCCATCGCGAAGACGAGGTCCGAGCAGCGGTTTAGGAAGCGGCCGACCTCGGTCGGGCCGAGGTCCTCGGAAGAGGCGAGCTCGGTCATCCGCCGCTCGGCGCGGCGCAGGATCGCTCGGGCGAGGTCGAGCTGCGCCGAGACGTGGTTGCCCCCCGGGATCACGAACTTCGGCGGCAGGTTCACCCTCTCCATCAGGGCGTCGATCTCGCCGTCGAGCTCGTCGACCATGTCGGCGGTGATGCGGCTGATCCCATTCTCGAGGCGGTCGGCGGCCTCGGGCGCGGTGGCGAGCTCGGCCCCGGCGACGAACAGCTCGTTCTGGAGCCGCAGGATCAGCGTCGCCAGCACCGGCTCGGAGGGATCGCAGAGCGCCCGGGCGACCCCGAGCGCCGAGACCGCCTCGTCGATCGTGCCGTAGGCCTCGGTGCGCGGATGCGACTTCGGCACCCTGCCCCCGTACCAGAGCGAGGTGGTCCCGTCATCGCCCTTCTTCGTGTAGATCTTCGGCGTCAACTGAGCGGGTTGAACACTACGCCCGTGAGCAGCTTGGGAAAGAAGTAGGTCGACTTCGGCGGCATCGTCTCGCCGGAGGCGGCGACCTCGCGAACCTGCTCCACCGGAGTGGGGCGGAGGAAGAAGGCGGCGTGGGCCTCGCCGGAGTCGAGCTTGCCGAGGGCGCCGTCGAGGCTCGACTGGTAGGCGAGTCCCTTCTTGGCGGCGATGTCGTCCTCGCTGAGCCCGAGCGCGCCGCGCAGGATCAGGGCCTCGAGCGCCGCGGCGTCGAGCCGGCGGTAGGCGTCGGAACGGCCGGCGAGCGCCTCGTCGAGGACGGCCGTGTCCTTGAGCGTCAGCCGCTGGGGCTGCTTGTGATGGGCGTCCATGAAGCCGAAGGCGGCCGGGCCGTCTTCGGCCCCGGGAATCAGCTCGTCGTCGCCGACCTCGCGGACGTCGAACAGATCGGAGAAGGCCGACCGCAGCGCCTCCCGCTGCGAGTCGCTGACCTCGGTCAGCAGCCGGTGGGTCGCGAACACCGTCAGCCCGGGGTCCTCGAGCGAGACGAGCGCCATCAGCACATAGTTGTGCTCGCCATCGCCGCCGACCTCGCGGGCGTAGGTCATCGCGGTCTCGTAGCGGTGGTGGCCGTCGGCGATCAGCAGCTCGGCGTCTGCGAGCCCGTCCCGAACGGCGTCGTGGACGGCGGCGTCGTCGATCTTCCAGATCCGGTGGACCGTGCCGTCGTCGTCGGTGGCCTCGCCCCACGGGTCCTGCTGCGGTGCACCGCCGAGCAGGTTCCAGGTCGTCCCGGGGTGAAGCGAGAAGATCGGCGAGAGGTTGTGGCCGGTCGCGCGGGTCAGCCGCAGCCGGTCTTCCTTGGGCCCGGGCTGGGTGCGCTCGTGGGGCCGGATCGCGCCCTCGCCGTAGTCGGCGAGGCGAACGCGACAGAGGATCCCGCGGCGCGTGTGCGAGCCGCCATCGGGACCCGTGTAGTCCTGCTCAAGCGCCCAGAGGCTCGGGGCTTCGTCGGCGGTGAGCATGCCGTCGGCGAGCCACTTCTCCATCGTCGCCGCCGCGTGTTCGTAGCGGTCGCCCCCATCGGGGGCCTCGGGGAGGTCGATCTCGACCACGTTGTGAGGCGAGCGATCAAGCAGCTCGGCGCGGCGAGCGGCGTCGATCACGTCGTAGGGCGGCGCCACGACGTTGCCGATGTCGACCTTCGCCGGGTCGTAGTGGACCGCCTTGATCGGGAGGACCTCTGCCATGAGCGCGCAAGCCTAATCACACCGCGGTTCGCCCGCGCACGGGCGTCTGGGGCGGGTCTGGCGCAACACCGGCTCCACCACTTCAAGAACGAGCACTACCGGCACGGGATCACCAACGGCTTCAGCGACACGGTGCTGGGGACGAATCCCGACCGGCGCGACGTGAAACGCTCGCGCACGGCGCGCACCCTTACACAAACCACCGCCTCCTCCGCTTCGCGTCCGGGGGCGTCGGCGGAGGGCTCTCCATGAATGGCCCTTATCAGCGGGCTGTGGCCTCGCGTTCCTTGTCCTTGAGAACCCGGCGGAGGATCTTGCCCGAGGCTGACTTGGGAATCTCGTCGGTCAGCTCGACCAGGCGGATGCGCTTCTGCGGCGCGATGCGCTCGCCGACCCAGGCGATCAGCTCCTCGGGGTCGAGGTCGTCGCCGGCCGCGACGATGTAGGCCTTGGGCAGCTCGCCGGCCTCCTCGTCTGGGACGCCGACGACCGCGACGTCCGCCACCCCCGGGTGGCCGTGGATCAGCGCCTCGAGCTCGGCGGGCGGCACCTGGAAGCCGTTGTACTTGATCAGCTCCTTGAGCCGGTCGACGATCTCGAAGTAGCCGTCTTCGTCGCGGACTCCGACGTCGCCGGTGTGAAGCCAGCCGTCGGCGTCGATCGTCGCCGCGGTGGCTTCTTCGTTGCCGAGGTAGCCCTTCATCACCTGGGGCCCGCGGATCCAAAGCTCGCCGCGCTCGCCGTCGGCGACGTCCTCGCCGGTCTCGGGGTCGATGACGCGCACCTCGGTGCCGATCAGCGGCGGGCCGATCGACCCGGGCTTGTTCTCGGCCTCCGGGAACAGCGTGTGGGTGACGGGGCTCGTCTCGGTCAGGCCGTAGCCCTGAATCACCTTGGCGCCGCTGCGCTCCTTGAGCTGCTCGACGAGGTCGGGGCCGAGCGGGGCGGCCCCCGACATGATGATTTCGACGCTCGAGAGATCGCGGCCCTCGACCGCGGGGTGCTTGGCGAGCGCCAGCGCGATCGGCGGGACGACGAACAGCCGGGTCGCCTTGTGCTCCTCGGCGATCGCGAGGTACTGCTCTAGATCGAAGCGGGGCATGGTCACGATCTTGGCGCCGCCGCGAAGGCCGAGGTTCATCGTCACCTGCATTCCGTAGATGTGGAAGAAGGGCAGGCAGCCGATCAGGACGTCGTCGTCGCTGGGCCCGATCACGGGCTTTGCCTGGAGCAGGTTGGCGACGAGGTTGCGGTGGGTGAGCATCACGCCCTTGGGCATGCCGGTGGTGCCGCTCGAGTAGGGGAGGACGGCGAGGTCCTCGGCGGGGTCGATCTCGACCTCGGGCGCGTCGCCGGGGTCGCCGAACAGCTCGGAGAAGCTCTCCTCGCCGACGACGAAGACATCTTCGACCCCGGCGGCGGCCGCGGCCTCGGCCGCGATCTCGTGACCGGCCGGGACCGTGACCAGCATCCGCGCGCCCGAATCCGAGAGCTGATGAGTCAGCTCGGCGGCGGTGTACAGCGGGTTGACGGTCGTGCACATGCCGCCCGCTGACGTGGCGGCGTGGAAGATCACCGCGTACTCGGGCATGTTCGGCATGAACACGCCGAGCACATCGCCCTCGCCGAACCCCCGGGACGCCAGCCCGGCGGCGAGCGCCTTGGTCTGCCCGGCCAGCTCGCCATAAGTCAGCGTCCGGCCGCTCGTCCCATCGACTAACGCCGGCGCATCGGCCCACTGGCCCGCGTGCTCGAACACGAACGAGGTGACGTCGGTATCCGGAATCTCGAGTTTGCCTTCGGTCATCTTCTCCTCCTTGCGGCCCTGCAGGGCGAGCCTACCGGCTCGCGCCTGGACCCGATTCCGTCCGACAGCGATGCGAACATACGTTCGATCTCAAATGACACATGCCTCGTACCTGAAGGAGAAGGCGAGGCAGCTGCGCACCGAAAGGAAGCTGACTCTCGACGAGATCTCCGAACGCCTCGCCCTGCCACGGACGACGATCTACTACTGGATCCGGGATTTGCCTCGTCCGCCGCGTCCCGTCCGAACGGATGGCCGGAGGCAGCCCGAGCGAAGGGCAACAGGGCGATGCAAGCGAAGTACAAGAAACTCCGTGACGACGCCTACGAACGGGGAGCGGCGGAGCTTGAAGAGCTGCTCCCACTCCCGACGTTCATCGATTTCGTAGTCCTCTTCATCACAGAGGGACACAAGCGCGCTCGCAACGCCCTGT
>CAVOKZ010000011.1:0-11531 GCA_963696625.1 uncultured Solirubrobacterales bacterium
CGCATACGCGGCGGAGGTCCCCGTGGCGATCTACCCGTTCACCAGCCCCGCCGACGCGGCGCTGTTCAGCAAGGTCAAGGGCGGCAAGTGCAGCCGCAAGCCGACGGGCGGGGCGCTCTCGATCAAGCTCGGCTCGGACTCGAGCGAGTGCGCCTACCGCAGCTCGGTGATCGCCGATTCCTCGGAGACCTCACCGAGCTTCGACCTCAGCGCCAACGCGACCTACAGCGCCAAGACGCCTTCGAACCTGAAGAACAAGCTCTACACGGCGCTGCTCACGCGGGCGAGCGCCAACGAGCACTACGAGCTGCGGGTCGTGCCGGCCAAGCAGCGCTGGATCCTGCTCCGCGATCCGTCCGGTCCCGGCCCCGAGGCCCAGCTCAAGAGCGGCGCGGCCAAGTTCATCAAGGTCAATCCCGCGAAGCCGAACGCGTTGCGCCTGCGGACCTTCGCGATCGCGGGCGGCGTCTCGGTGATCGCCCAGATCAACGGCAAGACGGTCTATTCGGTGGTCGACAGCTCGCCCCAGCCCCCGGCCGGGAAGTTCAACGAGATCGCTGTCGGCAGCAAGTCGGGCTCCGTCGCATCGGGGATGGTCGGTCTCTTCGACGACGTCTCGATCCGCATCCCGATGCCCGCTTAGGCGTGGATCCTGATCGGGGACAGGCTGAAGCCTTTCCCCGACCGAGTTAACATCCGCCCATGTCGACCACCACGGTGGAACGGCCACGATCGGTAGGGCCCGGATCGGACCTCGGCGGCAACTGGCTCGTGATCGTCCGCAACGACGACCACAACACCTTCGATCACGTCGCCCAGAGCCTCGCGCGGGTGATCCCCGGCGTCAGCGTGCAGAAGGGCTTCGCGATCGCCGACCAGATCCACAACTCCGGCCAGGCGCTCGTCTGGACCGGCCCCAAGGAGCCGGCCGAGCACTACTGGGAGCAGCTCTCGGACGCCGGCCTGACGATGGCCCCGCTCGAGCAGCACTAGCGGCGCCGAGAGGTCAGCTGCCGGCTACGGGGGTGTGCCAGACGGGGAGGAGGAGCTTGCCGACGTAGTCGATCGCGTCGGCGCGGGCCGCGGTGACCTCGTCGGAGTACCAGTAGCGCTCGAAGTCGGCGCGGTCCTCCCACACCGTGGTCTGGCGGAAGAGCAGTGGGTCCTCGACCGAGCGGGTCAGCTCCCAGCTTTTGGCGCCGAAGGAGAGGGCGCGGGCGGCGGCGGGCTCCCAGATCTCGAAGAAGCGCTCGGCGCGCCACGGGGTGACGTGGAAGTCGATGACGTTGTGCTCGGTCATGCCCTCAACCCCTTTCTACGGAGTGCGCTCACGCGCCAACCTCGGCCCTGATGGCACCTGGCCCTTCCCCGGTCTTGCCCTCCTCCTCGGAGGTGGCGCCGACGAGGATCGAGATCTTGCCCGCGTGCTTGTTCTCGTGGAGCAGCTGGTGGGCGTCGGCGACTCCGTCGAAGCCCATCACCTTCCACAGCACCGGCTGGACCTTGCCCTCGGCCACCAGCTGGTTGGCGCGCATGCACTCATAGGCGTTGGCGAAGTGCGAGCCGATGATCTGCTTCTGCTTCATCCACAGGTAGCGGACGTCGAAGTCGAGCGTGTAGCCCGAGGTGGCGCCGCAGATCACGACCTTGCCGAACGGCTTGACCGTGAACACCGAGGTCGGGAAGGTGGCCTGGCCGACGTGCTCGAAGACGATGTCGGGGGCGTCGCCGAGGATGGTCTTGACCTGCTTGGCGAAGGCGCGCGACTCCTTGAAGCGCGCCTTCTCCTCGTCGGGCGTCTCTCCGCCCCTGCGCATCATCCCGGCGAATTCGTTGCGGTCGATGTAGTCGACGGCGCCGAGGCGCTTGACCAGCTCGCCCTTGTCGGCCGAGGAGACGACGCCGACCGCGTTGGCGCCGGCCGCCTTGCAGAGCTGCACCGCGAAGACCCCGAGGCCGCCGGCGGCGCCCCAGATCAGCACGTTGTGGCCGGGCTGGAGCTTGCACTGGTCCATCAGCATCCGGTAGGCCGTGAAGTACGTCAGCCCGTAGGCCGAGGACTCGGCCCACGAGAGGTTCTTGGGCTTCGGCAGAAGCTGTTGTGCCTGGACCTTGGTGAACTGGGCGAAGCTGCCCCAGGTCGTCTCGTAGCCCCAGATCTTCTGCGACGGCGCCGCGAGGGGATCCAGCCCGTGAACCTCGACGTCCTCGTACGAGGCCTGGTTGCAGTGGATCACGACCTCGTCGCCGGGCTGCCACTTGGTCACGCCCTCGCCGACCTTCCAAACGACGCCGGAGCCGTCGGAGCCGCCGATGTGGTGGCCGAACTCCTCGTGGTCGCCGTAGCCGAACACCGAGACCGGCTTGCCCAGCGCCGCCCAGACGTTGTTGAAGTTGACGCCGGCGGCCATCACCCGCACGATCACCTCGAAGGCGCCGGGCTCGGGAACGTCCACCTCCTCGACCTGGAAAGCGTCCTTGGGCTCGCCCTCGCGCTCGGGGCGAATCACCCACGCCGCCATCTTGGCGGGCAGCTCTCCGGGTTCGACCTCGAGCTTCGAAAGTTCAGCGATATCTACAGCCACCTGGCTCCTTCGTCTAGTTGTGGCGACCGGGGAAGGACTTCAGTCTGTCCCCGGTCATCAACCGAGCCCGAATCCTAACCGGAGCCGCTGGGCTCAGCCAGTCTGGCGTTCGCGTCGCCGATGCGAACCAGGCTGGCGAAATCCCAAACCTGTGAGACCTGTCAGATCGCGTCCGGGGCCGCGACTAGCTTTGCAGGCTCCCATGGAAGCGTCCGAGAGACCACAACTTCCGCTCGATCCCGGCGACACCGAAGCTTCGGTGCGCGTCGTCGAGGACCAGATCAGGATCGAGAACCTCGAGATCACCGACGAGCAGACGGCCCGCGTCGTGCGCGAACGCGCCGAGACCGGCGAGAAGCCGGCCCGCACCGTGCGGCGCGCGATCGAGATCGGCGCCCGCGTCCTCGACCGCGAGGACACGGCGGTCGAGGTCGACTACGTG
Organism: uncultured Solirubrobacterales bacterium; assembly: GCA_963696625.1. Taxonomy (GTDB): domain Bacteria; phylum Actinomycetota; class Thermoleophilia; order Solirubrobacterales; family 70-9; genus JAWVFN01. The sequence goes on from CAVOKZ010000011.1 coordinate 3,028, forward strand.
CGCCGCGAGTTCGAGCACCTGCAGAGCGCCCAGCGCGAGACGATCGAGAAGCACAACCAAGAGGCGGTCGAGCGGATCGAGGAGAACCTGCAGAAGGCGATCGGTGACGGCGAGGCCCCCGGTGCCCTCGGCGCGGCGCTCGACTCGCACAGCGGCGAGCTCGCCGAGCTGATCGCCGAGACCTTCGGCGAGGACCGCGAGGGCGCCGTTCAGGCGCAGATCCGGCGCTTGCTCGAGGAGCGCGACGAGCAGTTCCTCCAGCGCCTCTCGGCCGACGACGAGCGCAACCCGCTCGGGCCGATGCTCGCGAGCCTGCGCAACTGGACCAAGGAGCGCAAGGCCGATCAGGACGCCCGCGACGAGAAGCTCGAGTCGAAGCTCGACGAGCTGATGACGACGATCGCCGAGGCCTCGGGGCTCGAGCAGGGCCGCGAGGCGCTCGAGGAGGCCGAAGGGGCCGGCACCCGCAAGGGCCGCAGCTTCGAGGAGCGCGTCAGCGCCGCGATCGAGCGGGTGGCGATGAGCCGCGGCGACGCCGCGCGCCCAACCGGCGACGAGCCCGGTGCCGGCGGCTCGAAGAAGGGCGACGTCGTGGTCGAGATCGGCGCCGCCGAGGGTGCTTCGCAGGGCCGCATCGTGTTCGAGGTCAAGGACTCGCGCCTCAGCCGCCCCAAGGCCTGGGAGGAGCTGAACGGGGCGCTCGAGGCGCGGGTCGCCTCGTTCGCGGTTCTCGTCGTCGCCGGTGAGGCCAACATGCCGCCCGACCGCGAGCAGTTGCACGAGTACGAGGGCAACAAGCTGATTGTCGCCGTCGATCCCGAGGAGCCCGACGACGTCGCGCTCGACGTCGCCTACCGCTTCGCGCGGCTGCGGGTGCTGCTCGCGAGCGAGTCCGACCTCGCGGTCGATGCCGGCGGCGTCCGCGACGCCGCCGCCGAGGCGCGCGCCGCGCTCGACGCGCTGAAGGCGATCAAGTCGTCGATGACCAAGGCGACGAACAACGTCGAGCAGGCCAAGGCCGCGGTAGAGGCGATGGTCGGCGTCGTGCTCGAGCGCCTCGAGCGCATCGAGTCGCTGGTCGAACAGAAGCCTTGATCAGATAACCGCTAGGGAAGCAGCAGTTCGTTCTGGGCCGAGGGGCGCTCGGCGCCGACCCGGATCTCGAAGGGCTTGATCGAGTCCTTGCGATAGACGCCGGCTTTGTAGGTGCCGGTCTCCATCGGCACATTGAAGGTCGTGTTGCCGTTGGCCGGGATCGGCTCGCTGGTCTCCTCGGTCGGGCCGGCCAGGGCGAAGGTGGCTTCGTCGGAGGAGTTGTTGGCGATCGTGAAGTTGACGAGGCCGGCGCCGAAGGCGGAGGGGGAGATCTCGACGGCCGCGTCGGTGATCTCGACGGTCGCCTCGAGCGGGGCCGCGGGCCGCGGGTCGTTGGCGAAATCGTCGCTGCCGCAGCCGGCGAGCGCGACAAGCGCGACGGCGGCCAGTACCACGCCTGTGCTCCTCCACAGAGACATTGGGCGGGAATCTACCCGAACGGCAGGTCGGTGAGGGTGGCCGTGGCGCCGTTGTGGGCGACGTCGAGTGTGTCGCCGGGCTCGGCCTCGCGGCGGACGACCGCCAGCGCGATCGGGCCGTGGACGGGCGAGAGGCAGGCGGTGCCGATTTCGCCGACGACCTTTTCGCCGCGACGGAGCTCGTCGCCGGCCTCCGCCGGCGCGCTCAGCCGCAGCCCGCGCAGGTGGCGGTTCGGCTTTCCCTTGTAGTGGAGCCGGGCGACGGTCTCCTGGCCGATGTAGCAGCCCTTGGTGAAGCTGACGCCGCGTTCGTCGATCCCGGCCTCGGCGGGGATCGTCGCCGCCGTCATCTCGCGGCCGAAGCGGGGGCGCCCTGACTCGACGCGGGCGATCTCGGCGGCCGCCTCGGTGATCTCGGCTGCGCCCGAGGAGGCGAGGGCCGAGCGGAGCGCGTCAGCCTCCTCGGCGCGAACGATCAGGTCGACGCCGAGGTCCGTGCCGACTGCGAGCACGTCGACGCCGTCGCGCCGGAAATGTCGCTGCGAGTGCTCAGGGGTCAGCGACCCCGTACCGGCGACTTCGTAGGCGGCGGGGCCGAGCAGCGAAACGATCGCCCAGCCGGCGCTCTCGTCGGCCAGCTCGACGTCGCGGCCGATCTTGTACATGTCGAGATGGGAGCGCAGCGCCTCGGTCGTCTCGGGCTCGGTGTCGATCCAGATCGAGCCGTCGTGGACGCCCGAAAGCCGCAGCACCCGCATGTCGGCGCGCATGTGGCCCTTGCGGTCGAGCAGCGCGGCGTAGCAGCCGCGGTCGGGCTCGAGCGCCTCGACGTCGTTGGTCAGCTGCCCCTGGAGGTACTCGGCGGCCTCGGCGCCGTGGACGAGGAGCTTGCCCCGCTCGGAGCGGTCGAGCATCGCGGCCTCCTCGCGCAGGGCGCGGTACTGGCCGTCGAGCTCCACTGTGGTCGCCGCCTCGCTCATTGCGAGCGATTGTACGCAGCGCCTCTGCCCGGCGGCTGAATGTTGTCAAGACCAAACTTTCGAGTTTGTTGTCTGTTAACTTCCTGCGGTGGCCAAGGACCCGAGGAGCGAGCCCGAGCAGGACAGGCACCTGCTGAGCCGCCGGCGGCTGCTGGCGGCCGGCGCGGTCGCGGGTACGGCGCCGGTGCTGCACCAGTTCGTCCCGCACTCGGGCGTCCACGAGGCGCTCGCCGGCGAGAACGCCGGCCACGACGGCGCCGCGGTGCCGACCGGCGCCCACGGCGGCGGCAACGACGGCCCGACCCTCCGCAGGGGCGCCGTCGTCGACCACGCCGCCAACGGCTTCAACCCGACCGAGATCCTGCGCGACTTCGACTGGGGCAAGACCACGCGGCTGCCGAACGGCCGCGTCCTGCGCGAGTGGGAGATGGTCGCGATGGATCAGGAGATCGAGGTCGCGCCGGGCGTCAAGTACCCGGCCTGGACCTACAACGGCCGCGTGCCGGGGCCGACGCTGCGCTGCCGCGAGGGCGAGAGGCTGAGGATCACCTTCGGCAACGGCTCGGCCCACCCCCACACGATCCACTTCCACGGCCTGCATCCCGCCCAGATGGACGGCGTCCCAGGAATCGGCGCCGGGCTGATCGAGACCGGCCAGAGCGTCACCTATGAGTTCGACGCCGAGCCGTTCGGCATGCACCTTTACCACTGCCACGCGGCGCCGCTTGCCGAGCACATCGCCCGCGGCCTCTACGGCGCCTTCATCATCGATCCGAAGCAGGGCCGCGAGGACGCCGAAGAGCTGTTGATGGTGATGAATGGCTTCAACACCAACTTCGACGCCCAGGGCAACCAGGTCTACGGGGTCAACAGCGTCGCCTTCCACTACGTCAACGAGCCGATCGAGGTGCCCTGCGGTGAGCCGGTGCGGATCTACCTGGCGAACCTGCTCGAGTACGACCCCCTCAACAGCTTCCACATCCACGGCAACTTCTTCAACCACTTCCCGACCGGCACCTCGATGCAGCCGGTCGAGTACACAGACACGATCGCCCAGGTCCAGGGGCAGCGCTCGATCCTCGAGATGCAGTTCCCGCACCCCGGCCACTTCATGTTCCACGCCCACAAGACCGAGTTCGCCGAGCTCGGCTGGATGGGCTTCTTCGAGGCCGGCGGGGCGGAGGGCAGGGCGGCGGCGCCGCAGGCCTTCTGCGATCTCGAATCGCGCTACGGAATCCCGCCGGTCGGTGGGCCGTTCCGTGCGCCGCCGGCGGCGAGCGGAGGGGGCGCGCAATGAGCGCCGGGGCCAAGACGGCAAAGGGGGGCGTCGCGGCCGCCCCGGGCTGGCTGCTCTGGGCGGGGCCGCTACTGCTGATCGTCGCCGCGATCGGTGCCTTCGCGATCGCCGGGGGCCCGGGCCTCGGTGAGCGAACCGGTCCCCCGGTCGAGGATCTCCAGGTCGAGCGCACGACGCTGCGCCCCGGCGAGATCGAGCTCGCGGTCCGCAACGCCGGCCCCGACGCGCTCCAGGTCGCGCAGGTCACGGTCAACGACGCTTTCGTCGACTTCTCCGGCGACGGCGAGCTCGGCCGGCTCGAAGGCGAGACGCTGAAGCTCGACTACCCGTGGCAGGAGGGCTCGCCGTACGAGGTCTCGATGCTGCTCTCGAGCGGCACGACGATCACCCACGAGATCGAGGCGGCGGCCGAGAGCCCGGAGGCCGACGCCGGCTTCTTCGGGTTGATGGCCCTGCTCGGCATCTACGTCGGCCTGATCCCGGTCGGCCTCGGGATGCTGTTCACGCCGTTCATGCGCTCGATCCGCGAGCGCTGGCTGCAGGTGCTGATGGCGGCGACGATCGGCCTGCTCGGCTTCCTCGCCGTCGACGCCTACCTCGAGGGCGTCGAGCTCGGCGACACGGCCCCGTCGGCGTTCGGCGGGCTCCAGCTCTTGTTCGCCGGAGGCGCGGTCGCCTTCCTCACCCTCAGCGGCCTCGACGCCTGGCTGCGCGAGAAGCGCGCGAAGGCCAAGCAAAAGGGGGCTGATGGCTGGCGGCTGTCGCTGATGGTCGCGATCGGGATCGGGCTCCACAACCTCGGCGAGGGGCTGGCGATCGGGTCGGCCTATGCGATCGGCTCGCTCGCTCTCGGCGCCTTCCTCGTCGTCGGCTTCGCGATTCACAACACCACCGAGGGCCTCGCGATCGTCGCTCCGCTGGCGCGCTCGGGCGAGCACCCCGGCCTCGGGCGGCTGGCGCTGCTCGGCGCGATCGCGGGCGGCCCGGCGATCCTCGGCGCGATCATCGGCGCCACGGCCTATGACCCCGAGCTTCTCCCTGTTCCTGCTCGGGCTCGGTATCGGCGCGATCGTCCAGGTCATCGTCCAGCTGACGCCGTCGATCCGCGACGGCGCCGGGCGGGCGCTCAACCCGGCGAGCGTCACCGGCATCCTCGCCGGCGTCGCCGTCCTCTATCTGACCAGCCTCCTGGTGGCGATATGAGCCCCGGGCCCGCCGCCCACAACGCCCACCCCGGCCGCGAGAACGCCGAGGGCACCGAGAACTACGCGAAGGCGATCTACCAGTTGCAGGCGCGGGGCGAGAAGGGGACGGTCGGCACCGGCGCCGTCGCCGAGCGGCTCGGCGTCACCTCGGCCACCGCCTCGGCGATGCTGCGCCGCATGGCCGACGAGGGCCTCGTCGAGCACGCTCCCTACCAGGGCGTCAGCCTCACCCCGAGCGGCGAGCAGGTCGCGCTCGAGGTGATCCGCCACCACCGTCTGCTCGAGACCTACCTGAGCCAGGCGCTCGGCATGCCCTGGGACCGCGTGCACGAGGAGGCCGAGGTGCTCGAGCACTACATCTCCGAGGACCTCGAGGCGCTGATCGCCGCCGAGCTCGGCGACCCGAGCCACGATCCGCACGGCGACCCGATTCCGGGGCCCGACCTGACCGTTCCGGAGTCGGACAAGAGCGTCGCCCTCGATCAGGTCGAGATCGGGGAGGAGGTCGCCTTCACGCGTGTCTCCGATCGCGACCCGGCGATGCTCCGCTACCTGGCCGACCGCGGCATTCTGCCGGGTGTCGAGCTCACGGTCACCGGGCGCCAGCCGTTCGGCGGGCCGTTGCTGGTCGATGTCGACGGGCGCGAGCACGCGCTCGGGGACGAGCTGGCGCGCCGCATGCGCGTCTCGCCGAAGTCCTGATGCGCCGGACCGAGGCGACGCCCCGCGTCGAGGACGTCCTCCCCGGCGAGGCGCGCGTGGCCGAGGCCGCACGGCGCTCGCTCGAGGGGCAGACCCGCGGCCCGAGGGGCGTGCTGCCCTTCCTCGGCCCGGCCTTCGTCGCCGCCGTGGCCTACATCGACCCGGGCAACTTCGCGACCAACATCGCCGGCGGCTCGAAGTTCGGCTACCTGCTGCTCTGGGTGATCCTGGCGGCGAATCTGATCGCGATGGTGGTCCAGACCCAGTCGGCGAAGCTCGGCATCGCGACCGGCAAGAACCTGCCCGAGCTCTGCCGCGAGACGTTCTCGCGCCGCACCTCGATTGGGCTCTGGCTCCAGGCCGAGGCGGTGGCGATGGCGACCGACATCGCCGAGGTCGTCGGCGCGGCGCTCGGCCTCAACCTGCTGTTCGGGACGCCGCTCTTCCTCGCAGGCCTGATCGCCGGCGGGGCGGCCTTCGCGATCCTCGGCCTCCAGCAGATGGGCTTCCGCCGCCTCGAGGCCGGGATCTCGGTGCTGGTCGGCGTCGTCGTGGTCTCGTTCGGAATCGAGCTGATCGACGCCAAGCCGCATGCGGGCGACGTCGCCTCGCACCTGTTCGTGCCCGGCTTCAGCGGCACCGAGAGCGTCCTGCTCGCCACCGGGATCATCGGCGCGACGGTGATGCCCCACGTGGTCTACCTGCACTCGGCGCTGACCCAGAAGCGCGTCGTCGGCCGCGACGACGAGGAGAAGCGCAAGATCCTCCGCTTCGAGAAGGTCGACGTGGTGATCGCGATGTCGCTCGCCGGCCTGGTCAACCTTTCGATGATGATCGTCGCCGCCGCGCTCTTTCACCCGAGCGGGCTCGCCGACATCGACACGATCGACGGCGCCTACGACGCGCTCCAGAGCCTCGTCTCGCCCACCGCCGCGACGTTCTTCGGCATCGCGCTGCTCGCCTCCGGGCTCGCCTCCTCGTCGGTCGGGACGATGGCGGGGCAGGTCGTGATGCAGGGGTTCATCGAGCGCCGGATCCCGATCTTCCTGCGCCGCGCGATCACCCTGGCGCCGGCCCTCGTCGTGCTCGCGATCGGGGTCGACCCGACCGACGCCCTGGTCGCGAGCCAGGTCGTGCTCTCGTTCGGGATCCCGTTCGCGCTGGTGCCGCTGTTGATGATCGCCCGCCGGGAAGAGGTGATGGGCTCGCTCGCCAACCCGAACTGGCTCACGGCCGTCGCCGGCTCGCTGGCGGCGATGATCATCGCCCTCAACGTGTTCCTGCTGATCCAGCTCTTCTTCGGCTGATGGAGCGATGCGCGAAAATCGCGACCGTCTCGGTCCTCGACATCGACCGCTTCAGCGACGGCGAGCACGTCGGGCGCAGCCACCGCCGCCGGCTTTGCGCAAGCATTTCAGGGCGATGCATTAGCTTGAGCCATGAACAAACCTTGACCCGGAAGGAATCCCGTGCCCGAAAGCGATGATGCCGTTGTTGGAGAGTTGAACGAGGAAAAGAATGGCGGTGGCTGCCCGGTGCGCGAGCGCGCGCCGTACCCGACCCAGACCGGGGGAAACCGGGGGTGGTGGCCGAACCAGCTCAACCTGAAGATCCTCGCCAAGAACGCGGCCGAGACCAACCCCCTCGGCGAGGGGTTCGACTACGCCGACGCTTTCAAGAGCCTCGACCTCGACGCCGTCAAGAAGGACATCGAACAGGTATTGACGACCTCGCAGGACTGGTGGCCCGCCGACTACGGCCACTACGGTCCGCTGATGATCCGCATGGCGTGGCACAGCGCCGGCACGTATCGGATCAAGGACGGTCGCGGCGGCGCCGGGGCGGGGCAGCAGCGCTTCGCACCTGTCAACAGCTGGCCGGACAACGGGAACCTCGACAAGGCTCGCAGGCTGCTGTGGCCGGTCAAGCAGAAGTACGGCCAGAAGATCTCTTGGGCGGACCTGATGGTGCTCAGCGGCAACGTCGCCCTCGAGTCGATGGGCTTTGAGACCTTCGGCTTCGGCGGCGGCCGGGAGGACGCCTGGGAGCCCGACGAGGACGTCTACTGGGGCCCCGAGACAACCTGGCTCGGCGACGAGCGCTACACCGGCGACCGTGAGCTCGAGAACCCGCTGGCGGCGGTCCAGATGGGCCTCATCTACGTCAACCCGGAGGGTCCCAACGGCAACCCGGATCCGCTGGCGGCGGCCGTGGACATTCGCGAGACGTTCCGGCGCATGGCGATGAACGACGAGGAGACCGTGGCGCTGATCGTCGGGGGTCACACCTTCGGCAAGACGCATGGAGCGGCAGACCCGGACAAGTACGTCGGTCCCGAGCCCGAGGCCGCTCCGCTCGAGCAGCAGGGCCTCGGCTGGCGCAACAGCTTCGGCAACGGCAACGGCACGGACGCGATCACCAGCGGGCTCGAGGGCGCGTGGACGGCGACTCCGGTGGCGTGGGACAACAGCTTCCTCGAGACGCTGTTCGGCCTCGAATGGGAGCTTGCAAAGAGCCCGGCCGGCGCGTCGCAGTGGAAGCCGAAGGGCGACGTCGAGAGCACCGTGCCGGACGCCCAGGACCCGTCGGCGAAGCACACGCCGACGATGCTGACGACCGACCTCGCTTTGCGGCTAGACCCGGTCTACGAGCCGATTGCGCGGCGCTTCTACGAGAACCCCGGCGAGCTCGCGGACGCCTTCGCCCGCGCGTGGTTCAAGCTCACGCATCGCGACATGGGCCCGGTCGCGCGCTACCTCGGCCCGGAGGTTCCCGACGAGGAGCTGATCTGGCAGGACCCCGTCCC
>CAVOKZ010000012.1:0-49951 GCA_963696625.1 uncultured Solirubrobacterales bacterium
AGGCCTGATCGGCAAGACCGCGCAGAAGGGCCTGACGCTGGTCCCGACCAGGATCTACTTCAAGGGGCCGCGGGCCAAGGTTGAGCTCGGACTGGCGACCAACAAGGAGGGCCGCGACCGCCGCAGGGAGATCGCCAAACGCGACGTTGAGCGGGAAGTCGCCCGTGACTACAAACAGCGTTTGTAGAGCGACTTCTCATTAACCGCCGCCTCCTCCGCCTCGCGTCCGGGGGCGGCGGCCCAAGCCTCGACCTGAATGGCCCGTAGCGGCCGGTTGTTGCCCTGCACGGGCAGGCAAGGTGGGCTGCACCGGGAAAAAGTGTCCGTGCGAGTATTCGCGACAATGCCCCTTGCGGCAATTGATACGCAGAGCGTCTGGGAAGACGTGCGCGATTACGTCCAGGACCACCCCGAGGTGGTCGCCGCCGGGCTGGCCGGTTTCGTCGTCTTGCTGCTGCTCGTGACCCTGCTGGTGCGCGCGCGTTCGGGCAAGCGCGCGGCCAAGGCTCCCCATCCCGGCGGCCGCGAGATGACGCGTCGCGAGCGGCGCCGGGCCGCGCGCGACAAACGCGCCGCCGAGCGCCGGCGCCGCGAGGAGGAAGAGCGCCGCGAATGGGAGGAGTCGCGCGCCGCCCGCAAGCAGAAGAAGCAGGACCGCAAGGACGCGCGCAAGCGCCGCCGCCTCGGCCTCGACGGCGAGCCCAACACTTCCCAGGGCGAGGTGCGTGCCCCCCGTTCGCAGCCCGCCGGCGAGCCCGCCACCCCGGCGACGGACACCGTGACCGTTTCCGCCTTCGAGCCGCGCGAGGAGACCCCGGAGAGGACCGACGAGTGGGTTCCCGAGGGTCTGAGGAAGGCGCCCAGTGAGACTGAAGCAGAGCGAGTGCCCGGCACGTCCACTACACCAGAGCCCTCGTCCGCCGCCCCCGGACGCGAAGCGGAGGAGGCGGCGGTGGTGCCGGAGGAGGCGGCGGTTGATGAGGCCGCGGTTGATGAAGCCCCGGCCGGGCCGGAGGAGCCGCCGACGGAGGTGGCCGAAGACGAACCGGATCACTTCGAGGCCGACGCCGACGCGGAAGTCGCCGCTCGCGGCCACCTCGAGGATCTGCGCCGCCACGAGGAGCAGGTCCACTCCGAGGCCGAGGAGCGGATGCGCGAGGCCGAGCGGCTCCAGCGCGAGGCCGAGGAGCGGATCAGCCGCGCCCAGATCGAGAGCGAGGGCCGGGTCAAGACCGTCGCCGACGAGGCGCGGCGCGCCGCCGAGGCCAAGGCGCGGGTTGATGCCGAGGCCCGGCTGCGTGACGACGCCGATCGCCTGCGCCGCGAGAGCGAGACCCTTGCCGCTGCCGAAACCGATCGTGTCCGCCGCGACGTCGAGCGCCAGACGCGCGAGGCGATCGAGGACGCCCGTCGCCGGGCCGACGAACGCGTGGCCCGCGCCGCCGAGCAGGCCGCCCGCGAGGCCGAGGAGCGCGCCCGCGCCGAGGCCGCCGAGCAGTACAGCATCGAGTCCGAGAAGCTGCGCCGCGAGCTCGACGAGACCCGCGCGGCCGCCGAGGGGCAGTCCAGCCGGGTCGACGCCCTTTCCGGCGACCTCGCCGCCGCCGAAGAGCGCTTCACCGAGGAGCGCGGTGTACGCGAGCAGGCGATCGAGCGCGCTTTCGAGCGCCTCGAGCAGATCGAGGCCCGCGCCGAGGACGCCGAGCGCCGCGCCGCCGCGGCAGAGCGCCTCGCCAAGCTCAAGTCCGAGGAGGCCGAGCGCGAGCGCCGCCTGCGCGTGGTGCTCGACAGGGTCTCAAGCGCCGAGGAGCGCGCGAAGGAGGCGGAGCGCCGCGCCCGCGCCGCCGAGGCGGCCGTCGAGAAAGAGCTGTCGTCCAGTCGCCCCACAACCCCTGCCGGCACGTCCACCACACCGGAGCCCTCGTCCGCCGCCCCCGGACGCGAAGCGGAGGGGGCGGCGGTGGTGCCGGAGGAGGCGGCGGTTGATGAGGCGGAGGCGCCGGAGGCGATCGCGGAAGACGAGCCCGAAGTGCCCGATGAGAAGGAAGAGAAGCGAGGCTTGATCGGGCGTTGGCTCGGCGGCGGTGACGAGAAGGAGGCGGATCCGGAGAGCGGTGAGGGGCCGCTCAATCTCAACGAGGCTACCTTCGAGGAACTGCGCGAAGTCGGCTTCTCGGTCACACAGGCGACGCGGGTGATCACCTACCGCGAGCGCGAGAGCGGCTTCGACGACCTCGGCGACCTCGACGTCGTGCCCGGGATGCCGAAGAGTTTCCTGCGCGAGATCAAGCACAAGCTCACGGTCTGACCGGTTAGGCGCTCAGAGCGGGGGCCACGGCCGGGGCGGCATGTTGCCGCGCTGGGCGCTGCGCTTCCGGCCCGACACGGGCGCGATGGGTCAGTCCATCTCCACGGGAGGCGTGGCGAGAACCTCGCCCGGTTTCTCGCCGAGCATGCGGATCGACTCGACGTCGTAGAAGTCGACCGGAATCGACCCGCCCCAGGCACCGTCATGCCACGCCGCCCAGTCGAGCTCGATCCGGCGGCCGTCCTTGGTGACCAGCTCGCAGCTCCTGACGAGGTCGCGGTAGGCGGGGTCGACGGTGAGCATCACCCACGAGGGCGAGCCCTGGTAGCCGAAGGCGGTTCCGGCGCGCTTGCCCGCCGGGTCGAGGAGCGGCTCGGCGACGAACTCCGAGCCGCCCGCAGCCTCGAGCGCCGCGCGGTAGTCGCCGGCCGTGACCTGGTCGTCGTGGTAGTAGCCGACGAGCAGCCCGGCGCTCAGCGCCGCCGCCGCGGCCGGAACCGCGACGCGGCGCAGGCCGGCGAACACGCGGCGCCTGCGTGGCTTGGGGTGCAGGCCGAGGCGCTCGATCACCGCGGACTCGAAACCGACGGGCGGCTCGGCCACGGGAGCGATGGTCAGCAGCTCGTCGTTGACCCCCGACATCGATTCCAGCGTGCGCCGGCACTCCTCGCAGCCGGCGAGATGGCGCATCGCCTCCTCGCGCTGCTCGCCGTCGGCGATCCCGAGCGCGATCTCGGGCGCCAGCTCGCGGAGGCGCTCACAGTTCACGGGAGCCCTCCAGTGAGTCGTGGAGCTTCATCATCGCGGCCCGGATGCGGGTCTTGACGGTGCCGAGCGGGACGTCGTCGAGGTCTGAGATCTCCTGCGCCGTGCGGCCGAGGTAGGCGGAGAGGAACAGCGCCCGGCGCTGGTCCTCGGGCAGCTCCGCGACGGCTCCCTGGATCCGCGCCCGCTCGTCGGGCGGCATCGTCTCCGAGGCGTCCATCGAGGAATCGATCCGGTGCAGCCGGCTGGCGACGGTCTCGGGGTCGAGGGGCTCGACGCTCTTCAGCCGCACGGTGTCGATCGCGAGGTTGCGGGCGATCGTCAGCAGCCAGGTCGCGACCCGGCCCCGCCGCGGGTCGTAGCTCGAGGCGTGGCGCCAGGCGCGCACGAAGGTCTCCTGGGCGACATCCTCGGCGCGGCCCGAGTCGCCGACGATTGTCAGCGCCAGGCCGTAGACGCGCGCCTGAAAGCGGCGCACGAAGGCGGCGGCTGAATCCGACTCGCCGGCGGCGAGCCCGGCGAGCAGAGCTTCGTCGGAAACCACACCCCGGGTTACGTTGCTCAGGGGCTGCCTGGATTGCCGCTGGAAACGCCGCATCTGGACATCAGTATGAGCCGGGTGATAGACACCGAGTGGATCAACCAGATCATGACGCTCGGGTAGGGACGAAACCCCGCCCCGAAGGGGGGCGACGAGTGTTCGTTTGCGCCTTTAGGGGGCTATGGCCCCCACAAGGCGCAACCGAGCCTCAGAAGCCTGGTCGCTGGCCCGGTCCCAGCATGGGGTCGTGGCGAGGGGCCAGCTGCTCGACTTGGGCTTGACGCCCGAGGCGATCAAACACCGGCTCGAGCGCGGCAGGCTGTTCTCCCTTCATCGCGCGGTTTACGCGGTGGGCACGCCTGTGGTGAGCCAGCTCGGCCGCTGGACAGCCGCTGTCCTGGCGGGCGGCCCCGGCGCTGTCCTCAGCCATCAGAGCGCCGGGGAGCTGTGGGGACTTACGCCGGCGCGCTCGAGTGCGGTTCACGTCACGGTTCCGACGCGCACGCACCGCCGGGCGAGAGGGGTCGCAGTCCACCACCGTGACCTGAGACCCGGCGAGGTCACATCACGCCACCAGATCCCGGTCGCTTCCCCAGCCCTGACCCTGGTGGATCTCGCAACAGTTCTTAGGCGCGACGCTCTCGAAGCCGCGGTCAACGCTGCCGACAAACTCGGTCTCGCGTCTCCGCCCGAGCTGCGCGAGCAGCTCGCGACCATGTCGCGCCGGCCCGGTCTGGGACGGCTTCGCAACCTGCTCGATGCTCACGAGTTCCGCCTCACCGACTCGGCCCTCGAGCGCCTCTTCCTTGGTCTGGTTCGTGAAGCCGGCCTGCCACCACCCAAGACCCGCTCCTTCATCGAGGGGTTTCGCGTCGACTTCCACTGGCCACAGTGGCGCCTGATCGTCGAGACCGATGGCCTCCGCTACCACCGCACCGCTGTCCAGCAGGCGCGCGACCGGCGGCGCGACCAGCGCCACGCGGCCGCGGGGCTGACCACGTTGCGGTTTACGCACCAGCAGGTCGCCCACGAGCCGGACGACGTGCGCTCTGTCCTGCTCTCAGTGATCGAGCGCTGCCGGCCGGACCTCAGTCGCGGCTGAGGGCGCGGGCGATCACCACGCGCTGGATCTCATTCGTGCCCTCGTAGATCTGGGTGATCTTCGCGTCGCGCATCATCCGCTCGACCGGGTATTCGTTGACGTAGCCGTAGCCGCCGAGCACCTGGACGGCCTCGACCGTGACCTCCATCGCCGCATCCGAGGCGAACAGCTTCGCCATCGAGGAGTACATGGCCCGGTCGGCGTCGCCGCGGTCGATCTTGGCGCAGGCGGTGTAGAGCAGCTCGCGCGCGGCGGCGACCTGGGTCTGCATGTCGGCGAGCTTGAACTGGAGGCCCTGGAGCTCGATGATCGGCCGGCCGAAGGCGTTGCGCTCCTTGGCGTAGGAGACGGCGTAGTCGGTCGCCCCCTGGGCGATGCCCACCGCCTGGGCGGCGGCGCCGAGCCGCGTGCGCTCGAGGGTTCCCAGTGCGACCGAGAGCCCGCGCCCGACCTCGCCGATCACGTTCTCGGCCGGGACGCGGACGTCGGTGAACGACGGCTGGCCGGTCGGCGAGCCCTTGATCCCGAGCTTGTGCTCGAGCTTGCCGGGGTCGAACCCCTCGCGGTCGGCCTCGACGATGAACGCCGTGATCCGGTTCTCCTCGCGGTCGGTCTTGGCGAAGACGACGTAGTAGTCGGCGATCGAGGCGTTGCTGATCCAGTTCTTCTGGCCGTTGATCACCCACTCCTCGCCGTCGGGGACGGCGGCGGTCCGCATCGCGGCGGGGTCGGAGCCCGCCTCGGGCTCGGATAGCGCGAAGGCCGGGGTGATCTCGCCGCTCGCCAGCCGCGGCAGCCACCTCTGCCGCTGCTCGTCGGTGCCGAACAGCGTGATCGGCAGCGAGCCGAGCTCCTGCACCATGAGGATCAGGGCGCTCGAGGCGCAGGCGCGGGCGATCTCCTCGACCGCGATCTGCTGCATAAGCGTCCCGGTTCCGGTCCCGCCGTACTCGGTGGGGAAGGGGAGCCCGAGGATGTCGTGCGAGGCGAGCAGCTCGCGGATGTCCCGGGGGTACTCGCCGCTGCGGTCGATCTCGGCTGCGCGCGGCTCGATCTTCTCGGTCACGATCTGGCGGATCGCGTCGCGAAAGTCACGCAGCTCCTGTGGGACCTCGTAGACGCCTGCGGCGGTTGTCTGCTCAGCGGCACTCACAGGGGGGAATCTAGACCAGTGGGCCCTGCGGCCGGCTTTCACACCGTCGGTACAATTGGTGGCGCATTCATGGGGGCGACTTGGATTCGACGTGGTCGCTCGCGCGATGTGGTTGCAGGTCGAGGTTGCCGGAGGCCTCGTAAAACCCCGGCACCAACCAATAAGTGCGGACCACGAGTTCGCTCTCGCTGCTTAGCTAGAACCTAAGTAGCTTGCATCGGCCCCTCTCGCCCGCGGAGGGGAGTACCGGTGTCAGAAGCGGGCTCACCCGGAAGGACCGTCCCGACCGGCCGGGGAAAACAAAGGGACTTGGCTCCTCAGAATCTCCTGCCGGCAGCGGAATCTGGGGAGCGAGACCAAAGCGCCGGCTAAGCCTGTAGAGACCCTCGCTCAACGATCGCGGACCTCGCTTCGATGCGAGCGCCTCCATTGGGAAGGACGACTCTGGTCGTCCTTTTCTTTGGTGCCCTACAGGCGCATGCTCGATCAGCGCCTCGACCGTCTCGGCGCCTTCGTCGAGACCCGGAAAGGAACCGCGACCCCCTAGATCGTGCGCTCGAGGTGCGTCTGGGAGACGCCGAAGCCGAGCGCGACCGCCAGCCCCAAATAGACGAACGCGACCAGCCACCGGGCCCTTGCGGGGACCCGGTGGTACTCGCGCCCTTCGGGCGAGTTGCGGAGCTTGAACCGGCGCCAGCTCTCGAGGCCGCCGAAGAGCAGGATCAGCAGCAGGATCGGGTTGGGGAAGAAGACCGTCATCGCGATCAGCCCTGCGAAGCCGGCGACCCAGACCCACGGCGAGAGCGCCGCCATCGCCCGCCCGCCGTCGAGCGGGAGGACCGGGAGGAGGTTGAAGAGGTTGATCAGCATGCCGGTGAAGGCGAGCGCCTGCCAGAACTCGTTGCCGGTGGCGAGCCAGATCGCGAGCGGCGCCAGCGTCGCCAGCGAGCCGAGCACCGGGCCGGCGAGCCCGACGCGCGCCTCGGCCGCGGCGTCGTCGCCCATCGACTTGGCTGCGACGACGGCTCCGAGGAAGGGGATGAACATCGGCGCCGAGGCCTCGATGCCCTCGCGGCGCAGCTGGATCACGTGGCCCATCTCGTGGACGAGCAGCAAGAGGACGAAGCCGAGTGCGAAGGTCCAGCCCCAGATCAGCGAGTAGGCCGCGACCGAGACCAGCATCGAGGCCGAGGTCGTGAACAGCTTCAGCTTCGGCAGCACCAGCAGCAGCACCTTGAGCTTCGCCGCGAAGTTCGCGATCAGAAGGCCGGCGGCGACGATCCACCCGCGAAGCCGTTTCCAGGCGCTCTTGCTGCGGCCCGAGCCGGGGTGAATCGGGGGATTCGCATCGGCTTCGCGCGGCGCAGGCTGCGGGTTCAGGCGCTGCAGTTCCATCGACCAAATGTACCGCCGGCCCTTCGCCCACCCGCAGATATCTCAGCATCTTAAGAGTTTTTAAGATGCAGTAAGGTTGAGGCATGCCCGCCAGGAAGAAGCCGGTTCGGCGCGGGCACGATCCCGCCGGTGCCGGCTCCGAAGGCACAGGGCCGCCGCAGCCGATCCATGGCGTCAAGGCCGACTTCTTCCGCGTTCTCGGCCATCCCGCCCGAGTCCGCATCCTCGAGCTGCTGCGGGCGGGCGAGCTCTCGGTCGGCGAGCTCCAGGCCTCGCTCGAGATCGACTCGAGCGGCACCTCTCAGCACCTCGGCGCGCTCCGCAAGGAGGGCGTCCTCGCCAGCCGGCGGGAGGGGAGCAACATCTACTACCGGGTCAAGGACCCCCGCACGTTCGAGCTGCTCGAGCTGGCGCGGCAGATACTGAACGACCACTTCGCCGAGACCCAGAGCATCGCGGACGCGCTTGAGCGTCGCTGAGGCCCTGGCCGCCGCCGGAGTGCTCGCCCTCGCGGTGGGCACCCTCGCGGGCGCGCTGAGGGGCTCCACATCCATCGCCCCACTGGTCCAGGCGGCCGGCATCGCGGCCCTTGGAGCGGCCGGCGCCGTCGTCCTGATCGGCGGCGATCCGATCGGAGCGCCCTTCCGCGACTCGCTCGATCCGGCCCTCGGCATCGACCGCCTCAGCGGCTTCTTCCTCGCCACCGTGGCGCTGGTGGCCGTACCGGCGCTTCTCTACGCGCGCGGCTACCTCGCCGGCGCGCCGGGCGCGCGGGCGCTGGTCCCACTCACCGGGCTGTTCCTGGCGACGCTGGCCGGCTTCGTGGTTGCCCGCGACCCCTCGACCCTGCTCGGATTCTGGGAGCTGCTGACGCTGGTGCCGGCGGCTGCGATCCTCGTCCGCAGCAGCGAGGCGCCGGTTCGCCGCGCCGTCTACGTCTATCTGGCGGTGACCCACCTCGGTGGCGTCGGGGTCTGGGTCAGCCTGCTCACGCTCGCCAACTACGGCGCCCTCAGCGACCCGGGGGCGTTGGCCGCCCACGGCCAGGGTCTCGAGACCGTCGTCGTCGCCTCGGCGATCGTCGGCTTCGGCACCAAGGCCGGCCTGATGCCGCTGCACTCGTGGCTGCCGCGCGCCCACCCTGTCGCCCCGGCTTACCTCTCGGCCCTGATGTCGGGAGTGATGATCAAGGTCGCGCTCTACGGCCTGATCCGCGTCGTTTTCGAGTGGGCGGCGCCGGCGCCGGAATGGAGCGGCTTCGTGATCCTCGCGATCGGCCTGCTCTCGGCGCTCGGCGGCGTCCTCTACGCGCTGGTTCAGCACGACCTCAAGCGCCTGCTCGCATTCCACTCGATCGAGAACGTCGGGATCGTCGCCCTAGCCCTCGGCGCCTCGGTTCTGTTCGCCTCGCGGGGATCGACCTCGTGGGCGGCGATCGCCTTCGCCGCCGGGCTCCTCCACATCCTCAATCACGCGATCTTCAAGGCGCTGCTGTTCCTCGGCGCCGGGTCGTTCGAGCGGGCCACCGGGGCGCTCGAGCTCGATCACCTCGGCGGGCTTCTGCGGCGAATGCCCTGGACCGGCGGCGCCTTCCTCGTCGGTTCGATGGCGATCGCCGGCGTGCCGCCCTTGAACGGGTTCGCCTCGGAGTGGCTGACACTTCAGTCGCTGATCCACCTCGCGGTCGAGCCCCCGCTCGGAGTTGGGCTCGCCGGCGCTGTCGCCGCGGCCGGGCTCGCAGCGACCGCGGCGCTGGCGCTCTACTGCTTCGTCAAGGTCGTGGGGCTGGTGCTGCTCTCCTCGCCGCGGCGAGAGGCCGTGGCGACCGCCGAGGAGGCGCCCGCGAGCATGAGGGCGGGCGTCCTCATTCTGGCCACGCTCTGCGTCGCCCTCGGGATCGCGCCGGGGCTGCTGGTCCCGATCCTCGCCGACCTCGGACCGCAGCATGTCGACCTGCCCACCCAGCCCGGCCTCGAGATCCCCGGAACCGGCTCGCTGCCGTCGCCGTGGCTGGCGCTCGGGCTCGCGGCGGGAGTGGCGGTGCTCTGGCGCCTGCGAGGGACGCGCCGTTCCGCCCCGGCGCCGGCCTGGGCCTGCGGTCAGCGGGTCGAGCCGGCGCTCGCCTACAGCTCGGCTGGATTCACCAAGCCGCTGCGGCTGGTGCTCGAGTCGGTGCTGCGCCCGAGCCGGGAGGTGACGGTGACCGAGGCCAAGGGCCTGACGCTCGAGGTCAGCTACTCGGGTGAGGTGCCGCACCTCTTCGACACCAAGATCTACGAGCCGACCGAGCGCCGCGCCCTGCGCGCCGCCCACGTCGTCCGGCGGCTGCAGTCGGGCAGCATCCGCGCCTACGCCGCCTACCTCCTCGGCCTCCTGCTCGTTCTCCTGCTTCTGACCCGGACCGGTGTGCTCGGATGACGGCACTGGCCGGAGTCGTCCAGGTGGTGGGCGGTGTCGCCGTCGCGCCGCTGATCGTCGGTTCGATCCAGTCGCTGAAGGCGCAGCTGCAGGGTCGCCGCGGCCCGTCGCCGCTTCAGCCCTACCGCGACCTGCGCCGGCTCTGGGGAAAGACGCTCGTCGATCCGCAGCCGACTACGGTCGTCTACCGGCTCGCACCCTGTCTTATCGCCGCCGCCACCGCGCTGATCCTGGTCATGGTGCCGATCGGAGGGGTCTCGCCGGACTGGCCGTTCGGCAACGACGCCCTCGTGCTGATCGGCCTGTTGGCCCTCGCCCGCTTTGCCCTCGCCGCGTCGAGCTGGGACACGGGCTCGGGCTTTGCGCTGATGGGGTCGGGTCGCGATCTCACGATCGCGGTCTTCGCCGAGGCGCTGCTGGTGTTGGCCGTGATTCTGGCGGCGGTGCCCGTGGGCAGCACCGACCTGGTCGCGATCAGCGATGCGGCCAACGGGAGCGCGCCCTGGAGCGAGCCCGGTCATTGGTGTGCGGCCATGGCCTTTGCGCTCGTGATTCTGGTCGAGACCGGCCGCCAGCCGATCGACAACCCCGACACCCACCTCGAGCTGACGATGATCCACGAGGGACCGCTGCTCGAATACGCCGGCCGCGACCTGGCGCTGCTCGAGTGGAGCGCCGCGGCGCGGCACTGGATCTTCCTCGTCCTCGGCGCCGAGCTCTTCCTTCCCCACTGGGGCGGTTTCGGCGAGCGGCTCGCCTGGCTCGGCGCCGGCGTGGTGTTCCTCTGCGTGGCGCTGGCGCTGACCGAGACCGCGCAGGCCAAGCTCCGCATCCTCCGCGTCCCGGCGCTGCTGGCGACGGGCTGCCTGCTCGCGCTTGCGGGGCTCGCCAGCCTGCTCACCGGAGGCCTCGGATGAGCGGCGCCGCGATCGCCGCCCTCGCGGCGCTGGCGCTCGGGGTCATGGTCGTGCGCCGGCGCAGCGTGGCCACGCTCCTGGTCGCGGCGCAGTCGCTTGTCCTCGGCGTCGGCGCGATCGGCCTCTCCGGCGGCCACGGCAGCGAGTTCGCGATTGCGGGCGCGGCCCTCTTTGTTCGCGCAGCCGCGCTCCCGGCGCTGTTCCAGTTCACCCGCCGCCGCACACCCGAGCCGGGCCTCGTCCGCGCCGCCCAGCCCGCCTCGGTTCGGCTGCTGGGCGGGGTCGCGGTCGCGCTCGTGGCGGCGGCGCTGGCGCCGCCGCTCGGCATCGGCGACCGCGCCGCCGAGCAGGGCGCGATCGCGCTGGTCGTGCTCGGGATGGCGATCGTCGTCGCCCGCCGGCCGACGCTGTTTCAGGCGCTGGGCGTGCTCGTCGCCGAGAACGGTGTCTACCTGCTGGCGCTGTCGGTGCACGGGGGCCTGCCGGCCGTGATCGAGCTGGGCGTGCTCTTTGACCTGATGCTGGTGCTGACCGTGGTCGCCGCGTTCAGCTACGGGATTCACCGCGAGCTGGGCAGCGGCGATACAGAGCTTCTGCGGGGCCTGCGTGACTGACGCCGCGACGCCGCTCGTCGTTGCCCTGCTCGCCGCGCCGCTCGCGACGGCGCTCGGCGCCGCGCTGATGCCGGGCACGCGCGCCGCCGACCGCTTCAACCTGGCCGGCGCCGTCGTCACCTCCGCGCTGGCGCTGACGCTCGCCGCAACGGCTCTGCTCGAGGCCCCCGGGGTCGCCGCGAGGGCGACCTGGTACCTGCTCGACGTCCCGGCGGGGCTGTTCCTCGCCTTGGTCGGCGTCATCGGCCTCGCCAGCGCGGGCGCGTCTCCCGCCTACCTCCGCCACGGCGGGCGCAGCTTCCTCAGCGCCCGGCGCTCCCGCGCTGCCTACTACGCGGCATTCAACATGTTCTGGGCGGCGTTGCTGGCGGTGCCCCTCGCCGACAATCTCGCGGTCGCCTGGGTTCTGGTCGAAGCGACGACGGCCGCGTCGGCACTGCTCGTCGCCTACAGCGGCAAGCGAACGGCGCTCGAGGCCGGATGGAAGTACGTGATCCTGACCTCGCTCGGCCTCACGGTGGCGCTGCTCGGCATCGTCGTTCTCTTCGCCGCGGTCGGCGGCGAGAGCGGCACCTCGCTGGGCGACCTCGACTGGCGCTCGCTGGCGCTCGCGGCGCCCCGGCTGCCCCACGAGACGACGTTGATCGCCTTCGTCTTCATCGTCGTCGGCCTGGCGAGCAAGATCGGCTGGGCGCCGGTCCACAACTGGCTCCCCGACGCGCACTCAGAAGCCCCGCCGCCGATCAGCGCGATGCTCTCGGCGGCTCTGCTGCCGACCGTGCTGCTGATCGCCTGGCGCACCGAGCTGGCGCTGGCGCCGGCAATCGGAGAGGGCACGGTGCAGGCGCTGCTCGTCGGATTCGGCCTCGTTTCGCTCGCGGTCGCGGTTCCGTTTCTATGGCGGCCGCTGCCGTGGAAGCGCCTGCTCGCCTACTCGAGCCTCGAGCACATGGGCGTGCTGGCGCTCGGCATCGGCTTCGGCACGCCGCTGGCGATCGCCGGCGTTGCCATCCACGTCGCCGGGCATGGCCTGGCCAAGGCGCTCGGTTTCTACGCGGCGATCCCGCTGCTGCGAGAGGATCCCGCCGGCGCCGAGGCGCCCGCACGCGGTGTCGCCAGGACGAGCCCGGCCACGGCCTTCTCGATCAGCGTCTCGCTGCTCGCCCTCGCCGGGTTGCCACCCCTGCCGCTCTTCGTCTCGGAGGTGATGATCCTGCTCGGCGGGATCGAGGCTGGTTTGCTCGCTCCCGCGGCCGTGGCCGCGTTGCTGCTCGCTCTCGGCTTCCTCGGCCTCGCCCATGCGCTGCTCGAGGGACTGCTCGGCGAGCGACGCCGCGGCAGCGGCCGTGGCTCACGAGCCGCACGCCCGGTGGCGGTGCTGGCCGGCGTGACGGCGATCGCATTGCTCGCCCTCAGCGTCGTGGCCTTCAGCGCACCGGGCTCGGCGATCGTCGACGGGCTGATGGGGAGCGGGGCATGAACGCGAGCCGGCTGGAACGCGTCGAAGCTCGAGACTGGCGCCGGCGCTGTGCCGAGGCCCTCGAGGCGGGCGAGCGCTTCTGCGGCGCCTTCGCCACCGCGGCCACGGGCGGGGCGGAGTGGACGGCGCTGTTCGCCGACGGCGCCCAGACCCGGGCGCTGCGCGCGGCGGCCGGCGCAGAGGCGGACTCGCTCCTCGATCTCGTACCGGCCGCGAACTGGGACGAGCGGGAAGCGCACGACCTCTTCGGCATCCGCTTCGACGGCCACCAGCCGATTCGCCCCCTCCTGCGGCACACCGCCGACCTCGAGGAGTGGACGGTCCCGGTCGGCGGCGAGGGCGTCCACCAGGTGGCCGTCGGACCGATTCACGCCGGCGTGATCGAGTCCGGGCACTTCCGCTTCCACGTCGTCGGCGAGCGCATCCTGCTGCTCGATCTGCGCCTCTTCTACAAGCACCGCGGCCTCGAGCGCGCGGCCGAGGGAGCCACACTCGCCGGCGGGATCCGCTTCGCCCAGCGGGCCTGCGGCGCCTGCGCCGTCAGCAACTCGGTCGCCTACGCCCAGGCCTGCGAGAGCCTTCAGGGCCTGGCCCCGACGGACTCGCTGCGCCGCGCGCGGACGACCCTGCTCGAGCCTCGAGCGCCTCTACAACCACCTCAACGACCTCAGCGCGATCTGCGCCGGGGTCGGCTTCGCGCCCGGCAACATCGCCTTCGCGGCGCTCAAGGAGCGCGCCCTTCGCCTCAACGCCGACCTCGCCGGCCACCGCTTCCTCTTCGATTCGGTCGGGGTGGGCGGCAGCGGCTTCGGCGTCGTCCCCGCCGATGCGGCACGCGCCCGCGAGCTCCTCCGCGACCTGAATCGCGACGCGGCGGCAGCCTGGCGGGAGCTCGCGTTCTCGGCCTCGGCGCAGGCGCGTTTCAGAGGCATCGGCGTTCTGAGCGCCGATGACGCAGCCCGCTTCGGCGCCGTGGGTCCGGTGGCGCGGGCTTCGGGCGTGCGCGAGGACGTCCGGGCGTTCAGCCCCGGGCTTACCTACGGCGGCTCGTTCGGCCCGGCCGTGCCTCGGGACGCGAATGGGGATGTCACCGCCCGGGTCGAGACACGAGTGCTCGAGCTCGAGCAGTGCTTCGAGATCCTCGACGAGCTGCTCGCGAAGAGGATCGAGCCCGCCACGGCGGTCCCGGGTGCACAACGGGCGTCGATCGGCCTTTCCAGGGTCGAGAGCCCGCGCGGGGAGACCGTCTGCTGCGTGGAGGCAGAAGGCGACGCCGTTGGTCGCCTGCACCTGCGTACGGGCTCCTACGCCAACTGGCCGGCGCTTGCAGCCGCCGTTTCCGGCGAGCTGCTGCCCGACTTCCCGCTGATCAACAAGAGCTTCGAGCTCTGCTACGCGTGCGTGGACCGCTGACATGTTCGTCCTCCTGAGACAGCTGCATCGGGTGCGGCGCCGGGCTGCCCTGCCGCCGCGCGGCCCGGGCCGCTCGCTCGCCCTGCGCCACGTCGATGCCGGCTCGTGCAACGCCTGTGAGCACGAGCTGACCGCCACCTCGGGCCCCGACTACGACCTGCAGCGGTTCGGGCTCGACGTCGTCGCCTCGCCGCGTCACGCCGATGCCCTGCTGGTCACGGGCGTCATTACCAAGCGCATGCAGGGCCCGCTCCGCGACGCCTACGACGCGATGCCCGAGCCCCGCCTCGTGGTCGCCCTCGGTGACTGCGCGCTCGGCCGCGGCGTGCTCGCCGATGCCGCCGAGCTCGCCGCGCCCCTCGATCAGCTGCTGCCGGTGGACATCCGCGTTCCGGGCTGCCCGCCGACCCCCGACGCGATCGCCGCCGCGATCCTCGCCGCGATCGATGGTCGTTAGGCCTTGAGCTTGCGCCCGGTCGTGAACAGGTACTGCGACCAGCCGAGCAGGACGAGGGCCATCGCTCCGAGTACCGAGAAGGAGATTCCCGCGCCGACCTCGGACGTCCCGAGGAACCCGTGCCGGAGCGCGTCGACGACGTAGAACAGAGGGTTGATGTGGGAGATCTCCCTCCACGGCTGCTCGAGGCTGTCGACCGCGTAGAACACGCCGCCGAGGAAGGTCAATGGCAGGATCACGATGTTGTTGATGAACGACGTGTGGTCGAAGCTGTCGGCGTAGACGCCGACGATCGTGCCCAGCGAGCCGAAGCAGATCGTCAACAGCAGGACGGAGCCGATCAGCAGCGCGGGCTCTTCGATCGGGCAGTCGGTGATCGGCACCGCGACCGCCGCCAGCGCGCCGCCGATCAGCAGCGCGCGGAAGGCGCCGCCGGCGAGGTAGCCGATGTTCATCTGCCAGGCGTGCATCGGGGCCGAGAGCACGTCGTCGATGAAGCGGTCGGCGCGCCCCTGGTAGACGGTGCTCGCGTTGTTGGAGTAGGCGGCCTGCGCCATCGCCATCGCGATCAGGCCGGGGACGATGAAGACGCGATAGTCGACGCCGTTAACGGTGCTGATCCGGCTCCCCAGCGAAAAACCGAAGACAATGATGAAGAGGAGCGAGGAGACCACCGGCGCCAGCGTCGTCTGCGTCCACAGCTTCAGCACCCGGTGGCACTCGCGGCGGCAGAGCCAGTAGAAACCGACCCACGGGCGCGCGGCCATTACGCCGCCGCCTCGGTCAGGCGCCCGGAGGCGACGGTCTTCATATAGACCTGCTCGAGGCTGGAGGCGTCGTAGCGATCCTTCAGCCCGTCAGCGGTGTCGCGAGCGACGATCTTGCCCTCGCCGATCAATGCGATCTCCTCGCAGAGCTCCTCGGCCTCCTCGAGGTAGTGCGTCGTCAGCACGATCGTCGTCCCCTGCTCGTGGAGGCGCCGGATGTAGCGCCAGAGCTCAAATCGCAGCTCGAGGTCGACGCCGGCGGTCGGCTCGTCAAGGATCACCAGCCGCGGCTCGTGCAGCAGCGCCCGCGCCAGCAGCAGCCGGCGGCGCATGCCGCCCGAGAGCCTCGGCGCCTTCACATCGCGCTTGTCACGCAGATCGAAGACGTCGATCATCCGCTCGGCGCGGTCGGCCGACTCGCTGCCGCTGAGGCCGAAGTAGCCGCCGTGGTAGAGCAGCGTCTCGTAGACGGTGAGGAAGCGGTCGAGGTTGGGCTCCTGCTCGGAGACGCCGACCATGCGGCGCGCGTCGAGGCTCGAAGCCGGGCGTCCGAATACCGAGATCTCGCCGGCGGTGGGGCGGACCAGGTTGCAGACGGCGCTGATCAGCGTGGTCTTGCCGGCGCCGTTGGGCCCGAGCAGGCCGAAGAACCTGCCCGCGGGGACGGTCAGGTCGAGCGCGTCGAGGGCAAGCAGCCCGTCGGCATAGCGCTTGCTCAGGCCCGAGATCTCGAGCGCATGCGGCGAGTGGTCCACCGCACCAAGGTTAGGGAGCCTAAGCTCCCTGCCTTGAGCACGGCACGGGTCGCCGACATCGAGCTCCACTATGAAGAGCACGGGGCGGGAATGCCCCTGTTGCTGATCGCGGGCATCCCCGCGGTCGCCGACGACTGGCGACCCCTGGCAAAGCCGCTCAGCGCCCGGCGGCGGGTGATCGCCTACGACAACCGCGGCGGCGGGCGCTCGACCGTGACCGAAGGGCCGTATTCGGTCGAGCAGCTCGCCGGCGACGCCGCGGCGCTGCTCGACGAGCTCGGGATCAGGCGCGCCGACGTGTTCGGCATGTCGCTCGGCGGCATGATCGCCCAGGAGCTGGCGATCGGCTGGCCCGAGCGCGTCGACCGCCTGATCCTCGGCTGCACCCACGCCGGCCCCAAGAACTCCGCTCCGCAGCCTCGCGAGACGGCGCGCGCCTTCGCGATGGAGACCGACGACTGGGGCGAGCGGATCGAAGCGCTGGCCCCGCTCGCCTTCGCCGAGGGCTTCGACGGCGACCGGCTCGAGGAGTTCATCGCCAAGAAGTCGCGCGACGGCCAGGACCCGGTCGGCTACCGGGGCCAGATCGACGCGGCGCTCGGCCACGACACCTACGAGCGCCTCGGTGAGATCACCGCGCCGACGCTGATCGTGACCGGCGACGAGGACCGCATCGTCCCGCCGCTGAGCAGCGCCGTCCTGCACGAGGCGATCTCCGGCTCGCGCCTGGCCGAGATCGAGGGCGCCGGCCACCTCTTCTTCATCGAGAAGCCCGGCGAGAGCCTCGAGGTGGTCGAGGGCTTCCTCGGGTGAGTGAGCAGCTCGTAGTGCTCGTCCTGGGCGGGGTGGAAGTGGGAGGGGGCGGGGGTCCCTCGGGGCCGTATGAGGCGACTACTTCGAGCAACTCCGGCTACTCGCTCTGAACGGCGTGCGACTCGGACGCGGTCAGCTTCAGCGCCTCGGCCACGGCCTCAAACCCAGATGAGTAGTTCCACGACCCCGCACGCCTGGACCGCCGCCGTGGAACCAATCATCTAGCGCCTAGTGGGCGATCTGAGTCCTCGCGGCGATGTCCTGCTCGGCCTCGGATACGAGCTCGGCGAGGATCTCCTCGAGCTGCTGGTTCAGCTCGCGGTCCTCGAGGCGGCCGCTCTCGCCGAATGCCTCGTCGGCCTTCGCGACGGGGAGCTCGCGGTCGATCACGCGGGCTCCCGCGGTGCCGAGGACCTTGCGCAGCTCGGCCTGCGCCCAGACTCCGCCGAACGTGCCGGTGCTGGCGCCGATCACCGCGACGGGCTTGCCGAGCAGCGAGGCCGTGCCCTTGGGCCGCGAGGCCCAGTCGATCGCGTTCTTGAGCTGGCCGGGGAGCGAGGCGTTGTACTCGGGCGTGGCGAAGAGGATCGCGTCGGCGGAGGCGATCGCCTCGCGCAGGCGGCGGACCGGCGCCGGGGCGGGTTCGACGTCATCGTCCTGGTCATAGGGCGGAACCTCGCGCAGCCCGTCGAAGAATTCGGGCTCCGCGGGCGACGGCAGCACGTCAGCCGCCGCCCGCAGGAGCGTCGTGTTGTGGGAGTCGCGCCGCAGGCTTCCGGATATCGCGAGCACCCGCATCGCTAGTCCTCCTTGATGAACTCGAGGTGGACCGTGATCGTCACCTCGTCGCCGAGGGCCTTGCCGCCGCTCGGGAGGTCGGCGTTCCAGTTGAGGCCGTACTGCGTGCGATCGACCTCGGTCTCGAGGTCGATCCCGAAATGCTCCTTGCCGTCGAGGGAGGTCTCGGGCGCGGATACCGTGCCCTCGGCCTTGACCGACCGCTTTGCCTCCTTGATCGAGAGCTCGCCCTCGACGACGACCTTGCCGTCCTCGACTCGAACCGCGCTCGAGGCGAAACCGACCTCGGGGAAGCGCTCGACGTCGAAGAAATCGGGCGAGGCGAGGTGGCCCTGGAGCTGCTCGTCGCGAACCTTGAGACTCGATGCGCGAACCGATCCGTTGAGCTTCGGCTCGGAGCCTGTGTTGTCGAGCCTGGCGTCGATGTCGTCAAAGTCGCCCTTGAAGGTGGCTCCCGAATGCGTGACCTCGAAGCCCGCGTGTGAATGAACCTTGTCGACGGTCCAGGCGCCGGTGGGGATGCTCGTCTGTGCTTCCTGTGCTCTAGCCACTTGCTTTCTCCTGTCGTTTGGATAAACTTGATGAGTCAACAAAGATGGTAGCAGAAGATTGCACGGACAATAATTGTCCACACAAGTAAAAAGCCAGGTCAACGCCTCCAGCCGCGCATTCGGGCGTCTCGTTCGCGCCCACCAGACGGTCCGCGCAGAGCTCGAGGCCCGGCTCGAGGGCAAGCACGAGCTCAACCACACCGAGTTCGAGGTCCTGCTCACTCTCTCCAAGGCGCCCGACCGCCGGATGCGCCGCATCGACATCGCCGACGCCGTGCGGCTTTCCCCTTCGGGGATCACGCGCCTGCTGGATCGGCTGACGTCCGCGGGCCTGGTCGCCAAGGGCGCCTGCGCCGAGGACGCTCGCGTCAGCTACGCCGTCCTCACCGACAAGGGCTTCGAGGTCGCCGCCGAGGAGGCGCCGCTCTATGACGCCGCGGCCGAGGGGCTCCTCGGCGACAGGCTTTCCGAGGAGGAGCTCGAGCAGCTCGCCGATCTGCTCGAGCGCGCGGCCGGGGGCGTCGATGACGAGCCCTGTCACCCGGGCGACGCCTCCGAACAGGCTTAGGGGACCCTCTAGTGGGTCGTCCAGGAACGTCGTGCCTGAAACGGCGAGACCCAGGCGCCGCCGGGCAAGGACGCAGGGAGCCGGAATGGCAGCGCCATTTCGGCGACCGAGGACGCAGATCCGGCGGTGATCTGGGGCCGCCGTTTCGGGTGCGACGTTTCGGGACGGCCCACTAGCTGCCGATCAGGATCTGGTTTCCGGCCGGATCGGCCGTCTGCAGGTGCTCGGCGCCGAGCTCGGCCTCATAACCCGCGGCATCGAGGCGCGTCGCCAGCCCATCGAGATCCTCCCCGGTGACGATCCGGAAGTGCGCGAGGCCGCGGGCGCCTACCGGGGGAGGGGGAGCCCCGGGGCCGTTCCAGATGTTGAGCCCGACGTGGTGGTGGTAGCCGCCGGCGGAGACGAAGAGGGCGCCCATGTAGCTGTCGATGGTCACGTCGAAGCCGAGCGTGTCGGCGTAGAAGCGCCACGAGTCGCCGAGGTCGGCGACGTTGAGGTGGACGTGACCCATCCTCGTCGCGGGGTCCATCGGCGATACCCCCTCGGGAGATTCGTCGACGATCGAGGGTAGGTCGAGCGGCAGGGTGGCCATCTGCAGCTTTCCGTCGACGTATTGCCAGTCGTCGCGGGGCCGGTCGCGGTAGATCTCGATGCCGTTGCCGTCGGGGTCGTCGAGGTAGAGAGCCTCGCTGACGAGATGGTCGGACGCCCCGGTCAGGCCCCAGCCCGTGCCGGCGATTCGGCGCAGCGCCGTGCCGAGCGCCGCGCGGCTCGGCACCAGCAGCGCCAGGTGAAACAGCCCGGTGGTCCGCGGCGGCCGCGGCGGCGCTCCCGGGTCGGGCTCGAGCTCTACCAGCGGTGTGTCTCCCGCGCCCAGCGTGATCTCCCCGAGACGCTCGAGGCCGATCGTGTTCTCGTAGAAGTCGGCCAGCGCGGGCGCGTCCGCCGCCCTCAGCCTTACCGCACCGGGGCGGGTGGCGGCGTCGATCGACACCCGGGGCCTAGAGCCCGATGTCGCGCATGCCGCCGGGCTTCAGCGAGCCGAGCAGGATGAACGCGGGATCCTTGACGTCGCTCGGGTTGGCGCGGACGCCGACCTCGGTTCCCGGCGGAACCTCGCCCTCGAGCTCCTTGCCGAGTGCGATCGCGTCGTCTTCGGTTGCGACACCGACGTACACATAGCGCCAGCGCCGTTTGACCGGGAGGTCGCGGCGTTCGAGCTTGTGCTCGACGTCGCGCGCGGAGCGCTGGTCGGAAGCGTGGGCGACCACCTGCCACTCGTAGTGGCCGGACGCCGCCGCCTCGCGCGCCGCCCGGTCCTCGTGGGCCTGGCGCTCGGCCTCGGCGTCCTCGGGAGTCCGGGGCAGAGGCTCGGCCGCGGGGCGCCACTCGTCGGCGTCGGGGTGCCAGCGCTTGAGCTCGACCTCGGCCGCGAGGCCCTCGGCCTCGAGCAGCTCGCGCACCACGCGCTCGGCCTCGCCGGCGCTCTGCTCGTGCCAGGCGTAGAGGTAGAGCTGGGGCCCGTCGCGGGTGACGACTACCTCACCGCCGAGGCGCCTGCGAGCATCGTCGTCGAGGTCGTGGCTCTTGAGCAGCTTGCTGAACGAGTCGCCGCGCTCGTCTCCTTCGAGCTTGACCTCGACGCGCCACTCGTCCTCCAGCCGTGATCCCTCCATCAACCGCCACCTCCTCCGCTTCGCGTCCGGGGGCGGCGGCCCAGGGTTCTCCTTGAATGGCCCATATCGGCGATCACTCTAGTCGACCTCGAGCGTCGTGCCGCTCGGGCCGAGGTTGACGACGCGGGTGGGGCCGATGGCGCTCTCGGCGCCCCACGAGTCGTGGATGTGGCCGCAGACGGCGAGCGGCGGCCGCTTGGCCTCGATCGCGGCGAGCGCGGCCTCGCTTCCGAGGTGGTTGCCGGCGGAGTCGACATCGCAGTGGCCCTTGGGCGGGGAGTGGAGGACCAGCACCGCGCCATCCGGGCAGCCAGCGAGCTCCTCGGCGGCCTGTTGCTCGGTCAGATCGAAGCTCCAGTCCCAGGGCGTGACCGGGACGCCGGCCCCGAGCCCGTAGAACCGGGTGCCGCCGATCTCGGTGCCTTCGCCGTGGAGCACCGTCGCGGCCTTCCACCCGGCGCAGGCCTCGCGCAAGGCATCCTCGGTCTCGTTGTTGCCGGGGACCAGAACCGTCGGCGTCTCGATCGCTGCGAGTGCCGTGATCGTCTCCTCGAGCCCGTGATGCTGGGAGGCGAAGTCGCCGGCCCCGATCACGACGTCGGCGTCCGCCGACGCGGCCACGAGCTTCTCGGCGGTGGCCAAATCGTTGTGGAGGTCGCTGAAGGCGAGCAGCTTCACGGTCGATAGGTAATCGCATGAGCGCCCACGACTACGTGCTCGTGCAGGGGATGCGCGATACGCGCTCGGCGCTCGAGCAGTGGCAGCGCAATCCCGGCCTGCTCTTGCCGCCGATCTTCCTCGGCGCGCTCGCGATCGCCGTCGTCCTGCTGCTCGGCGTTTGGGCGGTCGCCTCGCTGACCACGCCCGACTTCACCACCTTCAGGATCCCGGGCCTCCAGCGCCCCGCCACCGTCGGGGACATCGGCCACACCATGTTCCGCAACTCGCTGGTGCTCGCCTTCCATGCCACGGCATGCGTCGCGGGATTCATCGCGGGCGCCTCGATTCCGCTCTCGGCACAGCAGCGCACCGGCTTCTCGCGCAAGCTCCACGAACACGCCGGGCGGCTGGCGATCGGCTTCGTCGTCGGCGTGACGATCTTCTCGCTCAGCACCCAGATCTACATCCTCGGCAGCGAGGGTTCGACGCTCGCGGCGAGCATCGGCGTCTCGCCCGGCGTCCTGGTGCTGACCGTCCTCCCGCACGCGCTGATCGAGCTCGTAGCCGTCTTCCTGCCGCTCGCTGCCTGGATCATGTTCAGCCGCCGCGGCGAGTGGAACCAGCTGCTCGCGGCGACCTACGTCACCGTCGCGATCGCGATCCCAATGCTGCTGATCTCAGCGCTGATCGAGGCCTACGTCTGGCCCGACCTGATCCGCGCCGTGTCGCCCCAATTCGGCGGATAAGGGCCATTCAAGGAGAGCCCTCGACCCGCCGCCCCCGGACGCGAAGCGGAGGAGGCGGCGGTTGATGTCAGGCGTGACCTACGGCGATGCCGACGGCGGCGATCAGGAGGCCGGCGAGCGTGACCTGGATCAGGGACTGCGAGAGCGAGACGTGGAGGAAGCGTTTGCGCACCCAGGCGATCGCGATCAGCTCGATCGAGACCACGACGTAGGCGATCGCCAGGGCGGTCGAGAGGTCCGAGATCAGGAAGGGGAGGGCATGGAGCGAGCCGCCGACGAAGGTTGCGCCGCCGGTGATCATTCCGCGGGCGAGCGAGCCGCCGCGGCCGGTGAGCTCGCCGTCGTCGGAGAGGCCCTCCGACATACCCATGCTGATGCCGGCGCTGAGCGCGGCGGCGAGGCCGACGAGCAGCGCGGCCTTGGAACCGGCGACGAAGGCGGCGGCGAAGATCGGCCCGATGGTGGAGAGGGTGCCGTCGATGAGGCCGATCAGGCCGGGCTGCACGAACTGGAGCAGGCGCTTGCGGTCGTCGAGCTCGCGCCACGCGGTGAGTGCGTCTCGTGCCTCCATCGCGGGGACACTATAACAAGTCAGTTAAGATAAGGGTCGCCTAAGAAGTACACTACTATTAGGCCAACCGAATGTCAGCCGCAGAGACGAAAGACCTCGACACCGAGCTCGCGGAGGCGCTCCGCGCCCGCGGCCAGCGCGTGACCTCGCAGCGGATCGTGATCAATCGCGTGCTGCGCGAGGCGGACCGCCACCTGACCGCCGAGGAGATCCTCGACGCCGTTTCGCCTCAGCTCCCCAACGTCTCGCTGCCGACCGTCTACGCGACGCTCGACCTGTTCGGCGATCTCGGCATCGTGCGCCGCATCAGCGCCGGCGACGGCCCGGTCCTCTACGACCCCCGCGGCGAGCCCCACCACCATCTGGTCTGCCGCAAGTGTGGCCGGGTCGAGGACCTCGAGCAGAAGCTCGACCTGGGCCCGGCGCTGCGCGCGGCCGAGCGCAGCGGCTTCTCTCCTGACGACGCCGAGCTCGTCGTCAGCGGCCTCTGCTCGGACTGCCGCCAGTAGTCAGTCGCGGTCGCGCGCGAGCCAGAGGATCAGCGCCGCCAGCACGGCGAGCGCCGAGAGCAGCGGAATCGCGCCTTTGGTCCCGAGCGCTCCGGCCGGCTTCCATTTGGCCTCGCCGTTGGCGATCACCCACGCCCCGACGGGTCGCGCGCTGACTCCGAAACCAAAGCCGCCGCCGTCGTTGCCCTCGGGGTCGACCCCGCCGCCTCCACCGGCGCCGCCCGTGATCTGGGCGGCGGGAACGATCGTCACACCGTCGCGCTCGACCGGCTCCGCGTAGACGCGTTTGACGCTGAAGAGCCGCTGCGCACGGCGTGCCTGACGGTCAACTTGCATCCGTGACAAGCATCACACATCGCGTCCGCGGCGCCTGCGACCCTGCCCGGCCCATATGTCAAGGAATCGAAACATTTGGGCCGCGGGCGCGCTGCTCGCGATTGGCTCGACGCTGGCCTGGATCGCCGGCGTCGGCCCCTCGCAGTGGCTTTCCTCCGATGGCGCCCGCGCGGCGGACGCGCGGCTCGACGTCGGCGCGCTGATGAGCGCCTACAAGACCGAGCGCCGCCAGTGGATCGACCGCGTGATGAGCACCAAGAAGGTGTTGGGAGTGCCGCGCACGCAACTCGATTCGATCGCCGAGTGCGAGTCGCACGGCGACCCCCGCTCGATCGGCGGCGGAGGCCTCTATCGCGGCAAGTACCAGTTCGACCGCGGCACCTGGGCCTCGGTCGGGGGCAAGGGCGACCCGGTGAAGGCGCCCGAGTACGAGCAGGACCGCCGCGCGGCGATGCTGCTCAGCCGCAGCGGCACTTCCCCTTGGTCTGTCTGCGGGTAGCGCCGCAAACCGCCGCCTCCTCCCGCTTCGCGTCCGGGGGCAGCGGTCCAGGGCTCTCCATGAATGGCCCATATCGGCGGTACCCGGTTCAGGCGGCGTCGTCGGGGTCGTCGCCGAGAAGCGCTTCGCGCAGCATCTGCTCCTCCGCCTCGAACAGGCGGCCGAAGCTGTGCTCGCGGTCGAGCAGGATGCGGCGCTTGGTCTCGACGATCGCGCTGCGCGGCGCGGAGGCGATCCGGTCGGCGAGCTCGAGCGACTTGACGGCGAGCGCGTCGTCGGGGTGGACGGCGCTGACGACGCCGAGGCGCATGGCGCCGAAGGAGTCGAGGATGCGCCCGGTCAGGGTCAGCTCGCGGGCGACCGCCGCGGGCAGCGCCGCGCGGGTGGCGGCGTAGGCCGGCGGGATCCCGCGCGGCAGCTCCGGATAGCCGAAGGTCGCGGTCTCGGCGGCGAGCCGCAGATCGCAGAGCAGGGCGAGGGCAAATCCGCCGGCCAGCGCCGGCCCGTTTACCGCGGCGACGATCGGCCGCGGGCAGGTGCCGACCGCGTCGAAGGCGGCGATGCTCGATGAGACCAGGGCCTCTCGGTTGTCGCGATCGCCCCCGAACTGGGAGGTGTCCATGCCGGCGCAGAAGGCGGTGCCGGCCCCGGTGAGCACGATGCAGCCGACCTCATCGTCGCCGCCGAGGCGCCTGAAGGCGTCGGCGAGCTCGAGCCGCAGGTCGATCGAGAGCGCGTTGCGTTTCTCCGGGCGCTGGAGGGTGACCAGCGCTACGTGGTCAAGCCGCTCGATCGAGAGGAGCCCGGGCATCCTGCGCTAACCGGCGGCTGTTCCGCTTCGCGTCCGCCGCCGCCGGAGGTAGGGCTCCATCGGGGTGGACCGTATCGGCCCAGGGCTTGGGCATGTGGCGGTCGATCAGGTTCCGCAAACAGGAACTACAGGAGCACTCGGGAACTGTGATGCCGGTGATGGAGCAGACGTTCGCCATGTCCGTGCCGACCTGAGAGCAAGGTAGAGACACGCCCGGCCGGAAAAGCCGTGCGAGACTCCCGGCGTGGCCAAGAAGAAAAGGGCGGCCGACCCCGACGCGATCAAGTTCGGCGGCGCCGAGGCCGTCGACGCCCGCCGCAAGTCGCTCGCCGAGGCGGTCAAGGCCGCGCAGGTCCACGCGCCCACCCGCGGCAACCGCAAGCTCGAGAAGTTCCTCGCCGCCGTCAACGAGGACGAGACGATTCGCACCCGCTGGTACATGGCCCAGATCACCTCCGAGCGGCTCGGGATGTCGGACCATTCCTGGGTCCACGTGCAGATCGTGCTGAACATCGCCCTGCGGCTGCTGCGGCTGCTGATCAAGGGCGGGATCGAGCCGGCGATCGTCGCCGACCACGGGATGAAGGACCGCGACGCCGAGGTCGTCGTCGCCGGCGGCACGCTGCTCCACGACATCGGCATGTCGATCCACCGCTCCGACCACGAGGCCTACAGCCTCTTCCTCGCCGCCGACCGGCTGCCGACACTGCTCGAGAAGGTCTACGACGAGCCCGAGCGCACGGTCGTCTCCTCCGAGATCCTGCACGCGATCATCGGCCACCGCCGCCGCGGCGAGCCCTACACGGTCGAGGCCGGCGTCGTCCGCGTCGCCGACGCGCTCGACATGGCCCAGGGCCGCTCGCGGCTGCCGATCGAATCGGGTGACATCGGCATCCACTCGCTCTCGGCCGCCGCGATCGACGAGGTCAAGATCGAGGCCGGCGACGAGCGCCCGATCCGGATCGAAATCGAGATGAACAACTCGGCCGGCATCTTCCAGGTCGACGACCTCTTGGCCACCAAGCTCCGCGGCACCCCCCTCGAGGGCCACGTCGAGGTCATCGCCCAGGTGACAGGAGAAACAGAAAAGCGCCTCTTGCCCTCATTCCGCATCGAATAACCAACAAAACCCCACGCGGGGTCAGGCACTTAACAGTTGTGTCAGAACCCCACGAGGGGTCAGGCACTTAACAGTTGTGTCAGAAGTGGGTCAGTGGGTCAGACGCCGGAACCGGCGCCGCCGCGGCCTTCGCCGCCGGCGAAGCGGCCGGCGCCCTCGATCGCGGTCGAGATTGCGTCGGCGCCGATCTCGGCTTCGCGGGCGAGGGCGGCGCCGTTGCCGAGTCCCTCGGTCTCGTAGACCGATTGGCGGTCGGAGAGCATCGTCAGCTGGGGGAACTTGGCCAGGCCCTCGGCCATCTCCAGGGCACGCTCGACGTGTTTGCCGGGGGGGACAACCTCGTTGACGAGTCCCCAGGAGTGGGCCTCCTCGACCGAGACCTCGCGGCCGGTGAGGATCATGTCGAGGGCGCGGCCGCGGCCGACGATGCGCGGCAGGCGCACGGTGCCGCCGTCGATCAGCGGCACGCCCCAGCGGCGGTCGAAGCAGCCGAACTTGGCGTCCTCGGTGGCGACCCGCAGATCGCACCAGAGCGCGAGCTCGAGGCCGCCGGCCAGGCACCAGCCCGAGATCGCGGCGATCACCGGCTTCGCCGGGGTCAGCCGGGTGAAGCCCATCGGCCCCTCGGTGCGCTGCGAAAGCAGCTCGCGGGCCTTGCCGTCGGAGAGGTCGACCTCGGAGAGCGCCTTGAGGTCGGCGCCGGAGCAGAACGCCTCGGGGCCCTCGCCGGCGAGGACCATCACCCGCGCGTCGTCGTCGGCCTCGAACTGGCGGTAGTGGGCGAGCAGCTCGTCGGCGGTCTCGACGTCGACCGCGTTGCGGCGCTCGGGCCGGGTGATCGTCAGGACCGCGGCGGAGCCTATGCGCTCATAGCTCGTGCGGCCCATTCACCGGATCCTAGATAAGGGCCATTCACGGAGAGCCCTCCCCCGACGCCCCCGGACGCGCAGCGGAGGAGGCGGCGGTTGATGTCAAGCGCTTGTCGGGCGAGCCGCTTGTCGCGCCGTCGGGCACCTGCCCCCAGGTCTTGAGATGGGGGAGCGGGTCGATCGGCTTCGGGTCGTTGCCGAAGTCGTCGAGGCCGAGGCGGATCTCGAAGTGAAGGTGGACCCCGTCGCAGGAGCCGGTGCAGCCCATCCGCCCGACGTACTGGCCGGCGACGACGTTGTCGCCGACGTGCAGCGGTGAGGGCTGGAGCATGTGGAGGTAGACGTAGGTCCGCTGGTCCTGGGGCGAGTAGAGGTAGATGTAGTTGCCGCGCCCGCCCGAGTAGGGGCCGTTGACGGTGCCGCCGTCGACGATCCTGCCGCTGCGCACCGCGACCAGCGGTGTGCCCTTCTTGGCGAACATGTCGTGACCGGGGTGGCCGCGACCGCCGCCGAAGCGCGCGGCGAATTCGCCGAAGTCAACCGGACCGAGCACCGGGAAGTAGGGGCCGGCGCCGGCGGCGGTCGAGTTGACCGGGCCGCCGAGGCCAGAGACGTCGGCGAAGCTCGCCTTGCCCTGCAGCGGCAGCGGCAGGCCGAGCCCGGCGCCGATCGCTCCGGCGATGGCGGTCGTCAGGGCGACCGCGAGCGCAACCTTGGCGGTGGGCACGAACAGCGATTTGCGGGGCGGAGGCGGCGCTACGGGCGGCGGCACCGGCGGGCGCTCCGACGGCGCCGGGCGGGCAGGGGCTTCGGCCGGCGCGGGTGCGCGCAGTTGCGTGGGCGAAGGCTTCGGAGCGGCCGGGTCGATTGGCCCGGCTAGTGGGTCGTCCGGGAACGCGGGGCCCGCAGCGGCGAGGCCCAGGCGCCGCCGGGCAAGGACGCAGGGAGCCGGAATGGCAGCGCCATTTCGGCGACTGAGGACGCAGATCCGGCGGTGATCTGGGACCGCCGGCGCGGGTGCCGCGTTCCCGGACGACCCACTAGGAAAGGCGCTCCAGATCGCTGCGACGCCGTTCCTTGCGGGCGTCGAGGCGCATCTGGATCAGCGAGAGGACGGTGACCAGGATCGCGAAGAAGGCGATCACGCCGAAGCAGAAGAAGGTGATCACCTTGTCGTCCGTGCGCCCGTAGAGGCCCTCGCCGTCGGCCGCCAGGGCGGCGGGCGCGGCGAGCAGCAGCGTGGTCAGCCACAGGGCGAGCCCCGAGACCCCCACGCGCAGCCTGACGAGCGTCCTTCGCATCGCGGGCACTTTAACGCAGCAGGCAGAGGCCGTCTTAAGGCCTGGTTCAGAAGGGGGCGTCTAAAGTGCTCGCGCGATGTCTGAGCTCGAGGCCCTCCTCCTCGGGATCGTCCAGGGCCTCACCGAGTTCCTGCCGATCTCCTCTTCCGGGCACCTGATCCTGGTGCCGTGGCTGCAGGACTACACGTTCCTCCAGGACCACGAGACGTTCAACAAGACGTTCGACGTCGCGCTCCACGCAGGGACGCTGATCGCGGCGATCGGATACTTCAGACAGGAGGTCGTGAACTTCACGCGCGCCTTCTTCGCCTCCCTGCGCAAGCGCGGGATCGACAGCGTCGACGAACGCCTCGCCTGGGCGATCGCGATCGGCACCGTGCCCGCCGTGATCGCCGGCGGGCTGGGGTCGAGCTTCATCGAGGACCACCTCGGCGACCCGTGGATGATCGGCATCCTGCTGATTGTCTTCGCGTTGGCGCTCGGCGACGCCGACCGGCGGCCCGAGGCGCGGGCGCTCGAGAACGTGCGATTGCGCGACGGGCTCTACATCGGCATCGCCCAGGTGATCGCGCTCGCGCCGGGCGCCTCGCGCTCGGGCATTACGATCACCGCCGCGCGCTACCTGGGCCTCGACCGCGACAGCGCCGCGCGGATCTCGTTCCTGCTGCTGATCCCGGCGGTGTTCGGGGCGACGGTCTTCAGCGCCTACAAGGCGATCCACGACGGGCTGCCCGACGGCGTCGTCGGGCCGATCATCGTCGGCACCATCGCCTCGGCGGTCTCCGGCTACCTCGCGATCGCCTGGCTGCTGCGCCTCGTACGCACCCATAGCTACATGCCCTTCGTCTACTACCGCCTCGCCGCAGGCGCCTTCGTGCTGCTGCTGATCCTCGGCGGCAAGTCTGCGACCTTCTAGTGGGCCGTCCCGAAACGTCGCACCCGAAACGGCGGCCCCAGATCACCGCCGGATCTGCGTCCTCGGTCGCCGAAATGGCGCTGCCATTCCGGCTCCCTGCGTCCTTGCCCGGCGGCGCCTGGGTCTCGCCGTTTCAGGCACGACGTTCCTGGACGACCCACTAGCGGTTGATCGAAGAGCGCTATCTCGACCTCCCCGCGGCCCGGGTCCGGGTCCTGGCGAGCGGCGGCGGGCCGCGCACCGCCGTCTTCCTCCACGGGATCACCAGCTCGGCCTCGACCTGGAGCCCGTTCCTCGAGACGTTGCCCGAAGGATTCAGGGGGATCGCCTACGACGCGCTCGGCAGCGGCTACACCGAGCGCCACGGCGGGCGGCGGCCGATCACCCGCAGCGATCAGAGAAGCCTGCTCTTGGACGTGGCCGACGCTCTCGATGCCGAGAGGTTCGAGATCGTCGCCCACTCGATGGGCTGCGGCTCGGCGCTAGGCGCCGCCTGGCGCCACCCCGACCGGGTCCGCGGGCTGCTGCTCGTGGCCCCGGCGACCCAGGGTCGCCGCAAGCTCGGGCCGACGATCCGCATGGCCCGCTTCAAGCCGACTGCACGGCTGATGGAGCTGGCGGCGCCGCTCTACGTGCCGCGGGTGGCCCGGGCGCGTTTGCGGTCGGCGGCCGGGGGCGAGGTGTCGGCCGATCTGCTCGAGCGCGAGGCCGGTCACGCGATCGCCCGGCCGCGCGAACAGGTGCGCGGCTTCGTCGATCTCGCCGGCCACGGAGACCTGCGCAAGCGCTCGACCGAGTCCACGCACTACTCCGAGATCACGGCCCCGGTCTGGATCCTGCGCGGCGCCGGCGATCTCGACTGGATGCCCGAGGCCCACGAGGCGCACTACCGCGAGCTGATCCCCGACGCGAAGCTGATCCGCTGGGACGGCGTCGGTCATTCGCCTCATATCGAGGCTCCTGACCGATTCAGGACGCTCTTGAACGACTTCCTGGCCGATAAGGGCCATTCATGACGAGCCCTGGACCGGCGCCCCCGGACGCGAAGCGGAGGAGGCGCCGGTCTCAAGATGAAGCGCGCGACCCGGGGCAGGGAGGGGGTCGCGCGCGCTGACGAGAAGAGAGGATCTCGTGAGTGGAAGCATCCTCGCCCAGGGGGCTTTCGCTCGTGTGAAGATCCCGGGAACCGGGGCATGCGAAATCCCTGCAATCTGCGTGTTACCAAGCGGTTAACGGGGGTCGGGGAGGGCGCTCCGCATCCGTTCGCCCCCATACACTCCCCGATTGAGTGAACCTGCCTCCGGGGACAATCAGGCTGGCGGTCATCGACGACGACAGCGGCTTCGTGACGGTTCTCAGCAAGCGCCTCGACGGCGCCGGCTGGGAGTACCACGTGCGCCAGAGCGGCGTGCCCGTCGACGAGATCGTCGCGATGAAGCTCAACGCGCTGCTCGTCGACCTCTCGATCCTCGGTCCCGACGGCTGGGAGTTCCTCGAGCAGGTCTGCGGCACGATCCCGGGCCTCGGCGTCCTCGTCTGCACCGGCCAGTCCACGGTCGCCCAGCGCGTCCGCGGCCTGCGGCTCGGCGCCGACGACTGGATCAACAAGCCCTGCCACCCCGAAGAGGTGATGGCGAGGGTCGAGGCGGTCGTCCGCCGCCGCAAGCGCGCCCAGACCAAGGCCGACACCGGCCCGATGGTCAGCGGTGAGCTCGAGATCCGCGCCGACCAGTACCAGGCTTTTGTAAGTGGTCAGAGCCTCGGCCTGACCCGTCGTGAGTTCGAGCTCCTTCACCTGCTCGCGGATGCGCGCGGGCAGGTGATCGAGCGCGAGGAGATCTACCAGAAGGTCTGGGGCTACGCGATGGCCCACGGCGACCGCTCGGTCGACGTCTTCGTGCGCAAGCTGCGCCAGAAGCTTCAGCGCTACTCCGGCAGCTGGACCTACATCCACACCCACTTCGGGATCGGCTACCGGTTCGACCCCGAGCCCGTCGGCGGAGAGGACATCAGCGTCCCGGCCCGGTCCGAGGTTGCCGCCCCGGCGGCGACTGAGAAGGCGGCCGCGACGAAGGCCGCCGGCGCCGCCTAGCCTCCTCGTCCTCGCCCGCGGGCGGTTCACGCGGCATTTACCAAAACTTCACGCCTCGGTAACCCGATTGGGTGGCTCAGCCGCGTAAATGGTCGTGAATGGACACGAACGGTGACGGAATCGACGGTGGGCGCTTGGAGATCCGGCCGGCCGACCACGCCGCGCTCGTCGACGGCCGACCGCTGACCCTCACGGTCCGTGAGCTGCAGCTGCTGACCGAGCTGGCCCGCAACCCCGAGCGGGTGATGACGCGCGAGGAGCTCTACGCCCGGGTCTGGAAGCGCGCCTACGAGAAGGCCGACCGCTCGGTCGACGTCTACGTCGGCCGCCTGCGGACCAAGCTCGGCGACGCCCTCCCGGGGAGCCGCTTCATCCACACGCACACGGGCATCGGATACCGGTTCGATCCTGAGGGCTAGGCGGGGGCAAACCTGCCCTGTTTACATCTTTTTCACATAGCGGCCACACCTGCGTAACAAACTGCCGACGGCGACTTGACAGCGTGCCGACTAATGGGAGCGGCGCCTGGGAGTCTTGACGTTTTGCCCTGGGTTCCCCTCGTCTAATCACGACTAAAGGAGTTACGAATGTCAAGGAAGTGGTGGCTCGTCTTGGCCGCCTCGGGCGTTCTCGCGACGGGCATCGCCGCCTGTGGTGATGACGACGATGGGGACGGCAGTAGCAGTACGCCGAGTGGGTTGTCCGGCGATATCCGCGTCGACGGCTCGAGCACGGTGGGCCCGCTGACGGAGGCGATCGCCGAGCAGTTCAACGCCGAGAACCCGGACGTCAAGGTGACCGTGGGTACCTCCGGCACCGGCGGCGGCTTTGAGAAGTTCTGCGCC
Organism: uncultured Solirubrobacterales bacterium; assembly: GCA_963696625.1. Lineage (GTDB taxonomy): Bacteria > Actinomycetota > Thermoleophilia > Solirubrobacterales > 70-9 > JAWVFN01. The sequence continues at coordinate 31,767 of CAVOKZ010000012.1, forward strand.
GGCGAAACCCAGATCTCGGACGCCTCGCGGGCGATCGAGGACGACGAGGTGGCGACCTGCGAGAAGAATGGCGTCGCCTTCGAGGAAATCCAGGTCGCGAACGACGCCTTGACGGTGGTCGTGAACCCGGAGAACCCGGTCACCTGCTTGACGGTCGACCAGTTGAACTCGGTCTGGGCGCCGAAGTCAAAGCTCAACAACTGGAGCGAGATCCCGGATCTCGATCCTTCGTTCGATGCCGACCTGGCGCTCTACTCGCCGGGCACCGATTCCGGCACGTTCGACTTCTTCACCGACGCGATCAATGGTGAGGAAGGCGCGCAGAGGACCGCCGGCGTCAATGACATCGGCGAGGACGACAACGCCACGGTCACCGGCGTTGGCGGTGCCCCCGGTGGCATGGGGTACTTCGGCTACTCGTACTACCAGGAGAACCAGGACAAGGTGAAGGCCCTCGAGGTCGATGGCGGCAAAGGCTGCGTTGCCCCCTCGCCCGAGACGGCCCAGGACGGGTCCTACACGCCGCTCAGCCGGCCGCTGTTCGTCTACCCGTCGGCCTCCGCTCTCGAGGACGAGACGGTGGACGCGTTCCTGCAGTTCTATCTGGACAACATCAACGCAGTCGCCGAGCAGGTCGGCTTCATCTCGATGACCGCCGAGCAGCAGTCGGCGTCGCAGGAGAAGCTCGACTCCCTCGCAAGCGGTGGCGGCGGCACCACCTCGGGCTAGCGAGAGACGAGGCAGGACGCATCTAGATGGAAGCGCGAGGCGCGACAACGGCCACCGAGGCGCTCGGGCGGAAAGACCCCGCCCGGCCCTTGGTGGCCGTGCGTCCTCGCTACGGGGAAAAGGTGATCCAGGCGCTGCTCGCCGCCTGCGCCGTGGTCTCGGTGGTGACGACGACCGCGATCGTCGTCTCGCTGCTGACGCCGACCCTCGATTTCTTCAATGAGGTTTCCGTCGGCGAGTTCTTCTCGTTCGATACCTGGGCGCCGACACAGGCAGATCCGACCTTCGGCGTCTTCAACATCGTCCTGGGAACGCTCAACACGAGCCTCTGGGGGCTGGTCTTCGCGGTCCCGGTCGGCCTGCTGTCGGCGATCTACCTGAGCGAGTACGCCGACCCGCGGGTGCGCAAGCTGGTCAAGCCGGTGCTCGAGGTGCTCGCCGGGATCCCGACGGTCGCCCTCGGCCTGTTCGCGGTCACCTTCCTCAGCCCCGAGGTGGTCGACCTCTTCCCCGGCTTCGTCAAGGCTCCGCCGTTCGCCGCCGGGATCGCCGGCCTCGCGATCGGCCTGCTGATCGTGCCGATCATCGCCTCGATCTCCGACGACGCGATGAAGGCAGTGCCCGGCGGGCTGCGCGAGGGGGCCTACGCGCTGGGTGCGACCAAGCTGAAGGTCTCGACCCGGGTCGTCTTCCCCGCGGCGATCTCGGGGATCGTCGCCTCGATCGTGCTGGCGACCTCGCGGGCGGTGGGAGAGACGATGATCGTGCTGTTGGCGGCGGGCGGCACGCCGAACGGCACGCTGCACCCCGGCGAGTCGGTGCTGACGATGACGGCCTTCATCGGTAACACCGCCACCGGGGACATCGGCACCGGGACGATCACCTACGACACGATCTTCGCCGTCGGCTCGCTGCTGTTCGTGCTGACGCTGGCGATGAACGTGGTCGCGATCCGGCTGGTGCGGCGCTTTCGCGAGGTCTATGAATGAGCCCGCGGATGCCCGGACGCACCTCGGAGCGCACCCGGCTGGCGACCGCTGGGGCGCAGGCCGCGGTCAAGGGATCGCTAGGCGGCCAGCCGCGCAACGATCGCTGGAGCGGCAACATCTTCTTCGCCCTGTTGCTTCTCGCGGTCGGGGTGGCCCTGCTCGGCCTGACCGCGGTGATCCTGCAGTCGGCGATCAAGGGAGCGTCCGCATTCGGGCCGCACCTGATCACCGACGGGCCCTCGACGATCTTCCCCGAGAAGGCCGGGTTCCGCCCCGCGATCATCGGCACCCTCTACCTGATCGTCGGCGTCATCATCCTCGTCGTTCCGATCGGCGTCGGCGCCGCCGTCTACCTCGAGGAGTACGCGGACGGGACGCGCTGGTGGAACCGCCTGATCGAGCTCAACATCCAGAACCTGGCCGCGGTCCCGTCGATCATCTACGGGATCCTCGGTCTCGCGTTCATCGTGCGGGGCCCGCTCGACCTCGGCTTCATCGTCCTCGCCGGCGCTCTCACCCTCTCGCTGCTCGTGCTGCCGACCGTGATCATCGCCTCGCGCGAGGCGATCCGAGCCGTACCCCCTTCGATTCGCGAGGGCTCGCTGGCGCTGGGCGCGACCCAGTGGCAGACGATCCGCCGCCAGGTGCTGCCGGCCTCGATTCCAGGGGTCGCCACGGGCGTCATCCTGGCGCTCTCGCGGGCGATCGGCGAGGCCGCCCCGCTGCTGCTTGTCGGCGCCGCGACCTTCGTCACCTTCGACCCGCAGCCACTGTCGGGCGGCTACTCGGCGATGCCGGTGCAGATCTTCAACTACGCGACGCGCCCGCAGGACGAGTTCAAGGTGGTCGCCGCGGCCGGCGTGGTGCTGATGCTGATCGTCCTGCTGGCCATGAACTCGTTTGCGATCTGGCTCCGCAACCGCTACGAGCAGCAGTGGTGATCACAATGCTGAAACTCGACGGAAGGGATGGTCGATAGTGTTGAACAAGGTGGCTGACCAGGCAAAGAAGGCGGCGGGAGCTGCGACCGGGCGCAAGCGAGCGCCCGAGATCGACATGTCAGCCGCCGCCGGCGACAGCGGCGAGCACAAGGCGACGAAGGGCAGCGCCACGGTTTTCAAGCTCGAGGACCTGAGCGTCGACTACGCGGGCAAGCGAGCCGTCAAGGACGTCTCGATGGAGATCCACGAGAACGAGATCACGGCGCTGATCGGCCCCTCGGGGTGCGGCAAGAGCACGCTGATCCGCTGCCTCAACCGGATGAACGACCTGATTCCGGCCGCCACCGTCAGCGGTCATTGCTACTACCACGGCCAGGATCTCTACGGCGCGCAGATCGACCCGGTCGAGGTCCGCAAGCGGATCGGCATGGTCTTCCAGAAGCCGAACCCGTTCCCGAAATCGATCTTCGACAACGTCGCCTTCGGGCCGCGCGTGCTCGGGCACGACAACGTCGATGAGCGGGTCGAGCGGGCGCTGCGCGGGGCCGCCCTCTGGGACGAGGTCAAGGATCGGCTCGATCAGAACGCCTACGGCATGTCGGGCGGCCAGCAGCAGCGGCTCTGCATCGCCCGCTGCATCGCGGTCGACCCCGACGTGATCCTCATGGACGAGCCGTGCTCGGCGCTCGACCCGATCTCCACCGGCAGGATCGAGGACCTGATGCTGAAGCTGAAGGAGGAGTTCTCGATCGTGATCGTCACCCACAACATGCAGCAGGCCGCGCGCGTCTCCAACCGCACGGCCTTCTTGATCGTCGAGCTCGACGCCGACGAGGACAACCGCTGGGGTCAGCTGGTCGAGTACGACGACACGGACAAGATCTTCACCAACCCGAGCGACAGCCGTACCGAGGACTATGTCACCGGAAAGGTGGGTTGATGGCCGACAAGACTCGGCTTCACTACCAGGAGGAGTTGGCGCAGCTCGAGGAGCGGGCGCTCGACGGGCTCGACCTCGTCGTCGCCAGCCTTGACCGGGCGCTGGAGGCCGTCCAGCACAAGGACAGCGAGCTCGCCGAGCTGGTGGTCATGGACGACGACCGCATCGACGGCCGCTACCTCGAGGTCCACCAGGCGACCCTGACCCTGCTCGCCACCCAGGCTCCGGTGGCGACCGACCTGCGGTTGATCTCCGCCCTTCTCCATGTGATGAAGTGCATGGAGCGGATGGGCGACCAGTGCGTCAACATCGCGAAGGTGATCCCGATCACGGGTCACGACGCCCCGCAGGAGGAGGCGATGCTCGACAAGATCGAGAAGATGGGCAAGCAGGTCCGATCGCAGATCTCGCAGTCGAAGAAGGCGTTCGCGGCGCGTGACGTCGACCTCGCCCGCGACCTGGTCCGCCAGGACGACCTGGTGGACGACCTCAACAGGGAGTGCTTTCAGCTGGCCGTCAAAGTCGGGGACGACCACGACACCCGCGAGTGGGCGATGACGATGATGCTCGTCGCGCGCGCCCTCGAGCGCACCGGCGACAACGCCGTCGACATCGGCGAGCAGGTCGCCTTCGTGGTGACCGGCCTCTTTCGGGAGTTCGAGGACGCTTCCCACCCCGTCTCTCCGTAGGCGGCAGACGGCGCTCTGATGAAGGCGCCCGCCGACGCCTTGGATCAAACCCGGCAAGCGGGTGCGCCGGTTGAGGGCGGGACGGGCGGACGGGCGGCCGGCGAGCCGTTGTTCGAGACCCGCCGCCTCAACGTCTACTACGACGGCAATCGCGCCGTCGCCGATGTCGACCTCGAGATCGCCAGGAACGAGATCACGGCTCTGATCGGCCCCTCGGGGTGCGGCAAGAGCACGCTGATCCGCTGCCTCAACCGCATGAACGACCTGATCCCCGCGGCGACGATCACCGGCAGCGTCATCTACCACGGCCAGGATCTCTACGGCGCGGGAATCGACCCGGTCGAGGTCCGCAAGCGGATCGGCATGGTCTTCCAGAAGCCGAACCCGTTCCCGAAGTCGATCTTCGACAACATCGCCTTCGGGCCGCGGATCCTCGGCATGGACGACGTCGAGGGCCGCGTCGAGCGCGCTCTCGCGCACGCCGCCCTCTGGGAGGAGGTCAAGGACCGGCTCGGCGACAGTGCCTACGGCATGTCGGGCGGCCAGCAGCAGCGGCTCTGCATCGCCCGCTGCATCGCGGTCGACCCCGACGTGATCCTCATGGACGAGCCGTGCTCGGCCCTCGATCCGATCTCGACGGGCTTGATCGAGGATTTGATGGGCCGGCTGAAAGCGGAGTACTCGATCGTCATCGTCACCCACAACATGCAGCAGGCCGCCCGGGTGTCCGACAGAACGGCATTCCTGACCGTCGGGCTCGATGCCACCGAGAAGAACCGCACCGGGCGCGTCGTCGAGTTCGACGCCACGGACAAGATCTTCACCAACCCTTCGGACCGCCGCACAGAGGACTACGTCAGCGGAAGGATGGGCTGATCCGCCCCCTGGGCACCCGGCGCGCCGGGCTGCTGGCCGGCTGCGCCGGCATCCTGCTTGTCCTGTCCGGCTGCGGCGACGATCAAGGTCCCGGCGGGCTGACCGGCACGATCACGATCGACGGATCCGACACGCTGTTTGCGTTCGTCGCCGCCGCGGCGCAGGACTTCGAGAAGCGCCATCCGGGCGCCGAGGTGAATGTCGGCCAATCGGGTGCCGATCGCGCAATCGAGGAGTTCTGCGGTGGCGAGATCGACGCCGTCGCCTCCGGCCGGGCGATTGACCCCAGCGAGGCGACCCTCTGCAGTCAGGGCGGCGTGGACGCTGCCCCGTTGCAGGTGGCGAACGGAGCGGCCGCGGCGATCGCCAACCCGGCGCTCGGCGTCCGCTGCCTCGACAGGGCGCAGCTTCGCCACCTCTGGGGCAAGGGGTCGAGCGTGTCGATGCTCGCCGAGCTCGGCGATGACGCCAACACCGGGGCGCCGTTCGCCGGTGCCGAGCTGAGCCTCTACGGGCCGGCGAGCGACTCCGATGGCGCCGCGTTCTTCAGCCAGGCTGTGACCGGAGAGCCGGGCGGTGGGCGCAGCGACTACCTCTCCGGCGGCGATGACGCCGTCGTCGAGCGGGTCGGCGCCGACGACGGGGGGATCGGCTTCGTCGAGTTCTCGAGTTACGCCGGAAACGAGGACGCGGTCGGCCTGCTCGGGGTCGACGGCGGCAGCGGCTGCGTCACGCCCAGCATCGAGACGATCCAGGACGGCTCCTACCCCCTTGCGAGGCCGCTGCTGGTCTATGCAAGCCGAGAGGCGCTCGCGAAGAAGCCGGTGCTTGCCGAGTTCCTCCGCTTCATCGAGGACAACCAAGATGCGATCGCCGCCGACGCCGGCACCGTGGCGATGACCCCGCGGCAGGCCGCGAAGAGCGAGGCCGGGCCTCCGGGAGTTGCTTGGGCCGGCTATCTGACCGGCGAGGTCGGCTGAGACTCGACCGGGCTGGGCGCCGCGCCGGCGAGCGCCGCCAGGGTCAGCGTATGGAGCTCGGCCGCCGGTGGGCGCTGGGGCGGGTGGATCTCCAGCAGCAGCGGTGCATCGGGGCGCATGAGGTACGGCGCGAGCCGCCGCCAGGGAACCGTGCCGCGACCGGGGGGAAGGTGGAGGTCGAGGCGCAGCGGGTCGACCTCGGCCGGCGCCGGGTCGCAGGCGTGGCGGGCGCCGAAGTTGTCGTGGAGGTGGAAGAGGATCGTGGCGTCAAGGGCGGGCTCGATCAGCTCGAGCGGGTCGGCGTGGTTGAGGCCGGCGATCACGTTGGCGTGGCCGATGTCGAGGCAGAGGCCGAGGGCGGGGGAGCCGATGCGGCGGGCCATCGTGCGCAGGATCTGCGGGCGGGCGCTGAGCATCTCGGGGCCGGGGAAGACCGGAGCCAGGTTCTCGATCGCGATCCGGACGCCGAGGCGCTCGGCGCGTTCGGCGAGGCGGACGAGCGAGCGCGTCTCGGCGAGCAGCGCGTCCTCCGAGGCGGGCTCATCGACGTGCTGGGCCGCGTGGTAGACGACGATCCCGGCGCCGACCTCGGAGGTGTAGGAGAGCAGGCCCTCGAACACGGAGTCGCCGGCGGGGCCTCCGGCGCGCAGCGAGCCGGGCGCGTGGACGACCGAGTCGAGCGAGGTCGTCCGGAACGCCTCGCCGAGGACGGCGGCGTGGCGCGAGCAGAGCCGCGGGTCGGCGAGCACCGAGGGGGGCGGGGCGGGGGCCTGGACCGAGGTGAACCCGGCGGCTTCGATCTCCTTCAAAAGCGGCGGCGCCGGCCACCACTCGTAGGGGACGTTGAGGCCCAGCCGGCGATCGAATCCTGCGGTGAAGTCCGCCATCTCCGCTCTCAAGGTAGGCGCGGCCTGGGCCGATGCTGTGAAAACCCGGTGAATTCCAGGTAAAACGCGGCGTCTTCATGGCCGGTGTCGCTGCCCTATCCGTTCAACGTGGGATGATCAAGAAGATGCTCTGCGCCGCGATCGACATCGGTTCCAACACCACCCGCCTGCTGGTGGCCGAGCCCCACGACGGACAGCTGAAAAAGGTGATGGAGCAGCGCGCCTACACGCGGATCGGCAAGGCCGCCAACAAGAAGGGCAAGATCTCGGCCGAGAAGATCGCCGAGGTCGCCGACGTCGTCGGCACCCAGGTGCGGCTGGCGAAAGAGATGGGCGCCGAGCAGTTCCGCGTGGTCGCCACCGCCGCCATCCGCGAGGCCAAGAACCGCAAGGAGATCGTCGACGAGATCTCCAAGAGCGCCGGGATGCCGGTCGAGGTCCTCGCCGACCAGGACGAGGGGCGGCTCGCCTTCCTCGGCGCGACCAAGGCGCTGGGCTACCCGGTCGAGGGAACGATCGCCGTCGTCGATGTCGGCGGCGGCTCCTCGGAGGTCGTCTTCGGCACCACCGCCGCAGGCGTCAGCGAAGTGCGCTCGTTCGAGATCGGCTCGGGCTCGCTCGCCGAGGACCACCTCGACGGCGACCCGCCGTCGGCGTCGGAGATCCGCGCCCTGCGCGAGCACATCGACAAGTTCTTCGCCGACGTCGAGTTCACCCGGCCCGACCAGGCCGTCGCCGTCGGCGGCAGCGCCACCTCGCTACGGACGCTGGTCGGCGCCGTGCTCGAATACGAGACGCTCGAGCGCGCCGTGCGTGTGCTGGCCACCGACCCGATCTCCGACGTCGCCCGCCGCTTCGAGCTCGACGCCCGCCGCATTCGCCTGCTGCCCTCGGGCGTGCTGCTGCTCGAGAAGCTCTCGCAGCTCCTCGGCCGGCCGCTTCAGATCGGCAAGGGCGGCCTGCGCGAGGGCATCATCCTCGAGCTGCTCAACGGCTCGAGCAACGGGTCTTCCCCGGAGAAACTGGCCGCCTGACCGCAACCGGCGGCTGCTCCGCTTCGCGTCCGCGGCCGCCGGGACGAGGGCTCTCCATGAATGGCCCATATCTGCCTATACGCTGGCTCTAATGGCTTCGGCCAGGCCGATCGAACTTGACGCCGCTGAGACCTACGCCGCGGCGGCCGCGCGGACGATCTCGGTGCGGACCGAGGAGATGATCGAGCACTCCGACGGCGTCCTCGGCCTCGCCGACATCGAGCCGCTGCACGACATGAGGGTGGCGAGCCGCCGGCTGCGCGCCGCGCTCGAGGTCTTCGAGCCGTGCTTTCCGCGCAAGGAGCACCGCCGCGTGCTGCGCGAGGTGAGGCGGCTCGCCGACGCCCTGGGCGAGCGCCGCGACCGCGACGTCACGATCAAGGCCGTGCGCGGCTTCAGCGCCGAGATGCCGAGCGCCGACCAGCCCGGCATCGACGCCCTCCTCGAGCGCCTGCGCGAGGAGCAGCAGCAGGCCAACGCCGAGCTCGAGCCGCTCGTCACCCGGGAGGCGCTGTCGGAGCTGCGGGGCCGTCTGGCGTCGCTGGCGGAGGCGGCGCGGTGAAGGCGCGCTCGGTCAAGAAGCTCGATCCGGGCGCCCGGCTCGACGAGAACGCTGCGCGCATCGTGCTCGTCCGGCTCGCCGAGGTAAGGGAGCTGGCGCCGAAGGCGCTGAAGCCGAAGGCAGCCCGAGCCCAGCACGACCTGCGGATCGCGGCGAAGCGCCTGCGCTACGTGCTCGAGGTGACCGGCTTCTGCTTCGGCAGGCCCGCCGACACCGCCCGGCGCCGCGCCCGCGATCTCCAGGACGTGCTCGGCGAGATCCACGACTGCGACGTGATGCTGCCGCGGGTGCTGACCCACGTCTCCGAGCTGCGGGCCGAGGACGCGGCGGTGCTCGCCGAGCGCGCCGCGGGGGCTCCGGACCTCGACCCGAAGCTGACCGCCGAGGCGCCCAACCGCACGGCCTACCGCGGCCTCGAGGTGCTCGCCGTCAACCTCACGGCGCGGCGCCGGGTGCTGTTCGAGCACTTCGTCCACATCTGGAGCCAGCAGGAAGACCGGGGGACGTGGCTGCGGCTCGAGCGCACCGCGCGGGCTGTGCTCGAGCGTTCACCCGGGGTTCACCGCAGCCCGGCCTAGCGCTGGCAGGATCGCCGCCCGTGACCGATCGGGAGGCGACTGCGCTCGAGCTCGTAGGCGCGCCCGAAGTAGGGGCGGCCCGCCGGCTCGCGATCGCCGACGCCGTCTCCGCCTTCTGGGCCTCGCGCGCGATCGTCTGGATCGCCGGCCTCGTCGCGATCGCGATCTTCGGCGCCGCGCCCGAGACCTCGGCTCGGCTCGATCCGCTCTACCTGACGCTGCCGTTCGACCGTTTCGGCGATCTGCTCGCGGCGCCGACGGCGCGCTTCGACTCGGCCTGGTATCTGGCGATCGCCGAACACGGCTACAACGTCGATGGCCGCCCGGCGTTCTTCCCGCTGTTCCCGATGCTGGTCGCCGCCGCCGGCGCGCTGACCGGCTCGCCGCTGCTCGCCGCGATCCTGATCTCCTCGGGGCTCGGGGTTCTCGCCCTCTACCTCCTGCACCGCCTGGTGATGCTCGACTTCGACGCCGTCGGCGCCCGCAACGCGGTGCGGATCGTCGCCTTTGGGCCCAGCGCCTTCGTGCTCTCGGCCGCCTACTCGGAGTCGCTCTTCCTGGTGCTCTCGATCGGGGCGGTCTACTCGGCGCGGCTCGGCCGCTGGGCTCCCGCGGGGCTGCTCGGGGCGCTCGCCGCGGGCACCCGCCCAACCGGGCTGCTGCTGCTCGTGCCGCTGCTCTTCATCTACCTCTACGGGCCCCGCGCCGACCGGCCCAGCCCCGGCATCGGCGCGATGCGCCGCCGCCACCGGCTCGCGCCCGACGTCCTCTGGCTGGCGCTGGTGCCGGCCGGGCTGCTCGCCTACCTCGCCTACCTCGGGATCCAGACCGGCGACCCCCTGGCGGCGTTCACGGCGCAGAGCGACTGGGAGCGGATCTTCGCGCCGCTGGGGGCGATCCCGCTCGGGGCCTGGGCCGCGATCCGCGGGGTCTTCGAGCTCGTGCCCGGCGACTTTCTCCCGGGCGTCGCCGGTGTGACCACCGGAGAGTTCGCTCTGGCGCTGGCCCTGCGCGACATCATCGAGTTCGGGTTCCTCTGCCTCGGCGGCTGGCTCGTGGTCGAGGGCTGGCGGCGGCTGCCCCACGCCTACACGGTGTGGACGGTCGCCGCGCTGCTGCTGCCGCTCTCGGTGCCGGCGACCGATCAGCCGCTGATGTCGCTGCCGCGCTTCATGCTGGTCCTGTTCCCGCTGTGGATCGCGCTGGCGCTGTGGGCGCGCGAGCGCGACCGGATGGGGACGGTGATCGGGGCGATGGTGCCGCTGCTGGTGGTCTGCACAGGGTTGTTCACGACGTGGTCGATGAGTCCCTGAAGCGGATCTCGCGCTCGGGGCCGGTGGCGGTCCACTCACCTCGATGCCAGCTGACGCGGGTGCCGTCGGGGAGGCGGGCGGCGGCGTGACCGAGCTTGGGCTCGCCCCAGAGCGTCGCCTCGAGCGGCCGCGAGCTGTCCTCCTCGCCGAGACCCCGGGCGACGGTCTCGGCCGGGTAGGTGAGCAGCAGCGAGCCCGAGCGGACCCAGAGTGGGATCCGCTCGAGTGGTGCCTCGGCGTCGAGGAAGCGCCCGCCGTCGATCGGCTCACCGCTCCACCAGTCGATCCACTCGCCGCGGGGGAGATAGGCCTTGCGCGAGCGCGCGCCCTCGTCGAGCACCGGGGCAACCCACAGCGACGGGCCGAGGCCGAAACTGTCGCCGATCGACCAGCCTTCGGGGTCGGCCGGGTCGAGCAGGCACAGCGGCCGCATCGCCGGCAGGCCGCAGCGGGTGGCGGTCTGCGCGGCGCAGAGGATGTACGGCACGAGCCGCTCGTGGAGGAGAACCGCCTCGCGGTAGATCTCCAGTGTCTGCTCGTCGTAGGTCCAGGCCTCCTGCTGGAAGCGGCCGTGCGCCTGCATCAGCGGGGTCAGCGCTCCGAGCTGGGCCCAGCGCACGAGCAGCTCGGGGTGGCAGCGCTCCTGGAGGCGCTTGCCGAGGTAGCCGCCGACGTCGTGGCTGAGGTTCGAGAAACCGCTCGCCGCGGCGGTCAGCAGCGAGACGACCAGCGTCCTCATCGACCAGAAGTCGGAGGCCTGGTCGCCGCCCCAGAGCATGCCGACGGCCTGCTGGCCGGTCCAGCCGCTGCGGCCGAAGATCACGCCGCGGCCGGGGCCGTGGACCTCGTCGAGCGCCTCCTGCATCGTCTCGCGGTAGAGGCGGCCGTAGTCCCACGCCGCCTCGGCGCCGCTGCGGCCGTCGGCGAAGCGCGAGTCGGCGGGGAAGTAGTAGCCCTCGCCGTCGTCGGTCTTGACGCCCTCGACCCCGAGCTCGAACACGGGCTTCGCCAGCTCGCGCCACCAGCGGGCGGCGTCGGGCGAGGTGAAGTCGACCGGCGACCCGGTTCCCATCCACCACCGCCCGACATGGGGGTCGCCGCTCGCCGCATGCAGGAAGTGGCCGGCGGCGGCGCCCGGCGCATAGTTGGGAGCGGGCCGGCGGTGGAGCTCCTCCGAGGAGGCCTGCGGCGGGATCTGGCCGTCGCTCGAATCGAGGTTGACCCAGGGAGTGACCCAGACGACCGTCCGCACGCCGTCGTCGCGCATCGAGCGCACCATGCCCTCGGCGTCGGGGAACTGGTGGGGGTTGAAGCGCCAGGTGTTGTACTGCGTCTCCCAGGGCGAGTCGATGACGATCGCGTCGAGCGGGATCTGGTTGTCGCGGTAGCCGCGCCAGTCGTCGACGACGTCGTTCTGGTGCTCATAGACGTCGCGGCTCTTCCAGTGGCCGTAACCCCACTCGGGCAGCAGCCCCGGCATCCCGGTCAGCTCGAGGTAGCGGCGCAGGTTGGCGGCCGGGGAGGAGGAGGTGAAGACGTGGAGCCGCAGCGGCCCGGAGGCGGCGCGGACCGAGACCGAGGCGGCGTCGTCGCGGAGATCGAACTCGACGCCGGGGCCGCCGGTCTCGACCCAGAGTGCATAGCCCTCGCTGGAGATCAGCCAGGGGACCGGCGCGTAGTCGCCCTGGGGGATGCCGCCGTCCTCGAGCATCTCGGGTGGGCAGTCGGGCCCGGTGTAGCGGCGGTCGGCGCCGAGCTGAACGCGGCGGCCGCGCTGGTCGAAGGGCAGGCCGTGGCGGGCGCCGAGGCCGGTCAGCTTCTCGCCCTCCCGCAGACGCCAGCTGCCGCCGGCGCGCAGCGGGCCGGCGCCGGCATCGAGCTCGACCAAGAGGTGTCCGTGCTCGTGGACGTGGGCGGGCAGGTCGCCCTCGATCGTGACCACCGCCGCGGTCCGCTCCTCCTCGACCAGGACGCCCTCGGTGAGGGTGATCAGCTGGTCACGCTCGATCCCGTCGACGGTCCAGAGCGTGAACTCCGGCAGCGCCTCGCGCAAACGTTCGGCGGCGGACGAACCGTCGTGCTCTCTCCTCGGGGTCATCGCCGGGCTTGCGGACACCGCCGCAGTCTCGCAAGGGGGCGGTTCACGACCTCTTCACAGACCGTTACCTGAAACGTAACGGGCCACGCATGAATGCAGGGGATTCTTACCTCGATAAAAGAATCCAAAGAAAGGGGAACACCGATGGGCCCCACGTTGATGAGCAGGTCAGACCTTCACTGTCATTCGACAGCCTCAGAGATCTCGAAGCTCGGAATCCAGCGCAGCCTCGGCCTTCCGGAGTGCGCCACGCCGCCCGAAGAGGTCTATGAGCTCGCCAAGCGGCGCGGAATGGATTTCGTGACGATCACCGATCACGACACGATCGACGGTTGTCTGGAGATCGCCGACCGGCCCGATGTCTTCGTCTCCGAAGAGGCGACGCTGTGGTTCAAGGGCGAGCCGCAGGCCGTGCACGTGCTCTGCCTCGGGATCACCCCCGACGACCACGAGTGGCTCCAGGCCCACAACAACGACGTCGAGGCGTGCGCGTCCTACATGCACACCAACGACATCACCTGCTCGCTGGCCCATCCCTTCTACGCCGTCGAGGCGCCGCTGACCCCGGCGCACCGGCGCCGCCTCGCCCGCATGTTTCCGGTCTGGGAGACCCGCAACGGCTCGCGCGCTCGCGAGCTCAACATGCCTGCCGCGATCTACATCGAGACCCACGGCGGCTCGGGCACCGGCGGCTCCGACGACCACGCCGGCGTCGACATCGGGCGGACGTTCACCGAGACGCCGCCCGTTGCCACGCCGGAAGAGTTTCTGGCTCACGTTCGCCATGGCCGGGCCGAGGCCCACGGCGAGCAGGGCAGCGCCGCGAAGTGGGCGCACAGCGCCATGGCCCTCGCCACACGGGCGCTTCTCGCCGACGGGGAGACCCTGACGGGCGGCTCGCCGGACCCGGACGCGGTCCTGAAGATGGCCGAGCGGGTGATGAGCGAAGGCAACGTCCGCTCTGGCTCTGACAACCGCGACCTGGGACCAGCGGACGCCAAGGGCCTCCTCGGCGCATACCTTCAGGCCATGGGCCTGGATGGCTCGGGACGGAAGCTGATCGACCACATGCAGGATGACTCCTTCAGCCACGGCGAGATGTACCGCAAGGCGCGCGGCGTCCACGAGCGGCGGCTGCAGAAGGTCGTCGAGGACGCAGGCGAGAAGCTTGCCGCCGTCGAGGGCGAGGACGAGATCGCCGCCGGCGCCGCCGACATCGCCAAGGACCTGTTCGGCGCCGCCGTGCCCGCGATTCCCTACGCGCCGGCTGCCGCCTTCCTCGGCCGCGAGAAGCGGAAGCTCACCCCGCGCGAGCTCGAGCCGCGCCGGGTCGCGCTGATCGCCGACGCGATCGGCGGCATGCACGGCGTCACCCACACGATCGAGCGCATCCGCGAGCTCGGCGTCCCCGGCTTCGAGGTCGAGGTGGTCGGCACCGACCGCCACGTCGACCGCCGGCTGCCTGCCGTCGCCGAGATCGAGGTCCCGTTCTACGCCGGCCTCGAGGTCGGGATGCCGAGCCTGCCGGCGATCGTCGAGGTCCTCGCCGAGGGCCGCTTCGACCTCGTCCACCTGACCGCGCCGGGGCCGACCAACATCATGGCGGCGCTGATCGCGCGGATCATGGAGATGCCGGCGATCGGCAGCTACCACACCGAGCTCGGTGCCTATGCGGGCCTGCGCTCGGGGGCCGAAAGGCTGAAGCAGGGGGTCGACATCGCGACCGCGATGTTCTACGGACAGTGCGAGCACGTGCTCTCTCCGAGCGTCGCCAGCGACTCCTCGCTGCGGCAGGTCGGAATCGGCGAGGAGAAGATCGGGCGCTGGGAGCGCGGGGTCGATGTCTCGCGCTTCGACCCGGCGCGTCGCGACGCCGACGCGTTCCCGGGCGAGGTCAAGGTCCTCTACGCCGGGCGGCTGACCAAGGAGAAGGGAGTCGACCTGCTCGCCGACGCCTTCCTCCGCGCCCGTCGCTTCGCCCCGCAGCTGCACCTGCTGCTGGCCGGGGGCGGCCCCGAAGAGGAGGAGCTGCGCGCCAAGCTCGGCGGGCACGCGACCTTCCTCGGCTGGCTCCACGGCGACGAGCTGCCCCGCGCCTACGCCTCGGCCGACATCTTCCTCTTCTGCAGCCGCACCGACACCTTCGGCCAGGTCGTGGTCGAGGCCGGCGCCAGCGGCCTGCCGGTCGTCGCGGTCGCCGAGGGCGGCCCGGCGAGCCTGGTGCGAAGCGGCGAGACGGGCCTGCTCTGTGAGCCCGACGCGGAGGAGATCGCCGGTGCCGTAGCCCGGCTCGCCTCGGCGCCCGCCTACCGCAAGCGCCTCGGCGCCGCCGGCCTCGAGGCCGCCCGCACCCGCACGTGGCAGCACGCGACGGCGCAGCTCGCCGCCGGCTACGGATCAGCGCTTGATCGGGCCGAGCTCGCCGAGCAGGAGCATGCCGCGCCGCGGCCGAGCTCGCCCCCGGTTCTGCAGCGCGTCGCCTAGCCCCAGAGCGCCGGGTACGCGACACTGTGAGGGCATGAGGATTCCCGGGAGAAGCCTGGTCAAGCTCGCGATCGCTGTGCCGGTCGCGATCACCCGCCGCGTTCTCGGCGCCGCCCGCGCGGCCGCTGACGACGCCCGCCGCACCGAGGAAGAGTGGTTCTACACGGGCCGCCTTGCAAGCGGGACAGTCCCCGACGAAGCCGCCGAGGGGTCAGACCCCTTTGTTAAGGGGACTGTCCCCCTAAACGAAGAGGCGACAGATTCCGTTGACGAAGCCGACGAAGATCCCGCGCCTTTCGTGCCGGTTCGCCGCGCGACGATCTCCGGCGCTGCTCCGGATCTCGAGCTGAAGCCGCGCGAGGCCGAGGACACCCGCCCGCCGCCCGACGACCCCCACGTCCTCGACGATCCCGGGCTCTACTTCAACCGCGAGCTCTCCTGGGTCGACTTCAACGAGCGTGTCCTCGCCCTGGTCGAGGACGAGTCGATCCCACTCCTCGAGCGAGTCCGGTTCGCCGCGATCTACGAGGACAACCTCGACGAGTTCTTCATGGTCCGGATCGCGGGGCTCCACGACCAGGTCGACGCCAAGCTCGGTGCCCACGGGGCCGACGGAATCCCGGCGACCCGGGTCATCGACCGTGTTCGCGAGCGCACGATCGCGCTGCGCGAGCGCCTAGCCGGCGTGGTCGAGCGACGGCTGATCCCGGCCCTCGCCGAGCACGAGATCCGCGTGCTCTCGGTCGAGTCGGCGAGCGGCGAGGAACGCGAGCAGCTGCACCGGCTGTTCGACAACGACGTCTTCGCCGCGCTGACGCCGCTCGTGATCGGCCGCGGGCGTCCGTTCCCGTACATCTCAAACCTCTCGCTCAGCCTCGCGGTCCTGCTCCGCAACCCCGAGAAGGGGGATGAGGTCTTCGCCCGGGTCAAGGTCCCGAAGGAGCTGCTCGGCCGCTTCCTCGCGCTCGACGACGGGCGCACGTTCGTGCCCCTCGAGGAGGTCATCGCATCCCACCTCGAGGAGCTGTTCCCCGGCATGGAGATCGTCGACCACGCGCTCTTCCGGGTCACCCGCGACACCGACTACGACGTCTCCGACGAAGCCGACGACATGCTGCAGGCGGTCCAGGAGGAGGTGCGCCGGCGCCGCTTCGGCGAGGTCGTCAGGCTCGAGGTCGAGCGGCGGATGAGCGCCCGGCTGCGAAACCAGATCGTCGACGCGCTCAAGATCGAGCCGCGCCAGGTCTATGAGGTGGACGGGCTCATCGGTCTCGGCGATCTCGGCGACGTCGCCTCGGTGCGCGGCTTCGCCGAGCTCCGCTATCCGCCGTGGAAGGGCGTCACCCACCCCCGCCTCCAGGCGCGCGAGGCCGGCGACGACGTCGACGTCTTCGCCGCGATGCGCGACGGCGACATCCTCGTCCACCACCCCTACGACTCGTTCGCGACCTCGGTCGAGCGCTTCGTCAAGCAGGCCGTCGAGGACCCCGACGTGCTCGCGATCAAGCAGACGGTCTACCGCACCTCCGACGACTCGCCCCTGGTCCCGGGCCTGATCGAGGCCACCGAGCGCGGCAAGCAGGCGGTATGCCTGGTGGAGCTGAAGGCACGCTTCGACGAGAGCGCCAACATCCGCTGGGCCAAGGACCTCGAGGAGGCCGGCGTCCACGTCGTCTACGGGATCCCCGGCTTCAAGACCCACGTCAAGTGCGTGATGGTCGCCCGGCGCGAGCCCGAGGGAGTGCGCCACTACGTCCACATCGGCACCGGCAACTACAACCCCAACACCGCGCGCCAATACACCGATCTCGGGCTGTTCACGGCCGATCCCAAGATCGGCGCCGACATCGCCGAGATGTTCAACTACCTCACCGGCTACGCCCGCCCGCGCGCCTACCGCAAGGTCCTGGTCGCGCCGTTCAACCTGAAGCAGGGCGTCCTGCTCGAGATTGAGAAGGCGATCGAGAGGCATACCGACGACGAGCCGTCACGGATCCGCCTGAAGATGAACGGGCTGATCGATCCGCCGATCATCCAGGCGCTGTACCGGGCGTCGCAGGCGGGGGTGGAGGTCGACCTCAACATCCGCGGCGTCTGTGCCCTGCGCCCCGGCATTCCCGGCATCTCCGAGAACATCCGCGTCGTCTCGATCCTCGGGCGTTTCCTCGAGCACTCGCGGATCTACTCCTTCGAGCGCGGGGGCAAGCGCAAGATGTTCATCGGCTCGGCCGACATGATGCCCCGCAACCTCTACAACCGGGTCGAGCTGGTGACGCCGGTCACCGACGAGGGCCTGCGCAGCGAGCTCAGCGAGGTCCTCGACCGCGGCTTCGCCGACAACACCGGGGCCTGGGAGCTGAGCGCCGAGGGCTCGTGGAGGCGACTCAGCCCCGACGGCTCCGAGCCGCGATCGATGCAGACCGAGCTGCTCGAGCTGTTCGAGCAGCGCGCCGCCTCGAGCGAGTCGGTGGCCGCCGCGAAGCGCGGCGCGGGCCGCTGAGCGCTCGCGAATACCTCTGGTAGCGTGGCGCGCTCCGTGGCCCTGCGCGCAAGAGACGCCGTCTTCTTCGACCTCCTCGCCGAGGCCGGCACCAACATCGCCAACGCGGCGACGATGCTCGAGAACATGTTCGAGGTCTGGCCCGAGGACAAGGGGCTCGCCCGCGACATCCTCAAGGCCGAGCAGGAGGGAGACCGGATCACCCAGGAGATCGTGCGCCGGCTCAACTCGAGCTCGGTTCGCTCGATGGACGGCTCCGATGTCTACGCGCTCGCGACCCAGCTCGACGACATCGTCGACGACGCCGAGGAGGCGGCCGACTTCATGGTCCTCTACGGGATCGAGGCGCCGATGGAGCAGGCCCACGAGCTGGCCGGGATCCTCGCGGCGTCGTGTGAGCAGATCCGCCTGGCGCTCAACAACCTTTCCAGCTTCGAGGCCCTCGAGCCCCTCCTGATCGAGGTCCACCGGCTCGAGAACGAGGGCGACCGCGTCTGGCGCGAGGCGCTGGCGGCGCTGTTCTCGACCGGGATCGACCCGATGGTCGTTATCCGCTGGAAGGACGTCTTCGGCGTGCTCGAGCGC
>CAVOKZ010000013.1:0-106237 GCA_963696625.1 uncultured Solirubrobacterales bacterium
CGGTGACCAGGGCGCATTGGTCGCAGCGCGCGGTCCATGGTTCGGCTCAGAGCGCCGCCGCGACCTTGCGGGCCAGTTCCATGAGGCGGTGCACATAGCCGATTTCGTTGTCGTACCAGGCCAGCACCTTCACCAAGGTACCGTCGATCACCTGGGTGGAGAGGGCATCGACGATGCTGGAGCGGGTGTCGCCGCGATAGTCCGCCGACACCAGGGGTTTTTCCGTGTAGCCGAGAATTCCCGCAAGGCGGCCGGCCGCGGCGGTGGCGAGCGCGGCATTGACGGCCTCCACCGTGGTGGCGCGCTCCACCTCGAACACGCAGTCGGTGAGCGAGGCATTGGCCAGCGGCACCCGGATGGCGAGGCCGTTCAGGCGCCCGCGCAGTTCGGGAAAGATCTCGGCGATCGCGGTGGCCGATTGGAGGAAACGCAGCGCCTGCACCCAGGGCCAATAGGCGGGCGCGCCCTCCTCGTCGCGGCAGCGGCCCCAGTGGACGGGGGCGCCGCGGACGCCGGCGTACGTCGACATCTCTTCGACCGTGCGGGTCTTGCCGATCCCGGGCTCGCCGACCAGCATCAGCACCTTGCCGCGCCCGCCGATCGCCTCGTCGATCTCGCCGCGGAGCTGCTCGACCTCGGCCTCGCGGCCGACGAAGATCCCGCTCGCCATTTTGTCGAGCGGGTTGGTGCTCTCCTCGACCTCCTCCGCGACCGGCGGCTCGCCCGCGGCGGCGGCGAGCCGCTCGCGGACCTCGGCGGCGCCGGCCGGGCGATCGTCCTCGCGCTTGGCGAGCAGGTCGAGAACGAGGGTGTCGAGCGCGCGCGAGACCCGGGGGTTCTGGCGCGAGGGCGGCACCGGGTCGGCGTTGATGTGCTGGGAGATGATCGATACGGCGTCGTCCCCCGAGAACGGCGGCCGGCCGGTGAGCATCTCGTAGAGCAGCGCGCCGAGCGAATAGAGATCCGAGCGCGGGCCCGAGGGGCGGCCGAGCGCCTGCTCGGGCGGCAGGTAGGCGACGGTGCCGACCAGGCTGCCCGATTCGCTGACCCGCGAGCGGCCCTCGGTCGTCGCGAGGCCGAAGTCCCCGATCCGCGCCGCGCCGTCCTCGGCGAGCCAGACGTTGGCGGGCTTGATGTCGCGGTGGACGATGCCGCGGCCGTGAGCGTGCTCGAGCGCCCGGGTGACGTCGCCGGCGATCTCGATCGCGCGGGCGACCTCGAGCCGGCGGTCGGCCTCGGCGTCGAGCAGGCCCTCGACGTCACCGCCGGCCATGTACTCGCTGACGATGAAGGGGTTGCCGCCCTCGTCGCCCGTGTCGAAGACGCCGACCACGTGCGGGTGGCCGGCGAGCTTGCCCATCGCCTGGGCCTCGCGCCGGGCGCGGGCGCCGATCGCGGCGGCGGCGCCCTCGGTGTCGAAGACCGCGACCGCCACCGCGCGGCCGCTCTCGGAGTCGTTGGCGAGATAGACCTTCTTGCGCCCGCCCTGCCCGAGATAGCCGGTGACCTTGTAGCGGCCGGCGATCTCGCTCGGGGAGCCGGGCGGCGGCGGGACCGGCCCTTCGCGGGGTCGCGACTCCCCCTGCTCGGGCGACGCCGGCGCCTCGGTCAGCGGCGAGCCGCAGGAATCGCAAAAGCGCGCCTCCTCCCGGTTCTCGGCACCACAGGACGGGCAACGCATGGCTCCCAATTTAGAGCGGGGTCGACCCTGCTTCAATCAGCGGCCATGCCGGCCGCCATCGAAGACGTCTCGCCGGCGCAGGGGCACCGTCTCAACAACTTCGACGCCCTGCGCCTGCTCGCCGCGAGCCTCGTCGTCGTCGCCCACGCCTATGCGCTCACCGGGCGCCTGCAGCCGTGGGCCGATCACGGCCTCGACTTCGGCCTGATCGGGGTCACCACCTTCTTCGCGATCAGCGGCTTCCTTGTCACCGCGAGCTGGCGCTCGCAGCCGAAGATCTATCCGTTCGCGGGCAAGCGGCTGCTGCGGATCGTGCCGGCGCTGGTCGTCGTCGTGCTCCTCTGCGCCTACGTGATGGGGCCGCTGATCACGAGCCTCACCGCGGAGAACTACGCGACCGACCCGCAGACCCACTCGTGGGTGCTGCACAACATCCTCTTCGACCCCGTCTACCCGCTCCCCGGCGTTTTCGCCGACCACCCGAACACCGCCGCGAACGGCTCGCTGTGGTCGCTCGCCGTCGAAATTCGCGCCTACGCGCTGGTGATGTTGTGCGGCCTGCTCGGCTTCTTCGCCGGCTGGCGCATCGCCCTGCTGGTGGCGATCGGCGTCGCCTTCGCCGTGCTCAGCATGCCCTCCGTCTGGACCTCGCTCGACCCCTCCGCCCAGCACACGATCCGCGACATCGTCGGCTCCGGCGCCTCGGGGACGACGGTGATGATCGCCTTCGTCGCCGGCATGCTGATCCAGCTCGCGCGCAAGCGGCTCGAGCTGCGGACCTGGACGGGATGGCTCGCCGCGGCGCTCTTCCTCGGCTCCTATTGGATGAGCGACGACCTGCGCACGGTGGTGCTGCCGCTCTCGCTCTCCTATCTGGTGATCTTCCTCGCCTACAAGAGCACCCCGCTGCCCGGGCTCACCCGCTGGGGCGACGCGTCGTACGCGATCTACCTGCTCGCCTTCCCGGTCGAGCAGCTCGTGATCGGCGCGATCGGCTTCGACGCCAGCCCGGTCGCGGTGATCGCGATCTCGCTGCCGATCAGCTGGGCGCTGGCGCTGCTGTCGTGGCGACTGGTCGAAGCGCCGATGCTGAGGCTGAAGTCGCGATTGCCGCGTGTTTTGCCATCCGCGGGGTCGTTACCTTCAACTGATGATCGAGTCCAAATCCGCGCGTGACCGGGGGCGGCCCTGGCCAAGCAGATCAAGGACGCAGGGCGCAGCCCTTGCTGGTTGCGTGGGCAAGCCCGAGGACGCAGAGATGCGCAGCGCCAGGGGCGTCATCCGGGTGCGCGGGGATCTGGATTCGGTCATCTAAGTGTCCGAAGTACTCCCTGATTCACAGCTGAGCCTCGGCGGAGGCGCTGAGGAGGCCGAAGCGCGGCGTGCTCTACAGGGCATCGAAGCGGTTGAGACGCCAACTGCCCCGCTGCGGGCCTACGACGGGCCGCTCGAGCCGGAGGCCCTGCTGGCCCACCTCGGCTACGACTCCTTCCGCCCCGGGCAGCGCGAGGCGGTCGAGGCCGCGCTCGCCGGGCGCGACTCGCTGATCGTGATGCCGACCGGCGGCGGCAAGAGCCTCTGCTACCAGCTCCCCGGCCTCGCCTCGGCCGATCTGGCGATCGTCGTCAGCCCGCTGATCGCGCTGATGGCCGACCAGTGGAAGCGGCTCGCCGACGGCGGCCATCCGGCGGTGATGATCGCCTCGGGCCTCGGCGCGGGGGTCAACCGCGACTCGCTGGCGCGGATCTCCTCGGGCGAGGCCCGTGTCGTCTACTGCTCGCCCGAGCGCTTCGGCTCGACCTCGTTCTGGAACGCGATCGAGGGTCGCAAGGTCGATCTGTTCGCGGTGGATGAGGCCCACTGCGTGTCGGAATGGGGCCACGACTTCCGCCCCGACTATCTGCGGCTGCCGAAGGCGATCGAGCGGCTCGGGCGTCCGACGGTGATCGCCTGCACCGCGACCGCGACCGAGGAGGTCGCGCGCGAGATCCACATGCGGCTCGGCCTCGAGGACCCGCTGATGATCCGCGCCGGGTTCGACCGGCCCAACCTCTCCTTCGACACGATCCAGCTCCAGGGCAAGGGGACGAAGGCGCGCAAGCTGGGGCTGCTCGAGCACGGGCTGGCTGACAGCTCGAACAGGCCGGCAATTGTGTATTGCGGGACGCGCAAGGACACCGAGGAGGTCGCCGAGGTTCTGCGCGCGGCCAAGCTCGAGGCCGCGGCCTACCACGCCGGCATGGCCCCGGACGAGCGCGCCGCGGTCCAGCACCGCTTCATGTCGGGCGAGTGCGAGGTGATCGTCGCCACCAACGCCTTCGGCATGGGGGTCGACAAGGCCGACGTCCGCTCGGTCTGGCACTGGGCGATCCCGACCTCGGTCGAGGCCTACTACCAGGAGGCCGGGCGGGCCGGGCGCGACGGGCTGCCGGCGAAGGCGGTGCTGCTCGCCGGGCGCGCCGACCTCGGCCGCCTCGTGCGCTTCATCGAGATGCGCAAGGTCGACCCGGACGCGGTGATCGCCTACCTGCGCCGCCTCGACGAGGCGGCGGGCGGCGGCGAGCTCGAGATCGACAACCCACGCGACGACGGCGAGCGGATCCGCCTCGCGATCGCCGAGCGCGAGGGCGCGATCACGGTCGACCCGGCGCCCGGTGGGCGCCTGCGGGTCAACGTCGTCAGCGGGCTCGAGCGCGGCCGCGCGGCGGCGGCGTG
The DNA here is from genome assembly GCA_963696625.1 of uncultured Solirubrobacterales bacterium. GTDB lineage: Bacteria > Actinomycetota > Thermoleophilia > Solirubrobacterales > 70-9 > JAWVFN01. Next base: position 4,397 of record CAVOKZ010000013.1, read on the forward strand.
CCGCTTCGCCGAGGACCGCGGCTGGCGCGCCTACCGCGCGGTCGAGGCGTTCGCCTTCTCCGACACCTGCAGGCGGCGGGCGCTGCTCGACCACTTCGGCGACCCGGCCGCGGGCGCTCCGCTGGAGCGCTGCTGCGACGTCTGCGACCCCGAAGGCCGGCTGCCCGATCCCGAGACGATCTCGATCAAGCGAACGAGCAAGAAGAAGGGCGGCTCATCGCCGCCGGCCGAAGTCGCGCTCGCGGGCGGCGACGAGGTGCTGTTCGAGGCGCTCAAGGAGTGGCGGCTGCGCGCCGCGGGCGGCAAGCCCGCCTACACCGTCGCCCACAACCGCACGCTGGCCGAGATCGCGGCGAAGCGGCCGGCCGGGCGCGAGGCGCTGGCCGAGATCTACGGCGTCGGCCCGACCTTCGTCGAGCGCCACGCCGACTCCGTGCTCGAGCTCGTCGCCGCCCGAGATCCGGGCGCTTAGAGTCGGTAGCAGAACTGCTACCGTGGGCCCATGGCGACGATCCCCCAGAAGGAACTTCGCAACAACGTAGGCGAGGTGCTTCGACGCGCCGAGGCCGGGGAGGAATTCACGATCACGGTCGCCGGCAGGCCGGTGGCGCGGCTCGGCCCGGGCGCCAAGCGACGCTGGGTCAGCGGCCCGGCGCTGCGGGGCGTGTTCGCGACCCCGCCTCCGGAGGGCCTGGCCGAAGACCTCGAGCGGTTTCCGACCGGGATCACCGATCCCTTCGCGTGAAGCGCGTCCTGCTCGACACATCGGTCCTCGTCGGCTCCTGCGATGCCGGCGAGCTCGAGGGAGCAATCAGCGCCGCCTCCCTCGCAGAGCTGCACTTCGGGACCCTGGTCGCGACCGATCCCGATGAGCGCGCACGACGAGCACAACGCCTCGGTGTCATCGAGGCCACGTTCGAGCCTCTGCCGATCGACGCGCCGGTCGCACGGGAGTGGGGCCGGTTGGCCGGCGCCGTGACCGACCGCGGCGGCCGGCCGCGCCGCCGCGCCATCGACCTGGCGATTGCCGCGACGGCAAACGTCGAGCGCGTCCCCCTGCTCACCGCCGGCCCGGCCGACTTCGCCATCATCGACGACCTCGTCGAGCTGCAAACCCTCGGCTAGTTCGCGACCCCTTCTCGCGCCGAGCGGCAACAGAGCGGCGCGCCGTGGCGGGCCCGTAGCCGTTATGCCCGGGAGGCCGATCCGGGTACGGGGCGCAACGGCCCCGCACCCGGCCGCATCAGGCGATTACGTCCTTTCCTCGGAGGAGATCTGCGGTCGCAGGGCGCCGTAGGTGAGGACGAGCAGCCCGATCCCGATCAGGATCATCGCGATCCCCATCGCGATCCCGAAGTTCGCGACCTGCTCGGCGAAGAACGATGAGTTCAGCGCCGTCGAGAGTGCGGTCTCCGTCACCCAGATCTGACGCTCGGGGTTGTCCACCGCGGTTCCATTCTCCAGCGCCGCCGCGGCCTCCTCCTCGGGGAGGACCTTGCCGGTCTTCACGTCCACCGCCCGCGGCATCTCCGCGTAGACCTTGCCGCCGGTCGACTCGAGCGCGTGAATGCGCATGTACTTCGCGAAGCACTCCGCCTCATCACCGGTATCGATCTCCTCGTCGGCGACCGAGCAGTCGGGGATCTCGACGTCGCTGAGTCCAGCCTCCTCGACCGCCGTCCGAGTGGCGTCGGACGTCATGTCGGGGGTACCGACGATCTGTTCGTCGGCGAGCCGATCCTGGACGTCGGAGCGACCGCTCGCACTGACCACGAGCGACCCGATCCCGAGGACGATCAGGATCAACCCGGCGGCGACGCCGCCGAAGATGAATACTCGACTCATCTCGCACTCCCTTCGGTAGTTGGGTGCGACCTTTATATCGAGAGAGCCGCCTCGGGCCTGCGGAGGGTGATGCGGAGGGTCAGGTCTTGCATCCGACATTCACGCGGCCTGCTGCATTCAAGACCTGACCCCATTTGTCTCGTGACCCCATTTGTCTCGGCCAGCGCCGCCGCGTCGCGGCGGGCCTCGACGCGAGGTCGGTTCCGGAGATGCTCCTGCGGGTGGCGGGGATCGCCGCGGTCACGATCGTCGTCGTTGCGATCCTCAACTCCGACCGCGGCGTGCCGCTCGCCGTGCTGATCCTGATCGGCTTCGTGGCCGGCATGCAGTACGTCGTCACCCGCACCCCGTTCGGCCGCCACGTCTACGCGGTCGGCGGCAGCGCCGAGGCGGCCCGGCGCGCCGGGATCTCGGTGACGAGGATCCGCATCGTCGTCTTCACGATCGCCGGCTCGATGGCGGCGATCGGCGGGATCATGGCCGCCTCGCGGCTGCTCGCCGTCAACCAGTCCTCGGGCGGCAGCGACCTGCTGCTGCTCGCGATCGCCGGACCGGTGATCGGCGGCACCAGCCTCTTCGGCGGCCGCGGCACCGTCTGGAGCGCGCTCGTCGGCGCCCTGGTGATCGGCTCGATCTCCAACGGCATGGACCTGCTGGCCCTCCAGTCGTCGGTCAAGTTCATGGTCACCGGCGGGGTGCTGCTCGTCGCGGTGATCATCGACGCCGTCGCCAGGCAGCAGCGCGAGAAGTCCGGCAGAGTCTGACCCCGGCCGATACGGGCCATTCCTGCCGAGCCCGGGACCGCCACCCCCGGACGCGAAGCGGAGGAGGTGGCGGTTGAGGTGACGGGGGACGCACAACTGATCTTGATCGCCGGCGCCCTGTTGGTCGCCGGCCTCTTCGCCTCGCTCGCCGCCGGGCGCCTGCGGGTACCCGGATTGGTGCTGTTCCTCGGGCTCGGCATGGCGATCGGCTCCGACGGCACGGGCTGGATCGAATTCTCCGACTACGAGCTGGCCCGCACGATCGGCGTCGTCGCCTTGGCTCTGATCCTGTTCGAGGGCGGGCTGATGGCGGGCTTTCCCGAGATCCGCCCGGTGCTCGGGGTGTCGCTGGGCTTGGCGCTTTTCGGAACCCTGCTGACCGCGGCGATCGGCGGCGTCGTCGCAACCTGGCTCTTCGATCTCTCACTGCTGGAGGGTTTGCTGCTCGGCTCGATCGTCTCGGTCACCGACGGCGCCGCGATCTTCGGGCTGCTGCGCGGCTCGACCCTGCGCCCCCGCGTCGCCCGCACCCTCGAGGGAGAGGCCGGGTTCAACGACCCGGTCGCCGTGCTGCTGGTGGTGGGATTCATCAACTGGATCGAGCTGCCCGACTACGGACTCGTGGACATGGTGCTGCTGTTTCTGCGCGAGCTCGGGATCGGGCTGGCGGTGGGGCTCACCGTCGGCTGGCTCGGGGTGCAGGGGCTGCGCCGGGCGCGGCTCGGCACCGAGGCCAGCTACGTGATCGGGACGATCGGCATTGCGGCCGTGGCCTATGGCGGCGCCGCCAGCCTCCACGGTTCCGGATTCCTCGCCGTCTACCTCGCCGGCCTCTGGCTCGGCAGCGTCTCGATTCCGGCGAAGCAGGCGGTGACCGTGCTCCACCAGGGCCTGGCCCAGGTCGCCCAGGTGGCGCTGTTCGTCGTCCTCGGGCTGCTCGTCTTCCCCTCCCAGCTCGGCGCAGTCGCTCTCGAGGGCACGGTTCTGGCCCTGATCCTCGTGTTCCTTGCCCGCCCTGTCGCCGTCTTTGCCACCACCGCGTTCAGCCGCTTCCGGGCCCCCGAGCAGACCGTGCTCGCCTGGGCCGGGCTGCGGGGCGCGGTCCCCGTGGTGCTCGCGACCTTCCCCGTGATCGACGGAGTGCCGCACAGCCTGGAGTTCTTCAACATCGTCTTCTTCGCGGTCCTGCTCTCGACCCTGCTGCAGGGATCGACGTTCGAGCCGCTGGCCGCGAAGCTCGGCGTGACCAGCACCGAGCCCGCCCTCGCCGATGTCCTGACTCCGCCGAGGCCGGTGCTCGCGCGAGCCCAGATCTTCACGGTCAGGCCATGGAACCCGCAAGACGGCAGCCCCGCGTTTCCGAAGGAGGTGGCGGGGATTGCGGTGGCCGAGCACCTCCACGCCCGCCTCGACCGCCCCGGCTCGCTGGTGATGCTCGCCGACGGGCGCTTCGCCTTCACGGGCGAGATCATGGCCCTGGGGTCACCGGAGGCACTGCAGTCGGTAGCGCGCCGGCGCCTCGACCAGGCAACAACAGACGCAGAGCGCCGATGGTGGCGCGAGGTGATCGGAACGCTGGCGCGTTAAGAGACGGTTTTCGCGACCTGGCGTTCCGGGTCGATCCGGACGACGTCCCAGACCAGGCGCAGCTTCTCGAGGCCGGTGATGATCCAGGCCGAAGGGTCGAGCTCCCACCTGCCGAGGCCGTGGACCGCCGAGCGCGGGAAGGCGTGGTGGTTGTGGTGCCATGACTCGCCCATCGAGGGCAGCGCCAGCCAGAAGACGTTGCGCGACTCGTCGTCGGTGTCGAAGCGGCGGCGGCCCATGAAGTGGCAGATCGAATTGATCGAGAAAGTCACGTGGTTGACGAAGAAGACGCGGACGAAACCGCCCCAGAGCAGCCCGGTGGCGGCGCCGGCGAGGTCGCCGGTGTAGAGGAAGCCGATCAGCGTCGGGATCCCGAAGGTGAGCAGGACCAGCAGCCCGTAGTACTTCGTCATCAGCACCATCGGCCTGCGCTCGGTCAGCTCGGGCGCGAAGCGCTCGGGTTCGGCGGTGCCCCAGGTCTTCATCAGCCAGCCGGCGTGCGCGTGCCAGAGGCCGTGGAGGACGCCGAGCGGGCCGTCGGCGTGGCCGACGTGCGGGCTGTGCGGGTCACCCTCTACGTCGGCGAAAGCGTGGTGCTTGCGGTGGTCGGCGACCCAGGGGATCGGCGCACCCTCGACCGCGAGCGAGCCGAAGAACGCGAATGCGTACTCCATCGGCTTCGACGTCGCGAACGAGCGGTGGGTCAGCAGCCGGTGGTAGCCGATCGTCACCCCGAGCGAGGTGACCAGGTACATGACGCCCATGATCACCAGGTCGTGGAGCTGGACGTAGCTGTTCCAGAGCAGCACCATCGCGCCGATGACGCCGACGAACGGCAGGACTACGCCGGCGAGGTTCGAGTATTTCTCCGCCCTGGTCATGAGGCCAGCGTAATACGGACGGTCCCCAATTACTTGGGCGCCTGGATAACCGGTTGAGGCTTTTTTTGTGGCGCTACTACGAAAAATCGCCACGGGCGGGCGGAAGCCCGGGCCGGCCGGCCTCGGTGTAGAGGACGACCGTGTCGGCGACTCGGTCATGGAGGCCCCGGCGGCGGTCGCTGAGCAGCGCAGCGAGAAAGCCGATGCCGAGAGTGAGGACGCAGAGGACGATGCCGAACAGACGGCGCACGGCGTGGCGCCCGTCGAGCCGCGAGCCGTCGCCACGCCGCACCTCGAGCCCCATGAAGCGCATCCCGGGTGTCTGCCCGGTCAGGGTCCAGAACGAGAACAGGTAGAGCGCGGCGACGATGATCCAGATGCCGGCGCCGATCGCGATCACCGCGCCTCCGCCGCTCGAAGAATCGCCGGAGCTGATCGCCGAGACGATCAGCGCAATCAGCGCCGAGGTGGCGAGCAGGCTGAAGTTGACGACCGCCGCGTCGAAGGCGAGCGCCAGTAGCCGGGTGACGCCGCCCGCGAACGGCGTCGAGCCATCGCGCCGGCCGCGGCGCGCGACCGCGCGGAACGGTGCCTCGACGATGGCGTCGCCGTGGCGCGCCAGCCGGCCGAGCTCGCGCCTGAGGTCGTCGACCATGCCAACGCCCTGCCGCGTGATCGCGTTGCGAACCTCGGGCGCCGTCGCGATCCGCTCGATGATCTTCTGGATCTCGTCGCTGGCGAGCAGCCGCTCGACGATCTCGTCGAGCAGATCGGAGTCGAGCACTGCGACCGCCGCTCTCTCGGTGCTCGGGTCCTTGAGCGCGCGGTCTATGGCGCGTTCGACCACCCCCTCCTCGATCAAGATCTCGGCGACGCGGTCGGCGACCGCCGAGGTCAGCGCCCTCGAGGGCCGGTCGAGTACTGTGCGAACCGGCGCGCGAAGCGCGTCCTCGAGACTCGACCTGCTGTAGCTCTCCTCACCCACTCAGCCGAGTATCGGCTATTGGCATAGTGTGAGGCGCAATGTCTCAGGCAACCCTGCACACCAACGCCGGCCCGATCACAGTCGATTTCTTCGACGACGACGCGCCGAAGACGGTCGAGAACTTCCGCAGGCTCGCCGGCGACGGGTTCTACGACGGGCTGATCTTCCACCGCGTGATCCCCGACTTCATGATCCAGGGCGGCTGCCCCGAGGGCACCGGCACCGGCGGCCCCGGCTACACCTTCGAGGACGAGTTCAACGACAACAAGATCGAGCGCGGGGCGCTGGCGATGGCCAACGCCGGGCCCAACACCAACGGCTCGCAGTTCTTCATCGTCACCACCGAAGCGGCGCCCTGGCTCGACGGCAAGCACACCGTGTTCGGCAAGGTCACCGACGGCATGGACGCGGTCGAGAAGATCGAGGGCACCCAGACCGGCCCCGGCGACAAGCCGGTCGAGCCGCAGAAGATCGAGCGCGTCGAGCTATCCGAGTAACCGGCTGAGCAGGCAATAGGTTTGCTGCATGGGTTTCCGCGATTGGCTTCGCTCGGGTGGCAACGTCGGTGACGAGATCGCCGGTGACATCCACCCCGACGGCGTCGGAGAGCTCCGCGTCGGCGATCCGCGCTTCGACGACTGGGAGGTGGTCAAGGACTTCGACGACCTCGAGACCGCCCGCGCGTTTCACCAGGCGCTGACCGAAGCCGGCATCGAGGGCGAGATCACCGCCGACCATCCGGTTAATCAGTACGGCCGCGGCGACATCGCGCTGCGCGTGCCGCCGGGTAGATGGAGCGCGGCGAACGAGCTGCTCGACCTGCCTGAGTAGGCACTACGTAGGCGGGCAGTGGACAGGTTGTCGGTTGTCGGGAACTGAATTTTCTACCGATAGTCGTAGAGAAAGAGCTTCCCGGAGCTCGATCATGAAAGTCGCAGCGAGTGGGCTCGCCAGCTTGTCTCAAGCAGGGTTGAGAGAGCAAGGGCGCGGGTGCGACCGACACCTCTCTCCCGGTCGCGCCCGCCCCGCGGGTCTGGCGGCCCCGGAGGCGAAGCGGAGGAGCCGCCAATTCATGGCGAAGTCGTCAGCGATCCCGCGTGGCGCGCCGCGCCCAGCAGGGCGGTCAGCTCGTTGGTGATCACCTTCACCGGGATCGGCCCGAGCACTTCCGAGAGCCGGCCCTTGGCGTTGAACGCCCGCAGGAACCCGCCCTCGCGCAGGCGGGGCAGGATGTTCGGCGGGATGCCGCCTCCGAGGTAGACGCCCCCCGAGGCGAGCAGCGTCAGCGCGACGTTTCCGCACTGCGCCCCGTAGATCTCGACCATCAGGTCGAGTGCGTCGCTCGCCATCTCGTCGGCACCCTCGAGGGCCGCCTTCGATATCGCCGAGCCCCTCCCGGCCTCCTCGGCATCCGCGAACCAGCCGGGGTCGGGCCGGCCCGATTGCCAGAGCAGGAAGCGGAAGCAGTTGGCGATGCCGAGCCCCGAGCAGACCAGCTCGTAGCTGACGTGTTCGTGCTCCCGCTGCATGAACTCGAGCAGCTGCCGCTGCATCTCCCCCCTGGGACCAAAGTCGACGTGCCCGCCCTCGCTCGCGTAGATGCCGTCACCGGTGATGTACGCCTCGCCGAGCCCGGTGCCGGCCGAGACCAGGGCGACCGGGCCCCCGGGATCGGCGTCGCCCGCCTGCAACTCCTCGAAGTCATCGGCCTCGAGCGAATCGATGCCCCAGGCGTTGGCCTCGAGGTCGTTGAGGAGCGCCGCGGGGAAACCGACCTCACCGCCGAGCTCGGCGGCGTCGATCTGCCAGGCGAGGTTCGTGCCCTCGAACTTGCCCTTGCGGATCGGCCCCGCGACCCCGAAGCTTGCGCGATCCGGCTCGGCCGGGTGGGCGGCGAGGTACTGCTTGACGATCTCGGCGAGCCCGGAGTGGCCGGCGCTGTCGTAGATCTCCAGCGACTGCGGCTCGCGCAGCTTCCCCGGGTCAAAGAGCGCGATGCGCGTGTGCGTCCCCCCGATGTCGCCGGCGAGGATCAAACGGGGAGTCCCTGCTCCAGGCTCTCGATCGCCCAGTCGGCGCCCGCCTCGTTCAACTGCTCGACCGAGTACTCGCCCGTCGCCACGCCGCAGACGCGGATCCCGGCGCCGTGGCCGGCCTCGACGTCGCGGGGCGTGTCGCCGACCGAGAAGACCTCCGCCGCGTCGAGCGGGGCGCCGGCGACGACGCCGCCGCGCTCGAGCGCGCGCCTGGTCAGCTCGGTGCGGTCGGGCGAGTCCGAGCCGTAGCCGCCGAAAGAGAAGAAGCGGTTGAGGTTGGCGCGGGCGAGCTTGATGTGGGCGGCGGCCTCGACGTTGCCGGTGGTCAGCCCGAGCAGGACGCCGTCGTCGATCAGCTTCTCGAGCAGCTCCTCGACCCCGGGCTCGACCTTGTACTTCTCGGAGTTGGCGACCTCCTCGGTGAGGTGCTCGAGCCGCTTCGCCAGCAGCTCGGCCATCTCCTCGGTCATCGGCTCGCGGCCGATCGTCTCTTGAAATGCCTGGACCCCGACCGCCGGGTCGGGTACCCCCTTGCCCGTGATCTTCGAGATCTCGACGTCAACGCCGTGCAGCTCCTCGAAGGCACGGTGCCAGGCGCGGTCGCTCGATCCGCCGGAGCTGATCAGGGTCCCGTCGATATCGAAGAGGACCGCCCGCGTCATCGGCGGGGGACTCTAGTGCTGAGAACCCGGCTCTGGGCCTCGGCGACGCCGACCTCAACCCCGGCGGACTCGAGGCGATCCTCGAGAAGGCTCCCGCAACCGCCATCGCGGGCGCGGGTCGCCCGGGCTTCAGGCTCGGTCCCCCCATTCATCGCGCTCAGCGCGCCGCGCGATAGCGCCTGATCAGCTCGTTGGTCGAGCTGTCATGGGTCAGCTCCTCGTCGGAGGCGACCTCGCCGATGATCCGCAGCGCCAGGGCCTTGCCGAGCTCGACCCCCCACTGGTCGAAGGAGTTGATGCCCCAGACGGCACCCTGGGTGAAGACGCTGTGCTCGTAGAGCGCGACCAGCGAGCCGAGGGTCTCGGGGGTGAGCTTCTCGACCAGAATCGTGTTCGACGGCCGGTTGCCCTCGAAGGTCTTGTGGGGGACGAGCTCCTCGGCGACCCCCTCGGCGCGCACCTCCTCCGCCATCTTGCCGAAGGCGAGCGCCTCGGACTGGGCGAGGACGTTGCCGATCAGCTTGTCGTGGTGGTCGCCGAGCGGGTTGAGCGTGGAGAGGAAGCCGATGAAGTCGCAGGGGATCAGCCTCGTGCCCTGATGGATCAGCTGGTAGAAGGAGTGCTGGCCGTTGGTGCCGGGCTCGCCCCAGTAGATCGCGCCGGTCTCGTAGTCGACGCGGGCACCGTCGAGGGTGACGTGCTTGCCGTTCGACTCCATCGTCAGCTGCTGGAGATAGGCCGGGAAGCGGTGCAGATACTGGTCGTAGGGGAAGACGCCGACGGTCTGGGCGCCGAAGAAGTCGCCGTACCAGACGGCGAGCAGGCCCATGATCGAGGGCAGGCTCTCGCCGATCGGGGTCTCGCGGAAGTGCTCGTCGACGGCGTGGAAACCGGCCAGCATCTCGGCGAAGCGCTCGGGGCCGATCGCGAGCATCGTCGAGAGGCCGATCGCCGAGTCCATCGAGTAGCGGCCGCCCACCCACTCCCAGAAGCCGAACATGTTGTCGGTGTCGATCCCGAACTTCGATACCTCCTCGGCGTTGGTCGAGACCGCGACGAAGTGCTTGGCGATCGCCGACTCGTCGCCGCCGAGCCCCGCGAGAATCCATTGACGCGCACTCTGGGCGTTGGTCATCGTCTCGAGCGTCGTGAAGGTCTTCGAGGAGACGACGAACAGCGTCTCCTCGGGGTCGAGGCCGCGGGTCGTCTCGGCGAAGTCGGTGCCGTCGACGTTGGAGACGAAGCCGAAGCTCATCTGACGCTTGGCGTAGAAGCGCAGCGCCTCGTAGGCCATCACCGGGCCGAGGTCGGAGCCGCCGATGCCGATGTTGACGACGTTGCGGATCGGCCTGCCGGTGTGGCCCTTCCACTCGCCGGATCGCACGCGCTCGCAGAAAGCCGACATCCGGTCGAGCGTCTCGTGGACCTCCTTGACGACGTCGACGCCGTCGACGATCAGCGAGCGCTCGCGCGGCATTCGCAGGGCGACGTGGAGCACGGCCCGGTCCTCGGTCGAGTTGATGTGCTCGCCGGCGAACATCGCGTCGCGGCGCTCGGCGACGCCGGCCTCGTCCGCGAGGGCGATCAGCAGCTTCAGGGTCGCGTCGGTGACCCGGTTCTTCGAGTAGTCGAGGTAGAGCCCGGCCGCCTCGGCGGTGAGCCGCTCGCCGCGGCCGGGGTCGTCGGCGAAGATCTGGCGCAGGTGGGCGTCGCCGATCTCGGCGTGGTGCTTCTCCAGCGCCTGCCAGGCGGGTCCGCCACGAGCCATCGGCGCGCACCCTACTCGCGGGGTCGATGCTCCGTCCAGCGCTCCCCGTCCCTAGTACCTGTCGTAGGCGGTGCCGGACGGATCCGGATACCAGCCGGGCGCGGCTCCCGGCTGGGTCCCGGGAGAGTCGGCGGTCACAGCAGGCGGCGCGGCTTGGTTACGCTTGTCCCGCAGCAAGAGGACTACGACCAGAACCAGCGGCCAGAAGAAGACGAGCGCGAGGACGAGGAAGAGCACGAAGTTGTAGCCCTTGCTCTCCGCATAGCGAGGAGAGGCTGAGCGGCCCGGGGCCCGAGCCGCCGAGCAGCGAGGGCGGCGGCGGCGCGGGCGGCAGTGGTCCCGGGCAGCGCCGGGCTCGGCAGCAGGCTCGCCTGGAAGTCATCGAGTTGATCTGGACCTGGGCGCCGGGGCTGCCCTTGGGGATCTCGATGCCGAGCTCGCTCACTGTCAGTAGGACGAAGCGGGCGAGAGATTCGATACCCATGGGCGCACCCCTCTCGCCGAAATGGGTTGGCAGAGGTACTGCCGGGCGAGGGACGAATCACATTCACAACTTCCGGCACGCGCCCGATCCAGGCAACGGCTCGAGAACCACAAGCACAAGGAGAAGTGAGAGATGACGTCAATGAGAGGCAAGCTCAGCTACGCGAACGTGGTGGCCACGCTCGCGCTGGTTCTCGCCGTAGCAGGCATCCCCAGCGCCGCGGCGATCACCGCCGGCAAGGTGAAGAAGAACAGCATCACCTCCAAGCAGATCAAGCCGGGCGCGATCAGGGCGTCGGATCTCGCCAGCGGCGCGGTCTCGAGCGCGAAGCTCGCCGACCGCAGCGTCACGGCTTCGAAGCTAGGGCCGGTTCGCCAAGTGAATGCGACCAACAACACCAACAGCCTCACAATCGCCCAGTGCGCGGCTAACGAGCGCCTGATCTCTGGCGGAGGATTTTCCTCCCCGATGACCACCAATGCCCCCTTCCTGGACCTGGCCGGCGGTGAAGCCTGGCAGGTGAGCGGTGGCGCAAACACCGTCGCCTCCGCGGTGTGCCTCTCCCCCACCCCGGGGCACTAGACCGACACGGTGGCGGGGCCGGGTGCCTAAAGCGCCGGGCCCCGCCCTGCCTGCCTAGCCCCGGACGATCACCTTCGCCGTGTTCGAGATTCCGCGAGCGAACGGGTATCCCGACTGCTCCTTGACCACAGCGCGGAAGCGGTATTGCGCCTTCGGCACCGTGGAGTTCTTAAAGCGGTAATGGCCCTTGTACCTACCCGCAGTGTCGGTCGTCCAGAGCGCGTTCTGCGTCATCTGATCGATGAAGCTCTTGAACGCGCCGGCGTTGGGTGGCGCGGTGCCGTTGAGGCCGGCGGCCCGGAGGCTGTCAGCGAGCCCGTGCCCGCCAGCGAAACCGACCAGGACCAGGGCTGCCGCGGCGGCCCCGACCAGGGCAAGCGCCGTGAGGCTGACGCCTTTGCGGTGCTCGAGGAAACCGGTCATCTGCAACTCCTTCTCGTAGTGGTTGCGAGCTCCGAATCGCTCGCTCTTGCCCGGTACGACGGGCGAGAGCGCTCTTTGCCCCAGGAAATTGCGTTCTAGGGGGCGGGCCGCGACCGCTGCGCCCAGCTACAGCGATCTGCCGCTGCGCGCTCTAGCCTTGATCCAGGCAACGGCTCGAGAACCACAAGCACAAGGAGAAGTGAGAGATGACGTCATTGAAAGGCAAGCTCAGCTACGCGAACGTGGCGGCGACGATCGCGCTGGTTCTCGCCGTAGCTGGCATCCCCAGCGCCGCGGCGATCACCGCCGGCAAGGTGAAGAAGAACAGCATCACCTCCAAACAGATCAAGCCGGGCGCGATCAGGGCGTCGGATCTCGCCGGCGGCGCGGTGACCGCGGCGAAGATCGCCGACGGCAACGTGACGGCCCCCAAGCTCGCCGGGACGCACCTCGCCACCGACGAAGACCAGAGCCCGGGACCCGGCCAGGCGCTCGCTGTGTGCCCGGCATCCGAGCGGATGCTCGGGGGTGGCGCATCCACCGGGGGCGCCGCCATCCATACGTCCGCCCCGGTCGGGATCGGCCAGTGGAGAGTTTTCGCGGAGAGCAGCAACTTCACCACTGCGTATGCGCTGTGTCTCAAGGCCGCGCCCGGGCCCTAGCCCAGCGCGACAGCTAAAGAGAGAGGGCCGGCCCCGCGAGGGGCCGGCCCTTTTTCATGCGCAGCTGCGGGATCGGCAGCTAGCCCTTGACGATCACCTTGGCCGGCTTCGAGGTGCCGGTCTTGTACGGGTAGCCCGCCTGCTCCTTGACCACGGCGCGGAAGCGGTACTTCGCCCTCGCGACGGTCGAGTTCTTGAAGCGGTATCGGCCCTTGTACCTACCCGCAGTGTCGGTCGTCGCCTGCAGGAAAGTCTTCCACTTCTTGCCGACCCTCGCCTGCATGGTGACGATCCGCCCCGCGCTGTAGGGACCGGGGATCGAGCCCTTGAAGCGCATCGACTTGCCGTTTCGCACGTGCTTCTTGCGGATCTTGAGCACCGGCGAGCTGGTCGCGCCGAGGTTCAGGTGCTTCTCGAGCACCAGGTTCGAGTGCCGGTAGTCGACGTAGACCTCGCGGCTCGGTCCCGGGTCGATGCGGCTGAGGAACGTGCCGTTGGCCTTGGTGTGGACGATGTCGGCAATCGCGCGGTCCTCCCGCACCCCACTGGTCTGCTCGTAGATGCAGACGTTGGCGCCCTGCACCGGCGCACCGCCGGGCGTGCTGAGCGATCCCTTGATTTGGATCGAGTCCTTCGAGCTGACGACGGTCGTCACCCGGGGCTTCTCATCGCCCTTCGCGAGGCCGGCCTCGAGGGTTGAGCCGACCGTCGTGCCGGTCGAGTCGTCGCAGCTGTTGTCGACCGAGACGGTAGTGCTTGTGCAGCGATCCAGACCGCCGTAGTCGACGGCGCAGACCTCGAGCGTGTTGGCGCCCTCGCGCCACGGCCCCGCCTCGGTTGGCGCCGAGAACGTGTCGCTGGTGCTGGTCGGGCACGGCGTGAAGCGGCGCGCCACGCCTGGAGAGATCTCATCGCAAGCGATCTCAGAGTGGCCGACGTTGCCCCCGTTCACGTAGACGTCGATCGACCGCACCCCGCTGCCAACGTCGCTCGCGTTGACGACGAGGGATTCGCTGCCACGCCGCGGGCCGCCTTCGACCAGCGAGCCGGCCAGGCCCGGCGGATTCGGCCGCTGCAGGTCCTCGAGCGTGACCTTCAGGTCGCGGATCACGACGAAGCCACCCGTCCACGGCTCTGCGGGGATGCAGCCCTGAAAAGAGCCCGTACCGCCGCAGTAGGCGACGGCGTTGATCGTCTTCGCGCTCATCAGGTTGCCGTTGTTGCTCACGTCGCAGCCCGAGTCTGCGCAGGCGCTGTGGCCAACGCCGCAGTTGAGAATGTCCGGCGCGCTGGGGCCAAAACCGGCGAGCTGAACCCCGCCCCACGCGTCGCGCGCGTCGACGTAGCCGGTCGTGCCGCAGCTGTTCCACGCTCGGTAGTTGAAGTTCAGCGCGCGGATCAGCGTCCCCGCAGGTGCCATCAATTGCCACCGCCCTTCCTGGAGATACTGGCCGCCCGCGCCCGGATTGCCCCAGACGGAGAGCCCGCCGCCGGCGACGCTGCAGCTGTTGTCGCCGCTGTACGAGCCGCCGGCCAGCTCGCCGTGGTAGACGGCGTCAGGTGCCCCTGTCGGGCCTCCCGCGATGTTGCACTCGCGGGCCACGTAGGTCCCCGCGTGCGCGGCGCTCGCCGGCCCAAATGCGTAGATCCCCACGAGCACGCAGGCGAGGATCAAACCCCGCGCCAGCGCGGATCGCGGCGTGGTGTTCTCTCGCTGCGTGTCCATCTGGTTCTCCTTTTCGTTGTTGGTTCTCATCAGCTAAAGCCCGAAGCTCTCTTTTCCTCGCCCCCCTCCCCCACCGCCGCCCGAGCCGCTCGACGAGCTGCTCGTGCTGGGTGCGGGGCCGAATTCGCGGGTGTCGCCGTTTGAGTCCGGCGGGCTCGCAGTCCCGAAATTCTGTTTCTCGGTGTCGGCGCTCGGCTTCACGGTGTCGCCGGCGGCGTCGTCCGCGGCGGTACTGGGCTCCGCAGCTGAAGCAGGCGCCGCCGGCTGCGGGCCGGTCTTGACTTTGGCCGGCGGCGCCGGATCCTTGCCGTGGGTCGGGGCGATTCCGGGGCCGACGACACCGGTCGCCAGGCAGGTGGCGGCGGCCGCGCCGCCGGCGCAGACGGCGGCGACCTTGGCGCCCGTGGTGGCGACCCCGGCGCCGAGCGCACCGTCGGCTCCGTGGGGAGCGCCTCCTCCTCCGGCGCGGAACGCGAGTTCGCGGCCGCGGTCGGCGATCGCGTCGGCATGCTCGTGGGCGCCCGACAGCCAACCGCTGAGGTGATCGACCACGCCGGCGGGCGCCCCGATCTGCTCGCTCGAGGCGAGCAGCGCGGCGGCCGCGACGCCGTGGAGCCGGTCATGGAGTTGCCCGGCGAAGGCGCGGCAGCTGCCGCAGTGGGCGAGGTGGGCGCGCAGCAGTCGGTGCTCTTCCGCCGTGGCGATGCCCGCCGCCTCCTTCTCGAACAGCGCCTGGCGGGTGAGCTCGCGCATCTCGGAGCAGTGCTCGTCGCTGGTGACGGTCAGCAGGCGCTCCTTGACCTGCCGGGTTGCGCGCAGGACGAGCTTCTTTGCCGCGGGAAGGCTGATCCGTTTGCGCTCGGCGATCTCGGGGACCGTGAGGCCGACTCCGTACCGGAGCAAGATCGCTTCGCGGTAGTTGCGCCGCATGCGCGCGAGCGCCTCGGAAAGCACGGCGCCCTCTTGGGCACCCTCGGCGGATTCCTCGGGTCCCGCCCCGGAGTCGGCGCCCGCGGCGGCCTCGAGCGGCACCTCGGGGCGGATCCCGCGCGCGCGCAGCGTGTCGATCGCCTGGTTTCGCAGGGCGGTGAAGAACGCCGCCTGCAGGTTGTCGGGACCGCGACCCTCGGTCTCGCGGGAGTGGAACCGGGCCAGCACATCGGCGACGACATCCTCGGCGTCCTGGTGGTTGAGCTGCCCGGAGAACCGCCGCCGCACGAACGACTCACCGAGCGGGCGCAAACGGGCGTACTCGGCCTCGATCCGATGGGACCCCGATCGCCTCGCTATCCCCTGTGCCTGGTCCAAGACCTTCGCCTGCACTATGAACGATCCTCGCCTTCGTGGTGTCGGTCCGGGGTGGGTCGAGCCCGTGCGCCGGCGAGGCCCCGCAGCCCCTCCATCACCGCGCTCGCGGGTCGCTCGCAGTTCGCCAGCTCGGGGTGGAATCGGTCGAGAAACGCCTCGCGCAGGTGCTCGGGGAGGCCGGCCAGAATCAGCTCGACCTGGCTGCGAAGCTCTGGGTCGCGGTGCAACGCCGCGCGCACTGCGGCGGCGTCGCCGGGGGCCAGGTTGGCGATCCAGCGGTTGAGCTCGGCCGCGTCGACGCGGGTCGTCTGCTCGTCTGCCATCGATGAGCAAGACGGCCGTCGCGCTTGTTTCGATACCCAGGCTCGGCATGCCCCCAGGACGGCACCGGGGCGGAATTCGATACCCGGGCGGGCGAGGGCCCGCCCAGCGTCAGGCGGCCTGGGCCTGCTTGGAGACCGACTCGAGCAGGTCGTTCCACGACGAGACGAAGGCGTCGGCGCCCTCCTTCTGGAGGCGGGCGGCGAGCTCGTCGGTGTCGATGCCCGCGTCGTTGAAGGCCTTGAACGTCTGCTCGGCGTCGCCGCCGTCCTCGGGGAGCGCCCCTGAGACCTCGCCGTGGTCGGCGAAGGCCTGGAGCGTCTTCTCGGGCATCGTGTTGACCGTGCCGGGCGCGGCGAAGGCCTCGATGTAGAGGGTGTCGGAGGCGTCGGGGTCCTTGGTGCCGGTGCTCGCGAACAGCAGCCTCTGCGGGTCGGCGCCCGCCTCGGCGAGCTTCTTCCAGCGGGCCGAGGAGAGAAGGTCGCGGTAGTCCGCATACGCCTGCTTGCCGACGGCGATTCCGAGCGTGTTCTTCAGCTCGGCCGGCGCCTCGTCGGCGACGGCGACGTCCCAGCGGCTGATGAACAGCGAGGCCACCGACTCGACCTTGGCGTCGAGACCGGCCTCGATCCGGCGCTCGATCCCAGTCATGTAGGCCTCGGCCGCCGCCAGGTACTGCTCGCTCGAGAAGAGCAGCGTCACGTTGATCGGCACGCCGGCGAAGATCGACTCCTCGATCGCGGGCAGGCCCTCGGGCGTCCCGGGGATCTTGATGTAGATGTTGCCCCGGCCGCCGCGGCCGTGGAGGTCGGTGGCCTGCTTGATCGTTGAATCGGTCTCGTAGGCGAGCAGCGGCGAGACCTCGAGCGAGACGAAGCCGTCGACGCCGTCGCTGGCTTCATGAGCGGACTTGAACAGGTCGGCGGCCCGCGTCAGGTCGGAGAGCGCCAGCTCGAAGAAGATCTCCTCCGGCTCGAGCCCCTTCTCGGTGAGCTCCCCGATCTGCTCGTCGTATGCCTCGCCGCCCGAGATCGCCTTGTCGAAGATCGTCGGGTTCGAGGTCAGGCCGGTGACCGAGAGCTCGTCGATGTAGCTCTTGAGCGTGCCGTCGTCGAGGATCGTGCGGGTGATGTTGTCGAGCCAGAGGCTCTGGCCGAGATCGTGAAGTTCTTGCGTGGGCTTCATTCGAGGAGTCCTTTCGCTGTTTCGGCGACGCGGTCTGGCGTGAAGCCGAACTTGGTCTGTACGTCTTTCAGTGGAGCCGAGCTGCCGAAGGTATGCATGCCGATCGACGCTCCGCCGGGCCCGACCCAGCGGTCCCATCCGAGGGTCGCCGCCTCCTCGATCGAGACGCGGGCGGTCACTTCGGGCGGCAGCACGCTGTCACGGTACCCGCTGTCCTGGCGGTCGAAGAGCTCCCAGCAGGGGAGGCTGACGACGCGCGAGCGCACGCCGTCGGCGATCAGCTGCTCGTGGGCCGAGACGGCGAGGCTGACCTCGCTGCCGGTCGCGATCAGGATCACCTCGGGGTTACCTCCCTCCGCGTCGGCGAGCACGTAGCCGCCGCGCCTCAGTCCCTCGGCGGACGCGTACTTGCCGCGGTCGAGGATCGGCACGTCCTGACGGGTCAGCACCAGCGCCACCGGTCCGTGGTGGCGGTCCATCGCCGCCCTCCAGGCCTCGGCGGTCTCGTTGGCATCGCAGGGCCGGATCACGTCGAGGCCGGGGATCGCCCGCAGCGACGCGAGCTGCTCGACCGGCTGGTGGGTCGGCCCGTCCTCGCCGAGCCCGATCGAGTCGTGGGTGAAGGCGTGGATGACCGGCAGCTCCATCAGCGCCGAGAGCCGGATCGCCGGACGCGCGTAGTCGGAGAAGGTGAGGTAGGTCGACCACAGCGGCCGCAGCTTCGAGATCGAGAGGCCGTTGGAGATCGCCGCCGACTCGTGCTCGCGGATCCCGAAGTGGAGCTGGCGCCCGGCGCGGGCGCCTGGCTCGAACGCGTCGCTGCCGTCGATCTCGACCGAGGTCGAGCCGGTGAGATCGGCGGAGCCGGCGACGAGCCACGGCACCCGCTCGGCGACCGCGCTCTCGCACTGGTTCGAGGCCTTGCGGGTCGCCATGCCCTTCTCGTCCGCGTCGAAGGAGGGCAGCTCGTTGTCCCAGCCCTCGGGCAGCTCGCGCCGCTGCATCGCCTCGATCTGGTGGGCGAGCGTCTCCTTCTCGCGCTGATAGCCGGTGAACAGCTTGCCCCACTCCTCGCGCGCCGCGAGTCCGCGCTTGCCGATCCCGTCGGCGAAGTGCTCGTAGACGCCCTCGGGCACGAGGAACTCGGCGTCCTCGGGCCAGGCGTAGGCGCTCTTGGTCTCGCGCACCTCTTCCTCGCCGAGCGGCTCGCCGTGGGCGTCGGCGGTGTCCTGCTTGTGCGGCGAGCCGTAGCCGATGTGGCTGTCGACGATGATCAGCGTCGGCCGCTCCTCCTCCTCGCGGAAGCTCTCGATCGCCCGCCGGATCAGCCCGAGGTCGTTGGCGTCGCCGACGCGCGCGACGTTCCAGCCGTAGCCGAGGAAGCGGGTTGCGACGTCGTCCTCGTAGGTGATCTCGGTGCGGCCGTCGATCGAGATGTGGTTGTTGTCGTAGAACCAGCAGAGGTTGGCGAGGCGCTGGTGGCCGGCGAACGAGGCGGCCTCGTGCGAGACCCCCTCCATCAGGCAGCCGTCGCCGCCGATCGCGTATACGTCGAAGTCGAACAGCTCGAAGCCGGGCTTGTTGAAGTGCGCGGCTTGCCAGACCGAGGCGACGGCCATCCCGACCGAGGTCGCGATCCCCTGGCCGAGCGGGCCGGTGGTGGTCTCGACCCCGGAGGTCCAGCGGTACTCGGGATGGCCGGGCGCGCGTGAGTCGAGCTGGCGGAAGCTCTTGATGTCGTCGAGGCTGACCGCGGGATCGCCGACCACCTCGTAGTCGGGATCGACCGCTTTCACCCGGGCGAGGTGAAGCAGCGAATAGAGCAGCATCGACGCGTGCCCGGCCGAGAGCACGAAGCGGTCGCGGTTCGGCCAGATCGGGTCGTCCGGGTCGAAGCGCAGGAACTCCTGCCAGAGCACGTAGGCGAGCGGGGCGAGGGCCATCGGGGTCCCCGGGTGACCGGAGTTCGCCTTCTGGATCGCGTCGATCGAGAGCGTGCGGATCGTGTTGATCGCGACCTGATCGAGGTCGCCGGCGATCTTCTGCTCGGCTACTTCGGGCGTCGCCATCGGCTCAAGGCTACCCGCGGAGCTGCTCCGCGACGATCGACACCGGCTCCGGATGCGAGCGGTCGGGGTCGAACCAGTCGTCAGGAGCATGTGCGGCTAATAGGCTGGGCCCGTGAGCTCCGCCGACGAAGCCAAGAAGGACGCCGCCGAGCGCGCCGCGACCCTGGTCGAGCCGGGGATGGCGGTCGGCCTCGGAACCGGCTCGACGGTCGCCTTCCTGCTCCCCGCGATCGCCGAGCGAAAGCTCGATGGGCTGCGCTGCGTCGCGACGTCGGTCGCGACCGAGGAGCAGGCGAAGGAATTGGGGATCCCGGTCGAGCCGTTCGAAGACCTCGAGCGCCTCGACATCGCGATCGACGGGGCCGACCAGGTGACGCCCGACCGCTGGCTGGTCAAGGGCGGCGGCGGCGCCCACACCCGCGAGAAGATCGTCGCCGCCTCGGCCGCGCGCTTCGTCGTCATCGCGGACGCCTCGAAGCAGGTCGAGCGCATCGGGGCGCCGATCCCGCTCGAGCTCTTCCCCTACGGGCTGGCCTCGACCCTGGCGAGGATCGGCGAGGAGATCGGCGAGGTGGGCCTGCGGAAGGGAACGCCGCCCAGCCCCGACGGCGGCCTGATCGCCGACTATCGCGGCCCGGTGGAGGATCCCGGGGCGCTGGCGGCGCGGCTGGCCTCGATTCCGGGCGTCGTCGACCACGGTTTGTTTGCACCGGAGATGGTCAGCGAAGTCATCGTGGGCGGGGTCTAGTGGGTCGTCCGGGACCATCGTGCGCGTGCGAGGGTTCCGGACGGCCCACTAGGCTTCCCCCGTCATCTACGGAGCGTCCCCAGGGCGCTTCCCGCAAGGAGAGGTGGAGATCTGATGGCCGCAAAAGGTTCAGCTGTGCAAGCGATACAGCCCGCTCATTGGTGGGCGCTCGTCCTGATCGGCGTCTTCCAGGTGGCCGCCGGGGTCCTCGCGCTGGTCTATACGAACGTCACGCTGCTGGCGCTGGGGCTGGTGTTCGGAATCAACCTGCTGCTCGCGGGAACCATGCTGGTGGTGGTCAGCAGCGCCGACGACGACGCGTCCGGCGGGATAACCGCGGTGCGCCTCATCGTCGGGTTCCTGACCATCCTCGGCGGGCTGATCTGCGTCGTGCGGCCGGGCGCCAGCGTGCTCGTGCTGTTGCTCGTAGTCGCGTTCTGGTTCGTGATCAGCGGCATCGGCTGGTTGGTTGAGGCCCTGCACGCCAAGAACCACCGCGTGCTCAACGCGATCCTCGGCGTGGTCGGCATCGCCGCCGGCGTGATCCTCGTCGGCGACCCCGACATCGGGCTGAATACGCTCGCCGACCTCGCCGGCATCCTGCTGATCGTCCGCGGCAGCCTCGAGTTTGCCGCCGGATTCGTAATCCGCTCTCAGAGCTGACCGGCGACCGAGCCAAACGCGCGCCGGCCATCGCCGGCGCGCGTTTCGCTTGCGCTCAGCCGTTGACGGTCGCCATTCCGGTCTCGTCGTAGCGCTCGCCGGCGACCCCGGGCAGCTCGGCTTCGATCCGGGCCAGGTCATCGCGGGTCAGCTCGACGTCCGTGGCCGCGGCGTTCTGCTCGAGGTAGGAGCGCCGCTTGGTGCCGGGGATCGGGACGATGTCCTCGCCCTGGGCCAGGACCCAGGCGAGAGCGAGCTGGGCGGGCGTCGCGTCCTTCTCCTTGGCGATCTCGGCGACCTTCTCCGCGAGCGGCCGGTTGGCCTCGAAGTTGCCCTCGCTGAAGCGCGGGTTGTTGCGGCGGAAATCGTTCTCGGGAATCTCCTCGAGCGACGAGAAGCGCCCGGAGAGGAAGCCGCGGCCGAGTGGCGAGTAGGGAACGAATCCGATCCCGAGCTCGCGGCAGGTCGGCAGGATCTCGTCCTCGACGTCGCGTGTCCACAGCGAGTACTCGGTTTGAAGCGCCGTGATCGGGTGCACGGCGTGGGCCCGGCGGATCGTCTCGGGCGCCGCCTCGGACAGACCGAGGTGGCGAACCTTGCCCTCCTCGACCAGCTCGCCCATCGCGCCCACCGTCTCCTCGATCGGTGTGTCGGGGTCGACGCGGTGCTGGTAGTAGAGGTCGACGTAGTCGGTGCCGAGCCGCTGCAGCGAGCCTTCGAGCGCCCGCTTCACGTACTCGGGCGAGCCGTCGGTCGGCCCGACCGTCGACATGTCGCCGGGCTTGGCGTTGTCGAGGTTGCTGGCGAACTTGGTCGCGATCACGTACTCCTCGCGCTTGCCCTCGACCGCCTTGCCGACCAGCGACTCGTTGGTCATCGGCCCGTAGAGCTGGGCGGTGTCGAGGAAGTTGATGCCGAGCTCGAGAGCGCGCTGGATCGTCGCGATCGATTCCTGCTCGTCAGTGTCGCCGTAGAACGCGGACATCCCCATGCAGCCGAGACCGATGGCTGATACCTCGAGGTCGGCGAGCGTGCGTGTTTTCATCGAATCTGCCTTTCGGTGGGTTGCGGGACTTGCTCACCCACCGTAGAGGTTGCGCGATCTCGGCCTGCTACCTGGATCGCCGCTCCGCTTCGGGGAGCAGGAGCAGCGCCGCGACCAGGAAGCAGAGGGCGCCGGCGGCGGTTCCGACGGCCGCAATGTGGGCCGAGGCCAAGTCGCCCGTGGCCGGGCGCACGAACGAGAAGACGGCCGAGAAACCGAAGAACACCGACCCGAGCAGGTTGAGGCCGGCGATCCACCAATCGAAGTCGCCGGGGCGCCATGAGAGCCAGCGGTGCTCGGCGTTGGCGAACGCGATCAGGCTCGAGACGAGAAAGCAGGCCGAACCGATCATGTCCGGCCCCCAGACCCGGGTATCGATCTGCCGCAGAAGAAGGTGATCCCGATCCAATCGGCGTCGCCGTCGAGCGAGGCGATCGCCGGAACGAGGAACAGCGTCGAGCCGATCGCGAAGAGGACGCCCATCCACCACATCGAGCGGTCGGGCCGCCACCAGCCGCGCATCAGCTCGAAGCCGCGGCCTCGTCGGCGAGAACCAGGGAGGGGCCGGACGGCTTGACCCGGCCCGCCGGAATCGATTCGTCGCCGGCCAGCAGTTTCGCCAGAGGGTCGCGCTTCTCTTCTCCGGTGACGATCCAGAGCAGGTCGCGGGCCTCGTCGATCGCGGGGTAGGTGAGTGTCATGCGGTGGGTGCCCTGGTAGGCACCGCCGGTGACGGCCACGCGGCGGTCGGCGACCTCGAGCACCGGGTCGCCGGGGACGAGCGAGGCGGTGTGGCCGTCGGGGCCGAGGCCGAGGTGGATCAGGTCGAGGGGATCCGGGAGCTGCTCGGCGTAGCCGGTCGCGGCCGTGCCCGGGTCCTCGTCGTTGACCGGCATCGGCCGCAGCGAGCCCTGGGCGCCGATCGAGAGCGCGGCGATCAGGTGGGTGAGGTTGCGATCGGCGCTGCCGGCCGGGGCGATGCGCTCGTCGGTCTGGAAGATCTGGGTCTGCTGCCAGGGAAGCTCGTGGTCCTCGAGCAGGCCGAACATCGCCCATGGCGTGCGCCCGCCGCTGACCGCGATCGAGAACGAGCCGCGCTCGGAGACGGCGTCCCGGGCGCGCTCGGCGATCAGCTCGGCGCCACGCGCCGCCACGGCATCGGCGTCAGGCAGGACCTCGAGCTCGTGGCCCACTCTCACCGGCCCCGGACGCGAAGCGGAGGAGCCGGTGTCATGTCGGTTTCTCGTCGTGGCCGCCGAACTGCTTGCGCATCGCCGAGAGCACCTTGTTGGCGAAGTCGTCGAGGTCGCGCGAGGCGAAGCGCGAGGAGAGCGCCGTGTAGAGCACCGGCGCCGGCACCCCCTCGTCGATGCCGGCGATCTGGGTCCAGCGGCCCTCGCCCGAGTCCGAGACGCGGCCCTCGAAGCCGGCGAGGTCGGGCGACTCCTGAAGCGCCGAGGCGGTGAGGTCGAGCAGCCACGAGCCGATCACGCTGCCCCGGCGCCAGACCTCGGCGATCTGGGGGATGTCGAGATCGAACTCGTAGTACTCGGGGTGGTCGAGGGGCGCGGTCTCGGCGTCGGCCTCCCGCTTGACCTTGCCGGCGTCGGCGTTCTCGAGGATGTTGAGCCCCTCCGCGTAGGCGGCCATCACGCCGTACTCGATGCCGTTGTGGACCATCTTCACGAAGTGGCCGGCGCCGTTCGGGCCGCAGTGCAGATAGCCGTTCTCGGCGGTGTCGGGATCGCCGTCGCGCCCCGGCGTGCGCTCGGCCGAATCGACCCCGGGCGCGATCGTCTTGAAGATCGGGTCGAGCCGCTCGACCGCGCCGTCGGGGCCGCCGATCATCAGGCAGTAGCCGCGGTCGAGGCCGAAGACCCCGCCGCTGGTGCCGCAGTCGATGTAGTCGATGCCCTTCTCGCCGACGGCGGCCGCGCGGCGCATGTCGTCGCGGTAGTAGGAGTTGCCCCCGTCGATGATCGCGTCGCCCTTGTCGAGCACCGCGGCCACGTCGTTGACTGTGCCCTCGGTGATCTCGCCGGCCGGCACCATGACCCAGACGGCGCGCGGCGCCTCCATCTTGCTCGCCAGCTCCTCGAGCGATGAGGCGCCGACCGCGCCCTCACCTTCGAGCGTCTTGATCGCGTCCGGGTTGACGTCGTAGACGACGCATTCGTGCCCGTCGAGCATCAGCCGGCGCACGATGTTGGCGCCCATTCTTCCCAGACCGACCATTCCCAGCTGCATCCGGCAACCACCTTTCCTCGCTCGACGACGGCAATCCTACGGGCGTTGGCGCTAGGGTGGCCACCGTGGCCAAGCGCAAGAGCTTCAACCCCCCGCCTCTTCCGCGCCGCGGCCGCTTCCTCCTCGAGGACGCCCCCGACCACAAGCTCCCGGAAGGCCGCATGGCGGCCGAGGACGCGAAGATGCTGATCGAGCAGGAGCTGGTCCTCGACGGCGATCCCGACCACAACCTCGCCACCTTCGTAACCACCTGGATGGAGGACGAGGCGAGGGACCTGATCGCCGAGAACCTGCATCGCAACTTCATCGACCACGCCGAGTACCCGCAGACCGCCGAGATCGAGCAGCGCTGCATCCGCATGCTCGCCGACCTCTTCAACTCGCCGGCCAAGGGCGAGCAGATCAAGGGCGCCCGCACCCAGGGATCCTCGGAGGCGATCATGCTCGGCGCCCTCTCGCTGAAGTGGAAGTGGCGGGCGCGGCGGGAGGCGGAGAAGAAGGACACCGGCAACCCGAACCTGATCTTCGGCGGCGACGTCCACGTCGTCTGGGAGAAGTTCTGCCGCTACTTCGACGTCGAGCCGCGGATCGTGCCGCTGCAGCCGGGCAAGTACACGATCGGCCCCGAGGACGTCGAGCCCCACGTCGACGAGAACACGATCGGCGTCGCCGCCGTTCTCGGCACCACCTTCACCGGCCACTCCGACGACATCCCGGGCATCAACCGGCTGCTGCTCGAGATCAAGGACAAGCAGGGCCTCGACGTCCCCCTCCACGTCGACGGCGCCAGCGGCGCCTTCGTCTGGCCCTTCCTCTACCCCGACTCGCTCTGGGACTTCCGCCTCGAGCAGGTGCGCTCGATCAACGCCTCGGGCCACAAGTTCGGCCTCGTCTACCCCGGCATCGGCTGGCTGATCTTCCGCGACGCCGACCAGCTCCCGCAGGACCTCGTGTTCATGGAGAACTACCTGGGCAAGGAGGACGCGACCTTCACGCTCAACTTCTCGACCGGCTCCTCGATGGTCCTCGCCCAGTACTACCAGTTCTGCCGCCTCGGCCGTGAGGGCTACCGGCTGCTGATGGAGCTGATGCAGGCGAACAACAACGACCTGGCCGAGAAGCTCAAGGGCATCGGGCCCTTCGAGCTCGTCGGGTCGGGCGAGCAGCTGCCGCTGACCGCGTTCAAGCTCGCCGGCGAGGAGCCCTACGACGAGTTCGACATCGCCGCCCAGCTCGCCGCGATGCGCGGCTGGATGGTGCCCGCATACACGCTGCCCCCCGACGCCCAGGACGAGACGATCATGCGCGCGCTGGTCAAGCTGACCCTGGGCCGTTCGCTGGTCGACCAGCTCGCCGAGGACATCGACGAGGCGACCAAGCTCCTCGCCAAGAAGGGCGGCATGCACGAGTCAGAGCGCCGGCGCGCCCACACGGGCCACGGCTACTGACCCGAGTGGCCGCGCCCCCCCGGAGCAACTCCGGCAAGAAGGCGGCCGAGGGCCTGGTCATCTTCGGGATCACCGGGGATCTCGCGCGCAAGCAGACGATCAAGGCGCTCTACCGGCTCGAGGAGGCGAAGCGCCTCAAGGTGCCGGTCGTCGGCGTCGCGCGCAACGACTGGGACGACAAGGCGATGGTCCGCCATTTCCGCGCCGCGCTGCGCGAGGGCAAGGTCAAGATCTCCAAGCAGGTCTTCGACCGGCTGGCGAGGAGGCTTCACTACATCCAGGGGGTCTACGACGACGCCAACTGCTACGCGCGGGTCGCCGGCGAGTTGAACCGGATCAACGTCAACGCTCCCGTCTTCTATCTCGAGATCCCCCCGTCGCTGTTCTCGACCGTGGTCAGCGGGCTCCACCACGTCGGGCTGACCAAGAACGCGAGGGTCGTGGTCGAGAAGCCCTTCGGCCACGACCTGGCGTCGGCTCGCGAGCTCAACGGGGAGCTGAGCGAGCTGCTCGAGCCCGACCAGATCCTCCGCATCGATCACTACCTCGGCAAGGAGCCGGTGATGGACATCACCTACCTGCGCTTTGCCAACAGCATCCTCGAGCCGGTCTGGAACCGCAAGTACGTCTCCCACATCACCATGACCAAGGCCGAGGACTTCGGGGTCGAGGACCGCGGGCGCTTCTATGACCCGGTCGGCGCCCTGCGCGACGTGGTCCAGAACCACATGCTCCAGGTGCTGGCGCTGGTGACCATGGAGCCGCCGGCCGGGCACGGGACCGATCCGATCCGCGAGGCGAAGCTGACGCTTTTCAAGGCGATCAACAACGTCAGCCCGAAGCGCTACATCCGCGGCCAGTACGTGGGCTACCAGAAGGTCGAGGGCGTCACGCGCGGTTCGAAGACCGAGACCTACTGCGCGCTCGAGCTGGCGATCGACAACTGGCGCTGGAGCGGCGTGCCGGTCTTCATCCGCACCGGCAAGGCCCTGGCCCAGAGCGCGACCGAGGTCCGCGTCGTCTTCAAGAAGCGGCCGAAGCTCGGCGCCGCGGCGATCCCGACCGGCGAGCCCAACCAGCTCGTGATCCGGATCGAGCCCGAGCCGGGGGCGAGGCTGCGGTTCCTCGCCAAGGCCCCGGGCGAGGACATCCCCGAGGCGGTCGACTTCGAGGTCCTGTTCGAGAAGGAGATGGGCCGAGACCCGGCCCCGTATGAACGCCTGCTCTCGGACGCGATCCGCGGCGACAGCTCGCTGTTCACCCGCGAGGAGGCGATCGAGGAGACCTGGCGGATCGTGCAGCCCCTGCTGGACAGGCCCGGGCCGGTGCATCGCTACAAGCGCGGGTCCTGGGGCCCGAAGGAGGCGGACGCGATCACCCGCGGCATCTGCCGCTGGCACCTCCCCTGGCTGCCCGCCGAGCCGGCGGTGAAGCCGAAGAGGCGCTAGCCCGGTTCGATCGGGCCGACATCGTGCTCGGTCTCGGCGCTGATCACGTGGCTGACCGCGTTGATCAGCGCGAGGTGGGTGAAGGCCTGGGGGAAGTTGCCGAGGTGGCGCCCGCTGCGCGCCTCGATCTCCTCGGCATAGAGATAGAGCGGGCCGGCGTGGGCGAGCATCCGCTCGCAGAGGCCGTGGGCGCGCTCGTCCTCGCCTATCTCCGACAGGGCGGAGACCATCCAGAAGCTGCAGATCGCAAACGTCCCCTCCTCCCCGTGCAGCCCGTCGTCGGTCTCGTCGACCTTGTAGCGGAGGACGAGGCCGTGGTCGGTGAGCTCCTCGTCGATCGCGTTGACCGTGTTGGCGATCCGCTCGTCGTCTGAGGGCAGAAAGCGGACCAGGGGGATCAGCAGGGTCGACGCGTCAAGGGCGTCGGTCTCGTAGTGCTGGCGGAAGATCCCGTCCTTGACGGCGTTGGCGAGGATGTCCTCGCGGATCTCCTTGGCCAAAGCCTTCAGCTCTTCGCCGTGGGGTCGATTGGCAGCCTCGGCGAGGCGCGCCGCGCGGTCCATCGCCACCCAGCACATCAGCTTCGAGGAGGTGTAGTGCTGCGGCTCGCCCCTCGCTTCCCAGATCCCCTGATCGGGCTCGCGCCAGATCTCAGCGGCGCGCTCGGCCTCGCGGATGAGGATCGGCCAGGCCCGGGTGGGGATGCTGTGGCGGACGCGCGAGTGGAGGTAGATCGAGTCGAACAGCGCGCCGTAGACGTCGTTCTGGCGCTGGCTGTAGGCGGCGTTTCCGATCCGCACCGGCTTCGCTCCGCCGTAGCCCGTGAGGTGATCGAGGGTCTCCTCCGTCAGTTCCTTCTCGCCGCCGATGCCGTACATGATCTGGAGCCCCGAATCGCCGCAGACGTCGCTGATGAACTCGACGAAGTCGCGGGCCTCGTCGTCGAACCCGAGCGTGTGGAGGCCCCAGAGGGTGAAGGTCGAGTCGCGGATCCACGAGTAGCGGTAGTCCCAGTTGCGCTCGCCGCCGGGGGTCTCGGGCAGAGAGGTCGTCCCGGCGGCGACCATCGCCCCGGTCGGGGCGTGGATCAATCCCTTGAGGACCAGGGCCGAGCGCTGCAGGTAGATGCGCCACGGGTGATCGGGAAACTCGCCCCGCGAGAGCCAGTGGTGCCAGTAGCGGCGTGTCTCGGTGAGCCGCTCCCAGGCCGCGTCCACGTCGACCGGGAACTGCTGGTCGTCGGCCCAGGTGAGGGCGATGAAGCCGCGCTCGCCGTCCTCCAGCGTGTGGCGGGCCCGCACGTCGTCCCCCTCGAGGCCCATGCGGATCGTGCCGTTGAGGCGGAGCGTGAGCCCGTGGTTGGTCGCCTCGGCCGCAAAGCCCTCCTCGCCGATCGCCTCCCACCTGCAGTCCTCGCGCCCGTAGTCGAAGCGCGGCGAGCAGATCAGCTCGACGTCGACCCGCCCGTCTACGCACTCGATGCAGCGCAGCAGCATCCCCTGAGCTTCCTCGTCGGTCGGCGGCCGCGTGCGCCCCTCGTGGGGCACGTCCCGCCACGGGCCCATGACGAGCATGTCGCGGACGACGAGCCACCCCGACGGCGTCATCCAGGTCGTCTCGAGGATGTTGGTCCCCGGCTCGTAACGCCGCGCCAGCGGAACCCCGATGTCGACCGGCCCGACCCGAAACGAGCCGGCCGAGCGGTCGAGGATCGAGCCGAAGACGCTCGGCGAATCGGGTCGCGGCAGGCACATCCACTCGACGTTGCCGTCGGGAGCCATCAGCGCGGTCGCGGTCGTATCGGCGAGGAAGGCGTAATCGGCGATCGGCGGAAAGGCGCCCATCCTGGTCGTGTCGGACGATGCCGGGCCGCTCATGCCGGTGCAGGCTAGTCCGCGATCAGGAGCGAGGCGTGCAGGGCGCCGTCGCTCCCCGCGACCCAGAGCCCGCGGCCGGCGCGGAGCACCCGCGCCGGCCCGGGCTGGGCCGGATCGCGGAACTCGACCTCGGCGTCGATCCGCCCGGGCTCGGCGGAGGCGAGCTCCGCCTCGAGCGGCTCCCAGTAGTGGGAGTTGTTGACGTGGTCGGCGAGGTCGACGTCGGTGGCGCGGAACAGCCAGGTCGTCTCCTCGGCCTCCGCCGGAGGCTCGGGGTGACGGATGCGAACGCGCGCGTCGCGGCCCGCAGCGGAGGGCTCGTAGAGCTCGACGAAGTCCGCCGGGAAACGCTTCGGCTTCCCGCCCTCGGGATCGAGCAGAACCCAGAGGGCAACGCATTCGACCTCGCCCGAGGAGGATGCGATCGAGGTGCGGCGCTCGGCGGCGAAGCGCCCGAGCCCGCTGCAGAAAGTTCGCAGGGTCGCCGGCTCGCCGAAGACGGGAAACGCTGCGACGCGGATTCTCAGCCGGCGCAGGATCCAGAGGCCCGCATCTTCGACGCCCGCGTCGACGGAGTCGGCGTAGGCGGCGTCCTGGAGCCAGCGCGCGATGCCGTCGAGCCGCACCCGGCCCGAAGGCGCCGCGTCGGCGACGCCGGGCATCAGCTCGTGCTCGAAGACCCGGCCCGCGTCCGGCTCCGGAACGAGCTCGGTCAGCTCGATCGTCTCAGTCATCGGCGAGCTCGGGGATGTGGCGGCGGATGTGGTCGTCGATCGTCTCGCGGACCCAGCGCTGGGTTTCCTGGTCGGCCATCCGGTAACGGCCGAGCAGCATCTTCTGGTCGTCCAGCGGCAGCCCGGCGATCTCCCAGCTCACCGCAAGCCGCTCGAAGAGCTGCTCGGTCCGCCGGCGCCAGGCATCGTCGACCGTCGCCGCCGCGCCCTTCGGCGGCTCGGAGATCTTGCGGATCGAGCCGCGGCTGAGCGACTCGCGCAGCTCGAGCACATTGCCCTCGGCGTCCGCGTAGGACGCCGTCGCCGTCTTCTCCCGCGGTCGTCGTTTCCGCTTCGCCACGGCCAAAAGAGTAGTTTGCGGGTCGATGACCGATCGCTCAGCCTTCAACGACGAGGAGTGGAAGACCGTGCTCCAGGGCCCGACCAGCGCCGGGTTCTACGTGCTCGCCTCCGACCGAGGCGGCTCGATCCGCGAGAGCTTCTCGATGGCAAAGGCCTACACCGAGGCGCGGCAGGCGCACGGGAACAGCGAGCTGCTCGACGCGATCGTCTCGACCAAGCCCGACGTCGACCGCAGCGCCGCGCACTCGCCGGAGGAGCTGAAGCAGAAGACGACCGAGCACCTGAACGACGCCCTCGCCATGCTCGAGGGCGCGGCGACGCCCGAGGAGGTCGGCGAGTACAAGCAGTTCATCGTCAGCCTCGCCGAGCGCGTCGCCGAGGCGGTCAAGGGCGTCAGCGAGAACGAGCGCGGGGCGGTCGCCGACGTCGCCGCGGCACTCGGGGTCGATCCCCCCGCCGCTCCGGCCGCCTGACCCGCGGCACTACCATCGGCCCGTGAGCGCGCATCCGCAGATCGCGATCGTCGGCGGCGGTTTCGGCGGAGTCGGCGCCGCGGTGATGCTCAAGCGCGCGGGCTACGCCGACGTGACCGTGTTCGAGAAGGGCGAGCGGGTCGGCGGCGTCTGGAACCACAACACCTATCCGGGCGCTGCCTGCGACGTGCCCTCCCATCTGTACGAGTTCTCGTTCGAGCCCAACCCGCGCTGGTCGCGGCGCTTCGCCCCCCAGGCCGAGATCCAGGCCTACGTGGAGGACGTCGCCCGCCGCTACGGAGTGCTCGAGCGGGTACGCACCGGGACCGAGGTCAGCGGGGCTCGCTGGGACGACGAGACCCGGCGCTGGACGCTGGAGACCTCCTCCGGCCCGCACGAGGCGGACGTATTGCTCACCGCCTGCGGCCAGCTCTCGGTGCCGTCGGTGCCGCCGATCGCCGGCCTCGACAGCTACGAGGGCCCGGCGTTTCACACCGCCGAGTGGCGCCACGATGTCGACCTTGCCGGCAAGCGGGTCGCGGTCGTCGGCACGGGCTGCAGCGCGATCCAGGTCGTGCCCGCGATCCAGCCCGAGGTCTCCCAGCTCACGGTCTACCAGCGCTCGCCGGGCTGGACGCTGCCGAAGGGCGACACCGCCTACTCGGCGCGGGCGCAGCGGCTGTTCGAGCGCTTCCCGGCGATCCAGAAGGCCGACCGCAAGCTGATCTTCAATGCCATGGACGTGCTCGCCGAGGGGATGACCAAGCGCCGCTGGATGCTCGGCCCGGCCCGGGCGGTGGCGCGGCGCAACATCAACAAGGCGATCTCCGACCCCGAGCTGCGGCGCAAGGTCACACCGACCGACGAGATCGGCTGCAAGCGGGTGATGCTGACCGACGAGTGGTACCCGACGCTGACCAAGCCCAACGTCGAGCTCGTCGCCGGCCCGGTCGAGGAGGTGACTGCGACCGGCATCCGCTCGGGCGGGGTCGAGCGCGAGGCCGACGCGATCGTCCTCGCCACCGGCTTCAAGACGCACGGCTTCGTCGCCCCGATGGAGATCGCCGGCAGCGGCGGGCGGCTGCTCTCGGAGGAGTGGGGCGAGGTGCCGCGCGCCTACTTCGGGCTCAGCGTCCCCGGCTTCCCCAACATGTTCCTCGTCTACGGGCCGAACACCAACGGCGGCACCGGCTCGGTGATCGACGTGATCGAGGGCGGCTTGAAGCACGTGATCTCGGGCCTCGATCAGATGCGCCGCGCCGGGGCCCGCACGATCGCGGTCCGCCGCCCCGCGGCCGAGCAGTTCGACCGCGAGCTGCGTGCCGCCCTCGCCAAGAGCGTCTGGCACACCGGCTGCACCAGCTGGTACCTCGACGAGCACGGCAACGACCCGAACCAGTGGCCGTGGCGCTGGGCGACCTACTTCAAGCGCACCGCCGAGATCGACCCGGCCGCCTACGAGCTGGCCTAGCGACGTCAGCCCGTTCTATTTGCAGCAGCGGCTTGCCGCTGCGGAGTAATGATGGACGGGCGCTACGGAGCGACCTTGTGATCGCGCCCCCGGCTCGGGACCGGGACCCAGAAACGGACGCGCTCGGGATCGAGGCTCGAGACCAGCGGGACGTGGAGGATCCTGGCGAGCTTGTAGGCCCAGGCGTAGAAGAACGGCAGCGGCACCGCGGTCTCGATCTTGTGGCGGGTGCCGTCGGAGGCCTCGACTTCGAGCACCAGCTCGGAGACGTTGACGATCAGCCCGTGGGGCCGGCCGACGTGGAGGACGTGGATCCGCTTGGGTCCGCCGTGCTTGCGCACGATCGTCAGCTGGCGCACCGCCTCACGGATGTACTTCGGCCTCAGCAGCTTTCGCATGAGGCCGGGAGCCTAGGCGGCTCAGTGCACTAGAGGTTCTTGAAGTGCCGCGGCCAGTAGCCGGTCGGGGAGCGCGGCGTCGAGCGCCAGCGCGGTCCCGACCCGCTGCTCAGCGACTCGCCGACGGCCGAGGTGTCCCAGCGCAGGCCGGCGATCACCGCGTAGGCGTGGCCGCGGTTGCCGTAGACCGTGATCCAGCGGCCGACGCCGGGCGAGCCCCAGCGACGGGCAAAGGTACCGGAGGTCATCGGGAACTTGAGCATCTTCGCCTTGCGCAGCACGAAGCTGATCGCGCCCGAGCAGTCGTAGCCGGTGTCGAGCGCCGCGCGGCCGTGTCCGCCGCCCCACTTGTAGGGGGCGGTGCGAATCCGGTTCGCCGCCGCGATCGCGCGCACGACCTTGGGCGGCGCGTCGGCGGGGGGCACGGCGGAGCCGTCGGGGGCGATCGTCGCCAGGCCCGGCGTCGGCGAGACGGCGGGAGCGGGAGCAGGGGCCGTGGGGTCGGTCGGCGACACCGAACCGCCGGTCTGGGCGGCGGCCGAGGCCGTCCCGGCGCCGAGCGCGGTCAAGGCCAGCAGGCCCGCCACCAAAAGCTTGTTTCCAACACGCGTGTCCGTACGCAACGAAAAGCCTCCTTCGTCGGCCTACGGGGTTAGCTGTCGGGCTGGCGCTAAAGGAGACTGCGCCCCCACCGGCGGTGGGTTAGCCCCAATTGATTGGGTTCCCCGCTCTCGTCCGGGTTCCTGCTTCCCAGTCGAGACTCGGCATTTCGCGGCAAACTAGCAGTCTTGGGCGGCGGATTGCAAGCGGCCGCTATGAGCTCGCTGCCTCCGAGGAGGTCCGGGAGGCCCTGGCCAAGGACACCGGCAAGCGCGCAGAGCTCGCCGGCGTGGCCCTCGCGGCGGGCGGGCGGTAGACTACACAATATGTGCGCAGTTGTGTAGGCTGGGTCGTGTGACTAAGCGCCGCCTCAATGTCTCCCTGGATGAGCATCGCGCCGCGAAGCTCACCCGCCTCGCCGATCGGGCCCACGTCCCGGATGGCACATTGGCGCGCTCGCTGCTCTCCGCCGCGATCGATGACGCCGATCCGGACGCGGGGTCCGTCACCGAGATCCTCGAGGGAATTCCGGGACTCGGCGAGAGGCTGGCGGAGGCCGAGGCGCAGGTGGAGGCCGGCGCGGTCACCGAGCTGCGAGATCTCTGAGCCTCGATGGCGCGGGTCGTCGTCACCGACGCCGCCGCGCGTGATCTCGAGGAGCTGATCCGCAGCCGGCGGCTGCCGGAGGATACGAGCCAGCGGGTGCGCCGCTGCCTGCAGCCGCCGGCGGACTTCCCGGAGCTCGGACCCGAGCTCGGCGGCTCGTTTGCGCCTCGTCGCTTTCTGCTCGGCCCGTGGCGATGGATGATCGTCGTCTACCGCTTCTATCCCGATCGCGACCTGGTCGCGGTCCTCGCGATCGTCGACGGCCGGACCAGCACGTCGCCAACTGCCAATCGCTGATCAGGGTGGTCGGGGAGTTCTCTTGCGATGTCGGGTGAGCGGCCCTCTGCACCGCCGCTCACATCGGGACGTCCTTGGCACTATCGAGCTCGTCGAGGAGCTTCATCAGGTTGCGTTTGCGCTTATGAGCGGAGCGGACCTGGTTGAGGTACGACGGGAACTCGTCCGCCGTCCCGGTACGAGCCATCAGCGCCCGCACCTTGTCGAGCAGCGCGGTCGCGTCGCGGTAGTCGGCCTTGGTCTTGCGGTTGATCGTCGGTTCAACCTGCTCGCGGTAGATCGCGAGCGCGTCGCGTGGCTGAGCCTCCTCGAGGCGCTTCGCCAGCTTCAGCCAGACATCTTCCGAGCAGCCTCCGGCGCGGGCGTCCCGCAGTGCCGCCCCCGTGTCGTTTTCCCAGAGGCGGATGCGAACGAGCTCGGTTGCATCGAGATGCCCCCAGCCATAGCCGCGTTGGCGCCGCTCCTCCTGCGCGGCCGCGGCCCGATCGCGAAGCAGGGCGATCGCGCGATCGCGCGCCTCGCTCCACTGCCCCGCTCGCTCGGCATAGGGCTTCAAGTCACGGTAGGAGGCGAGCCCGGGGTGCTCGGAGTACAGGCCCCAGATCAGCTCGAGCGCTTGCGCATGGTCGCCGCGCCGGCGATGGGCCTCCGCCACGAACGTGACCAGCCGCGAATCGGGGCGGTCGGGGAAGGCTTCGATTCCCCGCTCCGCCCACTCGAGAGCATCGTCGTCGCGACCGGCCTCCGCATAGGCCTCGGCGATGCCGAGAAAGGAGTACGGCAGCGAGAGGTCGTGTGAGAGCACGGCGACGAGCTCGTCGACGTCCCCTGTCTGCTCGGCCAGGCGCGTCATCACGTGGGTGATCTGGAAGCGGCCCTCGCGGGCCTCCTCGCGGCGATGAAGATCCTCGTTCGGGCGCAGCGCCGGGAGGCGCTCCCATGTCGACGGCATCGCCGTGGGCCGCCGCCCGCAGGCGAAGCCGATCCATCAGGCGCTCGTCCTCATGCGCCTCGGCGATCAGCAGCTCGACCAGCTCCTCGCTCGGCAACGACGTGAGATGGTCGCGCATGTCGCCGAGCGTGATCGCGGCTCTGCGGTCGCCGTCCTCGTCGTCGCCGAGCGTTGCCAGCCCAACCGCAACACAGTGCTTGCAGAACACGCCATCCCGCCCAAGCGGGCAGGTGCAGGATGAGGCAAGCTTGCCATCGGCGACCCAGAGCTCGACCCGGTAGCTGTGAGTGCCGACCACGATCGCCTCGACGTGCTCGCCGGTGTGGTCGAGCGAGGCGACGCGCCCGGCCGCGAGGTAGTCGGCGCCGCGTTCAAACGAGCGCTCGCCGGCTAGGCGGCGCAGGTCGTCTTCGCCGAGCAGACGCGCGAGGGCTTCCACCGAAACGATTCTGCCTCACGTTGCGGCGCCGGATCCGCGAGACAATCACGGACGATGGCCACTCAGCGCCAGAGCAAGCACACCGACCTTGTGGTCGTTTCTCCGCTCAAGGCTTGGACCTGCACGGCCTGCGGCGATAGCGGTGACTTCCTGACCATGGATGACTCCGGCCCGTTGTGCATGCGATGCGCGGACCTGGACCACCTCGTGTTCCTGCCCCGCGGAGACGCCGCGCTCACCCGCCGCGCGAAGAAGGCCAGCGGCCTCGCCGCCGTGGTGGTGCGCTTCAGCCGCGCGCGGCGGCGCTACGAGCGGCAGGGCATCCTGGTCGAGGAGGCAGCCCTCGAACAAGCGGAGCAGGCCTGCTTGGCTGACGAGGAGTCGCGGGCGCGCCGCCGCACCCGCGAGCAGTCCCGGCGCGCGGAGCAGGATGTCGAGCTTCAGGCACAGGCGGCAGGCGAGATCCGGCGCCTGTTTCCCGGCTGCCCCGAGGAGCGGGCCGAGGCGATCGCACGTCACACCTTCCTCCGTGGAAGCGGGCGCGTCGGGCGCTCGGCGGCCGGCCGCTCGCTCGATCCCGAGGCGCTGTCGCTCGCCGTCGCCGCCGCGGTTAGGCACGCCGACACCGACTACGACGAGTTGCTGATGTCCGATCTGGGCCGCGAGGAGGCCCGCGCCCTCGTTCGCCCCCAGGTGGAACAGATTCTGGAGAGCTGGCGTGGCGGATAGCTCGCGCGGGCCGGAGCCGGATGAAGCCGTTTCCGCACTTTCCGTCTTCGTCTCCCGTCCACGGCCGGTCGCTGCGCTAGCGTCGAGAGCCTGGACGCGCCGCTGACCGACACCGAACGAGCAGCCGTCCGCGAGCTGATCGACTCCGAGACCGAGGAGCTGCTCGAGTCGGTGGGCCCGCTCGACGACCCGCTGGAGCTGGAGCAGCTCGCAATCACCATCTGCGGCGCACTCGGCGATCCCTCGGCCCCGCCGGGAGTGGCCGAGCTGATCGTGGAATCGCTGGAACGGCGGCGGGGCACGGTTGGGGCTGTCGTCCTCAAGGGCATTGCCAAGCTCGGCTCCGGCGCTCCGGCGGCGATGGCCGAGGCCGCGATCGGGCGCCTGCGCGAGGACGGCATCGAGCCCGGCCTGCCCGAATCCTTCGGCGAGCGAGAGCTCGATCGGGCGGTGCTCTACTCCCTTCACGGCGCCGACCTCTACCTCTTTCGTCTCCGCCGCCCGGGAGAGGCCCGCGTCCAGGTCGGCCACATCGGCGTAGAGCGCCGCCAGACCGAAGGCGCCCTGATCGAGGGCATGTTGACCCAGAGGCTCGATGAGGCCGAAGCCGAGCGCCTCATGCACCCGGCCGATGATGCCGGTGGGACGGAGCCTCGAGGGCGGCCGGTCTCCGCCGAGCAGCTCGCCCACGCGCTCAGCGAGGCCTCGGCGCGAACTCGCGAGCTGGAGATGGCGGTGAAGCCCGAGCTGGCGACGCTCCTCGCGATCCTCGTCCCGTCCCTGGGAATCGACCCCGGCGTGGCGAGCCATCCCGTCGCACCCGAGGGCTCGCCGGCCCAGGTCGAGCCCGAGGACGAGGAACGGTTCACGGCGCTCTCGGAGCAACTGGTCGAGGACTTCCTCACCTGGGTCGAGGAGACCCACGGCGCCGAGGGGGAGCTGTGGCGCAGCGGCGCCCACGTCGCCGGCACGATGCTGCAATGGAAGTGGGGGTATGTCGACGGCGATCTGGGGCGCTGGACCGCCGCCGACGTCGAGGAGTTCCTGCTCGAGTTCGCGCCCCGGAAGCTCCCCGCCGACGACGAGCTGATCGCCGATGCGCCCGCCTGCGTCGCGGGCTTCCTCAGCTTCCTCGACGCGATCGAGCTGCTGGCAGGCGACCCGCTCGCCTCGCTCACCGCCCGCTGCGAAGAGCTGCGCGACGCGTACGCCGAGGCCGCGAGGGATCGCGACAACTGGGGACTGGCCAAGTCGATGGTCGCCCAGATGCAGTCGGAGGGGATCGACCCGTCCGACCCCGACGCGGTGCAGGCCTGGATGGAGGACTTCAACTCGCGCACATGGGAGGAGCGCGACCAAGTGGTCGGTGCCGCCGTTGAGCGGATGGCCGGAGAGACCCGGATCGAGCCGGCTGCAGACCCCGTACCCCGCGCGGCCGAGCCGCCGAGGATCGACCCGGAAGCGGCTCGCGCGGCGCTTGCGCCGACGCTTTGGCTGCTCGAGCGGGCCGGCGAGGGCATCAAGCTGACGCAGACCGGCGCCCTCAACCGTGCGCTCGTCCGCGAGGTCGCCGAGCTCTGGCCGGACTGGTGGGATGCGGACCTCTTCGGCCCGCCCCACAGGGAGACCGACGTGACTCCGCTGCTGGAGCTCCACGAGCTGCTGCGAAAGCTGCGGCTGGTGCGTAAGAGCGGGCCGCGGATCTTGACGACGAAGCGGGGGAGCGCGCTGCAGGAAGAGCCGGTGGAGCTGCTTCTGACGCTGACGCGGGGACTGATCGACGGCGACAGCTTCGAGGCCGCCTGCGGGCGGCTGGTTGCGCCGCTCGTGATCGCCGGCGGCGGGGCCGACTACTCGGATGCCCTCGCGGGGCGAATTCGCCCGGCGCTGCTGGCCGAGGGCTGGCATTCCGGCGGTGAGCCACCGGACGTTCGCGACGTGAGTTGGGGCGTCGCCGCCTTCCTGCGCCCCGCGAAGGCCATCGGGCTTTTCGATCCTCCCGAGGACGGTCGCGGCATTCCGCTATCTCAAATGGCCCTCCGGGATGTCGGCCGCGCCGCCTTGCTAAACGCGCTTCATGTCTGAGCGCGCTGGTGCCACCGCCGTGAGCTTGACGATCGCAGGCATCACCTTCCACGACGCGGAGCGGCGCCGATCGGCTACCAGACCGCCACCGGCCTTGGATGGCGGTGGCGGCGGAGCCTCTTGTCCTTGGTGACGAGCTGCCAGCCGTGTTCGACTGCCGTCGCATAGATCAGCCGGTCAGCCGGATCGTCGGGGAAGGACGACGGGAGCGCCGCCGCGGTATCCGCTATTGCGGGCGTTATCCCCATCGTTCGGACGCCCTCCGCGAAGCCCTCGAGCCACGCGCGGGTGGGAAGCGAAGCCGTGAGCCGTTCCCTCCGGGCGAGCCAAGCAAGCTCGAACCAGGTAATTGCGGAGACCGCGAGCTGATCGGCGTCGTCGAGCGCAGCGGCCGCCCGCTTGCTCAGGCGACCGGGGTCGGTCGACCACCAGACCAGGACGTGCGTATCCAGCAGGATCGTGCTCAGGACGGATCGCCGTCCTCGGCTTCTCCCTCCTCGATCACGTTCCATTTCGCGCCCGTGCTGAACAGCTCCTCTTCGTCAACGTTGATGGTCACAACGCCCGCGAACTTGCCCTTGAGATCCTGCGCACCGCGGGGAGGAACCAACCTGGCCACCGGCCGTCCCCGCTTGGTGATCTCGACCTCCTCGCCCTTCGCCACCTGATCGAGCAGGGAGAGGATCTTCGCCTTCGCCTCTGTTGCGGTCAGAGTTATGGACATGCGGTCATTATACCGGTCATCAAACCCCGGCGACCCTGCACCTTGGGGTCCCTTTCGGCCCCCTCCCGGGCGGAACGAGCACGCCGGCGTCGGTGAGCTCCTGGGTGTAGTCGGCCGCGGTGTATTGGCTTCCGCGGTCGGAGTGATGGACCAGCTCGACGCCGGACGCCAGGTCTAACCCACGCGCTCGCGTTCGGCCGCCTTGGCCCGCTCGGCGCGGCGGGCGTCCTGCGCCGCGGCCTTCGCCTCGTAGATCGCCAGGGTCTTGGCCGGGTGGCGGCCGGCGACGGCCTGTGGGGCAATCACGCGGATCTCGTCCAGCAGCCGCTGCGAGAGCGCGGCCGCCTCCTCGCCGGGATCGGTCTGCCCCGACGCCGGTTCGAAGAAGCGCAGCTTGACCTTCGGCCGCTTCGGGAAACGCGCGAAGTCGGGCGTGCCCGTGTGCGCGACGCAGACGATCTTTGCCTCCGGAACCTCGAGGGCGAGACGGCCGATGCCGCTGCGCGCCCGCAGCTTGCGCCCGGCCGAGATCGTGCCCTCGGGGAAGACGCCGATGCAGCGGCCCTCGCGCAGGGCGGCGATCGCGTTGCCCAGAGCATTTGCGTCGCCCGGTTTCGTAGACCGGGCAGGTGACCACGATCTCTGCTTCCTCAACCGCGGCCGGTCGGTCAACGGGCTCCCCGGAGGCGATCGCGTCCCAGAACTCGGCCCGGGCGACCTCGAGCTGGTCTCGCAGGAGCGCGCCGAAGCGGCCCGGGCTGACGGTCGCGGAGCGATCGTGGGAGATGTGGGTCTGGAGGATGCGCCCGTCCGCTAGCTGCTTCTCGAAGAAGACGTGGCGCTGGCGCCTTCCGCCGCGCTCCCCCGGCGAGATCCGCCGCCAGCCATCGGCGTCGAGGAAGGCCTCGACATCGCCCCAGCTGGGCGATGCCTTGGTCATGCAGGCTGGGCGGCCTCCGGCTCGACGCCGGGCGCCGGCGAGAGGAAGAGGCGCGAGCGCTCCTCGGGGGGCGTGAGCGCGACCTTGAGCAGCCAGGCGAACTGGCCGCGCCGCTCGGTCTGCATGTAGAAGTCGAGGCGGTCGAGGTACTCCTCGGCCTGCTGCTCGGCGAGCTCGACCAGTTCCCCGACTGCCTCCTCATACGTCGCACCGCCGGCGACGAGGTTCAGCTCCGGGAGACGGACCACGAACTCCCCTTCTGAGACGCTCACCTTCGGCTCGAAACGAAAACCCTCGAGCAGAAGCTCCAGGTCCGCCACCGAGACGAGCACCGCCTGTTCCTTGCCCCGGTGGCGGTCGATCAGCTGCAGGCGATGGCGGTGAACGGCTTGGTCCATGAGTTCGGACAACTGGGCCTTCGCCTGGGCGAAAGCCTGCGGCGCGAGCGGGGTGGTCAATCCTGATTCCACGGTTGAATCGTAGCTTAGTTAGTCAAATTGGTCAAGTTGGTCAATCTAGGAGCTTTCCTCAGCAAGGAAGTAGTCCTGATCGATCGCCTTCAGGTCATACGTCTGCCGGGTTGTGACGCCCACCCCGTGATCCATCATCAGGTCGGCGAGCTGCTGGCCGTCGATCAGGACGACGTTGTCCGCGATCGACCTGACGTAGTCCAGCGCGTCCGGCGTGAAGGTCGCCGTCGTCATGAAGACCCCCTTCGCCACCTGCTTGCCGTGGAGCGCCCCGACGAACCCCTGTACCTCCGGGCGCCCGACCCGCCACTCCGCGTATCGCTTCGCCTGGACATAGATCTTGTCGAGACCGAGCCGGTCTTCTCGGATGACGCCATCAACTCCCTCGTCCCCCGAGCGACCGAGACGCTGCGCGGCGTCTTCCCGATCACCCCCGTATCCAATCGCGACGAGGACATCGAGGACCAGGGCCTCGAAGAACTCGGGCGTCTGGGACTTCACGCTCTCGAGAAGCTCCGCCCGGAGTGCCGAGCGCAGCTGGGCGCGGGCTCGCTCCATCAGCTCCTCGGGTGTCTCGCTCTCGGTATCCGGTCGCTGGGCCTCGTCGGCCGAATCGCCCCCGGCCGCTGGCTCTTCCCGCGGCCTGGCCCCTCGGAACGCGACGAACTCTGGGTACTGACTCAGGTACTCGTTGTTCACCGGGCGGTCAGTGCCGATCGCCTCCAGCCCACGGTCGGTGATTCGGTAGATGCCCCGTGACGGTCGCTCGAGCAACCCCGCTCGAACGAGGTACGTCAACGCCCAACCCACCCGGCTGGAGAACACGGTCTGACGACCGCTGGGGAGCATCCGCGTGAGCTCGTCGTCAGCCAGCTTGAAGTGCTCGGCGAGGACCTCCTGGATGTGTTTCTTGCGGTGCTCGGAACGATCCGCGCAGACCTCCAGCGCCGGGGCCATCACCGCCTGATACTCCGGAATCGCCATCGAGCCGAACGCTATCGGGAGTCAGGCCAAGCCGGGCTGGTTCCCACCCATTGCGAAACCTTCCGGCCTGCGTCAACCTCCGCAGCGGTGAGCGGCGCTGACCGGCAACGCGCGGGTATGCCTCGCCAACCCGACGCTGTTCCTGAGCTCGACCGGCGCCGAGCGCAACCCCGAGCCGGCGCCCCGCGGTCAAGCTCGCGTGCGCGGTCCGAAGGCGGGAAGACTGGTGCGCTTCCTGGCCGATGTCTGGCCCCCGTATGGAGTCGGAGAGCTCGCCGCGGTCGCCGGGCTTGCGCCTGGCTACGTCTTGCGGCGCCGTTCGCCGTCACGGAGTCGTTTGCCGCGGTCCACCTCGCGCCGGTCGCGGCACCGGCGTTGCTCCTCCTCTACTGCGAGGACGCCGCATCGATCGCCGATGCTCTCGGTTTCCTCCCGCGGACCGCGGTGGGAACGTCGCCTTGCTGACGCCGTTCGACTCCGTCGCCTGGCTCCGCACGAACGAGGCGGACGGACTCCGCTATGTAGCCGCGTCGCAGGTTGCCTTCGACTGCCTCACCGGCACCGGACGTATGCCCAACGAGGGCGAAGCGTTGCTCACCTGGATGGTGGAAAACGAGGAGCGCCGGCGCCTCGCTCGGCGATGCACGCTCGGCGAGCGAGGGGCAATGAGGGGCGCCCGCACCGGATCGGACCCAGGTCGGCAACTCGACCCGCGCGACGTCGAGTCCCGCGCCGGACGCCAGGTCTAACCCACGCGCTCGCGTTCGGCCGCCTTGGCCCGCTCGGCGCGGCGGGCGTCCTGCGCCGCGGCCTTCGCCTCGTAGATCGCCAGGGTCTTGGCCGGGTGGCGGCCGGCGACGGCCTGTGGGGCAATCACGCGGATCTCGTCCAGCAGCCGCTGCGAGAGCGCGGCCGCCTCCTCGCCGGGATCGGTCTGCCCCGACGCCGGTTCGAAGAAGCGCAGCTTGACCTTCGGCCGCTTCGGGAAACGCGCGAAGTCGGGCGTGCCCGTGTGCGCGACGCAGACGATCTTTGCCTCCGGAACCTCGAGGGCGAGACGGCCGATGCCGCTGCGCGCCCGCAGCTTGCGCCCGGCCGAGATCGTGCCCTCGGGGAAGACGCCGATGCAGCGGCCCTCGCGCAGGGCGGCGATCGCGTTGCCCAGAGCATTTGCGTCGCCCGCCGCCCGCTCAACCGAGATCTGCCCCATGCCGTTGAGGACCCGCCCGAGCCCGGGCTTCTTCCAGAGGTCGGATTTGGCGAGCGCGCGGATCTGCCGGCGCCGGCGGGCCGCCATGCCGATGAAGAGCGGGTCGGTCTGCGAGTCGTGGTTGGCGACGATCAGCACCGGCCCCGAGCGCGGCAGGACCTCGAGGCCCTCGACCTCCATCGAGCTCCACCAGCGCATCGGGGAGCAGATAGCCATGGCCACGCGGTATGTCTTGGTGAACGGCTCGGGCGTGACGGTGGGTTCGGTCAAAGAGCGCGCCCGACACGACTCGAACGTGTGACCTCCGGTTTCGTAGACCGGCGCTCTATCCAACTGAGCTACGGGCGCGGGGTGGGCTAGGTTAGCGACGCGTGGCCCGGCTTCTCCTCGCCCCCGACTCGTTCAAAGGGACCTTCGACGCCTTCGAAGTCGCCGAAGCGATGGCGGCCGGAGTCGAGGCGGAGGGGGCCCGGGCCGATCGCTGCCCGGTCGCCGACGGCGGCGAAGGAACCGCCGCCGTGCTGCTCGGCGCCGCGGGCGGCGAGTGGCGCGCGGCCACCGTCCCCGGACCGCTCGGCGACCCGGTCGAGGCGGCGTTCGGGCTGCTCGACGGCGGCGAGACCGCGGTCATCGACACGGCGGCGGCCTCGGGCTTGACCCTCGTCGCCGAGGACGATCGCGACGCCGAGGCCGCGAGCACCGGCGGCACCGGCGGGCTGATCGCGGCGGCGATCGAGGCCGGCGCGACCCGCATCCTGGTCGGCGCCGGCGGCAGCGCCACGACCGACGGCGGCGCCGGCGCGATCGAGGCGCTCGAGCAGCGCGGTGGGCTCGGCGGCGCGAGCGTCGAGGTGCTCTGCGACGCGACCACGCCGTTCGAGCGGGCGGCCGCCGTCTTCGCTCCCCAGAAGGGCGCCGGGCGCGAGGCCGTCGAGCGGCTCGGGAGGCGGCTCGAGCAGCTCGCGGCCGAGCTGCCCCGCGACCCGCGCGGCGTGCCGATGAGCGGCGCGGCCGGGGGGCTGGCCGGCGGCCTCTGGGCCCGGTTCGGCGCCGAGCTGCGTCCGGGTGCCTCCTTCGTCCTCGACCGGCTCGGCTTCGGCGAGCGCCTCGAGGCGGCCGACACCGTGATCGCCGGCGAAGGGCGCTTTGACCGCCAGAGCCTCGGGGGCAAGGTCGTCGGCGAGATCGCGCGGCGCGCGGCCGGCGCCGGCCGCCCGTTTCACCTCGTCGCCGGCGAGGTCAAGATCGACCACGTGCTCAAGCACCGGCTCGGCGCCGCGTCGGTCGCGGTCGCGACCACGCTCGAGGAGATCGAGGCGGCCGCGAGGCGCATCGCCTGACCTTCGGGTTAGGGTCCGCGCGTGAGCGGAGGAGGCTGGATCGAGCTCGACCGTCCGCGGGTGCCGCCGGGCAAGGGGCGGCAGCTCGGCCTGTTCGCGCGGGTGATGGCGCCGGTCGTGCGCCGTCAGAGCAAGGGCCGCACGGTCAACATCTTCTCCACCCTCGGCCGCAACAAGCGCTTCTTCCGGCCCTGGCTGATGTTCGCCGCCCGGCTGATGCCGCGCGGCACCCTGCCCCGCGACGAGACCGAGCTGGTAATCCTGCGGACCTCGATCAACTGCCGCGCCCGCTACGAGTGGGAGCAGCACCAGTCGATCGCCCGCCGCGCCGGTCTCACCGATGCCGACGTCGAGCGGGTCAAGGAAGGGCACGTCGCCGAAGGCTGGAGCGATCGGCGCGCCGCGATCCTCGCCGCCGTCGACGATCTGCACGGCGAGCGCTTCCTCTCCGACGCGACCTGGGAGCGGGCCGCCGCCCACCTCTCGCCCGAGCAGATGCTCGAGCTTCTGCATGCTCACCGGCCACTACGAGATGCTGGCGATGACCCTCAACAGCGCCGGGGTCCAGGTCGAGGACCCGCTGCTGAACAGATGAAGCGAATCAGTCCGAAAGAGCGTCGCTAGTCCGAAAGAGCGTCGCTATTCTTACTTAGCCCATAAAGTAAGGAGAGCGAAACTGATGGACGCGCGCGCAAGACTCACGTCGAAGGGCCAGGTGACACTTCCAAAGAGCGTCCGCGAGGCCCTCGAGCTGAACGAGGGCGATGAGCTGCTGTTCCGGGTCCAGCGCTCGCGGGCGCTGGTGGCCAAGACTCCGGACTTCCTCGAGCAAAAGGGGACGGTGTCGGTGCCGGCCTCGAAGCGAGGCACCCCCTGGGATGAGGTGCTCGCACGCACCCGCAGGGAGCGGGCACGTCGGCGCCGCTGACCGCGTTCCTCGACACCAACGTTCTCATCCGCCACCTCACCGGCGATCCACCCAAGCTGGCCGCGCGCGCGACTGCTTCGCTGGCCTCCCCGGAGCACCTCCTGCTCACCGATCTGGTGCTGGCGGAGTGCGTTTACGTGCTCGAGTCGTTCTACGAGGCGGAGCCTCCGCGCGTCGCCGAACTGATGCGAGCTGCCATATCCCTGCCCGCGATCGAGACAATCGACGCGGCAACGCTGCTTCGCGCGCTTGAGATCTATGAGCTTGATCGCCTCGACTTCGCCGAGGCATATCTCGTCGCCCAGGCCGAGGCGACGGGCATCGGCGAGGTCCTGTCTTTCGATCGGAGTATCGACCGAATCGAGAGCGTCACCCGGCGCGAGCCCTGAGCGGAACGAACGGGAACAAACGGGACA
The DNA here is from genome assembly GCA_963696625.1 of uncultured Solirubrobacterales bacterium. GTDB lineage: Bacteria > Actinomycetota > Thermoleophilia > Solirubrobacterales > 70-9 > JAWVFN01. The sequence goes on from CAVOKZ010000013.1 coordinate 49,299, forward strand.
AACGGGGTCAGGAACAAACGGGGTCAGACCCCTTTGTGGCGCTGCCCCCCGCGCTCTCGGGCGGCGTTCATCTCGGCCCCGAGCAGCAGGGCGACGTTGGTCAGCCAGATCCAGATCAGCAGCACGACGAAACCGGCGAGCGTGCCGTAGGTCTTGTCGTAGGAGCCGAAGTTGGAGACGTAGAAGGCGAGCCCGGCCGATGCGATCAGCCAGATCGTCACCGCGAGCAGGCTGCCCGCGGTGACCCACTGAAAACGGGCCTTGCGTTTCGGCGCGGTCACGTGATAGAGCGCGGCGCAGAGCGCCACGACCATGACCAGCACGACCGGCCACTTGATCACCTTCCAGACCGCGAGCACGGAGTCGCCGATTCCGAGGGGCTCCGCCACCGCCTCGAGCAGCGGCCCCGAGAGCACGATCGTGATCGCGATCACCGCCGCCCAGGCGATCAACCCGGCCGTGAAGAGGACCTCGCGCGGCCGCGACTTCCAGAACGGATCGCCGCTCTCGACTCCGTAGATCACGTTGGTCGCCCGGGTGAAGGACGCGATGTAGCTCGATGCCGAGAGGATCGAGAGCCCGAGGCCGGCCACCAGGAAGATCCCGGCACGGCCGCGGTGCTCGATCACCGAGCGCACGGGGCCGTCGAACGACTCGGTCGCCGTGTGCGGGCCGATCTTCGAGAGCATCTCGGTGATCGTTTGGGTGGTACTCACGGGATCGCCGAAGAGGCCGACGATCGCGACCAGCGCGATCAGCGCCGGGAACATCGCCAGCAGCCCGTAATAGGTGAGCGCCGCCGCCGAGTCGGTGAGGCGGTGCTGCCCGAACCGCGACAGCGCCTCGGCGACACTCGCGTAGACCTTCTTGATCCTCTCCACGGCGCCTGAGCTTAGGCCCTGTCCCGACAGGGATCGCACCCCTACCGGGACCGGGCCTTAGGCTCCAGCGATGAGCCATCCCGTGGTCAAGGTCAGCCCGGATCTCGTGCCTGGCGCGGCGAGCGCGATCGCCGCCGGCTTCTTCGACAACGAGATCTGGGTCTGGATGCTGCCCAGCGACCGGCGCCGGCGGAGGCTGCTCGACCGCCACTACAAGCTGATGATCCGCCGCGTCTTCTGCCCCCGCGAATCCGCCTGGACGACGCCAGACTGCATGGGCACGGCGTTATGGATGCCGCCGAGCCGCCCGCGGCTGACCCGCGGCGAGCGCTTCTTCGAGACACTCTCGCTGCTGCCGCAGGGTGTGACCGCTCTCGGCCGGGGCGGCCAGATGGACGCGCTGATGGCCGAGCACCACCCGACCGAGCCGCACTGGTACCTCAACACCCTCGCCGTCCGCCCCGAGGGCCAGCGCCGCGGGTACGGGTCGGCGCTGATGGAGCCCGGGCTCGCGGCGGCCGACGCCGACCGCCTGCCGGCCTATCTCGAGACCCAGCGCGAGGCCAACATCCCCTTCTATGCGCGCTTCGGGTTCGAGCTGATCCAGAAGGTCAGCCTTTCCGACTCCCCTCCGATGTGGCTCATGTGGCGGGAAGCGAAGTGAACGAGCGGCTTTCGGCATCCGACATGTCGTCGTGGCTCGCCGACGAAGGGCCGGTTCACGTCCACGTCGGCGGCACGACGATCATGCAGGGTCCGGCGCCCGACTTCGACGAGTTCGTCGACCACGTCGGCCGCCGCCTCGATCTGGTCCCGCGCTTCCGCCAGCGGGTGACGAAGACCCCGCTCAACCTCGCCAACCCGGTCTGGGGCGACGACCCCCAGTTCGACGTCCGCCGCCACGTGCGCAGGCTGCGCGTCCCCCACCCCGGCGGCGAGACCGAGCTGCGCGAGCTGGTCGGCAACGTGATGTCGGAGCCGCTCGACAAGTCGCGGCCGCCGTGGCAGATCTACATGGTCGAGGGGCTGCGGGGCAACCGCCACGCGTTCATCTCCAAGACCCACCACGCGCTGGTCGACGGGGTCTCGGCGATCGACGTCGGCGCCGCGATCCTCGACGTCTCGCCCGAGGGCCGCGAGGACAAGAAGGCCAAGCGCTGGCGCCCGGCGAGCCCGGCCCAGGCCGCGCTGCTCGCTTCGGCCGCGCGCGAGATGGTCAGACGCCCGATCCGCGCCACCGGCCGCGGCGCGCGCTCCGCCGTGCGCACCCCGGTGAGCAGCACGGCGCGGGTGTTGAAGACGGCGCAGGCGTTCACCTCGATGGCGGCCGGCGGCCCGCGCTGCCGCAAGACCTTCATCAACAAGCCGATCGGCCGCGACCGGCGGATCGGCTGGCAGAAGGCGACGCTCGCCCAGATCAAGCGGGCGCGGGCGCCGGTCGATGGGGCGACCGTCAACGACGTGATCCTCGCGATCGCCGCCGGCGGCCTGCGTCGATTCTTCAAGCAGCGCCGGATCAAGCTGCCCGAGTACGTCGTCGCCCTCGTGCCCGTCTCGATCCGTGCCCCCGACGAGACCGGCGAGCTCGGCAACCGGATCGCGACGATCCTCGCCAAGCTGCCGATCGCAGAGCGCGATCCCGTAAAGCGGCTGCAGCGCATCCACGACGAAACCGAGCGGCTCAAGGCCTCGGAGTCGGTGCGCGCCTCGACCCTGCTGATCGAGGCGGCCGGCTGGGCCCCGCCGACGGTCAACCGGCTGCTCTCGCAGGCGATGTCGCGGCCGCTCGTCTTCAACCTCGTCGTCTCCAACGTCCCCGGGCCGCAGATCCCGCTCTACCTGATGGGCAAGCGGATGCGCGAGGTCTACCCCTTCGTGCCGCTCTCGCCCCAGGGCCACGCGCTCTCGCTCGGCGTGCTCAGCTACGACGGCAGCGTCTTCTTCGGCCTCGTCGGCGATCGCGACCTGCTGCCCGACCTCGACCGGCTCTCGGCTGCGATCGGCGAGGCGATCGACGAGCAGGTCGCGGCGGCGAAGCCGAAACCGAAGCCGCGCGCGAAGCGAAAGCCAAGACCAAAGCCGAAGGCCAAGCCGAGGGCGAAGAGGAAGCCGGCTAGGCGCGGACGAAGACCGGCGCGCCGAGGGGGACGAGCGCGAAGAGGGTGACCATGTCGCGGTCGCCGGCGCGCAGGCACCCGTGCGAGGCGGCGCCGCCGATCGGCGCCGGGCTGCCGTGGATCGCGATCCGGTTGCCCCCGAGCCAGCCCGGCGGCAGGTTCGGCTGGTGCCCGGAGAGGGCGAGGACACAGCACCCGTACCACGGGCCGAGGTCCGCGCCGGCGAGGCCGTCGGTGACCGAGAAGGTCCCGGGCGGCGTCTCGCTGCCGAAGGCGCCGACCGTGACCGGGATGCGCCTGACCAGCCGGTTGCCGTAGCGGAGATCGACTTCGCGCCGCGAGAGGTCCGCACGCAGCGAGTAGCTGGTCTGGCGGAATTCGAGTTGCTCCGGGTCGGCGCGAATCCAGCCGAGCTCGTTGGGCAGCTCCGGCAGCGGTGTGCCGATCCAGTCGCCGCTGCGCTTCTCGGCGTAGAGCACCCGCGGCGCGCCGAATTCGGTCTCGTCCCCCACCCGGGTCACGACCGGGCCGCCGGGCGCGCTGTGGACCTCGATCTTGACCCCGTCCTGCACCTGGGCGATCTCATACGAGGGACCGGGAATCTCGAATGCATCCCTCACCAGCGTCACCGGGTCGCCACCCTGCTGGACGCCCGAGACGAGCAGCGCCGCCGAAACCGCGCCATATGCGAGCAACGAGAACAACGGAGAGGGCGGGATTCGAACCCGCGAGAGAGCTTGCGCCCCCTACTCGCTTAGCAGGCGAGTGCCTTCAGCCGCTCGGCCACCTCTCCAGGCTTTGATCGGCTCGATTGTAGGCTGGCTCAAGTGACTCCGGTCTCCCAGGATCAGGCGGACCACCCGACCCCGGTCGAGCCCGCGCACCCCGCGGGCGACCGCCCCCAGGACCAGCTCGCCCGCTTCGAGAAGGTCTTCGCCTCGCTCGAGCCGCCCTTCGCCTTCATCGATCTCGACGCGGTCTGGGCCAACGCCGCCGACATGCTGCGCCGCGCGGGAGGCGTGCCGATTCGCGTCGCCTCGAAGTCGGTGCGCTGCCGGGCGGTGCTCGAGCGCGTGCTCAGCCTCGACCGTGGCTTCCAGGGCATGCTCACCTACACCCTCCCCGAGACGCTCTTCCTCTGGGAGAAGGGCTTTCGCAACCTCGTGCTCGCCTATCCCTGTGTCGATCCGCAGTGGCTCGAGGCGCTGGCGAGGGTGACCGCCGCCGAGCCCGAGACCGCGCCGGTCGCGATGGTCGACTCGGTCGCCCACCTCGACCTGATCGAAGCGGCGGCCGGGAACGCCGGGACCAAGGCCCCGGTGCGCGTGGCGATCGACGTCGACGCCGGGCTGCGGCTGTTGGGCGGCGCCGTGGCGATCGGCCCGAAGCGCTCACCGGTGCACTCGGTCGACCAGGCCGACCGGCTCGCCCGCGAGATCAACCGCCGCACCGGGGTGCGGCTGGTCGGGCTGATGGCCTACGAGGGCCAGGTCGCCGGGGTGGGCGACCGGATCCCCGGCAAGCCGCTGCGCAGCCTCGCGATCCGCGGCATGCAGTGGTTGTCGATGCGCGAGCTGCGCGAGCGCCGCGCCGCGATCGCCTCCGCCGTCGGCGAGCTGGCGCCGCTCGAGTTCGTCAACGGCGGCGGCACCGGGTCGATCGAGCTGACCGCCTCCGAGCCCGCGGTCACCGAGGTCGCCGCCGGCTCGGGCTTCTATGCGCCCGTCCTCTTCGACCACTACCGCTCGTTCCGGCTCCGCCCCGCGGCGATGTTCGCGCTGCCGGTCTCGCGCAAGCCCAACCGCGGCGTCGCCACCGCGCTGGGCGGCGGCTACCTCGCCTCCGGCGCCGGCGGCCGCGACCGGCTGCCCGAGCCCTACCTGCCCGCCGGGCTCCATCTCGATTCGCAGGAGGGCGCCGGCGAGGTCCAGACGCCGCTGCTCGGCGAGGCCGCCGCAGACCTCGACGTCGGCGACCGCGTCTACTTCCGCCACGTCAAGGCCGGCGAGCTCTGCGAGCGCTTCAACACGCTCTATCTCGTCGCCGGCGGCACGATCGTCGATGAGGCGCCCACCTACCGCGGCGAGGGCCAGGCGTTTCTCTAGGGCAAATAACAGTCCGGTTGGACTGGTTTATTCTGTGGTCGAGGTGATCGCGACGGCCGACACCGGCTATTTCCCCCGCGAAACGTCGGTCCTGCGCCGGGTCCACGAGCAGCGGGCCGTCGGCCTCCTCTACGGCCAGCGGGCGCTGGCGATCGGCGCGATCAACCCGCTCAACTTCGTCGGCACGACGAACCACACCTGGGCGCGCGAGACCCCGTTCCAGCGCCTCGCGCACACGGCGAAGATGTTCGAGGCGATCTTCTTCGGATCGCGCGAGGAGGCCGACAGCGTGCTGGCCATGGTCCACCGCATGCACCAGAAGGTCGAGGGCGCGCTGAGCGAAGACGCCGGGGTGACCAAGGCCGGCACCCCCTACTCGGCCTTCGACCCCGAGCAGATGCTCTGGACCGTGGCCGTCAGCGCCGACTCGGCCCGGGTCTTCCACGAGCTCCTCGTCCGGCCCCTGTCCGAGGAAGAGCGCGACGCGTTCTGGGCCGACTACGTGCGCTTCGGCGAGCTGTTCGGGATGCCGCGCGGCGTCGCTCCGCGCTCGCACGCCGAGTTCGCCGCCTACTTCCAGGAGCAGCTCGACCGCCCCGAGGCCCACCTCACCGACGAGGCGCTCCAGGTCGGCTCGGCGATCATGTTCAAGATCCCGGTCCCGGCGGCGCAGCGGCCGGCGATGGCGCTCCACAACCTGATCGTCCGCGGCAGCCTGCCGCCGCGGATCCGCGAGCTCTACGGCCTCGGCTGGAGCCCGGCCCAGGCGGCGGCCTTCCGCACGGCGGTCGCCGCGATCCGCTCCTCGCGGCCGCTGGTTCCTAAGCGGGTCCGCCGGGGGTCGAACGAGGCCCACTTCGAGCTCGTCGCACGCACCGAGAAGCAGCGAGTCGAGCGCGGGGAGACGATCCCGGGCGCGCTCAGCCCGTCGGCTTCTTGAAGCGCCTCTGCATCGGGCTCGTCGCGGCGACGGCCCTGATCGGCTGCGGCGACGGCCAGGCGCAGCCGTTCAGGGCAAGCGTCCAGACGACATCGGTCGGCGACAACAGCATCGCCTGGTACGAGCGCGGCGAAGGCACGCCGCTGGTGATGCTGATGGGCACGGGCTCGACTATGTCCGAGTGGGACCCGGCGCTGCTGCGCCTGCTCGCACGCGAGCACCGGTTGATCCTCTTCGACTACCCGGGAGTCGGCCTCTCCGGGCCGTGGCACGGCCGCTCGTTCGACTCGCTCGCCGACACCACCGCCGGGCTGATCGAGGCGCTAGGACTTGAGAAGCCCGACGTGCTCGGCTGGTCGATGGGCGGCTTCGTCGCGCAGCGGCTGGCAGTCGACCACCCGCAGGACGTCGGCCGCCTGATCCTCGCCGGCACCAACCCCGGCGGCAGCCGCACGGTTCTCGGTACGCCCGCGGCGCAGGCGATCGACAGCGACCCCGACCCGTCCGACAGGGAGATCCTCCGCGAGCTCTATCCCCCCGGCCGCCAGGGAGACGGCCGGAGATTCCTGCACCGCCTCGTCCGCGCCAGCCGCAGCGGTGAGATCCCCGACGACTTCAAGGTCCCGGCCGCGACCACCAACTCCCAGGTCGCCGCCGAGGACCCTTGGCTGCGCAGCAGCGCCAACTACCGCGAGCTCGCCGGCGTCCGCGTTCCCACCCTGGCCGCGGCCGGGCGCCGCGACCCCGTTGTGCCCGCTGTAAACCTGCGCTGGATCGCCGCCCGGGTACCCGGAGCGAGGCTGGCCGTCTTTCCCGGCGCCCACGCATTCTTGTTCCAGAGCCGCCGCGCTTTCGCCGGCGCGGTCGGCGCCTTTCTCAGCCCTTGAGCTTCTTGAAGAGCACCCAGGTGTCGCGGAGGCCGAGCGCGGTCTTCAGGGTCGAGCCGGTAACCCGGGTCTTGCCGGCCGAGGAGATCAGCGTCGCGTACACGATCCGCGGCGAGACGCCGCGCCTGTTGACCTTGATCTTGCGGAGCCTGCCGCCCTTGAGGTAGCGCGAGAGCGCCGACTGCATCCGCTTCTGGGAGAGCACGAGCTTCCAGCGGTGATACGGGGAGGTGTCGTCGTAGGGATCGGGGACGCCCTTGAGGTAGGGCACCGGCCTCGAGCCGACGAACGAGTTCTCGATGCTCTCGGTCATGCCGCCCGAGGTCGAGGAGAAGTAGGCGATGATCGGCTTGCCGGCGTAGAGCACCGCCTGGTCCGCGGTCTGGGCCGTGGCCGTGTTGGTGCGCGCGGTCTCGGCCGCGATCCCGCCATAGACCTGGCTGCGGGTGTCGTCGTAGAGGTCGAAGCCGTTGCCCTTGACCGAGTTCGAGACCGCGAACGTCCGCGCCGCGACGGCCTGGGCCTTGAGCGCTTCAAGCGGCCACGACGACGGCGACTCTTGGGCGACGACGCCGCGCACGTAATCGTCGAGGGCGACCTCGTTGATCGCGTTGAGGCCGAAGCCGCTCGCCGGGCGGGCGACGATCGCGCCGCGGTAGCCGCCCTTGCCCTTGAGGTACACGGCGCCGTCGCCCGAGGTGGCGCTCATCGCCCCGCCGCAGTTGACGTCCTGGCCCCCGTTGTGGAGGACGACCTGGCTGCCGAAGCGAGTGGCGCTGTAGCTCTTCGACTCGGTGAGAGCGACTCCGCAGGCCGCGCTGGCGCTGGAGAAGACTACGCTCGAGAGGTTGGGGCGCAGCAGGACGCGCACCGTCTTGGCGCCGGTCGATCCGATCGTGGTGCCCGTGTAGTAGTGGGTGAGGATCGCCTGGTAGCCGACCCCGTGCTTGGCGTAGCCGTAGGCGCCGTACTGGCTCATGCCGATGCCGTGGCCGAAGCCCGCGCCCTTGAGCTTCCACTTGACCTTTGCGTCAGCGGGCGCGGCGGCAACCGCGACCAGCGCGAGCGCGGCGACCAGCGCGGCCACCGCACGTCCTCTGCGTCGTCGTCCCATCACCTGCAGATAACTGGCCCGGCCGGTCGGAGTTGCGCCTTTCGAGACAACCATTAAGGGGTCTGACCCCTTTAGGTTTGCTGGAAGAGTCGAGGGCGTAGGCTGGTACAGGAGAGCAATGGCAACCGTCACCAACAAGGCCGAAGATCACGCCCTGCTCGTCGCCGGCGAGCATGTCGAGACCGGCGAGTGGGACGAGGTCTCCAGCCCCTACGACGGCACCGTCGTCGGCCGCGTGCCCAAGGGCGACGCGGCGCTGATCGACAAGGCCGCCGAGGCCGCCCAGCAGGCCTTCGAGACCGCGGACTTCCCCCAGCACGCGCGGGCGGAGGTGCTCGTCGGCGCAGCCCGCCTCGTGGCCGAGCGCGAAGACGACCTCGCAGCGACGATCGCCGCCGAGGCGGGAAAGCCGATCAAGACCGCGCGCGTCGAAGCCCAGCGCTGCGTCGGAACCCTGATCTCATCCGCGATCGAGGCCCGCAAGCTGACCGGTGAGATGGTTCCGATGGAGGGACTGGCGGCCGGCGAGGGCAAGTTCGGCTTCGCCCTGCGAGTCCCGTACGGAGTCGTCGGCGCGATCAGCCCGTTCAACTTCCCCCTCAACCTGGTCGCCCACAAGCTCGGGCCGGCGATCGCCGCGGGCAACGCGGTCGTGCTCAAGCCCGCCGGGCAGACGCCGATCTCGGCGATCAAGCTGTCGGAGATCCTGATCGAGGCCGGGCTTCCCGAGGGCTGGCTCAACGTCGTCTGCGGCCCGGGCGCCGAGGTCGGCGACGCGATCGTCAAGCACGAGGCGACCAAGGCGATCACCTTCACGGGCTCCGCCCCGGTGGGCTGGAACCTGCGCTCCGAGGTCCCGCACAAGAAGGTCAACCTCGAGCTCGGCTCGACCGCGCCGCTTGTAGTGAACGACGACGGCGACTGGGAAACCGCGGCCGACAAGGCGAAGATCCACGCCTACAGCCACGCCGGCCAGAGCTGCATCTCGGTCCAGCGGATCATCCTTCACGAGGCGATCGCGGAGGACTTCACCGGGCGCTTCGTCGGCAACGTCAACGGGCTGACCGTGGGCGACCCGATGGACGAGGCGACCGACGTCGGCCCGCTGATCTCCAGCGGCGATCGCGACCGGGTCAAGGAATGGGTCGACGAGGCCGTTTCGGCCGGTGCCGAGCTGCTCACCGGAGGCGAGCTCGTCGACGAGGACCGCTGCCTCGCCCCCACCGTTCTGCGCAACGTGCCGCACGACGCGAAGTGCTGGAGCGAGGAGATCTTCGGCCCCGTGGCGGTGATCGCCACCTGCTCCTCGTTCGAGGAGGGCCTGGAGATGGCCAACGACGCGAGGTTCGGCCTCCAGGCCGGCGTCTTCACCCGCGACATCGGCCGCGGTCTCGCCGCCGGCGAGGCGCTCGAGTTCGGCGGCGTGCTGATCAACGAGGTGCCGACCTTCCGCACCGACCAGATGCCCTACGGCGGCGTCAAGGACTCGGGCAACACCCGCGAGGGCCCGGCCTATGCGGTCAGGGAGCTGACCGAGGAGCGCCTGATCACCCTTCAGGGCCGATAACGGCGCTGTCCATTTCGTCGAAAAGGAAGACGAAAAAGAAGAAGTAGTCGGCTAGGTCCCTACCATGGCCCGTCCACCATGGCCCGCCGAGAGGACCTCCGCAACATCGCAATCGTCGCCCACGTCGATCACGGCAAGACGACGCTGGTCGACGCCATGCTCTGGCAGTCGGGCGCCTTCCGCAAGGGTCAGGACGTCGCCGACCGCGTCATGGACTCGATGGACCTCGAGCGCGAGCGGGGGATCACGATCCTCGCCAAGAACACCGCGGTCCACCACTCCGGCGTCAAGCTCAACATCGTCGACACCCCGGGGCACGCCGACTTCGGCGGCGAGGTCGAGCGCGGCCTGACCATGGTCGACGGGGTGCTGCTGCTCGTCGACGCGTCTGAGGGGCCGCTGCCCCAGACCCGTTTCGTGCTGCGCAAGGCGCTCGAGTCGAAGCTGCCGGTGATCCTCGTCGTCAACAAGGTCGACCGGCCCGACGCGCGGATCGGCGAAGTCATCGACGCGGTATATGAGCTCTTCCTCGACCTCGACGCCGACGAGTCGCAGATCGAGTTCCCGATCGTCTACACGAATGCCCGCGAGGGCTGGGCCTCGACCGAGGAGGGCGTCGAGGGCAGCGATCTGCAGCCGCTGATGGACCTGATCCTCGAGCGAATCCCGGCGCCCGAATACGAGGAGGGCCACCCGCTGCAGGCCCACGTGACCAACCTCGACGCCTCCCCCTACGTCGGGCGGCTGGCGATCTGCCGCGTGCACCAGGGGACGATCCGTGCCGGCCAGAAGATCGGCTGGTGCCGCACCAACGGCGAAGTCGAGACGGCGACCGTCTCGAACCTCTACGTGACCGAGGCCCTCGAGCGGGTCGAGGCGGCCGAGGCCGGCCCGGGCGAGATCATCGCCGTCGCCGGCATCGAGAAGGTGACGATCGGCGAGACCCTCGCCGACCCCGAGGACCCGAGGCCGCTGTCGGCGATCACGGTCGACGAGCCGGCGCTGTCGATCACCGTCGGCATCAACACCTCGCCGCTGGCCGGGCGCGGCGGCGGCGACAAGCTCACCGCGCGCCAGATCCGCAGCCGGCTCGACCAGGAGCTGGTCGGCAACGTCGCGATCCGCGTCAACGAGATCGGCCGCCCCGACGCCTGGGAGGTCCAGGGCCGCGGCGAGCTGCAGCTCGTCGTCCTGCTCGAGACCCTGCGCCGCGAGGGCTTCGAGCTGACCGCGGGCCAGCCGCAGGTCGTCACCCGCGAGATCGACGGCAAGGTCCACGAGCCGGTCGAGTCGCTCTCGATCGACGTGCCCGAGGAGTTCGTCGGCGTGATCACCCAAATGATGGCCCTGCGCAAGGGCTCCAACACGCAGATGGTCAACCACTCGAGCGGCCGCGCCCGCCTCGATTACCTGGTCCCCGCCCGCGGGCTGATCGGCTTCCGCTCGGAGTTCCTCACCGAAACGCGGGGCACCGGGCTGCTGCACAGCATCTTCGACTCCTGGGCGCCGTGGTTCGGCGAGATGCGCACGCGCCCGACCGGATCGCTGGTCGCCGACCGCGCCGGCAAGACCGCGAGCTTCGCCCTCTTCAACCTCCAGGAGCGCGGCACCCTGTTCGTAGGGCCCGGCGAGGACGTCTACGAGGGGATGATCGTCGGCGAGAACGCCCGTGACGACGACCTCGACGTCAACGCCGTCAAGGAGAAGCACCTGACCAACATGCGCTCCTCGACCTCCGACGTGCTCGTGCGCCTGGTGCCGGCCAAGCAACTATCCCTCGACCAGTCGCTCGAGTTCCTGCGCGAGGACGAGTGCATCGAGGTCACGCCCGACGTCGTGCGGCTGCGCAAGGCCGAGCTGGCCAAGAACGACCGCGTGAAGAAGGCGCGCCGCCAGCGGGCCGCGACGGCTGGGTAGATCCTCAGCATCCGAGCGCCGCTCTCAGCCGGAGCGGGACCGGCGTGACCGGCGCCGACACGGCCGTGATCCTGCCGGCAACTACAGCGACACTGCCGGCGACCTCGGCGACGTCGACGTCGTCGAGCTGCGCCGTGACCTACACGCCTAGCACCGTCGGCACGCATGCCATCACGGCCGACAGCGCTAAGACGCGTCAGTCGCATCCCGTTTCGCTAACCTGAATGGTATGCGGAAGAGCGAGCAGATCGCGGTTCGGCTGCCCCCCGAGCAGCTGGCCGAGCTCGACGAGTTGGTGGAGTCGGGTGGATTCGGCAGCCGGGCGGCCGCACTCCGGGCCGGGATCGAGCTCCTCACCTCCAAGGTGCGGGAACAGCGCATCGCCGAGGATTACCGGCGTGCTTACGGGGCTTCGCCCGGAGAGGATTGGGTCGGCGAGGCCGCCGCGGCCGCTGCCGGTGAGGTGATCTCGACCGAACACGGCGAGGGGTGATCCACCGTGGGGACATTTTCGAGGCGGACCTGCCGGGCGTCGGAGACCACCCCGTCGTCGTCGTCACGCGAGACGTGGCGATCCCGGTTCTCTCTGCCGTAACGGTGGTGCTCGTTACGAGCACGATCCGCGGACACCGGGCAGAGGTCCCGCTCGGCCGCGAGCAGGGGTTGGACCACGAGTCGGTCGCCAACTGCGACCAGGTGTTCACGCTGTCCAAGGGCCGCCTCGGGACGCGTCGAGGGCAGCTCGGCCCAGCTGCGACAGCGCAGATCAACGCCGCACTGATGCTCGCCCTCGAGCTCGATTGAAGCGTCGGTGCGCGGGACCGACCGCCTACCCGTGCGGGCGGGCCATCTTGTGATGGTCGAGCGCCTCGTCGAGGATCTTCTCGTCGACGCCCATCTCGCGCGCGACCTCGCGCAGGGACCGGCCCGAGTCGGCGGCTTCCTTGACGATCTCCGCCGCCTTGTCGTAGCCGATGTGCGGGTTGAGCGCGGTCGCCGTGGCCAGCGTCGCCTCGGCGTGGCGCTCGAGCATCTCGGGGTTCGGCTCGATCCCCTGGACGCACTTGGTGTCGAGCAGCCGTGACGCCGAGGAAAGCAGCTTGATCGAGTCGAGCAGGTTGCGGGCGATCAGCGGCACCCGCACGTTGAGCTCGAACTGGCCCTGGGCGCCCCCCATCGTGATCGCCATGTCGTTGCCGATCACCTGATCGCCGACCTGGATCACGACCTCGGGGATCACGGGATTGACCTTGCCGGGCATGATCGAGGAGCCCTTCTGCAGCTCGGGCAGGCGGATCTCGGCGAGGCCGGCGCGCGGTCCCGAGCCCATCAGCGCCAGGTCGTTGCCGATCTTGATCAGCGAGACGGCCAGCACCTTGAGCGCGCCCGAGAGGCTCGACCAGCGCGTCGCGGTTGCTCTGGGCCTCGAAGGGATCGGCGGGCCCCGAGATCTCGAGCCCCGTGTCCTTGGTGAGCAGCTCGCGGACCTTGGCGGCGAAGTCGGGGTGGGTGTTGAGGCCGGTGCCGGTCGCGGTGCCGCCCAGCGGGATCTGCCCGACCCTGCCGAGCGTCCCCTGAATGCGGTCGATGCCGAGCCGGATCTGGGTGGCGAAGCCGCCGAACTCCTGGCCGAGGGTGACCGGGACGGCGTCCATCAGGTGGGTGCGCCCGGCCTTGACCACGCTCTCGAACTCCTTCGCCTTCTGCTCCAGCGAGCCCACGAGACCCTCGAGCGCCGGGATCAGGGCGTCGGTGACCTCGCCGAGCGCCGCCAGGTGAACCGCCGAGGGGAAGACGTCGTTTGAGGACTGGCCCATGTTGACGTGGTCGTTGCGGTGGACCTCCTCGCCCGCGAGCTCGGCGAGCACCTCGTTGGCGTTCATGTTCGACGAGGTCCCCGAGCCGGTCTGGAAGACGTCGACGGGGAACTGTTCGTCGTGCTTGCCGGCGGCGACCTCGTCGCCCGCCTTGGCGATCGCCTCGGCGATGCCCTTGTCGAGGCCCGCTACGTCCGCGTTGGCGCGCGCGGCGGCGGCCTTGATCCGGCCGAGCCAGCGGATCACCGGCACCGGGACGGTGTTTCCCGAAACCGGGAAGTTGTCTACCGCCTTGTCTGTCTCCGTGCCCCAGAGCTTGTCAGCCATCGCGCGCGGCAGGGTATCGGGCGCGGCCTCATCCGGACTTCCGGCCCGCGGCCAATCCCTCGTCGTAGCCGTCCGAGAACTCCGGCGGCAGCGCGCCCGGGGTGAAACGCGCCGCGCTGTCGAGCCTGCGCAGCAGGTCGGCATGGATTCCCGCGGTGTCCTCGGCGCCCTTCTGCACGGCGCCGGCGAGATAGCCGAGCTCGAGCGGCGCCGGCCCGGCCGGGTCGGCGCGGCCCTGGACGTTGAGCCTGGTCGCGGCAACGACGAGGCCCTCCCCGACCGCGGTCAGGTCGCCCGCCTGCTGCGAGGGGACGATGCAGCCGCTGATCGGCGTTCCGCCCTCAAGACGCACCTCACCCGGGGCGCTCGCGAGCGCCGAGAGGAAGGGCTCGGCGCCCTGCAGGCAGGCGTCGGGCGTGCTCGGAGTCGTGTCCGAGCCGCAGGCCGCGAACGCGGCCGAGCACAGCGAAGCGGCGGCGACTGCGGCAAGCGTCCGCATCGGCCAATCCTACGTCCGCGCCCCCGCTTAGGTTTCGCAGGCGAATGAGCGAGCTGCACCCGAGCGACCCCCTCGCCCACCGAGCTTCTCGACGCCCTGATGCGCGCCGAGGCGACTCTCACCCGCCACCTGGCGGCCGACCTCGAGCGGATCGGCGTCTCGGCGACCGGCTTCGCGATGCTGGTGCTGCTGACCAGCGCCGGCGGCGAGGCAGAGCTGCGGGTCATGCGCCGCCGCCTCGGCGCCTCGAAGGCGACGGCGACCGAGGTCCTCGACACGCTCGAGGGCCGAGGCTTCGTCACCCGGGCCCGGCTCGAAAACGACCGCCGCGCCGTCGGCGTCAAGCTCACCGACGCGGGCTCGAACCTCGTCACCCACGCCTTCCCCTCGCACGCCGACCGCGTGCGCGACGCCTTCGGCGTCCTCGACGAGGAAGAGAAGCGCCAGCTCGCGGACATCTGCCGCAAGCTCGACCGCGCCGCTTAGGCTCCCCGAGCCCGGGCTAGTAGCGGCGAGCATGCTAGGATCATGCTCGTGGCAACCTTGCAGCTGAAAGCCGTCCCCGAGGATCTCCACGCCCGTCTGCGCGAGCGTGCGAAGGCAGAGCACATGACCATGCGCGACTACGTGCTGCGGCTGATCGAGAACGACCTGGACAGCATGTCGCTCAGCGAATGGGGCGCGCGTATCAAAGAGCGGGGGCCGATCGCGACCGGGCTCAGCAGCGAGGAGATCGTCGAGATGATCCGGCGTGACCGCGAGGAGCGCGGCGACGAGTTGCTGCGCCGGATCGATGAGCCACGCGGTCGTTGACTCCTCGGTCCTCGTCAACCTCTTGGTCGATGAGCGATGGGGTGGTGGTCCGGAGCGGGTCCTGGGCTCCGCCCGACTTGCCGCGCCGGCGCACTTCGACGCCGAGGCGCTGAACGCCTTCCGCGGGCTGTCCCGCCGTGGCAACCTCAGCGACCAAAAGGCGGCCGAAGCCCGTGCATCACTGTTCGAGTTCCCGCTGGCGCGAATGCCGATCGAGCCACTGGCCGAGGGTGCTTGGTCCCTGCGGGACAACCTCACGATGCACGACGCTCTCTACGTGGCCCTGGCTCAGGTGCTCGAATGCGAGCTCATCACCGCCGACCGCGGAATCGCGGTCGCGCCCTCGACCGGCATCACGATCAGGCTGATTCGCTGATGCCCGGTTTCCGCCGCGTCGACCCCAAGCAGTCCTTCCCCGAGCTCGAGGAGCGGGTGCTCGAGCGCTGGCAGCGAGACGACGTCTACGCGCGCTCGCTGTCGAATCGCGAGGGGGCGCCGATCTGGAGCTTCTACGAGGGGCCGCCGACGGCCAACGGCAAGCCGGGCTCCCACCACGTGTTCGCGCGGGTATTCAAGGACATCTACCCGCGCTACCGCACGATGACCGGCCACCAGGTCCCACGCAAGGCGGGTTGGGACTGCCACGGCCTGCCGGTCGAACTCGAAGTCGAGAAGGAGCTCGGGATCAACTCGAAGCCCGAGATCGAGGAGTACGGGATCGACAAGTTCAACGCCAAGTGCCGGGAATCGGTCTTCCGCTACGTCGAGGACTGGGACCGGCTGACCGAGCGGATCGGCCTCTGGCTCGACCTCGACGACCCCTACGTGACGATGGAGGACCGCTACATCGAGTCGGTCTGGTGGGCGCTGAAGCGGATCGCCGACGACGGGCGCATGTACGAGAGCCACAACGTAGTTCCCTACTGTCCGCGCTGCGGCACCGCGCTGTCCTCGCACGAGGTCGCATCCGGCTACCACGACGTGGTCGACCCCTCGGTGTACGTGCAGCTCGAGCTGGCCGAGCCGGGCCCGCTGGAGCCCGACGACAAGCTGCTGATCTGGACCACTACCCCGTGGACGCTGCCGGGCAACGTCGCGGTCGCGGTCGGGCCCGACGTGCCCTACGTCCGTGCGCGTGCCGGCGGGCAGACCTTCGTGCTCGCCGAGGCGCGGGTCGAGCACGTGCTCGGCGAGGACGCCGAGGTGCTCGGGCACCTGACCGGGGCCGAGCTCGCCGGCGCCGTCTTCTACAAGGGCCCGATCTTCGAGCTCGCCGGACGCGATCCCGGCCCCCACCCCGTGATCGCCGGCGACTTCGTCACCACCGACGAGGGAGCCGGCCTGGTCCACATGGCGCCGGCCTTCGGCGAGGACGACTACGACGCCGCGGCCGCGAACGGCATCTTCGATCCCGACGAGCCCGAGACCCTGCTGCGCCCGGTGCTGCCCAGCGGGCACTTCGACGACACGGTGACCGGCTTCGAGGGCCGCTACGTGAAGGACCCCGAGGTGACCGCCGCGCTGACCGAGAGCCTCGAGCGGCGGGGCCTCGTGTTCCGCGTCGAGGACTACGAGCACGCCTATCCGCACTGCTGGCGCTGCGACACGCCGCTGCTCTACTACGCCAAGGCGAGCTGGTACATCCGTACAACCGAGGTCCGCGACCGCATGCTCGCCTCCAACCAGAAGATTGACTGGCACCCAGAGCACATCAAGGAGGGCCGTTTCGGCCGCTGGCTCGAGAACAACGTCGACTGGGCCCTCTCGCGCGACCGCTACTGGGGCACGCCGCTGCCGGTCTGGCGCTGCGACGACGCCGGCTGTGACGCCCAGCATTGGATCGGGTCGATCGAGGAGCTAAAGGCAAAGGGCGGGGAGGTCCCCGACGACCTCCACCGCCCCTACATCGACGCAGTCAGCTGGGCGTGCGAGCGCGAGGGCTGCAGCGGCACGCTGCGCCGCGACCCAGCCGTGATCGACACCTGGTTCGACTCCGGCGCGATGCCGTTCGCCCAGTACCACTACCCGTTCGAGAACGAGGAGCTGTTCGAGCAGCGCTTCCCCGCCGACTTCATCTGCGAGGGGATCGACCAGACCCGCGGCTGGTTCTACACCCTGCACGCGGAGTCGGTGCTGCTCTTCGATCGCGCCAGTTACGAGGCCTGCGTCTGCCTCGGGCTGATCCTCGACCCCGAGGGCCAGAAGATGTCGAAGAGCCGCGGCAACGTGGTCGAGCCCTGGGACGTGATCTCGACCCACGGCGCCGACGCCTTCCGCTGGTACTACCTCACCGCCCAGCAGCCGTGGGCCGGCTACCGCTTCTCGATCGAGACGATCGGCGAGTCGGTGCGCCAGTTCCTGTTGCCGCTATGGAACACGTACTCGTTCTGGGTGCTCTACGCGAACAGCGAGGGGATCGACGCCGCGGCGGCGCCGGGCCCGCCCGCGGACGCCGACGAGCTCGACCGCTGGGCCCTCTCGCGCCTCCAGGCAACCGTCGCCGAGGTCCGCGACGGCCTCGACCACTTCGACTCGACCCGCTCGGGCCGCGCGATCGCCGACTACGTCGACGAGCTCTCCAATTGGTACGTCCGGCTCAGCCGGCGCCGCTTCTGGGACGGCGACGCCGCTGCCTTCGCGACCCTGCGCCATTGCCTGGTCGAGATCGCGGCGCTGGTCGCCCCATTCATGCCGTTCGTCGCCGACGAGCTCCACTCGAACCTGGTCGGCGGCGAGGCCGGCGAGTTCGGCGAACTGCCCGACTCGGTCCACCTGCGGGACTTCCCCGTGGTCTCCGAGGCCCTCCGCGACGAGCAGCTCGAGACCGACATGGAAGCCGTGCGCCGCACGGTCGAGCTCGGCCGCGCCGCCCGCGCCCGGGCGAAGATCAAGGTCCGCCAGCCCCTGCAAAAGGCCGTAGTCGTCGCCTCCGACGAGGAGCGCTCCGCGATCGAGCGCCACGCCGAGATGGTCGCCGCCGAGCTCAACGTCAAGGAGATCGAGTTCGTCGCCGAGCAGGCCGAGCTGGTCAGCTACCGGGTCAAGCCCAACTTCCGCAGCCTCGGCCCCCGCTTCGGCAAGGACATGCCGCGCGTCGCCGACGCGATCGAATCGCTCGAGGCCACCCACGTCGCCGGGGCGCTCGAGTCAGGCCGCGAGATCGGGATCTCGATCGAGGGCCACGACCACACGCTCAGCCCCGACGACGTCAGCCTGGTGATGGAGCCGCTCGAGGGCTACGAGGTCGAGGCCGAAGCCGGCCACGCCGTGGCGCTGGCGCTCGAGCTCGACGACGACCTGCGCCGCGAGGGCTTCGCCCGCGAGATCGTCCACGCAGTTCAGAACGCCCGCAAGGAGGCCGGCCTCGACGTCTCCGACCGCATCGCCCTCTCGCTCGACGGAGACGCCGAGCTGCTCGACGCCGCCAAGGCCCATCAGTCATACGTCACGGGCGAGACCCTTGCGACCTCCGTCGCCTACGGCGAGGACGGCAACGCCGCCGCCGCCCAGATTGAAGGCCGCGAACTCCGGATCGGCGTCGAGCGCGCCTAGGTGCCTCGCCTCGCCTGCCGGTTCCGCCGATGCGGCGGAAGACACACCCACGGCACAAACCCTCAACCTCGCCTGCCCGAACCCTCCAAAAGGGGTCAGACCCCTCGTTTGTGTCTTGACACATAGCCTCGACCTGCCTACCAAAGGGGTCTGACGCCTACACCGCGAGGGGGCGAACGCGCAGCTGCCCGCGCTTCTCCATGGGTGACGTTCAGCCGCCACGCGAACAACCAGATGCGCCGATACGGCCTCAAGGCGTCGGACGTCGAGGCCATCTGCGCTTCCAAGCCGCTGCTTTCGGACGCCGATACCGCAGGCAGATACCGCTGCACGGGCACGATCCACGGACGCTACTTCAGAGTTGTCTTCGCGCTTGACAACGCCGATCACGTCGTCACCATCCACGAGCGAAGGAGATTTCCATGACCGCCGACTACGACAGCGAGGCCGACGCACTTCGGATTGACCTGATGGACGCCCTCGTCCAGCTCGACCACGGTGAGTACGTCGAGGGAACCTCGGTCATCGTGAACTTCTTCGACGGCGACCCAGCCTGCATTGAGGTCCTTGGCGCGGCGGGCAACACCTCAGAACTCAAGACCGCCGCCGCACAGTACGGACTCGACGGGGACGCGCTGATGGCGGCGAGCGCAGCGGCACTTGCGGCGCCGGACCGAACGGTCCGAGTCCAGCTGGGAACCCCTGCGTAGGCAGCCCCTCTAGTCGGCAGGCTCGCCGATGATGAAATCGGACTTCGAGGAGTCCGAGAACTTGACCCAGACGTGATCGGGCGGCGTGCCGGCGATCTCGACCATCGCCTCTTCGATGCGCTTGGCGATCTCGGCCTTCTGCTCGGGGGTGCGACCCTCGTACCAGTGGATCTCGATGAATGGCATGGCGAGAAACCTAAAGGGGTCAGACCCCTTTAGGGTTGCCGGCCTGTGGAGCTCGGGTCGGACACACGGGCGGTGCTGCTCGCCGCGGGGCTGATCTTCCTCTGGGCGCTGTTGCTCGGGGTCTGGAAGTACCACGGCATGGCGACGAGCAAGAAGGGCCAAGCCCACCCGTACGTCGATACCGCCCACCGCGCGGCGCTGCTCTACTCGTTCGCGACGCTGCTGATCGCGGTCTTCGTCGAGCTCTCGGACTGGAGCACGGCGATCAACCTGATCGCCGCCTTCGCGACGATCGGCTTCTTCGTGATCGCGATCGCCTCCTACACGGTCACCGGGGCGACGCAGATGACCGACAACCACTTCCGCAATCCGATGACGAAGGGCATCACCCCCTACATGTGGGCGCTGATCGTCACCGAGATCACCGGCTTCTCGGTGCTGCTCGCCGGCTTCGTCGCCGGCCAAATCCTCTAGAGACGCGCTCTACGCGAGCGCGGGCTCGAGCTCGGCTTCGAGGCGGGCCTTCGGCATCGCGCCGATGACCTTCTTGGCGATCTCGCCGTCGCGGAAGAGGATCAGCGTCGGGATCGAGAGCACCTCGTACTTGGCGGCGGTCTGCGGATTGTCGTCGGTGTTGAGGCTGACGATCCTCAGGTCGTCGCGCTCGGCGTCGATCTCCTCGAGCACCGGATGGACGACGCGGCACGGTCCGCACCACGGGGCCCAGAAGTCGACGAGAGTCGCGCCCTCCGCCTTGACAACTTCGGCCTCGAAGTTTGCGTCGGTTACGTCGGAAAGCTTGCCACTCACTTGTGTCTCCTCATCTTCTGGATTGGATGCTGCCCAATACTATACAAAGTGAAGTCCCGCGAAACAAGCGGGCGTTACGGCGCCAAGAATAGTCAGCCGCCGGGTCGGGGATGCCGCTGCCTGCGCCGGAACCGCATATGGGGTACCCGCCAGGCGGCCTCGGCAATGATCCCGCGGCTCATCTTCGAGGTCCCGACCTCGCGCTCGCGGAAGTGGATCGGCACTTCGACGACGTTGAATCCGAGCTGCACAGTGCGGTAGGTCATCTCGACCTGGAAGGCGTAGCCGCGGGCCTCGACCGAGCCGAAGTCGATCGCCTCGAGAACCGGGCGCCGGAAGGCCTTGAAGCCGCCGGTCAGGTCGCGGATCTCGAGCCCGAGCACGGCCCGCGAATAGGCAGAGCCGCCGCGGCTGATCGCCCGCCGCAGAACACCCCAATCGCTGACGCCGCCGCCCTCGACGTAGCGCGAGCCGATCACCAGGTCGGCCCCCTCCTCGACGGCGGCGAGCAGCTGCGGGAGGTCGACGGGATCGTGGGAGAAGTCGGCGTCCATCTCGACGACCACCTCGGCCCCCTCGGCGAGTGCCTGCCGGAAGCCGGCGATGTAGGCGGGGCCGAGCCCCTCCTTGACCTCGCGATGCAGAACCGCTACATCGTCGTCCTCGGCGGCGAGCCGGTTGGCGATGTCGCCGGTGCCGTCGGGCGAATTGTCGTCCACGATCAGCACCCGGCGCGAATCGGGCAGGTGCGCGAGGACCGCGGCGAGGATCTTCTCGACGTTGCCGGCCTCGTTGTAGGTCGGCAGGATCACCCAGGTGTGGGCCCCTCGGCCGGTGCTCGCGCGTTCCACGGTCGCGCAGGCTAGAGAGCCCCGCCGCTAAGGGCGTCCGAGAACCCGATCGGCGTAGGGGTTGGCGAAGCGACCGCCCGGATCGAGACGCCTGCGCACCGCCTGGAACTCGTCCCACTTCGGATATCGCGGCGCCAGCGTCGCCGCGGTCTGGAAGTGACGCTTGCCCCAATGGGGTCGGCCGTCGTAGGAACTCATGATCTCCTCGACCCCCCGGAAATACGGCTCCCAGGGCATGCCCCTGAACATGTGGACGGCGATGTAACAGGTGTCGCGCTCGGCGGCGGTCGAGAGCGGCGCATCGTCGGCGGCGGTGAAGCGGACCTCGATCGGGAAGTTGACGTCGAGCTCGGGGCGCTCGGCCCACTCCTTGACCCGGGCGACGGCCTCGGCGGCGTGGCGGCGCGGGATCCCGTACTCCATCTCGGTGAACTTGACCCGGCGCTCGCTCGCGTACACGCGGTAGGAGCGGTCCGTCGCCTCACTGTGGGCGAGCCGGCTCGCGGCGAAGCGCGAGATCCGCGGGATCGTCGACGGCCGCCGGCGCCCGAAGCGAGCCAGCAGGCCGAACAGGTGGTTCTCGAGCACCACGTCGTTGAGGTAGCGGATGACCGCATTGCGGGGCCGGGGCTCGTCGTCGGTCCGCTCGCTGTTTCGCAGCAGCGCCGTCTCGGTGTGCGGAAAGACGTAGAACTCGAAGTGATCGGAGCCGTCGGCGAGATCCTGGATCTGCGCGAGGGTCTCGTCGAAGGGCAGCGGCGAGTCGACGCGGTGGATCGTGAAGGCCGGAACCGTGCGCAGGGTGACGGCGGTGACGACTCCGAGCGCGCCGAGCGAGACCCGCGCCGCCGCCAGCGCCTGGGGGTCAGAACCGTCGATCTCGCGCGTCGTCCCCTCGGCGTCGATGAGCTCGATCGCCTCGATCTGCGAGGAGATGTTGCGAAACCCCGAGCCCGTGCCGTGGGTCGCAGTCGCGATCGCCCCGGCCAGTGTCTGCTTGTCGATGTCACCCAGGTTCTCCATCGCCCGCCCGCGGCTCCAGAGCTCCTCGCCGAGTCGCCCGAGCCCGATCCCCGCCTCGACCTTGACCAGCCCGGACTCCGGATCGAAATCGATGACACCGTCGAGCCGCCCGATGTCGAGCATGACGCCGTCGGTGAGCGCCGTTCCGGTGAATGAGTGGCCCGAGCCCGCCGCACGAACCGGCAGCCCGTCCCGAGCCGCGGCCTGAACCGCGCGGGCTATCTCGTCGGCGCTCGCGGGCCGCTCAATGCGAGCAGGCGTACAAACCTGGTCGCCGGCCCAGTTGCGCCACGACGTCACTCGTCAGCGGCGATGAACTCGTCGAGCCGCTTTCGGGCCCGGCGCCGGGTCGCTCCCTTGATGATCGGCGTGCCGCCGAGCAGCTTGCCCGGCAGGCCCAGCGCCTGGCCCGCCCACTTGTGGAAGTCGAAGTCGTCGACGTGGTCGACGATCTTGCCGTCGGCGAAGTGGAAGCTGGCGCGGACGTCGTTGACGACCTCGCGCCCGGTGTCGGGGAACGTGTATGTCGCCCGCCAGTGCGCGGCGCCGGTGTCGCCCTCGGCGAAGTGGCCGAGCAGCTTGACCTCGAGATCGGAGTCCTCGTCGGCGGTCAGCATCCGCCACATCTGGCCGGGCTCGGCCCCCTTCAGCCCCGGGAACACCGGGTCCGAGAAGCGCGCGTCCTCGGCGTAGCAGGCCGCCATCTTGTCGCCGTCGTGGTTGGCGAAGGCGTCGTAGAACCGGACTGTGACTGCATCGTTGTCGGCCACGGTTGAACCGTATCGAGGGCTACCCTCCGCCCACACCCCGGAGGGGTGGCAGAGCGGTCGAATGCGGCGGCCTTGAAAGCCGTTGACCGGGCTAGTTCTCGGTCCGTGGGTTCGAATCCCACCCCCTCCGTCAACCCGAGAGGATCCGGAGGTCAGCCGACGAGCTTCTGGATCTTGTAGTTGCGCGCGCCGCGGGGCGTCTCGACCGTGACCGTGGAGCCGACAGGCTGATCGCGCAGCGCCCGGCCCACGGGTGACTCGGCCGACACCTTGCCGCTACCGAGATCGGCCTCGGCCCTGCCGACAAGGGTCAGCGTCTGCACCTTTCCGTTCGACTCGTCGAGAACCTCGGCGCTGCGGCCGAAGGCAAAGGCGCCCTCGCCGGCGTCAACCTCGGTGACGACCGCGTTGCGCAGGCGCTCGCGTAGACGGCTGATCTTGGTCTCGAGGTGCGCCTGATCCTCCTTGGCGATGTGGTACTCGGCGTTCTCCTTGAGGTCGCCGAGCTCGCGGGCAGTCTTGATCCGCTCGGCCATCTCGTTGCGCCCGCGGCCCTCGAGATCCTCGACCTCGGCGCGCAGCTCTTCGAGACCTTCGCTGGTGATCGACTCGCCTGTGGGGCCGGATTCGCTCATGCCTTCACCCTCGCAGAGTGCCCGCGTTCGCGCCTTGCGGTCAAGTCAAATCGCCGTTTTGACGATGGGGACAATGGAAGCTGGGCCACGGATGCCCCCCCCCCGAAACTTGAAAAGGAGTCCAGATAATGCGTAATTTCACCAGCAAGCATCGCCTCGCCGCTGCGGCCGTCGCGCTGCTCGTGGTCGGCGTCGTCGGCCTCGTCTATGCGGCGTGGACCACCAACGGCACCGGTTCGGGCTACGCGAAGGCGAGCATGGCGCAGAGCCTGACCACCTCCGCGGTGGTTCCGACGGCGACGCTCTACCCTGGCGTCGACGGCGACGTCGAGGTGACGATCAACAACCCCAACACGTTCCCGGTTCGGGTGACCGCGATCTCCGGCAACGGGGCGATCACCGCTGCCGGCGGCATCGGTAGCTGCACCGCCAGCCAGGTCACGTTCACCGACCAGTCAGGCCTCACCATCGACATCCCCGCGGGCAGCTCGACTCCGAGCACGCTCACCGACGCCGCTCACATGGCGAGCAACGCCGACGACGGCTGCCAGGGCGCGACCTTCACGATCCCGGTCGCCATCACCGGAGCGAGCAACGCTCCGTAGGCGCGCAACGGCGCGCCTACGGATCGGCGATGAGATGCGCGCAATCTGGATCTATCTCGTTTGCGTGGCGGCGCTGGCTTCGGCCGGCGCCGCCTACGCAGCTCTGAGCTCGGGCGGCGGTGAGCGGCCGGCGACGGCGAGCGCCGCGTCAAGCAAGGCGCCGCGGGTCAAGATCAAGGGCTACGTCGAGTACCTCTATCCCGGCGCCGAGGTGCGACTGCAGCTGACGCTTCGCAACCGCTCCCCGCAGCGCGTGCGCGTCAACTGGGTCAAGGCCAAGGTTCGCGATGCGAGCGCCGGGTGTCCCGCCTCCTACCTGAGCATCCCAAAGCGCAAGAAGCTGAAGCTGAAGATCAAGCCGCAGCGCCGCAAGGGCGTCGCGATGCGGGCGACGCTCGCTCAGAACGCACCGCGCGGCTGCCAGGGCGCGACCTTCCCACTCTCCTACACCGCGAAGGCGAAGCCGATCCCGTGACCGGTCCGCGCCGCATCCTGCTGCTCTCGATCGCCGCGATCGCGCTCGCCACCGCCGCCACCGCGTGGGCGAGCTGGGTCGTCCCGGGCAGCGGCGCGGGTTACGGCAAGGCCGAGACGCTCGGGGCGGGCAGCACCCCCACCGCCTCGGTCTCGAACCGCACCGTGACCGTCAGTTGGGCCGCGCCGTCGGGCGGGGCTCCCCCGAGCGGCTACATCGTCAAGCGCTACGACACCTCCAACAACCTGCAGACGATCGGCTCTGCCTGCTCGGGCACGATCGCCGGGCTGACCTGCACCGAGAACGCGGTTCCCAACGGCAGCTGGAGGTACACCGTCACCCCCGCCCAGGGCAACTGGCGCGGCGCCGAGAGCGCGCAGAGCGCGACCGCGACCGTGGTCGGCCCGAATATCGGGACCTCGGTGATCGCCAAGTCCCAGGGCGGACACGCGAGCCTGATCAAGCAGGGCGGCACGTATTTCATCTACGCCAACGTCGTCGGCTCGGGCAACCCCCCCGCCGGGGTCTCGACCCTGACCGCCAACGTCGGCAACGTGACCACCGGGCAGACCGCCGTGGCGATGGTCAACGGCAGCTTCTCGGTGGACGGCAACACCTACAACTACCGCAGCGCCCAGCTCACCGCCACGACCCCTTTGAGCGCGGGCCCGAAGTCGTACTCCCTGACTCTCACCGACACCGTGGCGGCGACAACGACTGCGAACTTCTCGGTCACGGTCGACAACACGATCCCGACGGCGAGCGACATCCAGACGGCGAACCACGCCACGACAGTCGGCCAGGCTCAGGAGACCGACACGATCACCTACACGTTCAGCGAGCCGATCGAGCCGTTCTCGATCCTCGCCGGTTGGAATGGCAGTTCCACCAACGTCGTCGTCCGCATCACCCACGGCCTGCTTGCCCTCGGACACGACAGCGTCGAGATCTACAACAGCGCCAACTCCTCGGCCCTTCCCTACGGCCAGGTCGACCTCGGGCGCGACGACTACGTGATCGGCCTGCTCGGCGGCCGCCTCGAGTTCGGCGACTCGGGCACCGCCTCGACGATGGTGATGTCGGGCAACTCGGTCACGGTGACCCTCGGAACGAGGACTACGGTCGGCCTCGGCGTATTGGCCGGCACCGCGGGCGGCACCGGCACGATGACCTGGGACCCGGTGGCGACCCCCTACGACTGGGCCGCCAACGTGATGAGCACCGCCTCGGTCGACCAGTCGGGCGGGCCGCTCAAGGAGTTCTGAGAAATCGGTTGCAGCCCCCTCAGGCGGGCGCTGTCCTCGCGGCCGGATCGCAACCCTGAGCGGACGCCCCGTGTTGGCGTTACGACGTGCAAGCACCGAGAAAGCTCATCCTCGCGGTCGCGGCCTTCGCCGCACTGGCGCTGCCCCAGGCGGTGGCCGCCAACCCCTACCTCCCGCCGGCCGGCCAGGTCTTCTTCGGCAACACCGACACCCGCAGCAGCGCCGACTTCAGCGACTTCGCCGGGCTGCTCGGCAAGCCGCACCTCCCGATCGCCCAGGCTTTCCACGTCTGGGGCACGAACCCGGACGAGGCGTTCGCCCGCTGGCAGGGCTACCGCGCGCGCGGCGTGCTCTCGATCTCGACCGCCGAGGGCTACGGGCTCTCCGGCACCATCACTCCCCAGCAGATCGCGCTCGGCGACGGCGACGACTACCTGCTCACCCTCAACAAGGAGCTCGCCAAGACCCCGGCGATCACCTACCTGCGCCCTCTGGCCGAGATGAACAACGGCCACAATGCCTACTCGGCGACGACCTCCTACGGCTCGAGCCGCGGCGGCGGCAACTCCCAGCTCTGGTACAAGCGCGCCTGGCGGCGGATGGTGCTGATCGTCAAGGGCGCGAGCACGGTCGCCGACACCAACGCCCGCCTGGCGGCTCTGGGGCTGCCACCGATCCAGAAGAAGACGAAGGCGCCACTGCCGGCGACGCTCGCGGCGCCCCAGGTCGCGTTCATCTGGTGCCCGCTGGTCTACGGCTCGCCGCGGATCAAGGCGCAGGCGGCGAAGAAGTACTGGCCGGGACCCGCTTGGGTCGACTGGGTCGGCACCGACACCTACTCCAAGTATCCGGCGTGGTCGTCGCTCAGCCGCTTCTACAAGACCTTCAAGGGCAAACCGGTCGCGATCGGCGAGTGGGGAGTCTGGGACGCCGACAACCCAGCCTTCGTCAGGCGCCTCTTCCGCTTCCAGCGGAGCCACAAGCGGGTGCGGATGATGATCTACCACATGAGTTTCGCTGGACGCTCGGGCCCGATGAGCCTCTGGCGCTGGCCGCGCTCCGCCGCCGCGACCAGGTTCCAGATCCGCGGCCCCGCGTTCCCGGCCTACGCGCCGGAGTGGACTCCTTAAAGGGGTCAGACCCCTTCATAAAGGGGTCTGACCCCTTTATGTTCGACCCCTTTATGTTCTGGCGCCCAAGGAGCGCGGGCGCTAGTGGTGGAACTCGTGGACGACGGCGTGGCCCTTGCCGCGGCCGATCATGTAGCGGTTGGCCAGAAACGCGAACGGATATGCGATCGCGAAGCCGGCGGCGATGCTGGCGTAGAACAGAAAATCGCCCAAGCCCGCTTCCATCGCGCCCGGCCAGAGCACGACGGTGAGGTTGTCGATCGCCTCCATGATCGTGATCGAGACGGTGTCGGCGGCGAGCGCGGTCGAGACCACGACCCCGGCGGCGAGCCCGGCCATGATCAGGGGCCTGGCGGTGAGGGTGAACCCGAACAGGTAGGCCAGCGCAATCGCGAGCGCGATCTGCGGCGCGTTGCCCCACCCGAACGCCGTCGCGATCGCCATACCGGTGATTTCCCCGATCACGCACCCGGTCAGGCAGTGGTTCGTCGCGCTGACCGCGAGCGAGTTGAGTCCCGGGCTAGCGGGCATGCGCGGCGTGCTCGTCGCGGGGTTGCGAGCCGCCGATGTAGCGATCGGGCTCGGCCTCGAATGCGTGCACGCAATGCTCCGAGCAGAAGTAGAAGGTCTCGCCGCCGAAGTCCCTGCGAATCGCCTTGTCCTTGTCGACTGTCATCCCGCAGACCGGGTCGGTGACGCCGCGACGGACGGTCAGGCTGATCAGCACAAGGAAGGCGACCAGCGCCAGAGCGTTGAGTACGGCCTTGTAGTTGAGCTCGATCGTGCCGAAAACGTCGTCGGTCGAGGGGCGCGTGCTGGGGATCAGATTCACGGCCGAGAAGAGCCCGTCGATTGCCAGCGCCGCCAAGACCATGGTCACGAACATCAGCGCGGTGATCCTCAGCGCGAAGCTCCAGCCGTAGTACTTGCGGTAGGCAACGATGATCGGCAACACGATCAGGTCCGCGAAGATGAACGCCATCACCCCGGCGAAGGAGATGCCGCCGGACCAGAGCACTGCGGCGAGCGGCACGTTGCCGATCGAGCAGACGAAGCTGGCGACGGCGATCAGGGGGCCGGCGACGGCGTTCCAGATCGTCGGCCAGAACCCCGATTGGCCGGTGAGGAAGACGTCGTTGAAGAAGTCGTCGCCGAGCAGAGCGATGAAACCGGCGAGGAGGAATCCGATCGTGATCTCCTTCCACAGCATCTGCCAATCGCCGCGGAAGTTGTGGGCGACATCGGACCACGCCTCGCTCGAGGTCAGGCGTTGGCGCCAAGTCAACTGCGAGCCGGCCATGTGGTGTTGGTGACCGGTTTCGGCCGAGAGCGCGTGCTCACGCGCTTCCTCCTCGACCCGCTTCGGAACGAAGACACGGAGTAGCGCCGCCATCAGCACGATCATCACGATGCCGCCGATGTACTCGGCGAGCGTGAACTGCCAACCGATCAGAATCCAGAGTACGAGGCCGAGCTCCCAGACCAGGTTGGTCGAGGCGAACTGAAAGGCCAGCGCCGATGCGGCCGAAGCGCCCTTCTGGAACAAGGACTTGGCGATCGCGATCGCCGCGTAGGAGCACGACGAAGAGGCGGCCCCGAGCCCGGTCGCCTTCGCGAGGGAGTTGAAGCCCCCGCCGGAGAGCGCCGACTCGACCCGCTCGCGCGGGACCCAGGCCTGGACGATCGCCGAGATCGCGAACCCGAGCACCAGGGCCCACCAGACTTCCCACGCCATCAGCCCAGCGTTGGCGAGCCCCTCGCTGATCTTGTCGACGACGTCGCTCACTTCGTCGCACTATATACCCCATAGGGGTATAGTCAAAAGTGACATGGATCCCACACCCGGATACAAGGCATCGAAGCAGGACGTGCTCAAGCGACTCGCTCGCGTCGAGGGCCAGATTCGAGGCGTCACCCGGATGGTCGAAGACGACCGCTACTGCATCGACGTCCTCACTCAGATCCAGGCCGCGCAGGCCGCGCTCGACAAGATCGCGCTCGGGCTCGTCGACGATCATGTCCGCAACTGCATGGCCGAGCCCGTAAGCGCCGGCAAGCGCGAGGACCAGGTCGAGGAGCTGATGGGGGCGGTGGGTAGGCTCGTCTCGCGCTGAGCGAGCAGACCTTCCTTTTCGCGGACCTCTCAGGCTTCACGGCCCTCACCGAGGTCCACGGCGACGAGGACGCCGCCGCCCTCGTGCATCGCTTCTTGGACGCGGTCCGCGAGCTGCTCGACGAATACACGGCGCCCAGGTTGGACCGTAGGGCGAACAACGCACCACCAGGTTTCGCCCCGGAGGCCAACGACATGGAGAGGGCCGTCGCTACCGTTTCGGCGATGGCCTATTTCCCGGGCGTCGACCGGCAAGAGTTGATCGTCCGCGCTTGGCCCGACGTATCCGGAGAGGCCGAGGGCGCGACCTATCCGCTGACGGTGGTCGGGGCGACGCTGATCGTGCTCTGCCAGACCGAGGAGCTGCGGCAGAATGTCGAGGCGGCGAGCCGCAGGATCGTCGCCCAGCTGAACGGCTCGCTCGAGCTCTACGGAACCCTTCTCAACGTCGAGGGCGTGCTCGGCACGCGCACCGAGATCTACCTCGCCCAGGAGCTCCTATGGCTCAAGCTCTGGTTGCGTGACCACGACCTCGGATTCAAGCCAGTCTGAGGGCGCGAGCCAGACCTCGTTCAGGCCCTGCTGGACCCGGAAGGTGATGACCAGCCACAGGGGCAGGAGAAGCACCCCGGCGAACATGAAGACCATCAGCAGCGCGAAGCTGGTCCGCGGCGCCCCGGCGATCTCCTGGCAACGCTCGAGGCGCCGGGCACAACGCCACCAGGAGACGAAGGGCGGCACGATCGCCAGCACGCCGAGCGTGACCGCGAGCAGCGACAAGCCGGGGCGGCTGGCGGCGAGCTGCTCGTCGCCATGTGCCGCGCCGTAGTCCCGCATCTCGCAGTTGATCCGGTAGTACCAGAACCAGCCGTAGACGCCCAAGGTCACCAGCGTGAGGAGGAAGACCGTGTCCGGCTCGCGGACTCTGGGGTAACGAATGCGTGTCGTGGGAGACAATCTAGACATGGAGAAAATCGAAAAGACGGAAGAGCAGTGGAAGCAGGACCTGACGCCTGAGCAGTACAAGATCCTTCGCGAGCACGGCACCGAGCCGCCGTTCACGGGGATCTACAACGACGAGAAGGCCGACGGCATGTACAGGTGCGGGGCGTGCGGTCTCGAGCTGTTCGACTCCGACACCAAGTTCGACTCGGGCACCGGATGGCCGAGCTTCTGGGAGCCGGCCGAGGACTCGAACGTCGAGCTGGTCGAGGACAACAGCATGTTGATGAAGCGCACCGAGGTCCGCTGCGCGCGCTGCGGCAGCCACCTCGGCCACGTCTTCGACGACGGCCCCAACCCCACGGGCCAGCGCTACTGCATCAACAGCGCTGCGTTGGATCTAGACGGCAAGTAGTTCCAGGGCTACTTGGCGCCGAGGTACGAGAAGCGGACGGCGAGAGCCACCGCTTCGGTCCTCGTGTCGACCTCGAGCTTCGCGATCGCATTGCGCACATGGGTGTGCACGGTCGCGGGGCTCAGGGTCAGGCGCTCGGCGATCTCCTTGACGCGGAGGCCCTCGGCGAGCAGCTCGAGGATCTGGCGCTCGCGCGGGGTCAGCGCGAGCAGCTTCTCGAGCTCGCCGTTGGCGGCGCCGAGCTCGGTGCCGACGAAGGTGTGGCCGTCGGCGACGGTCTCGATCGCCTTGGCGATGTCCTCCGCGGAGGCCGACTTGAGCACGTAGCCGGAGGCGCCGGCCTTGAGCGCCAGCGAGAGCAGATCGGGCTCGGCGTGGGCGGTGAAGACGATCACCTTGGTCTCCGGCCTCAGGTCGAGGATCTTCTTGGTCGCCTCGATCCCGTCCATGCCGGGGAGCTCGATGTCGACGATCGCGACCTCGGGCTCGAGCTCCTCGACGCGTTCGATCATCTCGTCCCCGTCGACGGCTTCGCCGACCATCTCGACTCCCTCGATCCCCGCCATACGGGTCCGGATCGCCTCGCGGACGATCTCGTGGTCGTCGCAGAGGACGACGCGCTTCACGGCCGCGGGACTCATGTAGTTGGTATAGCGGAAGGGACGCCGTATTGCGCGAGGGCATCGGGTAAAACGACGGTCCCATCCTCCCTTTGTCCATTTTCGAGGAGGGCGATGAGCGTGCGTCCGACGGCGACGGCGGTGCCGTTGAGGGTGTGCATGAACTCGGGCGGCGCCTCGGCCTTGGGGCGAAAGCGCGCACCGAGCCGCCGGGCCTGGTAGTCGGTCGTGTTCGAGCAGGAGGTCACCTCGCGGTATCGCTGCTGGCTCGGGATCCAGGCCTCGCAGTCGAACTTGCGCGAAGCCGGCGCGCCGAGGTCGCCCAGCGGGATGTCGACGACGCGGTAGGGAAGCCCAAGCGCCCCGAGGATCTGCTCCTGGATCGCGAGCAGGCGCTCGTGCTCGGCGTCGGATTCATCGGGGTTGACGAACGAGAACATCTCGACCTTGTCGAACTGGTGAACGCGGAAGATGCCGCGCGTGTCGCGCCCGCCGGCGCCGGACTCGCGCCGGAAGCAGCTCGAGAAGCCCGCGTAGCGCAGCGGCAGGGCGTCGGCGAGGATGTCCTTCTCGCCGGCGTGCAGGGCGGCGAGCGAGACCTCGCTCGTGCCGACCAGAAAGAGCTCGTCCTTTTCGATCTCGTAGATGGTCTCGCGCTCCCCGGGAAAGAAGCCGGTTCCGTAGAGCGCCTGCTCGCGGACCAGCACCGGCGGGATCGCGGGCGTGAAGCCTTCGGCCTGCACCGTCTCCATCGCGAAGCGCACGAGCGCGAACTCGAGCATGACCAGGTCACCGAGCAGGTAGGCGAAGCGGGTCCCGGAGGCCTCGGCCGCCTTCTCCATGTTGATCCAGCCGTGGCGCTCGCCGAGCTCGAGGTGGTCGAGCGGCTCGAAGCCGAAGTCGGGCAGCTCGCCCACTTCGCGCATGACCTTGGCGTCCTCGTCCGTCTCGCCCTCGGGGACGTCGGGGTGCGGCAGGTTCGGCAGGGTCGCGGCGAGCCGGTCGCGCGACTCCTCGACCTCGGTCAGCTCCGCCTCCTGCTGCTTGATCGTGGCCGCGACCTCGCGCATCTCGGCGATCGCCGACTCGGCGTCGCCCCCCGAGCGCTTGGCTTCGGCGATCGCGTCGTTGGCAGCGTTCTGCTTCGCCCGGCCCGCCTCGATCTCCGGCAACAGCTCGCGGCGGCGGGCGTCGAGGCGCAGGACCTCTTCGAGATCCTCGGCGGCGCCGCGGCGGGCGAGCGCCGCTCGGGCGGCGTCGGGGTCATCGCGGAGGGTCTTCAGGTCGAGCACGGACGGCTCACCCGAACGTTACGGCCCGTTGGGATTGCTGACCGAGCCGCTCGAGGTCGGACGCGGGGTGCTGTTGGCCTGCGTGCCCGCGTACTTGGCGACGAACGCCGCGACCTTGACGGCGTCGTCGCCGACGACGATGTTCTGGGGCATGATCGAACCCGAGTAGCCGCCGTTGCGGATCGCGAACAGCACGTCCTCGAGGGTCTCGGGGCGCTGATCGAGGTTCGGGCCCTGGGCGCGCAGCTCGCGGGTGCCCGAGCCCTGGGTGCCTGCCGGGCTCAGCGTGTGGCAGCCCGAGCAGCGCTGGGCGAAGAGCTCGGCCCCGGAGTAGTCGGGGTCGGAGCTGGACAGCTCGATGCCCTTGCTGCCGCAACCGGCCGCGGCAATCGCCGCAGCGGAGAGCAGCAGGAGCGAAATCGTTCTCACGAGGCCAAGCACGCGCGCGGGATCATATTTGGAACGACCGCGGTTCGCCCGCGGGCAGCCAGTCGAGGCGGTCGGAGATGCCGGCCTCGGCGAACGCCGCCCCGGCCTCGGCGCGGCCCTGGCTGAAGTGCTTCCAGCCCTCGTAGTGGATCGGGATCACGCGGTCGATCCCCAGCTCCTGCGCCGCCTTCGCCCCTTCGGCGCCGGTCATCGTGTACCGGGCTGGCCCGGTGATGCCGAACTTCGCCGCGCCTAAGTGCATCAGCGCCGTGCCGATGTCGGCGCGGCGGCCGATCTCCTCGAGGCCCTTGAACCAGACGGTGTCGCCGGAGATCCACAGCGCACCGTCCTGGCCCTCCCACTCGAGCAGGAAGCCGATCACGTGGCCGACGAGCGGCCGGCTGAGCGGCGGGCCGTGCCGGGCCGGAGTCGCCGTGACGCGGACGGTGGGCGCGCCGGGAGCGCTGAACTCCGTCGTCTTCCAGGGCGCGAGGCCGCGGGCGTTCCCGCCGAGCCGCTTGGCGCCGGGCTCGGTCGTCAGCACCTCGCCGGCGCGGGGCAGCATCTCGCGGCCGGCGCGGTCGAGGTTGTCCTCGTGCTCGTCGTGGCTGAGCAGCACGGCGTCGATGCGGCCGAGGTCGGCGACGCCGATGGCGGGCGGCCCGAGCTTTACCGAGCCGGTGCCGAGGCCGAAGCTGTACTTGTCGCCTCCCGGGTCGAACGTCGGGTCGGTGAGCAGCCGCAGGCCCTCGATCTCGATCAGCACGGTCGGGCCGCCGACGTGGGTGAAGGTGCAGGTTGACGGCATCTGGCTGGAGAGTTCTATCCCTTACTGTCCGAAAGGGACTTGGCGAGCGATACCGACAGCTTCCGCAGGGCGATGAGCGCCGTTCCGACCGGGGTCACGGTGGTCACGGCGATGGGAGACGACAACCCCTCGGGGATGACGGCGAACGCGGTCGTCTCGCTCTCGGCGGCGCCGCCGATGATGCTGGCCTGCCTCGACCGCGAGGCGCGCACGCTGAGCTCGGTGCGGGCCTCGGGCCGCTTCGGAATCAACGTGCTCGCCGAAGACCAGGCCGGCCTCGCGCGCCGCTTCGCGACCAAGGATCCCGAGCCCGAGAAGTGGGAGGACGTCGCCTGGGCGATCGAGGAAGGCGCGCCGCGAATCGCGGGCTGCGTCGCCTGGATTCGCTGCGAGCTCAAGGACCTGATCGACGGCGGCGACCATCTGATCGTCACCGGCGCGGTGCTCGAGACCGAGGCGACCGAGCGCGAGCCGCTGATCTTCCACCGCGGCGGCTACGGCGGCGTCGCGTCGTAGATGACCGACCCGGTCACGATTCAGCGCACCTACTACGGCCTGCTGCTCGGCAACACCCTGGCGACCTCGCTGATCTGGGGGATCAACACGATCTTCCTCCTCGACGCGGGTCTCAACAACACCGAGGCGTTCGCGGCCAACGCCTTCTTCACCGCGGGGATGGTGATCTTCGAGGTCCCGACCGGGATCGTCGCCGACACGATCGGGCGGCGGATGTCGTACCTGCTGGGAACGGTGACGCTGTCGGG
The DNA here is from genome assembly GCA_963696625.1 of uncultured Solirubrobacterales bacterium. Taxonomy (GTDB): domain Bacteria; phylum Actinomycetota; class Thermoleophilia; order Solirubrobacterales; family 70-9; genus JAWVFN01. The sequence goes on from CAVOKZ010000013.1 coordinate 83,678, forward strand.
CGCCAGTCTGCTCTACGTGATGCTCTGGAATATCGAGGGGCCGTTCTGGGCGTGGGCGGTTGTTTCGATATTGCTCGGCCTCGGCTTCACATTCTTCTCGGGCGCGGTCGAGGCCTGGCTCGTCGACGCCCTCGACGCCACCGGGTTTCGCGGCGACCTCGAGGCCGTCTTCGGCCGCGGCCAGGTCTTCACCGGCATCGCGATGCTGAGCGGCTCGGTCGCCGGTGGCTACCTCGCCAGCGTCTTCAGCCTCGGCGTGCCCTTCGTGCTGCGCGGCGTCGTCCTCCTGGTGATGTTCGCGGTCGCGTTCAGACTGATGCACGACGTCGGCTTCACTCCCGAGAAGGGCGGGCGCCTGCGGACCGAGGTCGGCAAGATCTGGTCGAGCTCGATCGACTACGGCTGGCGGGTGCCGGCGATCAAGTGGATGATGGTCGAGACCCTGTTCACCGGCGGCGTCGGCATCTACGGCTTCTACGCGCTGCAGCCGTACCTGCTCGAGCTCTACGGCGACCCGGACGCCTACCAGATCGCCGGGCTCTCGGCCGCGATCGTCGCCGCGGCCCAGATCGTCGGCGGGTTAACGGCGCCGCGCATCCGCCGCGCCTTCAAGCGCCGCACCTCGGCGCTGATCGCGACCGCCGGCACCAGCGTCGTCGCGCTCGGGATGATCGGCGTCGTCCAGAGCTTCTGGCCGGTGGTCGGGCTGACGGTCGTCTGGGGCCTGATGTTCGCCGCCTCGATGCCGATCCGCCAGGCATACCTCAACGGGATGATCCCCTCCAAGCAGCGGGCGACGATCCTCTCGTTCGACTCGATGATGAGCTCGAGCGGCGGCGTCTGGACCCAGCCGCTGCTCGGCAAGTCCGCCGACGTCTGGGGCTATCCGTCCTCGTACGTGATCGCCTCCGGGATCTCGCTCGTCGGCCTCCCCTTCATCGCTCTCTCGCGCCGCGAGAACAACCCCGCCGACACGAGGATCGGCGACCCGGAGCAGGGCGCGGGCGACGGGGCCGCACAGCCGGCGGCGGCCTAACCCTCAGAAACATCCGCCTCAGAACTTCGGGCTCGTCGCCGCCGCCCGCAGGGCGAGGAAGAAGATCACGAAGCACGAGAGCGCCATGATCCCCGTCTCGCGGCGGACGATCGCCAGCGCCAGCAGCCGCTGGCGCTCGGGCGGCAGCTCCTCGAAGTCGGTGTCGCCGAGCCTCCTGGGAAGCGGCGCCCGCGCGGGCGCCCTCGGCGAACAACGAGACCACCAGGGGCAGGGCGCCGTAGAGGTAGTGCAGGCGGTCGCCGGCGTCCTTGCCGAGAAAGACCATCAGCGTCCCGAGCAGGACCTGGACCGCGACCGCGACCTGTGCGGCCCGCAGCCAGTACCAGAACCAGATCGAGGCCCGCTGCCGGAGCCAGGCGACGGCTCCCCAGATCGCGGCGATCGACGAGAGCGCCAGGACCGCGGCGCCGAGAGCTATGTGGACGTTGGTCACCGCGGCAACGTACTCGACCCACAAGCAAGAAAAAGCACTATGTGACAGAGGCGCACAAAGTTGTAGGTTTCAACCCAGGCGATGCTTCAGAGCTACCTACCGGTCATTGTCTTCGCCGCTCTCGGGCTGGTGGTCGGAGGGGCATTCGTCTTGCTCAACTCGGTGCTCGGGCCGAACAAGCCCAACGCGGCCAAGGGCGACCCCTATGAGTGCGGTCTGCCGAGCGAGGTCTCGAAGACCTTCCGCTTCGGCGTCAGCTTCTACCTGATCGCGATGCTGTTCATCCTCTTCGACATCGAGGTGGTCTTCCTCTATCCGGTCGGCTCGATCGTCAAGGATGCCGGCAGCGTCTTCGTGCTCGGCGAGATCCTCACCTTCGTCGCCCTCCTCGCCGTCGCCCTGGTCTTCGTCTGGCGCCGAGGGGCCCTGGATTGGAAGTAGATCTCCGAGCCAAGCAGCTGCGGGCGCGCGACATGCTCGCCGGCGCCCTCGAAGGCGAAGACCTCGAGCGCTACATCGAGGAGCGGGTGCCGACGGGCCGCCTCGAGGACGTGCTCAACCAGGCCCGCGCCCGGGCTGTCTTCCCACTCACCTTCGGGCTCGCCTGCTGCGCGATCGAGATGATGTCGACGCGTCACCGCGCGATACGACATCGCGCGCTTCGGGGCCGAAGTGTTCCGCGCGTCACCGCGCCAGGCCGACATGATCATCGTCTCGGGCGGGTGTCGATCAAGATGGCGCCGGTCATCCGACGCGTCTACGACCAGATGCTCGAGCCGAAATGGGTGATCTCGATGGGCGACTGCTCGTCCTCCGGCGGGATGTTCGCCAACTACGCGGTTGTCCAGGGCGCCGACAGGTTCATGCCCGTCGACATCCACATCCCCGGCTGCCCGCCCCGGCCCGAGGCCCTGCTGCACGGCTTCAACAAGCTCCAGGCCAAGATCAAGGGCGAGCCCGACCTCGGCTGGCGCGAGCGCTACAACGCGGCCGGCACCGAGGAGTGGGCGCGCCACGAGCCGGGCGCCCCCTCCGAGGAGGCGCTGGCCTCGGCAAGGCGGATCGCCGCGATGCAGCCGCTTGATGTCGCCGAGGCGAAGATGAGGTCCACCCCGCCGAACCAGAGCCCCGCCGCCCCCGGACGCGAAGCGGAGGAGGCGGCGGTTGATGGCGAAGCCGGGTCGGGTGGCGCTCATGCCTGACGCCCCCGGCCTGGAGCTGATTGCCCAGGAGATCAACAAGGGAAACCCGGGCACCGTGCTCGAGACCGCCTTCGAGCACGACAAGGCGACGCTGATCGTCGAGGCGTTCCACGTGCTCTGGGCGCTGCGCTGGCTGCGCGACGAGCCCGATCAGCAGTACCGCTTCCTCTCGAGCCTCCACGCCGCCGACTACCTGCCCAAGGAGCCTCGCTTCGCCGTCCACTATGAGCTGCTCAACATGGACCGGGTCGAGCGGATCAACGTGAAGGCGCTCCTTCCTGCCCCCGCCGCCCCCGGACGCAAAGCGGAGGAGGAGGCGGTTCATGAGGCCGGGAAAATGCGACTGCCAACGATTGACTCATGCGTGGAGCTCTTCCCGGCCGCCAATTACCAAGAACGGGAGGCCTACGACTTCTTCGGGATCAAGTTCACCGGGCACCCCGAGATGACGCGGATCCTGATGCCGAACGACTACGTCGGCTGGCCCCAGCGCCGCGACTTCCCGGTCGGCGGCGAGCCGGTGATCTTCACCAAGGACGAGCCCGAGAACCCGGGGTGGTACGAGTGACCGACATCTCGGCCAGGGTCAAGGAGCAGACGGGGCCCCACGACCCCGGCGTCGCCGAGGAACCGGGCTTCCCTCCGGACATCGAGGACCAGGTTCTCGAGGTCAACGTCGGCCCCCACCATCCCGCGACCCACGGCGTGCTGCGGCTCGAGGTCGAGCTCGAGGGCGAAACGGTGCGCAAGGCCCACCCGGTCGTGGGCTACCTCCACACCGGGATCGAGAAGTCCTGCGAGCAGCACCCGTACTGGAAGGTGATCCCGTTCGTCGAGCGCATGGACTACCTCTCCTACTTCTTTCAGATGCAGGCGTTCTGCGGTGCCGTCGAGCAGATGGTCGAGGTCGAGCTTCCGCCGCGGGCCAAGTACCTGCGCACGATCCACCTCGAGCTCAACCGCATCCACTCCCACCTCGTCTGGCTTGGCACATCCGCCCTCGATCTCGGCGCGATCTCGATGTTCTGGTACTGCTTTCGCCAGCGCGACACGATCCTCGACATCTTCGAGATGTCCACGGGGCAGCGGATGCACACGCGCTACTTCCAGATCGGCGGCGTGATCGAGGACATCCCCTCCGGCTTCGAGCAGAAGCTGCGCACCTTCCTCGACCAGATGCCGGAGCGGATCGACCAGTTCGAGGCGCTGCTCGACAAGAACGAGATCTTCCTGCGCCGCACCAAGGGCGTCGGCGTGGTCTCCCGCGAGCGGCTGCTGGAGCTCGGCGTGACCGGGCCGCTGCTGCGCGCCGCCGGCGAGCCCTGGGATCTGCGCAAGACGACCGATTACCTCGCCTACCCGGACGTCGAGTTCGCGATCCCGGTCGGGACCGTCGGCGACGGCTACGACCGCTATCGCGTGCGGATGCAGGAGATGCGCGAGTCGGTGCGGATCGTCGAGCAGTGCCTCGACGGGCTGCCCGAAGGGCCCTTCCGGCTCGACGACCGCAAGTTCTGCCTGCCGCCGCGCGACGAGCTCGGCACCTCGATGGAGGCGCTGATCCACCACTTCAAGCTCGTCACCGAGGGCTTCCGCGTGCCGCCCGGCGAGCTCTACTACGCGGTCGAGAGCCCCCGCGGCGAGCTCGGCTGTTTCGTCGTCGCCGACGGATCCTCGAAGCCCGCCCGCGTCCACTTCCGCGACCCGTCGTTCGTCAACCTCCAGGCGCTGCCGGACATGTGCGTCGGCGGCTACATCGCCGACATGATCCAGAACCTGGCGATGCTCGATCCGATCATCGGAGGCGTGGATCGATGACCGACGCCCCGTGGCTGGCCCACTCTCCTTCTGACAAAGCCCTGACGGAAGGCCGAACCCTCGACAAGGAGCCGCTCGGCGTCGAGGACCCCGCGGAAGTCGAGGTGCCCGCGGCGCTGCGTCGCGAGATCCAGGCCGCGATGAAGAAGTACCCCGAGAAGCGCTCGGCCTCGATCCCGGCGCTGTGGGCGGTGCAGCGCAAGTACGGCTGGTGCTCGCCCGACGGCATCCGTCAGGCCGCCGCGGTCATGGGCCTCACCCCGGCCTATCTCGAATCGGTCGCGAGCTTCTACGACCTCTTTCACCTCGAGCCGGTCGGCAAGCACGAGGTGCTGGTCTGCACCAACATCAGCTGCTGGCTGCGCGGCGGCGACGACGTGCTCGCCGCCTTCCAGGAAGCGGCCGGCGACGACGTCGAGGTCCGCGGCTTCGAGTGCCTCGGCGCCTGCGACATTGCGCCGATGGCCTCGATCGACGAGCGCTACTACGGGCCGCTGGAAGCCGGCGACGCCGCCGACGCCCTCGAGCAGCTCGGCAAGCGCGGCGCCGAGGTGCTCCCCGACAAGGCGCTCTCCAAGCGCTCGGCCGCGGGCGGCGATGACACCCCGCCCGACGAGCGCCTCAGCCGCCATCCCCTGAACAAGGAGAAGCGCAAGAAGGCGACGACCAAGAAGAAGGCGGGGAAGAAATGAAGGGCGAGACCAGGCTGCTGTTCCGCAACATCGACAAGCCCAACCTCAACAAGATCGGCGTCTACAAGCGCTTCGGCGGCTACCGGGCGATCGAGAAGGCCTACAAGGAGATGACTCCCGACGAGGTCCTGCACGAGCTCGAGGAGTCCGGGCTCCGCGGCCGCGGCGGCGCCGGCTTCTCGATGGGCAAGAAGGCCTCGTTCCTCCCCCGCGGTGACATGGACAAGTACCTCTGCTGCAACGCCGACGAGTCCGAGCCCGGCGCCTTCAAGGACCGCGAGCTGATGCAGAAGAACCCGCACCAGCTGATCGAGGGGATCATCATCGCCGCGCTCGCCGCCGACGCCAACCGCGCCTTCATCTTCATCCGCGGCGAGTACGACCTCCAGGGCGACATCCTCGACGCGGCCGTCGAGGAGGCCTACGCCGCCGGCTACCTCGGCGACGACGTGCTCGGCACCGGGCGCCAGGTCGAGCTCGTCGTCCACCGCGGCGCCGGCGCCTACATCTGCGGCGAGGAGACGGCGCTGCTCGACTCGCTCGAGGGCAAGCGCGGCAACCCGCGGCTGAAGCCGCCGTTCCCGGCGGTCCAGGGGCTCTACGGCGGGCCGACGCTTATCAACAACGTCGAGACCCTCTCCAACGTCCCCCACATCACCCTCGGCGGCGCCGAGTGGTTCAAGAGCTTCGGCACCGAGCAGTCGCCCGGGACCAAGGTCGTCTCGGTCTCCGGCGACGTCAAGCGGCCCGGCAACTACGAGGTAGAGCTCGGGGTGCCGACCCGGCGGCTGGTCAACGTGCTCGCCGGGGGCCCGGTCGGCAAGCACAAGATCAAGGGCATCTTCCCCGGCGGCTCTTCGTCTCCGGTGCTGACCGCCGAGGAGGCGCTCGACCTCCCCTACTCGTTCGAGGCGATGGCCGACGCCGGCTCGATGCTCGGCTCGGGCTCGATCATCGTCTTCGACGAGACCACCTCGGTGGTCGAGCTGGCGTTGCGCACCGCGCGCTTCTACCACCACGAATCGTGCGGCAAGTGCACTCCCTGCCGCGAGGGCACCAACTGGACGGTGAAGATGCTCGAGCGAGTGCTGCGCGGCGAGGCGACGCCGATCGACCTCGAGACGATCGCCTCGGTGCAGACCAACATCATCGGCAACTGCCTCTGCGTGCTCGGCGACTCGATGGCGGCTCCAGTCGGGTCGATGGTCAAGAAGTTCCGCTCGGAGTTTGAAGAGGCGCTCGAGAATCCGCCTCAGGTCAACCTGCCGCTGGTGGCAGCGTGAGCCCTCAGAAGATCACAAACGCAGTGACCCTGGTCGTCGACGGCCGCGAGGTCGTGGCCCCCGAGGGCACGATGCTGGTCGACGCCGCCAAGCACGGCGACGTCGAGATCCCGGCCTTCTGTTACGAGCCGAAGCTCGGCGAGCCGGTCGGCGCCTGCCGCATGTGCCTGGTCGAGATCGAGGGGATCCCGAAGCTGCAGACCGCGTGCTCGACCCCGGTCCGCGACGGCATGGTCGTCTACACCCAGACCGAGCAGGTCAAGGAGGCCCAGAACGCGGTGGTCGAGTTCCTGCTCGTCAACCACCCGCTCGACTGCCCGGTCTGCGACAAGGGCGGCGAGTGCCCGCTGCAGGACATCGCGATGGGCTGGGGCCCGGGCAAGAGCCGCATGCACGACCCCAAGCGCCACTTCCAGAAGCCGCTCGAGCTCTCGCCGCTGGTGGCGATCGACCGCGAGCGCTGCATCCTCTGCTACCGCTGCGTGCGCTTCAGCCAGGAGGTCGCCGAGGACGAGCAGCTCCAGCTTCTCGAGCGCGGCGACCGCAGCTACGTCGGCACCTTCGACGACCGCCCCTACGTCGCCCCCTTCCACGGCAACATCATCGAGCTCTGCCCGGTGGGGGCGCTGACCTCCTACACCTACCGCTTCCGGGCCCGGCCCTGGGACATCGAGGACGCGGGCTCGGTCTGCACGCTGTGCCCGAGCCAGTGCAACGTCAAGCTCACCGTCCGCGACGAGAACGTGATGCGGATCAACTCGCGCGACAACACCGACGTCGACGACGGCTGGCTCTGCGACAAGGGCCGCTTCGGCTACCAGATGCTCGCCGCCGAGGACCGGATCACGCAGCCGATGGTCCGCGCCGGGGACGGCTCGCTCTCGCCGGTCTCCTGGGACGAGGCGCTCGCCAAGATCGCCGACGGGCTGAAGGCCGCCGGAGCGAAGTCGGCGGCGCTGGTCGGCGGAGGCACCTCGAACGAAGAGGGCTGGCTGACCCAGCGGATCCTCCGCGACTCGCTCGGCTCGTCGAGCGTCGCCGGCTCCTCGAACCCGGTCGACCCGGATCTCGCCGCGGAGCTCGCCCGCCCCGAGCTGACCGCCCGCACCGCCGACCTCGACTTCGCCGGCGCGATCCTCGTCGCCGGCAGCGACCCGCTGAATGAGTCGCCGATCATCGACCTGCGGATCCGCAAGGCCGTGCGCCGCAACGGCGCCAAGCTGCTGGTCGCGACCGAGCGCCCCTCGGCGCTCGACGGCGGCGCCCACGAGGCCGCGCGCTACGCCCCCGGCGAGGCCGGCGCCTTCTTCGGCGCCCTCGCCGGCGCGCTCGGCGCCGACGGCTTCGAGGCCAAGGGCCCCCACGAGAAGGCGGCCGAGGCCCTCGCCGAGGAGCTCAAGGGCGTCGACGACCCGGTGATCGTCTGGGGCGAGCGCCTCTGGCGCAGCCCAGGCGCGGTCGAGGCCCTGATCGCGATCGCCGGCGTGCTCGGAATCGCCGACCACCTCGGGCCCGGCCTGTTCGAGATCCCCGAGCAGGCCAACGGCCGCGGCCTGCGCGAGGTCGGCTGCGCCGGCGACGCCAACGCGATTCGCGACGGGCTCGCCAACGACGAGCTCAAGGCCTTGATCCTCTTCGACAGCAACCCCGTGCGGGACTTCCCACAGTCGGGCGACTGGCAGAAGGCGCTCCAGGGCAGCTTCGTCGTCGCCGTCTCGATGTTCGACGACGCCAGCACCAAGTTCGCCAACATCGTCCTGCCGCTCGAGAGCCACGCCGAGAAGGAGGGCGTCGTCACCCATCCGGACGGCCGCCTGCAGCGGGTGCGCCGCGGCATCGAGGTCCCGGGCGGGTTGCGGCCCGGCTGGCGCTGGCTCGGCGAGCTCTCCGGGCTGCTCGGCGACGACCTTGGCCTCGACAGCCAGCCGGCTGTCTTCAACGCCGTCGCGGAGGACGTCGCGATCTACGAGGGTCTGACGCTCGAGGAGATTGGCGGCCTCGGAGTCCGTTGGCAGGAACGTCCAGCCGCGGGCGTGGCCGTGGCGGGGGGTGGGGTCCCCCGTCCGGCGATCGGTACCCACTCGGTACCCGCCAGCTCGTCCAACTCTGAGGCCGCCACGCCGGGGCGGGTACCGATGGGTACCGACGACGGCCGGGGGACCCCACCCCCCGCCCCCGGCGGCGATGGTCTGCTCCTCGGCACCTACCGTGATATCTGGGCGGATGAAGTGACCGAGCGGAATCCGGCCTTGAAGTTCCTGACCGTCGCCCAGCGGCTCGAGATCTCGAAGAAGGACGCTGAGGAGCTTTCGCTCGAAAGCGGCCAGGAGGTCACGGTCAGCGTCAACGGCGACAGCGTCGAGGCGCGCGTCGCGATCCGCGAGCGGATGCCCCAGGGCGCCGCGTTCTTGATCGAAGGGACCGGCGAGGGCAACGCGAACGTTCTGGCGAATGGACAGCCGCGCCGGGTCGAGGTCAAGGCCAAGTGATCCCGCTCGCCGACGTCAACTTCGCCGAGGCGACCTGGATCATGGTCGTCAAGTCGATCGTGATCTTCCTCGTCGTGTTCATGATCGTGCCGGTGCTGACGGTGGTCGAGCGCAAGCTGATCGGGCGCTTCCAGCACCGCTACGGGCCGAACCGGACCGGCCCCGTCGGCCTCCTGCAGCCGCTCGCCGACATCGCCAAGCTCGCCGGCAAGGAGATGTTCCAGCCGACGGCTGCCGTCCCCTTCCTCTACGCGATCGCGCCGGCGATCGTGATCATCAGCGCGATCATGACCATCGCGATCATCCCGTTCGGCGACGTCGAGGACGGGGTCGGCTTCTACGGGATCGACGTCTCGATCGGCGTTCTCTACTTCTTCGCCTTCGGCTCGCTGTCGTTCTACGGGCTGCTGCTGGCGGGCTGGGCCTCCGCCTCGAAGTACAGCTTCCTCGGCGCGATGCGCGCCGCGGCGCAGCTGATCTCCTACGAGGTCTCGATGGGGCTGGCGCTGCTCGGCGCCGTGATCATGGCCGGCTCGCTCTCGCTCACGCAAATCGTCCACGCGCAGGGGGAGCTCTGGTACATCGCGCCGCAGTTCGTCGGCTTCATCGTCTTCATGCTCGCCGCGATCGCCGAGACCAACCGCGCGCCCTTCGACCTTCCCGAGGCCGACGCCGAGCTGGTCCAGGGCTACCAGACCGAGTACGGGGGAATGCGGTTCGGCTCCTACCTGCTCGCCGAGTACCTCGAGCTGTTCGGCGTCAGCGCGATCGCCGTCACCTTCTTCTTCGGCGGCTGGATGGGCCCGGGCCCCCCTGGCCTCGACCCCGTGTGGATGATCCTCAAGACCCTGATCCTGATCTTCGTGCTGATCTGGGTCCGGGCGACGCTGCCCCGGCCCCGCTACGACCAGCTGATGTCGCTCGGCTGGAAGGCGATGCTGCCGCTGGCGACGCTGAATGTGTTGGTGACTGCTGTGTTGGTGACGGTTCTATGAGAACTGACGTCGCTGGTCGCTGGTCGCTAGTCGCTGGAAGAACCAGCGGCCAGCGGCCAGCGGCCAGCGGCCGGTGTTCATGATGCAAGCCCGCCTGAACACAGAAAAGATCGAGGAATTCGCGAGACGTCCGTATCTCGATGAATCCGACGTAATCGCAGTTCAGCGCGGCCCCGAGCCCGGCGGCGCCGGCGGCGCCAAGCGAGCCTTCGCCGAGACCCTGCGCGGCCTGCGCACGACCATGGGCCGCCTGATCGAGGGCCCGGTGACGATCCAGTACCCGGAGGAGAAGACCCCGGTCTACCCGCGCTTCCGCGGCCGCCACAAGCTCCACCGCTTCGAGGACACCGGCCTCGAGAAGTGCGTCGGCTGCTCGCTCTGCGCCGCCGCCTGCCCCGCCGACTGCATCCGCGTCGTCGCCGCCGAGAACGACCCCGAGAACCGGGTCTCGGCGGGCGAGCGCTATGCCGACACGTATGAGATCAACCTCAGCCGCTGCATCTTCTGCGGCTACTGCGAGGTCGCCTGCCCCTTCGACGCGATCACGATGGGCCACGAGTACGAGATGTCGGACTACAACCGCTCGGACCTGATCTTCACCAAGGAGATGCTGCTCGCCGAGCCGGTCGAGCGGACTCCGCTGCGCAACGAAGGCGAATAGATGGTCGCCGTCGCATTCTTCATCGGCGCGATCGGGGCCCTCGGCGGCGCGATTGCGGTGATCGCGCTGCGCAATCCCTTCTACAGCGTGCTCGCGCTCGTCGTCCATCTCGTCTCGCTCTCAGGCCTCTTCCTCCTCCTCTACGCCCAGTTCGTGGCCGCGGCGCAGGTGGTCGTCTACGCCGGCGCCGTGATGGTGCTCTACGTCTTCGTCGCCGCCTACGTCGGCGGCGCCGACGAGCCGATGTGGGAGCCGATCCCGGGTCAGCGCTTCCTGGCGCCGCTGCTCGGGCTGGCGCTGTTCGCCGAGCTCTCGATCGCGATCATCGGCTCCGGGCTGCAGGCGATCGACACCGAGGGGCCGACGGTCGACTCGGGCTTCGGCTCGCCGGAGGCGATCGGCAGGGTGCTGCTCGAGAAGTTCCTCGTCGCCTTCGAGGCGTCGTCGATCATCCTCCTGCTGGCCGCGGTGGGGGCGGTCGTGCTCGCGGCACGGCGGCGTGAGGGGGCCGAGGCCTGATGGACGTGACCTGGTACCTGGTGCTCAGCGCGCTGCTGTTCACGACGGGCGCCACCGGCGTGCTCCTGCGCCGCAGCCCGCTGGTGATCCTGCTCTGCCTCGAGCTGATGCTCAACGCCGGCAACCTGGCGCTGGTCGCGTTCAGCCGCATGCACGGCAATGAGGACGGCCAGGTGTTCGCGATCGTGGTGATGGTGATCGCCGCCTGCGAGGTGGTCGTCGGCCTCGGGATCATCGTCGCCGCCTTCCGCCGCCGTATCCCGCTCAACGTCGACGAGATGCGCACCCTCAAGGGCTGAGCGAGTGAGCGCAACGACCTACGGCTGGCTGGTCCTCGCCTTCCCGCTCGCGGGCTGCATCGTCACGGCGCTCACCTACCGCGGCGGCCAGCGCTGGGCGGGCTGGATCGGGACGCTCTCGATCCTGCTCAGCTTCGCCGCCGTGCTCGGGGCGCTGTTCACGGTCCTCGACAAGCCGGTCGAGGAGCGCCAGCTGACCTCGACGCTCTACGACCTCGCCAACGCCGGCGGGATCAAGATCCAGCTCGGGATCCTGGTCGACCCGCTCTCGGTGTTCATGTGCCTGATCGTCACCGGGGTCTCGACCCTGATCCACCTCTACTCGATCGCCTACATGCGATCCGACGCCGGCTACTCGCGCTTCTTCAGCTATCTCAACTTCTTCGTCTTCTCGATGCTGCTGCTGGTGCTCGCCGGCAACCTGGTGCTGCTGATCGTCGGCTGGGCCTTCGTCGGCTTCGCCTCCTACGCGCTGATCAGCTTCTGGTACCGGCGCGAGACCGCGACCAGGGCCGGGATGAAGGCGTTCGTGATCAACGTCGTCGGCGACGTCGGGCTGGTGCTCGCTGCGTTCTTCATCTTCCGCGAGCTCGGGACCTTCGACATGCTCGCGATTTTTCACCAGGCCCCCGGCGCCTTCGATGCCAACGGCACCTTGATCGTCGCGATCTGCCTGCTGCTGCTGGTCGGCGCCTTCGCCAAATCGGCCCAGCTTCCGCTTCACACCTGGCTTCCCGACGCGATGGAGGGCCCGACCCCGGTCAGCTCGCTGATCCACGCCGCGACGATGGTCACCGCCGGCGTCTACCTGATCGCGCGCTTTCACCCGCTGTTCGAGATCGCCCCGACGGCCGCCGACATAGCCGCCTTCGTCGGCCTGGCGACGCTTTTGGTCGCGGCGACGATCGCGCTCGCCGTCACCGACCTGAAGCGGATCATCGCCTACTCGACGATGAGCCAGATCGGCTACATGGTCGTCGGCGTCTCGATCGGGGCCTACTCGGCGGGGATGTTCCACCTGATGACCCACGCGTTCTTCAAGGCCCTGCTGTTCATGGCGGCCGGCTCGGTGATCGCCGCGATGGCGAACGAGCAGAACATCGACAAGATGGGCGGTTTCTGGAAGGGGCTGCCGTTCACCTCGAAGGCGCTGCTGGTCGGCGCCCTGGCACTCGCCGCCTTCCCGCTCACCTCGGGCTTCTTCTCCAAGGACGAGATCCTCGCCTTCGCGGTCGAGCGCGGCGGCATGTACTGGGTGTTCGCGATCGGCGGCTACGTCGGGGCGCTGATGACCGCCGTCTACGCCTTCCGCATCGTCTTCCGGGTCACCGCGGGCGATCCGGTGCCCGAGGCCCAGGCGCTCGAGCGCGGCGAGATGGCCCACGGGCATCCGGTCAACCCGGCTACCCACGAGCCCGAGGACGCCGACGTCGGCTTCCCCGGCCCCGAGCACCACATCGCCGAGCGCGAGTGGGAGATGAAGGTCGCGATGGCGGTGCTCAGCTTCGGCGCGCTGTTCGCCGGCTTCGTCCAGGTGCCGGGCGTCGACAGCGTCATCCACCGCTTCCTCGAAGGCAGCTTCGAGGGCTCGAAGTACTACTTCCTCGAGGTCCCGGACAAGACCTCCTACATCGGCCTCGCTGTCGGCGCCGCGCTCTCGCTCGCGGGCATCTTGATCGCCTACCTGATCTGGGTGCGGCGACCCGGGACATCGGCGGTCCTCGAACGCCGCTTCAAGCCGGTCCACACCTTCCTCTTCAACAAGTGGTACTTCGATGAGCTGATCGACGCGCTCGTCGTGCGGCCGATGAAGGCGCTGGGGCGCTTCTTCAACGACTGGTTCGAGCGCTACGTGATCCAGGGCATCGTCAACGTCACCGCCGGCTTCGTCCGCGGCGGCAACGTCCTCGTCCGCGCCGCCGAGTCGGGGTACGTCCGCTCCTACGCGCTGCTGCTGGTCACCGGCTTCGCAGGGCTCGCCCTCTACTTCCTCGTGTCGGGGTCCTGATGAGGAACAGCTCATGATCAACGTCCTGCTCTGGCTGCCGCTCGCCGCCGGGCTGCTCGCCTGTTTCGCGGGCGCCAGGCGCGCCGGCTGGGTCTCGTCGCTGGGGGCGCTGGCGACGATGGGCCTGGCGATCTGGCTCGTAGCCGACTTCGATGTCGGCGGCGGCCTCCAGCACACGGTGAACGAGAGCTGGATCCCGACACTCGGCGTCCGCTACCAGCTCGGGGTCGACGGGATCAACCTTTTCCTGATCCTGCTGACGACGGTGCTCTGGTTCGCGTCGACTGCCTTCTCGGTCGTGCGCGGCGCCGACCGGCCCCGGACCTACTACTTCCTGCTGGCGCTGGCGGAGACCGCCACGCTCGGCGCCTTCCTCGCCCAGGACCTGCTGCTGTTCGTGATCTTCTTCGACCTGCTGCTGGTGCCGTTCTACTTCCTGATCGGCGGCTGGGGCGCGCCGGTCGATGACATCGGCGACGGCCAGGGCGCCGTCGACCCGGTTCGGGCGACGCTGAAGATGCTGGTCTACACGCTGGTGGGCTCGCTGCTGATGCTGGTCGCGGCGGTGGCGACCGGGATCCTCACCGCCGACGGCGGCACGCTCGACTTCTCGCTCGCGCATCTGGCCGCCAACCCGCTCGGCCAGGGCAGCCAGGACTGGATCTTCTGGTTCTTCGCCGCGGCGTTCCTGGTCAAGATGCCGAGCTTCCCGCTCCACGGCTGGATGCCCGACGCCTACCGCGCGGCGCCGCTGCCGGTGCTCGCCGTCTTCTCGGGCGTGGTCGCCAAGGTCGGGGCCTACGGGTTCATCCGCATCGTGCTCCCGCTCTTCCCCGCCGCGGTCGAGCGATTCCAGCTGACGATCCTGATCGTCGCCCTGCTCTCGGTGCTCTACGGCTCGATCATGGCCTTCACCCAGTGGAACGTGCGGCTGGTCGCCGGCTACTCGTCGGTCGCGCAGCTCGGCTTCATCACGCTGGGGATCTTCAGCCTGCGCCCCGACGGCGCCGACGGCGCGCTGCTGCAGATGGTCAACCACGGCCTCGTCGTCGCGCCGATCTTCCTGATCGTCGCCGTGATCGCCGAGCGCGCCGGCACCGAGGACATGCGCAAGCTCGGCGGCTACGCGTCGAAGGCGCCGGTCCTCGCGGCGATGTTCCTGATCGTCACCCTGGCGACGCTGGCGATGCCCGGCTCGGCCAACTTCATCGGCGAGCTCTACATCCTCTTCGGCGTCTTCAGCTCGAAGATCGCGATCGCGATCATCGCCTCGCTCGGAGTGGCGATGGCCGCCTACTACGCGCTGCGCCTGTTCCAGGGCGTGATGCACGACCGGCTGCCGGATGGCACCGAGGCGCACGAGATCGGCGTGCGCGAGGGCGCGATCGTCGGCGGGCTGGTGGCGTGCATCGTCGCGCTCGCCCTGTACCCACAGATGGTTCTCAAACGGACTGATGCATCTGTGGGTACGTCTACCGCCGCCTCCTCCGCTTCGCGTCCGGGGGCGGCGGCGGAGGGCTCCGACGGGGTGGCCCTTATCGCCGGGGAGAGCCGCCGGTGATCGCCCAGTTCACAGCCCCCCACATCGACTACGCCGGCCTCTCGCCGGTGATCGCGCTGACCGCCGGGCTGTGCATCGTGCTGATCGCCGGGGTCTTCAGCGGCTTCAAGCGAATCGCCCCGGAGCTGGCGATCCTCACCCTCGCCGTCACCGCGGGGCTGTCGATCTGGCAGTGGGACTCGAACACCGACCTCGTCGCCGGCGCCCTGCGCCTCGACGCCCTCGCCCTGTCCGCCATCCTGATCGCCTGCCTCGCCGGCGCGATCGTGATCCTCTACGCCCAGCGCGACGAGGCCTACGAGCTGGCCGGCGGCGGCGAGTTCTGCACGCTGGTGCTCGGCTCGGTGCTGGGGATGACGATCTTCGTCGAGGCCCAGAACCTGGTCAGCTTCTTCGTCGGGCTCGAGCTGCTCTCGATCCCGCTCTACATCCTCTGCGCCGCCGACACCCGGCGCGCCTCCTCGCTCGAGTCCGGGCTCAAGTACCTGGTGATCGGGTCGCTCGGCTCGGCGACGCTGCTCTACGGGCTGGCGCTGCTCTACGGCGGCGGCGGCTCGACCGACTTCAACCAGATCGCGGCGGCGCTGGACGACGGCGCCGCCACCGACAGCCTCGTCCTGATCGGAACCGCGATGGTGCTCACCGGCCTCGCCTTCAAGACCTCGCTCGCGCCCTTCCACCAGTGGACCCCCGACGTCTACGAGGGTGCGCCGACCCCGGTCACCGCGTTCATGGCGGTCGCGACCAAGGCGGCGGCGTTCATCGCCTTCGTCCGCCTCTTCGAGGTCGCGCTCGGGCCGCTGGTGGGCACCTGGGACACCGGCCTCGCGGCGCTGGCGGCGATCTCGATCGTCGTCGGCAACGCCGGCGCGCTCGGCCAGAACTCGCTGAAGCGGCTGCTCGGCTATTCGGGAATCGCCCAGGCCGGCTACATGCTCGCCGGGATCGTCGTCGCCAACGAGACCGGGCTCGAGGCGCTGGTCTTCTATCTCGCCGCCTACTGCCTGATGAACCTCGCGGTGTTCGGGGTCGTCATCGCCCGCGAGCGCGAGTCCGGGCGCGGCGACGACATCTCCTCGGTCGAGGGAATCGGCACGAGCCGGCCGCTGCTCGCCTGGCCGCTGACGATCGGGATGCTCGCGCTCGCCGGGCTGCCGGCCACCTCGGGCTTCATGGGCAAGCTGTTCCTGATCGAGGCCGCGGTCGACGACCACTACACCTGGCTCGGCGTGCTGATCGTGATCGGCTCGATGATCTCGCTCGCCTATTACATGCGGGTTATCGCGGCCGTATGGATGAAGCCGACGCCCGAGCCGCTGCCGGCGATAGCCGGCGCCGCCACCGACGAGGAGCCCGGCGTGCTCGCCCGCCGCGGCCACGACATCACCGCCGTCCAGAACCAGGCGCTGCTCGTCGTTCCCTCGATCCTCTGCGCCGCGGCAACCGTCGCCTTCGGCGTCGCGCCCGATCCGCTGATCGATTGGGCGCACCACGCGGCGACTTCGCTGACTACCTTCGTCTGATGCACAGGCTCCTTGCGGCGGTCGCTGTCACGGCGGCCCTCGCTCTGGTTCTCACCGTCGGCTCCTCGCCGGCCCAGACGCCGACCCCGGATCAGATCCAGCCCGGGCAGACGCTCAAGATCGGCCGTTCGGTGCAGGGCCGCCCGATCGAGGCGCTGCGGCTCGGCGACCCGGCGAGCCCGAACAAGGCGCTCGTCGTCGGCGTCATCCACGGCGACGAGCCCGCCGGATTGGCCGTCATCGGCCGTCTCGAGCAGATGGCGATCGCCGGGGTCGACCTCTGGATCATCGACGCCGTCAACCCCGACGGCCTCGCCCGCCATCGCCGCGGCAACGCCCACGGCGTCGACCTCAATCGCAACTTCCCCTACCGCTGGCACAACGGCCCGCGGAATGGCTACTACCCGGGGACCAGCCCGCTCTCGGAGCCCGAGTCGCGCGCGGTCCACGACTTCATCGAGCAGATCCGCCCCAAGTTCTCGGTCTGGTACCACCAGCCCTGGAACGCGGTGCTCAAGCCCTGCCGCCGCAAGGCGCAGGTCTCCAAGCGCTACGCGAAGATCGCCGGGATGAGGACGAGCTGCCGCGGCGCCGGCCTGCCCGGCACCGCGATCAACTGGCAGAACCACACCTTCCCGGGCACCGCGATCGTTGTCGAGCTGCCGCACGGGAAGCTGCGCAAGCGCCTCGCCGACTCGAACGCGCGCGCGGCGCTGGCGCTCGCCCAGGGCTGAGCACGTGGGCGTCCTGCTCACCGTCGGCACAATCGTCATCTCGGCCGCGGCGGGCATCTTCTCGGAGCTGCGCTGGCACGACCGGGCCGGGCACTTCGCCCGCGAGACCCTCGTCGGCGTGCTCTACGTGCTGCTGCCGATCATCACCTTCTTCAACCTCGCCCACGCAGACATCAGCGTCGACGACGGGGTCGGGCTGGCGCTCGCCTACGGCGCGATCGGCGTCGCCGCCGGGGCCGCGTACCTCGTCGCCACACGCGTGCTCGACCTCGCCCGCCCCTCGGTCGGCGCCGTCGTCACCTGCTCCCTGGTCGCCAACACCGGCTACCTCGGCTACCCGTTGATCGTCGCGCTGCTCGGCTCCGACCACCTGAGCAAGGGTGTGATCTACGACGTGATCGTCTCGGCCCCGGCGCTGCTGATCGGGGCGTTCGCGGTCGGCGCCGCCTTCGGCGAGAAGGCCGGCGAGGGCGTCGGCGACCGGGTCAGGGCGTTCTTGACCCGCAACCCGCCTCTCTACGCCGCGATCGCGGCGGTGATCGCACCGAGCGCCCTCGCCCCCGACCTGCTGGTCGACGCCTCGCGGGTCCTGGTCGTCGCGGTGCTGCCGATCGGCTTCTTCGCCGTCGGCACGCTGCTTGCCGAGGAGGCCGAGGACGGCGCGCTCGCCTTCCCACCGCCGCTCTCGGGCGGGGCCGCGACCGCCGTGGTCGCGCGGATGGCGATCGTCCCCGGCGTCCTGCTCGCCGCCTCGGTGCCGCTGATCGACCTCCCCGGCTCCTACCTGCTGATGGCGGCGATGCCCTGCGGGATCAACTCGCTGCTCGTCGGCCACGTCTACGGCCTCGACATGAAGATCATCGCCCAGGCGATCACCTGGTCGACGACGATCGCGGTCGTCGGGGTGTTGGCCTCGCTGGCGTTCTAGCGCGGCGCCCCGTAGATTCGTTTGATCGAGGAGGGGCTCGTTACCCAGACGGTCGAGCTGCCCGACGGCGAGCTGCGAGTGCTGCAGCCGGCCGACGTGGCGGAGCTGCCCGACGACGGCGGCGTCAAGTGGGCGCCCCTCGCTCCCTACTGGGCCGTGCTCTGGCGCAGCGGCGTCGCGCTCGCCCGCGAGGTCTCCGGCCGCGAGCCGGCCGGAACTCGCGTGGTCGAGCTCGGCTGCGGTCTCGCGGCCCCGAGCCTCGCCGCGGCCCGGCGCGGCGCCACGGTGCTGGCCACCGACGTCGAGTCCGAGGCCATCGACCTCGCACAGCGCAACGCCGAGGCAAACGGCGTCGAGATCGAGGCCGCGGTGGCCGACTGGTCCAGCCCAACGGGGCTACTCGAGCGGGCGCCGTTCGACCTCGTCCTCGCGGCTGACGTCCTCTACGAGCGAGCCGCCGTCGCCCCGCTGCTTTCGCTGCTCCCCCGCCTCGCCCCCGAGGTCCTGCTCGCCGACCCCGGCCGGCCGAATGCGGAGGCCTTTCTCGAGCAGGCCGCCCGCGACTGGTCGATCGAGACCCACCTCGACGGCGTCGTCCGCATCCACCGCTTGCAGCCGTACGATTGATCGGCGATGAACGGACGCTTCAAGAGTGCCGAGGCGGAGGAGCGGCGCCGGCTCTACCGAGCCACCACCCTCGCCGACCGCCTCAAGCGCGCGATGCGAGCGAGTCGATTCACGGCGCGCCTTCGACAGGCGGCTCGCAGAGCCGAGCGGCGCGGGTGACCACTGGGGTCGAACCGGACCACGAAGGCATCTCCGCACGCTTGCAGCCGCCGGAGTCGAGCCCGGCGCCCCGCCCGATCTCGGCGACCCAATCGGCGTTGCAGCCCTGTCTGCCGCCCCCAACGCGCGATGACGAAACCCGGCTCGGGCAGCTACACGTTGTCCAGTCCCCGCTGGGCGCACCCCCATACGCGGAGATGCTGGAAAGGGCGCTCAAGGTCACGCTCGACGACCAGCTCGGGGTCCGGGTTTGCTCATTCGAGGGTTTGGTCGCGATGAAGGAAGCGAGCGACCGCGACCAGGACCGCCTCGACCTGAAGCGCTTGCGCGAGGCGCGAAGCTGACGATGCTCCATCACGTCTCGATCGAGGTAGCGCCCGAGCACGTCGAGGACTGCATCGCGGCCTGGAAGCTGCTCGGCTTCGACGAGCTCTCCTCGCCGCCGGAGATCTCCGAGCACGTGAGCTGGCTCGAGAGCGGCACGACGCAGATCCACCTGATCCACAGTGAGGCGGCGACCGTGCCGGTCCTCGGGCATCCCGCCGTCGTCGTCGTCGACTTCGAGGCGACCTACGCGGCGCTCGAGAATGCCGGGCACCAGGTCGAGCGCCACAAGGAGCGATGGGGCGAGCCGCGCGCCTTCGTCGTCATCCCCGGCGGCCACCGGGTCGAGTTCATGGCCGCGCCCCCACCGCCGTCGACCTAAGGGTCTGTCCCGATAGGGACCGCACCCCTGGGACAGACCCTGCGAACCTTGGATTTTGGGGCCGGCGGCGCGAATCGTTCCGTCTGGTCCCGGTGAAACATTGGACCCCCACCGCTGATCATGGCCTTCGAAACGACAATCCTCGCCGACTCGGTGTCCCCCGCCGGCCACCGGCTGACGACCTTCGAGGTCACCTTCCCGCGATTCATCCTCGCCGAGTTCAACACCCACCGGGTCTTTTCGCGCAACTCCGCCAGCTCGAGGGCGATCCCGGTCTGGAAGCAGCTGCGCCGGGTGCTCGACGATCCCTACATCCCGATGGAGTTCGGCTCCAACCAACCGGGGATGCAGGCGGGACCGCCGCTCGAGGGCGAAGCGCTGGAGCGTGCGACCCGGCAATGGCTCGGCGGCCGCGACGACGCCGTGCGCCGGGTCCTGGCGCTGATAGCGACACCCGACGTAGCCGAGGGCAAGCCGTTGCTCGATGCGATCGACGAGATCGAGGCCGCCAACCGCAACACGGAGCGCCCGGAGGACTGGCTCAACGTCCACAAACAGGTCGCCAACCGGCTGCTCGAGCCGTTCATGTGGCACACGGTGATCGTCACTGCGACCGAATGGGACAACTTCTGGAACCTGCGGGCGCACAGCGACGCCCAGCCCGAGATCCGCAAGACCGCCGAGGACATGCGCGCGCTCTGGCGAGACTCCAAGCCGGCCCAGCTCGAGGCCGAGGAGTGGCACCTGCCGCTGATCTCGGCCGAGGACCTCGAGTCGGGCGCGCCGATGCTCGATCTGGTCAAGGTCAGCGTCGGGCGCTGCGCCCGGGTCAGCTACCTGACCCATGCCGGCGAGCGCGACCTCGCCGCCGACATCGAGCTTCACGACAGCCTGGTCGAGAGCGGACACATGTCGCCGCTCGAGCATCCGGCCCAGCCGCTGGGCGCGGCGGAGCTGGCCGCGGACGAATGGAGCGGAAACCTCCGCGGCTGGCGCTCCTACCGCAAGCTTTTTCCTACTGAGGCAAATCCGCTCGGCGCCGCCGAGGCCCTCGCCGCCTAGCCCCAAGCGGCAATCCAGCGGGCGCCGCCGCGCCGTATTACCCGTCGTGACCGTGCCTCGGGCATCGCGAATCGCGAGTGCTTGCCTGGTCCTGGCGGCGCTGGTCGCGCCGACCCAGCTGTTCGCGAAGGAGGAAGCGCCGCGCGCGGTGGGCGCCGGCATCTCGGCGCCGGGCGCCGCGGCGGGGATCCGGACCGCCCCCGCCCCCGCGACACGCTCTGCGCCGAGCGGACCGGCCGCCGAAAAGGCCGCAGCGGGAGCGGTGACGATCAAGGACTTCGACTTCGCCCCGGCGACGATCACGGTCAACGCCGGCGACACCGTGACCTGGACCAACAAGGGGCCGGCGCCCCACTCGGCGACCGCCGACGACGGCAGCTTCGACACCGGCACCTTCAGCGCCGGCGGGGCGCGCTCGCAGACCTTCGACGCGCCCGGGACCTTCGCCTATCACTGCATTCCGCACCCGTTCATGAAGGGGACGGTGAAGGTCCTCGCCTCGAGCTTCCGGCTCGGGCGGCAGCAAGTCGAGCGGCGCGGGCAGCTCGGGCTCGGGCGGCTCGGGCAGCTCGGGCAGCTCGGGCGGCTCGGGCGGCTCGGGGTCGAGCGGCTCGTCGCAGAGCAACGCTCCGGCGGCGACCGCAACGCCGTCGGCGTCGTCGGGCTCGTCCGGCTCGGGGTCGCTCGCCTCGACCGGCTTCGACCCGCTGCCGCTCACCGTCGTCGGGCTGCTGCTGCTCGCGGCCGGCGTCGCGATCTTCGGCCGGCGCCCGAGCCGCTAGTTCTAGCTCTTATTCCCCTTCGCGTCGAGCTTCTTCAGGCACTTCTTTCGCTGCTTCTTCTTCGGCTTGTTCTTGCAGCGGCATTTCTTGCCCTTCTGGCCCTTGATGCCGTGGCAGACCCCGCCCGAGCCGATCACGTCACCGGGGTCGGGCGTCGCGTTGACGGCCTGCTGGATGAACTTCTGGATCGGATCGCGGCCGACGCGTGAGTAGACGCCGGGGAAGCCCGGGCGCGCGCAGCCGTTGCCGAAGCTGACGACGCCGGCCTGGCGCACCTTACCCCCGTCGCCACCGCGGGCCGGGACGGTCAGCGGGCCGCCGGAGTCGCCGAAGCAGTTGTCGATGCCGCCGTTGAGATAGCCCGCGCAGAGCATCGTCTTGGCGCGGAAGACGCCCTCGTAGACCGAGCCGCAATAGTCGTCTGGGACGACCGGCAGGATCGCCGAGCGCAGGTCGAGGCTCGAGGGGCCGATCTCGGTGATGTAGCCCCAGCCGCTGACGGTGGCGCCGACCCCCGCCTTCCACAGGTTGTGCTCGTTGGCGCCGGCGAGCTTGATCGGGGTGCCGTTCGCGGCGGGGACCGCGCTCGCCAGGGTCAGCACCGCGGCGTCGTTGGTGGGGGCGGTCGTCCCGCCGAAGCTCGGATCGGGCTGGGCCGCGACGATCGGGATCCTCACCCCCTGGGCCGGGTCCGACCAGCGCGTGGCGCCGGCGACGATGTAGTCGTCGCCCAGCGAGAACATCGTCGAGGCAACACAGTGAGCGGCGGTCAGCACCACCCGCGGGCGGATCAGCGAGCCGCCGCAGTACTGACGGTCCACCGGCGAGGCCTCGTCGACGACCGCGACCTGCCAGGGGATCGCGGTGATCGGCGTGACGCTGCCGCCGACGACATGGTGCTCGGGCGCGGCGGCGGCGGCGGCCGGAACGAGGCAGAGCGCCGATATCGCCACGGCCAGCGCCGCGGTCTTCATCGCTTCTTGTGGCCCCTGGCCTTGACCTTACGAATGCACTTCTTGCGC